>CAJUTB010000072.1 GCA_910589315.1 uncultured Oscillibacter sp. | reverse complement strand
AGTTCCTGAAGGGCGCGAAGGAGAAGGTCAAGGGACTGGAAGCCGAGATTTACGGCTAAACACCGAAAGGAAGTGCAGAACGTGAAGGAAATCAAGAAGTTTGCCGTGGAAATCCGGAAGGAAACGATCAAATGCATCGGGACGCTGGGCGTGGGCCACATCGGCGGAGCGTTGTCGATTGTGGACGTGCTGGCGGTTTTGTACGGCGGCGAAATGAACATCGACCCCAAGAATCCCCAGAAGGATGACCGGGATATGCTGGTGGTTTCCAAGGGCCACGCCGGTCCCGCAGTATACGCCACCCTGGCCCTCAAGGGCTATTTCCCGATGGAAATGCTGGACACGCTGAACAAGCCCGGCACCAGACTCCCCAGCCACTGCGACATGAACCGCACCCCCGGCGTCGACATGACCACCGGTTCTCTGGGCCAGGGCGCGAGCTCCGCCATGGGCATCGCCTGCGCCAACCGGCTGAAGGGGTACAAAAACTACACATATCTGATTCTGGGCGACGGCGAGATTGAGGAAGGTCAGGTTTGGGAAGCGGCCATGTTCGCGGGTGCGAAAAAGCTCTCCAACATGATCGCCTTTGTGGACTACAACAAGTGCCAAATTGATAACTATGTCCAGGAGCTGTGCAATCTGGGCGACGTGGCGAAGAAGTTCGAGAGCTTCGGCTGGTTCGCGCAGAACGTGGAGGACGGCAACGATGTGGAGCAGATTTCCGCCGCCATCGCCAAAGCGAAGGCGGAAGCGGGCGAGCGTCCGTCGGTGATCGTGCTGAACACGGTAAAGGGCAAGGGATACAGCAAGATCGAAGGGTCTCTCGGCTCCCACAATATGCCGGTGACGGCGGAGATGGTGGAAGAAGCCCTGGCGGAGCTGGACAAAGCCGCCGCGGCTCTGGCCTGAGCGGCTTACGGACGGAATTTTGACGAGGAGGAAAAATAGCATGAGCGTAAAAGTAGCGGAACATCATGCGGTGAGCGATAAAGAGCTGCGGAAGGAATTCTGCGAAACGCTGCTGGCCATGGCGGCGGAGGATGAAAAGGTGGTCGTGCTGGACGCGGACCTGATGAACGCGGCGGGCACGAAGCCTTTCCAGGCGGCGTACCCGGAGCGGACCTTTGACTGCGGCGTCCAGGAGGCGAACATGATCGGCGTGGCGGCGGGTCTTTCGTCCCGCGGGTTCATTCCCTTCACCCATACGTTTGGGCCCTTCGCGGCGCGGCGGGCCTGCGACCAGATCTTCATGTCCTGCGCATACGCGAAACAGAATGTGAAGGTGGTGGGTTCGGACCCCGGCATCACGGCCGCGCTGAACGGCGGCACGCATATGCCCTTTGAGGATATGGGTATTATGAGCGCCATACCGGAAATGACCGTTGTGGAACCCTGCGATTTGGTTTCCGTGGGCAAGGTGACGCGTCTGGCGAAGGAAACCCAGGGCTGCTGGTATATGCGCCTGCACCGCAAGGGCGCGCCGAATATCTACGAAGAAGGCACCGACTTTGCCGTTGGCAAGGCGAACCTGCTGAAAGACGGCAAGGACGTGACCGTTATCGCGATGGGATATTTGGTGGCCGAGGCCCTGAAGGCCGCGGAGGAACTGGAAAAGGAAGGAATTTCCGTCCGCGTGCTGGACATGTGGTGCCTGAAGCCTCTGGACGAGGAAGCCGTTCTGGCCGCCGCAAAGGAGACGGGCGCGATTGTCACGGCGGAAAACCACAACGTAAAGAACGGCCTTGGCTCTGCGGTTGCGTCTGCGCTGGCTCTGCACTGCCCCACAGTTCTGGAAATGGTGGGCGTAGAGGACGAGTTCGGCGAAGTCGGCCCCACCCCCTACCTGGCGGAGCGTTTTAAGCTCACCGCCGCCGAAATCGTCTCCAAAGTCAAAAAGGCCCTTGCGCGGAAACAGGC
>CAJUTB010000071.1 GCA_910589315.1 uncultured Oscillibacter sp. | reverse complement strand
CAGTGATTGACAAAAAGACAGGACAGCAGAAAGTTGACAAGCGGAACAGGAAACATCGGAGGACAGATGGGCAGCCTCCATAGTACGGATACGTGGAGGCTGCCAGAGGCTCCCCGCGGGTACGCATGGATGTAACGGATCGCCGCCATGCCCCAGGGCCAAAGAAGATTTCCCGGAGCCTGACACCCCGGCGACAGCGACGATTTGGTTCAGCGGCACATTCACGTCGATGTTTTTTAGGTTGTGTACCCGCGCACCGCGTACCTTAATACAGGCGGGGGCTTGATTCTTTTGTTTCATCGGTTTCACTCCTCGGATATCAGGCCCGCGCTCAATTTCATCAGGCCGTCATAGCAGATTTCCTCTGCTGGCGGGATAACGTCAGGAAACGGCATTTCCCACATGGTGTCCGTTTGGTTCAGGGAGAGGTATTTGGTCTCATACAGCGAATGGCAGTACACCGAAAACTGGATCAAAAACAGGTTTCTCTCTTTGCGTCCGGCATCCGGGAACTGGAATGCCACCACCTCTTTTATCGTATTCTGAAAGGGCAGTGTTTCTTCTGCAAAATACCGCAGGATGGAATCATCATAGCCGTGGTTCCGGATGGGCAGATGCAAAGAAAGAAGTTTTAAAAGTGTTTCATGTCCCCATAGGATATCTGTCAGCGTACGGCAGAACTGTTCCCGGGAACAGCGCCGCTCTAAAAGTGGTTTCATCTGTTCCCCCCATTCCCGGTACTCCCGGATGATCAGATCCACGAAAACGCTCTCTTTCCTGTCATAATAGTGGTACATGGACGACCGTGAAATGGAGGTTTTTTCGGCGATTGTGGCCAGTGTAATGGATTCGTAGTCCATTGCCATCAGCTGTTCCCTGGCCGCAGTCAGGATCTCCTGTTTCCTTGCGGCGAATTCTTTTTCGGTCCGTGCCCTGACTTTTCCCATAATTTCGTCTTCCTGTGCTGATATTTGTCTCCAGAATATCATACCGGGAGGTCCGCGTCAATGTTTAACCGACAATATGTTTGTTACGCATTGACAATTTGCCAGCCATATGATAGGATGCTTTACAAAAATCTATGGACTGGAGGAATAGGTATGAAAAAATTGGGTTTTGGACTTATGCGCCTGCCGCAGCTTGACCCGGCGGATGCCGCCTCAGTGGATGTTGAGCAGGTGAAAAAAATGGTGGACCGGTTTATTGAAAAAGGGTTTACTTACTTTGATACGGCATGGATGTACGCCGGGTTTGCCAGCGAAAACGTGGCCAGGGAGGCCCTGGTGGAACGCTATCCGAGAGACCGTTTTACACTGGCGACCAAGCTTCATGCCGGTTTTTTCAATTCGCCGGAGGATTGCGACAAAGTATTCAAAGAGCAGTTGAAGAAGACCGGCGCAGGCTTCTTTGACTATTACCTTCTGCACGGTGTTGACAAAGAAAACCTTTCAAAATTCGAGAAACACGATTGCTTCCGTTGGCTGCAGGAAAAAAAGGAGCAGGGGCTTGTGAAGCATATCGGCTTTTCCTACCACGACAGCGCCGAGTGTCTGGATGAAATTCTGGCAAAGCATCCGGAAATGGAATTCGTGCAGTTACAGATCAATTATCTCGACTGGGAAAGTGAGTGGATACAAAGCGGTAAAAACTATGAGGTCTGTGTGCGGCACGGCAAGCCGGTAATCGTTATGGAACCGGTCAAAGGAGGTTCCCTGGCCCGTGTGCCGGAAGAAGCGGAAAAGCTGTTTCTGGCTGCCGCTCCGGACCGTTCCATCCCCAGCTGGGCTATCCGGTTTGCGGCGTCGCTGCCTAATGTTATGGTGGTGCTCTCCGGTATGAGCAGCATGGAACAGATGGAGGACAACCTCTCTTACATGGACAATTTCGTTCCCCTCAGTGAAGAGGAACAGAAACTCTGTTTTCAGGCGGGGAGCATCATCAACGCGCAGATCGCCGTCCCCTGTACCGGCTGTTCCTACTGCACGGAGGGATGCCCGGCCCACATCGCTATCCCCCGGTATTTCTCACTTTACAATGAAATCATGCGGGAGGATATGGAACGGAAAGGGTGGACGGTTTCGTTTTCCAGCTATGATACTCTGGCGCAGACCCACGGAAAAGCATCGGACTGTATTGCCTGCGGCCAATGCGAGGAGATCTGTCCCCAGCGTCTGCCGATCATTGAGCATTTAAAGAATGTGTCGGCCAAATTTGACCATTAGATAAATTAGATAAAAAATAAACCTGAAACAAATGAAAAGATGAAATGGATTAATCTGATTGGTATACTTCGTGAGTATTATACACAAATATTGGATTTGCACAAATATTGGATTTGCACAAATATTTTAGGAAAATTACAGAAGAAATTATAAATAAATCTATTACAAACATTCAAGAAAATGTTGAAAGCGTTTATAGAAATTTACCTGTAAAAATTGTTGCCTTTTATGGAAAGAAAGATTGTGAAGAGTTACAGGATTTT
>CAJUTB010000070.1 GCA_910589315.1 uncultured Oscillibacter sp. | reverse complement strand
GTCCGACGGGTGGTAGTTCAGCTTCCCGACTTTTACTTTGTCGATGAAGTACGCGCATCCATAAATACACGCCAGTACGGCTTCCGGGTCAAGGACCGGCTCGAACGATACCCATGTGTTAATCCCCCTGCACTTCACTTTCTCCAGGCTATACAGGCGGTCCGCCGGTTTGACTGCTCCCGGCTCCGCCTCGTCTGCCATAGGCGCGTCGCAGGAGATAGTCACACCGTACCAATCCTCGCCGTCCAGCAGGTCAAAGTCCCGGCTTCCGTCCCCCTTGGTCAAAATCTGGACGTGGTTGCCGAACTCCTTCAACGTCTGAATGACCTCCCGCGTGGCCGTCGTGTCGCAGCCGGTGGGATACGGGTCACAGGTGAAGCACAGGTGGACCAGCTTCCCGGTGATTTTCTCCCGCTCCAACTTCCGCCGCAGTTCCGCCACAATTCCCTTGCGCGGCTCCACGCAGGAGTGAAACGCTTCCCGGTCCCGGTGGAGGACCTGGGGCGCGAAACAGTAGTAGCAGCGGTGGGGGCATCCGGTGTAGATGTTCACGGCGTAGTCGCCGTACTCCGCCGCCGCGCCCTTCGGTTTATAGATGGTGTTCATGTCCGCCTCCCTCGTCAAAAACTACAGTCACACGGTATTTCCAACTGCTCTTCCGGCATTGCCTCCCGTACTTCTTTCCAGAATCGGGCGCTGTTGGTCTTATCCGTCGGCACAATGCGGAGAACGTCGCGCATTTCCCGGAACTTCGGTTCAAGCTCTTTCAGGTAAACGCCCTTGATAATGCTGTATCCGATTGTTTCCTCCGCCGCTTTCGCCTCTTCCCAAATATCCGGGCGCAGGCAGTACACGCAATACCAGTGCTGTTTCCCGGCTTTCAGACACCCGATGCAGTTTGCGTGCTTATAGGTCCCGTAGGTGCTGGGCCGCGCTATTCCCACTTCCTCGGTCGCCCAAATCGTCCGCTGCCAGTCCGCCAGCGGGAACACCGCTTTATACCCCATGGCACTCATAATGTCGCTCCGGCGGTTCATTCTGCTGGTTTCCTCTGCGTCAAATCCATAAATTACCCAGTCGCCGGGCGCTCCGTTTTCCTCCAGCCATTTATAAAACGGCTCTGTTTTAAGCCTGCTGGTGCAGAACGCCGGGCGGGTAAAAGCCTTGAACGCCTTGTTTGCCACAGCCACGGCCAGCGGCGGCGTAGTTTCCCATCCCGGCATATTGGCGTATGTGACCGGCAGGCCGATGTGCTCCGCCACTTCCTGCTTAAACCGCTTGATGTCCTCATGCTCAACGTGCGGGGAAATATCGTGGTTCGGGAGAATCATTCCCTCGGTGCCATACTTTCGTGCCGTTTCAATCGCTGCCAGCGCAGAGGAATGTCCGCCGCTAAAACAGACGATTTTCTTTTCCGGCTTGCAGGTCGCGTCCACGTTCACCGCCCCTTTTCCCACGTTTCGTCAACGAGCTTGTGGCAGGCGTCCGGTCCGATGTCTCCCACCCACGCCTCCAGCGCCTCGGGCTGATGGATATGCCCATGTTCCCCATCCGCATAGTGAAGAACCCTTCCAGGCACGTCCCCCGGTCCGGCTCCAGGCCCTTTGCCGTTCCGAACTCCTGGACGACCAGCGCCCGCGCCGTCGCCAGCGTCAGCCGGAAGCCGCCTGGATAGGTCTTTTTCCTCGCCATTGTCACCCCTCCTTTTCAAATCTGATTTTCATTTGCGCAGGGTAAAGGTCCACTTCCGGTCGGCGTTTCCCAGTCCAGCGCAGACCCCCAGCTTGTCCCACGCATTTCCAGCCGGAGGCCCGCAGGCTCGCTCCGTTCTCGCTTTCTAATATGTAGGTCACTATCCGCTTATAGCCCATAGCGCGGGCCGCTCTCCACGCGGCGGCGTACAGCATGGAACAGGCGTTGCGGGTCCCGTCCGTGCAAAGCCGGTTTACCTCCAACGTCCACCCATCGTCCAGGTGGCGGGCGACAGGTCGCCCAACAATAGCGACGCCCACGATTTTATCCCCGTCAGATAGGCCAATAGAAAACTTGTGGCCCACAACAGGTCCATGGTGGCGGTGGTTCTGCTCCACAAAGGCGTTTGCCTCTTTCAGTGTCATAGGTACAACTTCAAGCATTTTTCCGCCTCTTCTCCCGTGGCTCAAAGCACGCCTGGGTAAGCGGTTCCGGGCGTTTCCCCTCGTCCTCCCACAAGTGACAGCACGGGAACGGGTTGTACCCCTCCTTCGTAACCATCACCGTGTAGAAGTGACGGCACTTCTTACACTTCACGCCTGCTTCTCCCGCTCCGCCGCGTTCAGGCGCTTCACTTCCGCCATTGCGGCCTTGTAGTCGTCGTAGACCTTTATGGTTTTCCCGTAGTCCCTGTATACCATGTCGTGGAAGTCCGATTGCCGCATCTGCAAACTGCCGCCCCACCGCTCCGTGCTGTTTGTCTGCTTGAATGTAAGCGATAAGCCGTACTGGTTTACACTGATACTTTCCAGCACCCACTTTGCGACGGAGTAGACCGTCGTTGTGCCGACAACCTCTTTCTCGCGCCAGTCTCCCTTGCACCTGGGACAAGCGTACTCGACGCCCTTAATGGTCACTTTCCCCGTGTTGTCACAGCAGACGCAGGGG
>CAJUTB010000069.1 GCA_910589315.1 uncultured Oscillibacter sp. | reverse complement strand
GTTCGTCTACCGGGAGCATTGCCTGTTCGTAGGCAACCCGGAGGACCTGGACGCGGCACGGAACGGGCGGTGTCCAGACCGGAGGTGCGGGCGTGGCTGACAAGGAATACATCTTAGGGAATAAGGCGCGGGAGCTGCTGACTTACACCAACCAGGCGACAAAGATAGTCACGGACGATGTAAGCCAGCGGGACGTGCGGAAAATCTTACAGAAAATCGCCGCCCTTGACGACATCCGGGATGTGAAGCAGGTATGCGGCCAGATGATAGGCTACCTGGACCGAAAGGATAAGCAGGGGTTTACAAAGGCCGCGTACCGCTGCTACGGCGAGGATATGCGGAAAACCGCAAAGGCCATTGTCCGGGACATCCACGCGGCCAACGGGAAAATGTTCGTCATTGAGTACGAAGAGCGCCTGCGGCTGATCGGGCAAATCCTGGACGGCTGTAGTCTCATGCTGGAGTACATTCAAATCTGCCTGGACATGGGCGTTATCTCTCTGGAGAAAAGCAAGGTCTGGACAAAGAAGGTGCTGGACGTGAAGTATATGTCGGCGTCGTGGAAGAAGAACGACGGCGCACGGGCAAAGAAGCTGGAGGCGGAGAAGCAGGCGGAAGAGGACGCCCGGCAGGTTGCCGTGGTGAAAACCGCGATAAGCCAGTACAACGCCGAAAGAAAGGTTCAGCCAAACAGAATTTAGATACTCGGCGGAGGCATCCGCCTTGTGTTAGGGTGCGGCCCGTATTTTTTCCGCGTCGAACTGGTGGCTCCGTTGCCCCTATTGCAACTCCAGCAACGGTGCGACGAACGCGCAGAACGTGAACTCCAATGGCAGTTGGAACAACAACAACTGCTCCAACACGTATGGCATCCGCCCCGCTCTGATGGACCGTGAGAATTAGTAGCCTGGGAACAGGCGAACACAGTACACCATCATCAAAGGGGGCCGCATCCTGTCGAACGCCTGCGCGTGGGCTGACGACAAACACATCACACCGAGGCGGGCCGTCCTTGATGGGACGCAGCCCGCTGCCGTGGGGGAGCGGGCCGGTGTTAGGCATGGGCTGGCCGACCTCCCCCTATCCCCGGCCAGCCAAGATTTTAGGTGATTCACGGCATGACCTACGAAGAAATGTGCCAGTTTGAAACGCTGTATAAAGCGTACCTGACGGCGCGGAAGGGCAAACGGGGAAAGGCCGGAACCGCCCAATATGAGGCAAACGCCCTGGCCTGCACGGAAAAGCTGTCGCGGCTCCTGCTGACCAAAACCTACCGGCCAAGCAAGTTTGAAATCTTCAAGGTGTACGAACCGAAGGAGCGGGACGTACAAGCTCCGGCGTTTGTGGACAAGGTGGTGCTGCACGCCGCCACCGACAACATCCTGTACGACGCAATAACCAAGGGCTTCATACGGGACAACTATTCCAGCCAGAAGGGCAAGGGGACCCACGACGGCCTTGCACGCTTAAAGCTCCAGATGGTCACATACTACCGCCGGTACGGTACGGCGGAGGGCTGGGTGGTCAAAGCAGACATCCGGCACTTTTTCGCATCCATCGACCACAGGAGACTAAAGCGGGCGCTGAAAAGGCTGTTTATCCGGCGGGGCCTGGATATGGAGCTGTACGACCTGCTCTGTATCTACATCGACGCATCGGACGGCCTGCCGCTGGGCTACCAGACAAGCCAGCTTTTCGCCCTCCTGTTCCTGGACGAGTTCGACCACTGGATAAAAGAGGAAAAGGGCTGTGAATCCTACGGGAGATACATGGACGATTTTTATATCATCGTCCAGACGAAGGAAGCGGCGCAACAGCTCCTTGCTGAAATCCGGGAATGGATAGATAGCCTGGGGCTGGAGCTGAACGAGAAAACGGGCATCTTCCCGCTGCGGAACGGTATCGACCTTTTGGGTTTTCATAGTTACCTGACCGAAACCGGGGCCTGCGTCCAAAAGCTGCGCAAGGATGGGATTGAAAGAATCCAGGCACGCATCCGCTACTGGAGGGCGGCATACCCCGCCGGAGAGATTACCAAGGAGAAAATCATAGACCAATTTCAAGGGTGGGACGCACACGCGGCCCACGGCGACACTCACGCACTACGGCAGAAGTACGCCGAACAGGTGGGGGAGATCATCGGGGAAGTGCCGAAAATCCACAGGAAAATCAACTCCACCAAAGAGGCCCGCATCCGCAGGAGGGCGAAACAGCAACGGTGCATCCAGAAGAAAAAGGGTGTGCCGGTTTCTTTTGCCCGGCCAGCGATGGAAGGACCGCGCCCGGACGACATACCGCCGTGGTAATTCAAAACCACCGTTTTGCTCGCCGCTTACGCGGCAACCGCAAAACATGGTAAATAACAAAACAGGAGGAAATTTTATGGCATCTGTCGCATTGAGCGCAAAGGCCGTCGGCTCTACCGTCAAGCTGAAAGTCGGCGGCACGGCGCGAAACTTCATCGTGGTCCACAAGGGCAAGCCCAGCGCCGCCTACGACGCAAGCTGTGACGGCGTATGGCTGTTGATGGAGGACATCTACGAAAACCGCCAGTGGCACAGCTCCAACGTCAACGACTACGCCGCCAGCACCATCCACGCATACCTGAACAATCAGTTCCTCGCCCTGTTCGACGCCAACATCCAGGCGCAAATCAAGCAGGTCAAACTTCCCTACCGCCCCGGTTCCGGCTACGGCACGAACGTCAACAACGGGGCCAACGGCCTGTCCGCCAAAATCTTCCTGCTGTCCGGCACGGAAGTCAGCATGGCGCACAGCTACATCCCGGTCCTGGGCGCGGAGCTGGACTACTTCAAGGGGTGCGCGGACACAGGTTCGGACACAAAGCGCGTTGCGAAGCTGAACGGTTCCGCGTCGAACTGGTGGCTCCGTTGCCCCTATTGCTACTCCAGCTACGGTGCGACGTACGCGCGGCGCGTGTACTCCAATGGCAGTGGGTACAACAGCAACTGCTCCAACACGTATGGCATCCGCCCCGCTTTGATACTTCCCTCTTCTCTCTTGGTCTCTGACGACGGCTCCGTACAGACGAACACGGCCCCGACTACGCCCGCCAGCATCACCATCCCCGAAAGCATCCAGGGCGGGACGAGCATCAAGGTATCGTGGAGCACCGCCACCGACAAGGAAAATAATCTGGAGGGCTATGTGGTGGAGCGGTCCGTGGACGGCGGCGGAACGTGGACGCAGGTTTACCAGGGCAGCGCCACCAGCACCAACAACACGGTCCCGGCAGGGAGCGCCACGGTGATGTACCGGGTAAAGGCTTACGACAGCGAGGGGCTTTACAGCACCTACCGGAACAGCGCACAGGTGAGCGTGTTTAACAACCACGCCCCCGCCGCCCCGGCCAGCATCCAGGTCCCGGCGGAGGTGCTGGGCGGGAACCCCCTGACGGTGACATGGAGCGCGGCCAGCGACCCGGACAACAACCTGACCGGCTATGAGCTGGAGCGGCAGGTGGAC
>CAJUTB010000068.1 GCA_910589315.1 uncultured Oscillibacter sp. | reverse complement strand
CGGCCTCTAAAAACCTGGTGGACCCGGAGCCGAGGACGCGGGACGGGCGCATATCAGGGAACAAGGCACGGGAACTGGCTAAAAGCCTGGAGAGCGGAGAGAAATTCGCTAAGTTTGAGAGCCTTTATCCCGGATATCTTATGTCGGCGGCGGAGGCTTTTCACAACGACGTGAACGGCGGGTGCTACCTGGTGGCACGGTTCTACAGGAAGGACAGAAAATTTATTCGTCCGAAACAAAAACCGAAGCGGAAGCGGAAGAAGCGGGAAGGGAGGAAAACAGAATGAGCATGGTAGAGTTGCCAGGCGGCGGGTATGCCACGGATAGCGAGGCACTGAACGCGCTGGCGGCGGAGGCCAGGAGGCGGGGCGTCAGCTACGGGCACCTTGTAGCCGAGACGACCGAGTGGGAGCGGGCCGAGATTATCCGGGACTACTGCGCGGAGAAGCGGCGGAAAGGGCGGAAAAAATGAAGATACCAACGCTCATAAACAAATGCGAGGGGTGTAGGTTTCATTACCTCTATGCAGACCTTGACGGAATTAAGAGCGGGTGCAAAAAGCCGGAATGGGTAAACATGGATTGCTTTGGTGCGCTGGAAAGAAGGGAGAAAGAGAATGAGCATTGACGTGAAGGATCTGCCGCCCGCCTATCAGGCACAGGCTTTGCGGAAATGGGCGGAGCAGGAACGGAAGAAAAAGCGCCAGCCTCTCCACTGCCCTGCCGATGCCGGGCCGGGGAAGCCCACAAAGTATCACAACAAGCCCACCGAGCGGGTGACGGCCAGCGGGGCGGTCCTGCATTTCGACAGCCAGAAGGAGGCCCGCCGGTATGACGAGCTGGCCACGCTGGAGCGGGCCGGGAAAATCCGGGACTTGCGGATGCAGGTGGACTTCACCTTGCAGGAAGCCTACACCGACGGCGAGGGGCGGCGGGTGCGGGCCATCCGGTACAGGGCGGATTTTACCTATGTGCGGGTAAAGGAGACAATCGGTGAATATACGTTCCGGGACCAGCTTGTGGTGGAGGACGTGAAAAGCCGCGCCACGCGCACGAAAGAGTTCATCATGAAGCGCAAGCTGATGAAAGAGCGGTTCAACATCGACATACAGGAGGTATGATGCTGTGTACTACCTGTGGTATATCGTGAAAAGCGCATTTATTGATTTTTGGAGGTATGAAATCATGGAATTTTGGCGGTTTATCTTTTCGAGCTTTTGGGTGTGGCTGGGGTTCGTTATCCTGGTGTCCATGGTCGGCGGCGGGATTATCGAGCTGGTGAAAGCCTGCAAGCGCAACAGGAAAGTGTCGGGATACCGTGTCGGCCAACGGTGGAAGCTGGACGTGGAAAACGCCTCGGCGGACGACGTGCAGCACGCCTTTATCGCTGTGACCTGCGCGCCGGACGGCGAGACGGAGCCGGAAGGAGAGGAAAATCGGTGAAGCTGAAAAAAGTGGGCGCAATCTGCAATGCGGGCGGGTGCTACTACCTGATGGACGAGCGGGACGCCGCTGGGGAAGTCGTGGGCCAATGGCTGGGCGACGGGCGGTCTGCCTATCCCTTGGTGGGCCTGCCGGTCATGGACCTGGAAAACATCTGCGCTATGTTCGACATTACCGAGAAGAAGCGTGAGAAGTTGATTATGCGAGAAATGGACGCGCCGGACACGATGAACTGGGAGGACACGGCACCGCTGGAGCGCCAGCTTGACGACCCGAAGCTGTGTGTGCGCTATAACGGGATGGACCTCTTGCCGCTGGAAACGTCGGCGGGCGTCACGTTCATTCAGGAGAAATACCTTTTGCCTCTGGACGGCCTGGAGTATATGCGGCTTTACGAGCGCCGGGGGAGGAACGGGGACCTGTTTTACATCGTGGCAAAAATCGGGATGATAATTCAGGCGGTCATTATGCCAATGGATTTGCCGGATAAGGATTTTATGGTCCTGCTGGACGACCTGATGCGCCAGTGCCGCGACGCTATGCGGAAAAAGGCCCTCATTCCGAAACGGGAAAGCGTGGCGGAGTGGGAGCCGGGGCCGCTGTTCCGGGAGGGCGCGGACGCCGGGGAAGCCGTGGAGGAAGGAGCGGGAGAATGAGGGAAGTTGAGGGATTTCCAGAGAAAAAATATTCCATCATCTACGCAGACCCGCCGTGGTCATACCCAAAGACCGGAGGGAAAAGGTCAAGCCGGGGAATGGCGAAGCAGCACTATCAAACCATGCCAATCCAGGATATATGTGGACTGCCAGTGAGGGAAATATCTGCGGAAAACTGCGCGCTGTTTTTATGGGCGACATTTCCGCAGATTAAACAGGCGCTTGCCGCGATTGAGGCATGGGGATTTGATTACTTTGGAGCGGCCTTTGTGTGGGTCAAGAGAAACGAAAAGACGGGGAAGGACGCCTTTGGAATGGGATACTGGACCAGGGCAAACCCGGAGGTGTGCCTGTTGGCATTTCGTGGGAAAATGAAACCGCTGCGCCATGACATCAGGCAGCTTGTGTATGCGCCAGCCGGGAAGCATAGCGAAAAGCCGGGAGAGGTTCGGGGAAAAATCGTATCTCTGTGCGGAGACCTACCGAGAGTGGAGCTGTTTGCAAGGAAGCTGTGCCCGGGATGGGAAGCGTGGGGAAATGAACTACCAGGAAAAGGAGCGGAAAAATGAGGGCATTTACTGTGTATCAGCCATACGCATATGCGATTGTGGCGGGGCTGAAAGGCTACGAGACGCGCCCAACGCGGACCAACATTCGGGGCCGCGTTGGGCGTCCACGCCGGAAAGCAGAAAATAGCACTTGCCGATATGTCTGTGGTTTTGGTTCCAAGGGAAGGACAATCGCTGTGCTACGGCGCAATAGTGGGAACCGTGGAAATCGTCGATTGCGTCCCAGTGGAGGACGTGGTAGACGGCCTCACGGAGCAGGAAAGAGCGCTGGGAGACTACTCGCCGGGGCGCTGGGCATGGGTCCTGAAAAATCCGGTCATGTTCGATATGCCGATTTACGCACGCGGGAAACAAGGCTGGTGGGAATGGGACGAGGGTTTGCCGGAGTGGAAACGCTTTCTAAAAAACCGATTTGAAAGGACTGAAAAACTGTGAAAAATGGATGCTGCGGCAGGCCGGAGTGGGCCGACGAGGAAGGTTGCCCGATGGACAATCCAAACGAGGAAATGACGGACTGTGCCGAGTGCGTGTGGTACAGGGAAACGGAGGGGCAGGAATGAGAACGCTGGCCTTTATCAACTTGAAGGGTGGGACGGGTAAGACCGTCTCAGCGGCAAACGTGGCGCACATCCTGGCGACGCTCCACCGCAAGAAGGTGCTGCTGGTGGACGGAGACAAACAGGGCAACGCTTCCCGGTATTTCCAGGTGTACGGGGAGCATGACGGGACGGCGGCGCTGCTGCTGGCCGATGGGCTGGACGCCGAGGCCGTGGAGCGGGCCATTTACAGGACCGGATACTATGGGCTGGACATCATCACGTCTAACCTG
>CAJUTB010000067.1 GCA_910589315.1 uncultured Oscillibacter sp. | reverse complement strand
AACTACATTTTTTCCTCGGCGTTTTCTTTCATTTTATCATTGGCGCTGACACTCCAGGGCCTCCCGCTCCTGGGCTTTGGTGGCGGGGACGTTCTCCCGGATCAGGGTGACGGTGTGGATGTCCCCGACGTTCTCCCCCTTGTGCCGGGCCCGGAACTCCCGGCGGGCGTCCTTTTCGTCGATGGCCGTGACGGTGTGCTCTCCGTGGATGCCCGTGGCGATGACCTTGTAATCGTTCATGTGTGTGCCCTCCCTGATGTTCAAGTTTCTTAGACTTCTACGTCAAAAAAATTTTGGTGTACTCCTCGACGGACAGGCCGAGCGCCTCGGTGATTGCCTTGGCCTGGTCGACTGTGCATTTAACGACGCCCTTTTCGAGCAGGCAATAACTCGATTTGTCCTTGTATCCGATGGCGGCCGCCATGGCCTCCTGCGTAACTCCGGCGGCGACGCGGGCCTCCTTCAGCAGCTTGCAATCCATTTTTATCCCTCCTGCCTCTGCTGTTTAAGTTTCTTAAACTCCCGGCGTGTGTTTATGATACTTCAACTTGCCCGTATTGTCAAGTGGAAAATTGAAGTTTCATAAACTTTTCTTTTTCCGGGTTGTTGTTTCTCAAACCTGGCCGTATAATGGTTGTGAAATCATCAACAAAAGGAGGGCCGATTATGGCAACGCTGTCAAATCGGATTCGATCCCTGCGGCAAGAGCACGGCCTCACCCAGGACGAATTGGGGAAGCTGTTCGGCATTGTAAAATCTACTGTTTCCCTATACGAAAACGGGAAAAGCGTACCAAACGACCAAATAAAAACCGAAATGTGCCGCCATTTCAACGTGTCTATGGACTATCTTCTCGGTCTGACTGATGAACGAACCGCGCCGCCGGAGCCCGCGCCTCCCCTGGAGCCGGCGTCCCCGCCTGATCCGGCATACCTGGAGGCGCTCCAATGCCTGGAGGGCTTGTCCGGCGAAGCCCTGGCCTCTGCGCTGCGCTGCCTCCAGGCGATCAAAGCCTTGGACGACGCAAAGGCCCCGGCCGATGCCGCCGTTATTCTTGAAAAGAACGCCTAAAACGGGAATGTCGGCGGCTTGGAATACCCTGGCGGTGGGACTGACCGGGCGGTCCCCGGGCCCCCGGTTGCGAATGGTCATTTTTTCATGTTGTCAAGGACAACATGAAAAATCCGTGGTATGCTTGCATTTCCTCTAATGGTGCAAGCATACCACGGAATGATCCTCTGCCCCCTAAATAAAACGTATGTTCTAAGCTGGCCGATTCCGACCCCTTTGCCGCCTCCGGCGGCCGGGCCTCGCGCGCGCACGCGCGCGTAAGGATTAGTACTATATATATAAGGTACTGTACTGTACTGTAAGGGCGTTATTGTCACGTTTGTCACACGTGACGCACTTCTAAAATTTGTTGAAATTGTTATTGTTTTGTGGATAAAAAATAAAAATACGCCGTTTGTCTTTCTGTTTCATTATTTTCGCCGTTTATGTCTTTTTCGTGAATACGTGTGAACAAATTGTAAACAGCATAATTGTGAACAAAAATATTTTGTGCTCTGCGGCCGTGTTTTGTTGGTATTCTCGACGTTATATCATTGAAAAAGTTATTGCAACTCTCAAAATACGGCTATTTTGATAACTAAATTTGGAAAATGTGTCACGTTTGTCACGTGTGACAGCGTGACATGTGCGACATGATGCGATGGGGGTGGTTTTGTGTCCGTCTATAAAAACCCCAAAACGGGGAAATGGTATTGTATTTTTCGGGTGACTGACTGGACGGGGAAACGGAAACAGGTGAAAAAATCCGGCTTCACCCGGCGGGCCGACGCCCTGGAATATGAGCGCGACATGCTGGCAAAGGAAAGCGGGAGCCTCGACATGACTTTCGGCGCCCTGGTTGATCTCTACATGGCCGACGTGAAGCCCCGGCTGCGGCCCACGACCTACGATTCCAAGGTCTGGACGTTTGAAAAGAAAATCCTGCCCTATTTCCGGGATCAAAACGTCACGGACATAACGCCCACGAAAATCCGCATGTGGCAGGCGGAAATGATGAGCCGGGGGTATGCCCCGACCTATCTGAAAACGATCAACGGGCAAATGACCGCCGTGTTCAACTTTGCCGTGAAATATTACGGCCTGCCCCAAAACCCGGCCGTCGCTGCGGGCTCCATGGGGAAGCGCAACGCCGACGATATGGATTTCTGGACCCTGGACGAATTTGAGCGGTTTATCGCCGGGATGGACGGCGACCCGACGGCCTCCATGGCGTTCAACCTGCTTTTCTGGACCGGGATGCGGGAGGGGGAGCTGCTGGCCCTCACTCTGAACGACGTGGATTTCAAACGCTCCGGGGTCCATATCCGGCGGAGTTATACCCGGCTGGGCCAGGAGGATTTGATCCAAGAGCCGAAAACGCCGAAAAGCCGGCGGTTCATTCCCTGCCCGGCGTTCCTGATGGACATGCTCCGGGACTATGCCGGCCGGCTGTATGAATACGACCCGGATGAGCGCCTGTTCCCCTTTACGAAACATTGGGTAAATGAACAGCTGAAGCGGTGCTGCAAACGGACGGGGGTGAAGGTGATCCGGGTGCATGATATACGCCATTCCCACGCCTCGATGCTGGTGGACAGCGGAGCCGACCCGCTCCTCATTGCCGACCGCCTGGGCCATGAAAAGGTGTCGACCACGCTGGGCACCTACTCCCATTTGTACCCGGACCGGGGGCAGGCCCTGGCCTCCACCCTGGGCGACCTAAAAGCCCAGCACGACCGGGAGGCGGGCGCGGATGCGCCGCGAGTGTACGACGATCCGCCGACGCCGGAGCCGGACTTCTAAACGAAAAAAGGGCCGCCCCCGGGATGGGGGCGGCCCTTGCGGTCACTCGACCAGGATCATGTGGCCGGTCTCATACATGCCTGCGCCGGCGCGCTCATACGAATATTTGACGGATGTGTCATCCTCCGAGTAATACGGGACGGTCCAAAAAACGGAGAGCTCCTGGACGTTCTCCAGGTCCTGGCCGACCCGGGCGGCGAAATCCTCGCTATACATGGCCAGCACCTTGTTCGTCATCTTGACCGAGTTTTTCACGTCCCAGGTGGCGTACACCAACAGGACAAAGTCGCCCTCCTTCTCGGTGCCGAGGTGTTCGTTCACTGTCACGCTGTCGACGGTCGTGTTCTTGTACCACTCCGCAAAAAGGTCCCGCGTGGCCTCCTCGATGTCCTGCTTGGCCTGTTCGATGGGGTCGACCTCCTCCGGGGGCTCCTCCGACGCTGCGGGCGTCTCCGGGGTGCCCGTCGGTTCCGTCTCCTCCGGGGGTGTGGGTTCCTGCGTGGTTTGCGTCTCTGTCGGCGCTGCGGCGCTCTGTGCGGGCTCCTCCGGCTCCGGGGTGGTAACGGTCGGGGTTACGGCCGGGGACGGCTCTGTGGTCTGCTGGGCGTCGCTCTGGGCCGGTTCCGGGCTGCTTGTCTCGGTGCTGGATGCCGGGGGCGGGTCCTGCGGCTTTTCGCTTGGCTCATGCGTGACGCCGAAGCCGACGAAGCACACGACCGACACGACCACCGCCGCGATGCACACGCGGCCCGCCCGGGTCCCCCGGTGCCTGACTTTCTGGACGACCAGGACGATCCCGGCCGCCACGGTCACAATAAGACCGAAAAATAAAACGGTGCTGAAGAATATTGCCATGCTGATCCCTCCGCAAAATTATTTTGACGCCGCTCTGTAGATGGCTCCCTGCCGTCGGCCCTCCTTTCGATCAACCTGCCGCGGTGTTACCTTTTTGTTACTCCGGCAAAAAAGAGCCCCAGTTATGTGCATTTTATAACACACAAACCGGGGCTTTTTTGTCGGAAAATGCACAAAACAAACTTTTTTGCACGTGTACTTGAAAAACCTGTCTATTCCCACTCGTTGCTGGGTATCATATTCTAACGGATTTTGCTTTAGAAATATGA
>CAJUTB010000066.1 GCA_910589315.1 uncultured Oscillibacter sp. | reverse complement strand
TACCGCATCAAGAAAGAAATGTGCTTCGACTGACCCGCAAGGCCGACGGCATCCCGCCGCCGCTGGTGCAAGTCCAGCCGCCCGGCATCCGGGCGGGCGCTCATGGGCCGCAAGACCCAAAACCAAAACACGGGAGGAAATGCTATGTACTATCCGATAAACGAAAACACGGCCCGTCTTTCCCATCAGATGATGTCCATGTCGGACTACAAAGAGGGCAGCGCGACGGCGGGATACCGCGCCGCCGTGGACGAGGCCGCCGCCCTGGTGGAGCGCCAGAAACAGAAAGTCAGCCCCTTCTATCACGAAAAGCTGGACGCCCTTCTGGACCGCTACGCCCGCCGCCTTGCCCAGTGGACCAACGACCACAACCGCAACGGCGCAAGCTGTCCCTCTGTCCTGGTCTGCGGTGCGGCCAACTTCCCCGTCCGCAAGAAGCAAAAACAGAACGCCCGCGAGGACAGTTTGTGGAGGGAGTACGACGAAATCAAAGGCATCCTGTCCAAAATCAAAAGCATCGGCACCGGCCCCATCGACCCCGCCGACCCCCACGCCCGCGAAATGCTGGAGGACCGCTTGCAGTCCCTCCAAAACAAACTGGAGCTTGGCAAGGCCATGAACGCCCACTACCGCAAACACAAAACCATGAAGGGATTCCGGGACTTCTCCGACAAAACCGCCGCCGAAATGGACGAGGCAATCAAGAGCGCCCCGGCCTTTGCACAAACCCCCTTCCCCGACTTCGAGCTTGCCAGCCTGCGCGGCAAAATCAAGCGGACACAGGAGAACCTTGCCAAGCTGGACGGCATAGAGCAGCACAAGGACGACGCCGCAAACACCCTTGAATTTGACGGCGGCAAAATCTTTCTGAACATGGAAGCAAACCGCCTGCAAATCCTCTTCGACGAAATCCCCGACGAGGAAACCCGCGCCGCCCTGAAATCCCACGGCTTCAAGTGGTCCCGCAAAAACGAGGCATGGCAGCGCCAGCTTACCCGGAACGCCGTTTATGACGCCAAGCGCATTTTAGGCATCACCGACACAAAACGGGCCACCGCTGCCGACGAGGGCGACGCCGCCCAGGACGCCGCGCCCCCGGCAACCCCGGAGGAGGCCCCGCCGCCGGAGCTTCCCACCGCCGCCGACGGTCAAGCCCTCTTCCCCCTGGCATAACAAGACCCGCAAGGCCGACGGCATCCGCCGTCGCTGGTGCAAGTCCAGCCGCCCGGCATCCGGGCGGGCGCTCATGGGTAAACCCCAGGACCCAAAACCAAAAGGGAGGACCACAACATGGAGTATCACGGCTTCCGCTCCATCAAGGAGTATGAAAACGAGTGCGCCCGCGTTGGCTTCACCACCCGGCGCGTACCCTTCCGCAAGGACGGCGAACCGTATTTTGCCCTTATCACCACGCCGCCCGGCCACCCCACCGGCACCAGCATTGAATCCTGGACCCTCTTCACCGCCGACGAGACGGCCCAAGTGCTGGACGGCGTTATCAACGGCCACGACGTGAACTATTTAGGCAAGCTGTCCGCCCACGGCTACCACCCGTGTAAACTCCAGGACGCCCCGGCTCCCGCTCCCGCCGAACCGGAATATCCCGTAGGGGAAGGAGGGCAAATATGTTTCCTGTTCTGACCAACGAAAAGCACTCTTGTATTCCGCCCTCTGTTGTGTTATCATGTCAGCAAATCCACACGAAAGGAGCGCGTGCAATGGCACTTAGTCCGAAAAAGAGAATATCCAACGCCCGGTACAATGAAAAGTGCGACAACTTCAACCTTCGGCCCACAAAAGAACGCGGCCAGCAAATCCGCGCCGCCGCTGCCGCATCCGGGGAAAGTCTGCAAGGCTTCTGCCTGAAAGCTATTGACTTCTACATGGAACACCTGGAGCGCGAGGCACAGAAGGGAGGCGCAGAATAATGGACGAAACAAAAGTGTTTGCCCCCTACCGCTGCTGCGCCACCTTCATTGACGGCTCCCGACTGGCCTTTGACGGCCTGACCCGCGAACAGGCGCGTGCGGCTATGGAGGCCGCTATCGAGGACCACGGAGGGGACTACGGCCCGTGGCATTGGGTGACGGACGAAAACTACATCAACGGCGAGTATTACAAGCTGATACCGCCGCCGCCCCGCCTGCCGTTCCCCATCATCGACCTGTCCGACTGCGAGACGGAAGAAGAGCGCCAAAAGGCCCTGCAAGACCCCTTTGAGGAGGACGGCGAACCCTGATATACCCCCACGCGCAAAAAGCCCGCCAAGGCCGTTTCTTCGGCCCCTGGCGGGCTTCTTTCTGCCTATTCGCAAATTGTTTTTCCAGCGGCTTTTCCTGCGCGTGGAAATGGCCGCATTTTCGCGTGGAAAATTTTTTCAAACCTCTTTCCTTTAAGGCCCAGGACCGGCCCGGACGCCCCGCGCCGGGACGGCCCAAAGCCGGGCCTGCGGACCGTCTGCGGGCCATTTTCCTGACGCCGGGAAAACGGTCATTTTGACTCGGTTATACTTCTTATACGCGCGCGCGTGAGGCGCGGCCCAAAATCTCGTCCGGCATAGACACTTCCTCCAGGGCTTCCCCCAGCCGGTCCAGCGCCTTTTCTCCCCGGCGCTTCGCCGTCCTCTCCGTAACGCCCAGCATGACGGCAATTTTCACCCAACTGTACTTATCCCGGTAGCGGTAAAAAATTATCCGCGTGTACTCGCTGTTTATGGCGTTCATGCAGTCCTGAATTTTCTCCCGGTCTGTCTCCAGAACGTGCAGGCGGACGGCGACCGCCTCCAGCTTTCCCCACACATTCCCGGCGACCGCCCGCTCGGCCAGTTTTTCAACAGGCTTCCCTGGCGTGGAGCTATGCGGCATCCCGTCATAGGACGTGCCCCGCAGTCCGTTGTATTCGTCCTCCAGCTCCGCCTGCTCGTCCGCCAGCATCTGCCACATCGCCGGAATCCCGTAAAAATATGCGATTATCGTTTTCACGTCTTTTCGCCGCATAGCTCCATCCTCCGTGTCAATTAGTCCTTTCCCCTCTCCACGGCCCGCGCCACTCCCGTTGACGTGGCCTGGTCCTTTTCCGCACGGCCCAAGCGCTTTCTTTGGCCTTACGCTGATGGAACCGGGAAGCGGTTTCCCGCTCTACGGCCTGCCGCTTTTCCCGCGCCTCTTTCCGGTCCCACGCCATTGTGAGGTCCCAGCCGCGCCGCACTCTCTTCGGATTGACCGGCCCATTAAGGGCGTTCATTATTGCCGCCGCAGCTTCATCCGCCGAACATCCAGCCTTTTCCGCAAGTTTATAGGCAGCGTCTACAATGCCCTGTGCTACTTCTCCGAATGTCTCCGTCAAAAGTTCCATTCTCCAACTCTCGATAGGCTCCATTCGCCCGCCCTCACTTGCGCAGGGCGGCGATTGCTATACCCACCGCCTCGGCATACTCCGCCCATGGCACCGTCTGGCCTCCCTTAACAGCCGCCATAGTCTCACAATAATTCCGCAGGGTTTTCAGCATCAAAGCGGCCCATTCGATGTCCTTTTCCTGCTCCCGCCCGGTTTCCTCCGGCGGCGCATCTTCCACGGGCGGGGGAGAGACGGGCGCAGGGAAGTCCACGATTTTCCCGTCCGGCGGCACGGTGGTCATTTTCGTTGGCTCGGTCCTCACATACGCGCCCGGTTTATACTCCTGGCCGTCCTCCGCCGGTTTCGGCTCGTCCCGCTCCGCTTTGGTCGGCTCCGGCGTCCGCAGTTCTTCCCGCAGGCGCTTCACTTCGTCGATAGACGGGCCGCGCCCTATGGCTCTTGCCCGGTCCAGCGCCGTCAACTGCTCCCGCTCGGACATGGTGGACAGCTCATA
Source organism: uncultured Oscillibacter sp. (assembly GCA_910589315.1). Taxonomy (GTDB): domain Bacteria; phylum Bacillota; class Clostridia; order Oscillospirales; family Oscillospiraceae; genus Oscillibacter. The sequence goes on along the minus strand of CAJUTB010000066.1, from coordinate 388 downwards.
GGCCACGGAGATATTGATTTTCCCCTCTTCCAGCCACGTCTTGAACGCCGCTATCAGGTGCTTTGCGATACTGTCATACCGGCCCACCTGTGCGGGTGTGGTCCCCAACTGCTCGGCAATGAGTTTCCGCGTCTCACCTGGAATTTTCTCAAACCGGCGCTTTTTCTCCAAAAGCGCACGTAAGCGGGTAGCCTCCTGCACCTTGTCCCAATCGGTTTTCTCCCGCTGGCCGTTGGTGGTGATAAGCAAGATTGCCTCGTCAATGGCCCGCAGCTCGTCCGCCTCCGGCCCCTGCTCCCGCCCGGCGTCCTCCACCATGCACGGCATTTTCCGATAGGCTTCCTTGCCCTGCTTCACAAGCTGGAGGGAGGCCAGCCGCCGACGATGG
>CAJUTB010000065.1 GCA_910589315.1 uncultured Oscillibacter sp. | reverse complement strand
ATGATATCCTATATTCAGGCTTTGTGCAATATTTATTTTTCAAACAACGCCTAGGGAGATCATGGAAAGGGGCTTGTACATATGAAAAAAAGAGCGATTGGTTTGTGTGTGTGGATACTGTGCGGGGCGGTAATTGCAGCAGGAGTATTCCGAAGGGAAAACATCCTTTTGGAAGTTCTTCCAAAAATTGAGACGGTTTCCGTCAGCGGTTTTTATAACGGGGGCTGTCTGGAGCCGCGGGAGCTGAATGGAGCGGAGCGGGAGGAACTGGACGCCTGGATTCGCCGGCTTTCCTTGAGGCGCAGGACATACCGGGCGGGAGAGGCCCCCAATCAGATCTGGAGCGGCGGCACGTCTTATCAATTCTCCGTCAATCAAGGGGAATTGTCTTTTTCCTATGTCTGGATTGACCGGGCATATATCTGGTATGAGGAAGAATGGTATGAAATCGTTTCTTCGCCGGAGCCGCCTCCCGGCTTTGAAATTTGAGGCCGTTTTTGCCATTTCCTACAAATTTCTCTGTATTTTTCTCCAACCGCCGGGAAATAGTCCTTGAAATCACCGGGGGGGATTTGTTATAATGAGTTGCATGAGCGAAAATCTATAGAAAAACGGGGAACCCGCCCCGTAAACAATAAGGAGGAATTTGTTTATGTACGAGACCATTCGCTATGAAAAGGAAGGCAAAATCGGCATTGCCACCATTAACCGCCCCAAAGCCCTCAACGCCCTCAACGGCGCGGTAGTGGCCGACCTGGAAGCGTTGATCAGCGAGGTGGAGAAGGATACCGAACTGGGCGTGCTGATTCTCACCGGCGAGGGCCGTTCCTTTGTGGCCGGCGCGGACATCGGCGAGCAGCGTGATTTTAATCTGGACCAGGCCCGCGCGTGGAGCAAACGCGGAAGCGCGCTGTTCCGCCGCATTGAGAAGCTGGAGATCCCCACCATCGCCGCAGTGAACGGCTTCGCCCTGGGCGGCGGCTGCGAACTGGCTATGAGCTGCGACATCATCCTTGCGTCCGAGAAGGCGAAGTTCGGCCAGCCGGAAGTGGGCTTAGGCATTACGCCCGGCTTCTCCGGCACCCAGAGACTGCCCCGCCGGGTGGGCATTGCCAAGGCGAAGGAACTCACCTTCTCCGGCAAGATGATCACCGCGGAAGAAGCGAAGGAAATCGGCCTTGCCAATGCCGTTTACGCACCCGAGGAGCTGCTGAACGCGGCGAAGGAAATGGCAAATTCCTTCCTGAAAAATTCCCCCGTGGCCGTGAAGTATGCCAAGGTCTGCATCGACCGCGGAATGCAGCTGGACATCGACAGCGCGATCGCGCTGGAAAACGAGATGTTCGCGCTCTGCTACGCGTCCCCCGACCAGAAAGAGGGCATGACCGCTTTCCTGGAAAAGCGTCCCGCCGTCTTCCAGTAATGCGGGCGGCTCCGGCCTTTCCACTGTTCCCATGCGCCTGTGGCGCATAGCATTTTCAAAATCGAGGAGGAAACAAATAATGGCACTGAAAACAGCACAGGAGTACATTGAGAGCCTGCGGACATTAAAGACCCGGGTCTATATGTTCGGAGAGAAAATTGAGAACTGGGTGGATCATCCCATGATCCGCCCGTCCATTAACTGCGTGGCCATGACCTACGCCCTGGCCCAGGACCCGCAGTATGCCGGTCTGATGACCGTCAAGTCCAGCCTCACCGGCAACACCATCAACCGCTTCACCCACCTGCACCAGTCCACCGAGGACCTGATCAACAAGGTGAAAATGCAGCGTCTGCTGGGCCAGAAGACGGCTTCCTGCTTCCAACGCTGCGTGGGGATGGACAGCTTTAACGCGGTGTTTTCCACCACCTTTGAGATCGACGAGGCCCACGGCACGCATTATCATGAGAACTTCAAGAAGTTCCTGACCTTCGTGCAGGACAACGACCTCACCGTTGACGGTGCGATGACCGACCCCAAGGGCGACCGTTCCAAGGCTCCCCACGATCAGGCGGACCCGGATATGTTTGTCCATGTGGTGGAGCGGCGGGAGGACGGCATCGTGGTCTGCGGCGCGAAGTGCCACCAGACCGGTTCCATCAACTCTCACTGGCACATCTTCATGCCCACCATCTCCATGGGCGAGGCAGACAAGGACTGGGCGGTCAGCTTTGCCTGCCCGACGGACGCCGAGGGTATGTATATGATTTATGGCCGTCAGTCCTGCGACACCCGGAAGATGGAGGAAGGCGCGTCCATTGACGTGGGCAACGCCAAATTCGGCGGCCAGGAGGCCCTGGTGGTCCTGGACCATGTGTTTATTCCCAACGAGTACATCTTCCTCAACGGTGAGTATGAGTTTGCGGGCATGATGGTGGAGCGTTTTGCGGGCTACCACCGCCAGAGCTACGGCGGCTGCAAGGTTGGTGTGGGCGACGTAGTGATTGGCGCGACGGCTCTTGCTGCGGAGTACAACGGCGTGGAGAAGGCGTCCGCCGTGAAAGACAAGCTGATTGAAATGCTGCACCTGAACGAAACCCTGTATTGCTGCGGAATTGCCTGCTCCAGCCAGGGCTTCCAGACCAAGGCGGGGAATTATCAGATTGACCTGCTGCTGGCCAACGTTTGCAAGCAGAACGTGACCCGGTTCCCCTATGAGATCGTACGTCTGGCAGAAGACGTGGCGGGCGGCTTGATGGTCACGATGCCCTCCCAGAAGGATTTCACCAGCGATACCGTGGTTGGACGGAACGGCGAGACCATTGGCGACATCTGCAACAAGTTTTTCCGTGCAAAGGACGGCGTGTCCACGGAAGACCGCCAGCGCGTCATGCGGTTCCTGGAGAATATGTGCCTCGGCGCGGCGGCGGTGGGCTACCGGACCGAGTCCATGCACGGCGCAGGCTCGCCCCAGGCCCAGCGCATCATGATTGCCCGCCAGGGCGACATCCAGGGCAAGAAGCAGCTTGCCAAGGACATTGCGGGCATTCAGTAACCGGTTTTCCTCTTTTTGTTCCTCCTCTCTCCGCCGCAGTCCTTTGGGGCTGCGGTGGGGTGTGAAAATTAGATTCCGCAGGGGCGATGCGGGCTTGTGCAGGTGCGTTTTTGACGCCTGTAGACGTTTGCGCTCTTCAAATTCGGAAATGGATTCCGTATTGCGGAATTTTCGGCGCAGTGGAGGCTGTAACCCCCTGAAATTTTTATATAAGGAGAGATTGTCAAATGGATTTCAACTTGAGCCGCGAACACCTGCTGATCCGGAAGACGATGGCTGAATTCACGGAGAACGAAGTAAAGCCCATCGCCGCGGAAACGGACCAGAAAAGCGAGTATCCTCGGGAAAACATCGAAAAACTTTTCAACATGGGCGTCATGGGTATGTGCGTGCCGAAGGAATACGGCGGCGCAGGCGCAGACCCTCTGGCGGCGGCAATCTGCGTGGAGGAATTGAGCAAGCAGTGCGCGTCTACAGGCGACATTGTGGCCACCCACAACGGCCTCTGCTGCGACCCGATTCTTACCCATGGCACCGAGGAGCAGAAGAAAAAATACCTGCCGATGCTGACTACCGGCCATAAGGTGGGCGCGTTTGCGCTGACCGAGCCAAATGCCGGTTCCGATGCCTCCAAGGGCCAGACCGAAGTGCGGTTGGAAGGCGACCATTACGTGATGAACGGTTCCAAGATCTTCATTACGAACGGCTATGTAGCCGATGTGTTTGTAGTGTTTGCCATGACCGACAAAACTAAGGGCACAAAGGGCATTTCCGCGTTTATCGTGGAGAGCAGCTTCCCCGGCTTCTCCGTGGGCAAGCATGAGGAGAAAATGGGCCTCCATGGTTCTCCCACGTCTGAAATCGTGTTCACGGACTGCATCGTCCCGAAGGAAAACCTTCTGGGTAAAGAGGGAAAGGGCTTCAGCATCGCCATGCAGACCCTGGACGGCGGCCGTATCGGCATTGCCGCGCAGGCTCTTGGCATTGCCGAGGGCGCGATGGAGGAAGCCGTGAACTACACGAAAGGCCGCGTGCAGTTTGGCAAGCCCATCAGCAAATTCCAGAATACCCAGTTTACGCTGGCGGATATGGAGATGGGCTGCGAAGCGGGCCGTCTGCTGACCTATCAGGCCGCGGCCATGAAGGGCGAAGGCAAGCGTTACACGAAGGAAGCCGCCATGGCGAAGCTGTTCTGCTCCGAGCACGCAATGAAGACCACAACCAAGGCGTTGCAGATGTTCGGCGGCTACGGCTATACGAAGGATTACCCGATGGAGCGGATGATGC
>CAJUTB010000064.1 GCA_910589315.1 uncultured Oscillibacter sp. | reverse complement strand
GGGCCTACATGATTTCCAATCATGCGCCCTCGACCAACTAGGCGACTTCTCCATATTCTATCACATTTTTCGCAAGATTTGGAACGAGTTTCATTATACCAAAGAACGCCTAAAAGTCAAGCCTTTTTTCAAAATTTTTTTGCGGTCTATAATATCATCTGATCATGCAGAGAATCGCATAAGCAATTAAAACAGGAGTGTTTTACTGATCCGTGAACGAATTTGGAATACACAAGAAAAATGAACTGACGCGCGGCTTTAGAGTCTGTTGGAAAACCATCAAAGTAAACAAGGATATCAGTAAAGCCAACAACAAACAGAGAGCTTTCCTCTTTCCGGTGGCAAAATGACGGTTGTTTTTAAGTTTTTTGTATATCTGGGATGTTTTACATTGGCACAGCTGGGAATAACCGCGACTACGCCTTAATCTTCCACCTAGCAAACAAATTTATCGTTGTCATAACCCTTGTCCGCTAAAATCAGCTTACCTTTCAGTCCAAACTGATCCAGCAGAGACTGTGCCATACAAATATCGCTGTGGGTCCCACTAGAAAGCAAAAACGCAGCAAATTTGAAAGTCCGCCTGTTACTGCTTAGACCTTCGTTGGCCATATATTTCCCCTTTTGAGCATACGCTCAGCTTCATAATAATCCGAATGCCAAGAATCGCATCCCACAAAACCACTCCGTTTGCAGCCCCTGCAATCTATTTTCAGGTCAAGACAGGAAATAAAACCTGAATATATTTCATTTCCAGCTCTCAACTTTGAAAAATAAAAACGTCCTATGATGCGTTATTCTACCTCATCTTGTACCTGTAAGCAGATTTCCGCAGCAATCTGCTCCAAATCCATCGCGGCTCCTATACGTACTTCCTGCAATACGTCCGAAAAGTCTTTCTCCCGCCACCAGCGGCGCATTTCTTCACGCCCAAACTCCTGACACTTCGGCCTCGTCTGGTGCCGCCTTACGGTCTCCTCAAAGGACAAATCCAAATAATAAGCGCGGATTTTCTCCACGGGGTAAAGCTGTCCGGCAAGCGTAAACAGCGGCCTGTACCAATCCGCCCGCAAAATTCCTTCCAAAATCACGACGCGGCTATGCTCACTTCCATATCTTAAAAGCTCCATCAAAAGCGGCAACGCTTTCGTATCCGGTCCATCTTCCACGCAAAGCATATCCCGCCGTACGGCGTCCTGTGAAATCCGCATGGTATTTCGCCCCAGCCGCTTTTGCAGTTCCTTTGCAATCGTTGTTTTTCCGCTCCCGGAATTTCCACGGAGAATTACCAAACTTCCCATACGTTACCCCTTCAAAATATCCGTGTTTCGGTATTGAATCGCCTCCGCAAGATGTACCGCGTCGATGGCCTCCTCTCCGTCCAAATCCGCAATCGTCCGGGCCACCCTTAAAATCCGGTCATGAGACCGGGCCGTCAAACCCAGCCGCTGGAAGGCATTCTTCATCAACGCCTCCCCGGCATCGTCCAGACGGCAGTACACCCCAAGCAGAGGCGGCGGAAGCTGCGCGTTGCAAAGCGTCCCGGTTCCCGCCAGACGCCTGGACTGAATCGCCCGGGCGGCATCCACCCGTTTCTTGACCGCGGCAGAGTCCTCCGGCGTCTCCCGGCGGCGCATAGCCTCATATTCCACCGACGGGACATTCACATGCAGATCAATCCGGTCCAGCAATGGGCCGGAGATTTTTTCCACATATCGGGCGACCTCCCGGCTGGAACAGGTGCAGCGGCGGTCGGGATGGCCCCGCCAGCCGCAGCGGCAGGGGTTCATCGCGCACACCAGCTGAAACCGCGCAGGCAGCCGCAGCGTCCCCCCGGCACGGGTTACGGTGACTTCCCCGTCTTCCAGCGGCTGGCGCAGCGTCTCCAGCACATCCCGGTGAAATTCCGGCAGCTCGTCCAAAAACAGTACCCCGTTATGGCACAGCGAGATTTCCCCCGGACGCATATTCGGCCCGCCGCCTGCCAGCGCGGAAGCGGAGGTGGTATGATGCGGACTGCGGAAGGGCCGCCGGGTCAAAAGCGGATGCTTCGGGTCCGTCAGCCCCGCCACCGACCACACCCCCGAGACTTCCAACGCCTCTTCCCGGCCCATGTCCGGCAGAATGGACGGCAGCCGCTTCGCCAGCATGGACTTGCCTGCTCCCGGCGAACCGATCAGCAGCAGATTATGACCGCCCGCAGCGGCAATCTCCAACGCCCGCTTCACATTCTCCTGCCCCATCACGTCCCGCAGATCCAAAAGGCCCGTCCGGTCCGGTTCCGGTCTCCACGCCGGGGCCGGAGACAGCAGCTCTCTCCCCTGCAAGTGGGCCGTCAACGCCTTTACATCCGGTACGCCGTAAACGGTCAGACCGCCTGCAAGCGTCGCCTCCGCCGCGTTTTCCGCCGGGACAAACAACTTCCGGACCCCCGCTTTCTCCGCCGCCAGAGCCATCGGCAGCACCCCCGTCACCCGCCGCAGCGCGCCGGTCAGCGACAACTCCCCCAAAAAAGCCGCGTCGGGCGGCGGGGCCGGCAGGCCGCCGTTTGCCGCCAGAATCCCCACAAAAACCGGCAGGTCATAAACCGTCCCCGCTTTCTTCTGTCCGGCAGGGGCCAGATTCACGGTAATCCGGCTGACGGGAAATTTCAGCCCGCAATTCTTCACCGCCGCCCGCACCCGCTCCCGGGCCTCCCGGACCGCCGCATCCGGCAGGCCCACCACGTCAAAGGCGGGAAGCCCGCCGGAAAGAAAACACTCCGCGCTTACCTCATATCCGCGGATGCCGTTCAGACCCAGGGAACGCACGGTGACTACCATCGCTGCAACCTCCTCCGCGCCCCGCCCAAACGGGGGAACGCCATAAATCTTTTGTCCCAGTGTACCACAAAAGAGCGGGAGAGAAAAGGCAGTCCTGGAAAATTGCCGGAAAAAATACAAATATGGCAGGGTATCAATAGACGGGCCAAAAATTTGTGCAAAAAATAACAAGGCTACGGTTTACATGGGAAATCAATCGTGCTATAATGACAACGCATGGACTCCGGGCAACTGGTTCCCGTGTGTTTTGGAAACACGCTGCCTGGGGCAGCGATTTATAGGAGGTAAGTATATGGCAAGAAAGTTCAAGTCTATGGACGGTAACAACGCCGCTGCATACGTCAGCTACGCGTTTACCGAGGTGGCGGGGATTTATCCCATTACCCCGTCTTCGCCCATGGCAGACTTGGTCGACCAGTGGTCCGCCGCCGGTCAGAAAAACATTTTCGGCACGACCGTAAAGGTCGTGGAAATGCAGTCCGAGGCCGGTGCGTCCGGTACGGTCCACGGCTCCCTCGCCACCGGCGCGCTGACGACGACCTACACCGCATCCCAGGGCCTGCTCCTCATGATCCCCAATATGTACAAGATCGCCGGCGAGCTGCTTCCCTGCGTGTTCCATGTGTCCGCCCGTACCGTGTCCAGCCACGCGCTGAACATCTTCGGCGATCACTCCGACGTGATGGCCTGCCGCCAGACCGGCTTTGCCCTGCTCTGCGAAGGCAACGTGCAGGAGGTCATGGACCTGGCTCCTGTGGCGCACCTGGCTTCCATTGAGGGCCGCGTCCCCTTCGTGAACTTCTTCGACGGCTTCCGTACCTCTCACGAGATTCAGAAGGTCGCCATTTGGGATTACGACGACCTGAAGGAAATGTGCGATATGGACGCTGTGGACGCGTTCCGCAAGCACGCGCTGAACCCCGAGCGTCCCAATATGCGCGGCTCCCACGAAAACGGCGACATCTTCTTCCAGCATCGCGAGGCCTGCAATCCTTATTATGACGCCCTGCCCGACGTGGTGGAAAAATACATGGGCAAGGTCAACGCCAAGCTGGGCACCGATTATCAGCTGTTCAATTACTACGGCGCACCCGACGCGGACCGGGTCATCATTGCGATGGGTTCCATCTGCGACGTTGCGGAAGAAGTAATCGATTATATGAACGCCCATGGCGAAAAGGTTGGCCTGATCAAAGTCCGCCTGTACCGTCCCTGGAAAGCGGATAAGCTCCTGGCCGCCATTCCCGCTACCTGCAAGAAAATCGCCGTGCTGGACCGCACCAAGGAACCCGGCTCCCAGGGCGAGCCTCTGTATATGGACGTTGTCACCTCCCTGGCCAACGCGGGCCGGAACGACATCGTGGTTACCGGCGGCCGTTACGGTCTGGGCAGCAAGGACACTCCGCCCCGGAGCGTCTTCGCCGTGTTCGAGGAGCTGGCAAAGGCCGAGCCGAAGCGTCAGTTCACCATCGGCATCGTGGACGACGTAACGAACCTGAGCCTGGCCGAGCATCCCGCTCCCAACACCGCCGCAGAAGGCACCATCGAGTGCAAGTTCTGGGGTCTGGGCGGCGACGGCACCGTTGGCGCGAACAAGAACTCCATCAAGATCATTGGCGACCATACGGACAAGTATGTCCAGGCGTATTTCCAGTATGACTCCAAGAAGACCGGCGGCGTCACCGTCAGCCACCTGCGCTTCGGTGACAAGCCCATCCGCTCTCCTTATTATATCAACAAGGCCGATTTCGTGGCCTGCCATGTGCCCGCCTATATCGTCAAGGCATTCCCCATGGTCCGCGACGTAAAGCCCGGCGGCGTGTTCCTCATCAACTGCCAGTGGAGCGACGAGGAAGTTGACAAGCACATGCCCGCCGTTGCCAAGCGTTATATTGCCCAGAATAACATCCAGGTCTACACCATCAATGCCATTGATCTGGCAAAGGAAATCGGCATGGGCAAGCGCACGAATACCATTCTGCAATCTGCATTCTTCTCTCTGGCGAAGGTCATGCCCGAGGCGGAGGCCATCCAGTATATGAAGGACGCCGCGACCCATTCCTATCTGAAGAAGGGCCAGGACGTGGTTGACATGAACCACAAGGCCATTGACGCAGGCGCGACGGCGTACCACAAGTTTGAAGTTCCCGCCGGCTGGGCCGACGCGCAGGACGCCCCCGACACCTCCAGCCTCGCCGGCAAGCCGGAGCTGGTGGAGCAGGTCAAGACCATTCTGAACCCCGTGGGCAAGATGAACGGCGACAGCCTGCCCGTCTCCGCCTTCGTCAAGCACGTGGACGGCCAGTTCGA
>CAJUTB010000063.1 GCA_910589315.1 uncultured Oscillibacter sp. | reverse complement strand
GGTAGCGAGTTCGAGCCTCGTTGCCCGCTCCAGCTCAGGAATTCCCCTTACCGCTCCGTTTCCGCCTTGCGGCGAAAACTGCGCCGGACGGGGAATTCCTTCGCCTTCGATTCGGAACCCAGCGCAGCGGTTCCGAATCGAGGGGGAGAACGCAAGAGTTTGAAAAAATTTTTCTGAAAATTTTTTCAAAAAAGGGTGGACTTTTTCGCAGAGTTCGCATATAATAAGAACGTAGTTGCGGTGACATAGCCAAGTGGTAAGGCAAGGGTCTGCAAAACCCTGATTCCCCGGTTCAAATCCGGGTGTCACCTCCAAAGAAAATCCTGCGGCATCTTGCCGCAGGATTTTTTGTTTTATGCGGGTTTTACTCTACGGCCTTCGGACCGCTGGCCAGGCCGCGGTAGAACTGCACCGCCGCGGCGCAGTCCGCCTCGTTCGGCCGCCCTTTGGCAATCCCGCCGATCAGCCTGAACGGCCCGAAGGTGTCGTAGCCGGGCGTATGGAAGACGCCAAGCAGACGCGCCTGCTTGGCCTCCGCAATCCGCCGGATGGCCGTTGCGTAGCTCTTTCGATGATTGCCGCAGGTGTATACCAGAAATACATCCTTGTGAAACGGAAGGTTGTTTTCTGCAAAGCGCAATACGCTGTCATGAAACTTGGCGTAATAGATACCCGATGCAAAGCCGATTTGATCATAGCCCAAAAGATCCGCTTCCGCGCTGCTGGAGGCGTCCAGCAGCGTAACGTCTTCAGCAGCCGCAATCGCCTCCGCTAATTTCCGTGTGTTTCCATGGTGCTTGGAGTAATAAATGAGAATCGTTTTCATAACCGTTTCCCTCCTCGCCTTTATCCTAGCACAGAGCGGTTTGAAATACTACCCATATATTGAAAACAAAACCGGCAATTCTTCTCGTTTTCCAGACAAAAAGCCCGCGCAAAAGGTAAGCTCTTTTGTGCGGCCTTTTTCTGCTCTATTCTGTGCCGGTCAAAGGGCTTGCAGCTCTGCGGAAATCTGAGCCGCATATTTTACCACCAGTTCCCGGTTTTTTTCATAGACTGCATCTGTCATGCGCGTCGCCGGGGCCGAAATGCTCACGGCAAACACCACCGTCCCGCCAGCCGCCCGCACCGGCGCGGCTACGCACCGTAAACCGGGATTGAATTCTTCATTGTCCAGGGCACACCCGTTTTTCCGAACTTCATGGAGCATATCCAGAAACTCCGGCAAGGACTGCTGGATTTCTCCGGCGTTGTTCTCATAAACCCAGCGGATGGATGCATCCGACATCTGACTGAGAAAAATCCGTCCGGTTCCGGTGCAATGGGCCGGATAGGAGGCGTTCAGGGCAAAATTTGGACGGATAATAAACGGGCTGTCCTTTTTATAGATGTTAAAAATCCGGTCGCCGCTGGAAATTGCAAGGTTGACGGTCTCGCTGGTGAGGTCCGCCAGCTCATCCACATATTTCACCGCCAGCTTCTGATATTGCTGGTAGCGGCCGCCTTTTTCCGCGTAAGTAAAAAACTTTGTGCCCAGATAATACTTTTTGTTTTCCTGGTTTTGAAAAAGGAGCCCTTCAAATTCCAGGCTCTGGATCAGGCGGTGAACGGAGCTAACCGGAAGGCCGACCTGAGCAGCAATATCCGAGATGCCTAATTCCTCCGTACTGGTATGGAAGCAGTCTAACACATCAAACGCTTTCAAAAGCGTCGTAGCAAACTGATGATTGGCCATTTCGCACCTTCTTACAAGAAATTGCCTCGGCCCGTGACGGGGCTGGGGCAATTGTTTTTTCAGTGTATCATAAATTTCGAGGACTTTCAATTCACACGGACAAAAATTCCAAAAAATCCCGCTCCCGCTTTCTGTCTCAACGCAGGGTCTTTGCCGTTCTATTTTAACAACCGCACCCAACAATTTCAATGAGTCAAATCCCCGGCCCATCATTCTAGGACTTCCTGAAAGCAGAATCTCATCCACCATACACATAGAAATAATCCGCCTGAAGCCCGCAGCTCCCGGCAGATTGCTTCGCGTTCGATAAAAACCCCGTACTCCCGTCTTTCTCCGCCCGCAAACCAGCGAAGCGTTTGCGGACGGAAAGCGAAGAAATCCCCATCATAGCGCAGTTTTCGCCGGAGGCGGAAACGGAGCGGTGATGGGGATTTCTGAGCTGGTGCCGGTGGTGGGACTCGAACCCACACGGTGTCGCCACCGGCGGATTTTGAATCCGCTACGTCTACCAATTCCATCACACCGGCATCTTTTTTTATTATACTACACGCTGTTCCTAATTTCAAGAGTCTTTTTCATTTTTCCTTGAAAATTACCAGAGCGATTCCAGCAGCGGCCCCCCCTCGAGCCAGCCGCTGCGTTTGCCTGGAACATTTCCCGGGAAATCCCCTTGTTCCAAACCCTTTCCCGATTGGCCAGGTTGACAAAAAAATCAGCAGATGATATACTTGCAAAGTAAATTTATGGTGATTTTTTCCCATAAAATGTTCTTTTCCAGGATAAAATCTATGAGGAGGTTTCAGAATTGAAACAGCGAATTCTTTCGTTTGCTTTCGCACTGTGTTTCTGTCTGCCAACCCTGCCAACCGCTCACGCCTGGCAGGACGCCCCGCCCCAAGCATATGTATCCACGGCGGACACTCCTGCCGCAACGGTCCCTTATGCAGCTGAGCTTGTCCCTACCCCACAGGAAGTTTACGCGACGTTAATCGCTTATAAAACAAAGGATGGGTACACAGAAGGAACCACTTGGACCGACGAAACTCATCCCAATTACAAATGGAGCGGTAATCTTGCGAACGGCGCGAATATCGGTTCGGGTTGCGTCGCCTTCGCTTATGAGCTTAGCGATGCGGCGTTCGGCAGTCTGCCTGCAAGAATGTGCGCTCCGGTTCAGCTTTCGGATGTAAAAGTAGGCGATATCCTGCGGGTAAATAATAACGCCCATTCTGTTATTGTCCTTCAGATGTCTGATGTGGGCGTAACGGTTGCCGAAGGAAACCTTAACGGTAAGGTTTCTTGGGGCCGTTCGTTAACAAAAGACGAAGTGGAAGCCGCAGATTATCTTCTTACCCGCTACCCGGAAAACTATGTCCCGCCGGATGACCCTTCTGCCAATCAGCCAATCGGCAGCGGTACGATATCTGGTTCAAATCTTACCTGGACGCTGGCTAAATCGGGGACGCTTACCATCTCCGGCACGGGAGATATGCCGGACTTTTCCTCCGATCAGCCATGGAACCAATACTTAGACGCCATTCAGAAAATTGTCATCCAAAACGGCGTGACAAAAGTGGGGGCCGACGCTTTTCGGGGCTGCAAAGCCCTCAGCGCAGAAATTCCCGCCAGCGTGGCAGAAATTGGCGACCGCTCTTTCCAAAACTCCCCGAATCTTTTATCCCTCACCATTGCCGAAGGCGTGAAAGCCATTGGCGAAAATGCCTTTTCCGGCTGCGGGAAACTGAAATCTATCGCTCTGCCGGCGAGCATTGAATCTGTAAGAGCGGCAGCGTTTATGGACTGCCAGGAGCTGACAGAGGCAGTATTTACTCCCGGCAGTAAGCAGGTGGAGATCGGAGATAACCTGTTTTCAAGATGCTATCGGTTGGCCAATGTAACCCTTCCCGCTCAAATAGACCGTATCGGCGAGGGAATGTTCACAAACTGCGGGGGGCTTTCGGCGGTAACGATTCCAAAAGGCGCAACAAGCATCGGGAATGGAGCCTTTGCTTCCTGCACGCAATTGAAGTCGGTCACAATTCCAGACAGTGTAGAGCTAATTGACATCGCTGCATTTTCAGCCTGCGGCGTTACGGATATCTATTATGGCGGCAGTGAAGATCAATGGAATGCCATAACGAAACTGGGAGACAGCAATTCTATACTACAGACAAAAACCATCCATTACAACAGCATCATTCCGGACCCGGAACCTAATCCCAATCCAGACCCCGATCCCGGCCCGAATCCGGACCCAACCCCCGATCCCGGCCCCGGACATACCCATTCCTGGGACGGCGGCGCCGTCACAAAACCAGCCTCCTGTACGGCCTCCGGCATACGGACATACACCTGCACTGTCTGCGGCCATACCCAGACCCAAAGCATAGCCGCCCTGGGCCACAACTACGCGGCTCAGCCGGTGACGAAACCCGCCACCTGTACCGACGCGGGAGAACAGACCTCCGTCTGCACAAGATGCGGCAATGTCCTGACCAAAACAATCCCCGCCAAGGGACATGATTTTGTCAGCAACGATTACGGTGAATATGAATGCGTCAACGAACGGAATGAAAACGGTGCGTCCAGCCTGGTTGTAAGCGCGTCTATCGGCGAGGGCTATCTGGCGGTAAAGCTCAAGGACGGCCATACGGCACCTGTTTCCTATCAAGACGTCGACGCCGCGCAGAAGTATCTCTCCGGGGTTGTCCAAGCCGCTTTGGAGTCCGTTGACCGTTTCCTGCGCTACACCATCACCACTATCCGCTATACTCCGCCTACACAGACGGTTGACGGCGAGTATATCTATCAAGTGACCATCCAATCCAACGGACGGGCAACGGCTTCCAGCCTGACTACCGAGCCTCTGCGCATGGTAATTCCAGCAGGAAGCGTCGCTGCTCCCAATCCAGACCCGAAACCTACCCCCGACCGGGACGACTCCACGTCGGACCGGGAACCCACTTATGGGGTCACTGTCCTCAAAACCACAGGGGGCAAAGTCACGGCTAATGTCCGAAATGCCGAGCGGGGAGACCGGGTTACTTTGACTGTACAGCCGGACGCGGGCTATGAGCTGACGGAATTGACGGTCGTCGACGCCTGGAACCGAAAAGTTTCCGTGGAGGACCTGGGCGAGAACCGGTTCCGCTTCACCATGCCCGGCCTGCGGGTGGAGATTCGCACCGTATTTACTGCGTCTGATTCCACCCAGGATTCTTCGGACAGCAAGACGCCCGAAGATGCAGATACGGCCCTGAATCCCCTGCCGGTGTCTTTTACAGACGTAGAACCGGCCGATTGGTATTACAGCAGCATTGCATACATGTGGCAACACAATTTGATGAAGGGGGTTTCCGAGACGCAATTCGCCCCCTACCGAGCAACCAGCCGCGCTATGATCTGGACCATTCTTGCCCGGATGCACAACGTTTCCACCGGCCGCACAGCCGACGGTCCCTGGTACGAGAAGGGGATGCTCTGGGCCATGGAAGAGGGTGTAAGCGACGGAAGCAACCCCTTGCAGAATATTACACGCGAGCAGCTTGCCGTCATGCTCTGGCGGGATGCTGGGCGTCCTGAAGGCGGCATCCTTGACCGCTTCAGCGATGCCGCAGATGTCAGCAGTTATGCGGTCCGTGCGATGCAATGGGCGGTTGAATGCGGCATTCTTCAAGGGAACGGCGGATACCTGAACCCGAAAGCCAACGCTACCCGCGCAGCAACTGCCGCCATGATCACGCGTTATGCTTCCAGCATCTAAAAGGCAAATAGAAACGTGAAGTATAAAGAAAAATACCGCTGCTATCAAGCAGCGGTATTTTTCTAGCCCAATAAAAGAAATTCATGTAAAAAGTGCGGAGGCGAATTCAAAAAGGAATCAGCCGCGAACCCAGCGGAGCGGATCGCGGCTGAAAGCGAAGAAATTCCCCTTACCGCTTCGCTCTCCGCTCCTTTGGAGCGGGGAGCGAAGCGGTAAGGGGAATTTCTGAGCTGGTCCGAGATGGGAGACTCGAACTCCCGGCCTGATGGTCCCAAACCACCCGCGCTACCAACTGCGCTAATCCCGGATAT
>CAJUTB010000062.1 GCA_910589315.1 uncultured Oscillibacter sp. | reverse complement strand
ACGGCTTTGCAGCCAGCCTTGGAGGGTGCTGCCGTCTGATCACCAGCGGATGCGCACTCTCTGTTGTGGTGCCGCAATATAGTAAGAAGTACCAGCCATGAGGCTGGTACTTCTTTTGCCATACCAAATCCTTTTCGTTTGTCGTAAAATCCAAATGTACATTTCCAGCTTCATAACAAATCGCTGCATTTACACTGGATTTTTTCAGCAATATGGTTTGCTTTGTTAATTTCTAATGCCGATTTTCAATCCAGCGGCTTCATCGTGGGGAACAAAATCACGTCCCGGACAGAATCGGAATTCGTCAGCAGCATGACACAGCGGTCAATGCCAATGCCCATGCCGCCCGTCGGGGGTAGGCCGTATTCCAGAGCCATGATGAAGTCCTCGTCCATCATGCCCGCTTCCTCGTTGCCCATATCCCGCAACGCCAGTTCGTGCTCGAAACGGCCCCGCTGGTCAATCGGGTCATTCAGCTCGGAGAATGCGTTTGCCAACTCCGCATGGTTGATGAACAGCTCAAACCGCTCCGTCAAACGCGGGTCCGCAGGAGACCGCTTCGTCAGCGGCGAGACCTCCACCGGATACATCGTGATGAACGTGGGCTGAATGAGCTTTTCCTCCACCCGCTGGTCAAACGCTTCATACAACGCCGTGCCCCACGTGCGCTCGCAGCCGTCCATATCAATGCCCTTGGCCTCCACGGCCTTGCAGGCTTCCTCGTCGCCGGAAATGGCGTCGAAGTCCACGCCGACATATTCCTTCACCGCGTCGATCATGGTCAAACGCTTCCAGCCGGGGGTCAGGTCGATGGTCTCCCCCAGCCATTCCACCTGGTAAGAACCAAGCAGGTCCTTGGCGGCGGTGGACAAAATGCCCTCGGCAATGTCCATCATGTCATGGAAGTCGGCGTAAGCCTCATACAGCTCAATCGTGGTAAATTCCGGGTTATGTTTGGGGTCCATGCCCTCGTTTCGGAAAATGCGTCCAATCTCATACACCCGCTCAAAGCCGCCCACGGTCAGCCGCTTGAGGTGCAGTTCCGTGGCAATACGCATATACATCGGAATTCCCAGCGTGTTGTGGTGCGTGATAAAGGGACGGGCCGTCGCACCGCCGGAAATGGTATTCAGAACAGGCGTCTCAACTTCCAGATAGTCCCGCTGGTCCAGGTACGCCCGCACATGCTTGATAAACGCGCTGCGAAGCTGGAAGGTGCGGCGAACATCCTCGTTCATGATCAGGTCCACATACCGCTGGCGGTAGCGCAGTTCCTTGTCCTGAAGGCCATGGAACTTCTCCGGCAGAGGCAGCAGGGACTTGCTCAGAAGCGTGATATTCTTCGCCCGGACGCTCATTTCACCCCGCTGGGTACGGAACACTTCGCCTTCCACGCCAACGATGTCGCCAATATCGAACTTCTTGAACTTCTTATAAACCGCCTCGTCCATTTCGTCCTGACGGGCATAGAGCTGAATACGGCCGGACCGGTCCTGCAAATCGCAGAAGCTCACCTTTCCCATGCCGCGCTTGCTCATCAGACGGCCCGCCACCTTCACCGGCTTGCCTTCCATCTCGTCGAAATGGTCCTTGATCTCCTGCGCCAGGGCGTCCCGGTCAAAACGGGTGATCTGGAACGGGTCCTGGCCTGCCTTTTGCAGCTCCGCCAGCTTCTCCCGCCGGACCTTCCTCTGCTCGGACAGATCCTGCTCTTGGTTCTTCATTTGTTCAGCCATGTTTTTTCTCCTCACTCTTGATTCTTTGGTTAACGCTCAATTTTCAAAACCTTGTAGTTGATATTGCCGATGGGAGCTTCCACCGTAACCGCGTCGCCCTCCCGCGCGCCAATGAACGCCTTGCCGAAGGGAGAGTTTTCCGAAATAATGCCGTGCATCGGGTCGGCCTCCTGGGAGCCTACGATGGTATACGTCTGCGGTCCCATGCGGTTCTCGGAGTCCTGCACCGTGATCTTGCAGCCGATGGACACCACGTCTGTATCCGTGCTTTCCTCCACAATCACGATATGTTGGATGATCTCCTCCAGCTCCGCAATGCGGGAATACAGCTTGCCCTGTTCGTTTTTGGCCTCGTCATACTCGCTGTTTTCGCTCAAGTCGCCAAAGCCCCGGGCCACTTTGATCTGCTCCGCCACCTCGTCGGAACGGGTGGTCTTCAAATAGTTCAGTTCCTCTTGCAGCTCCTTGGCACGGGCCGCGCTCATCTTGTATTCTTTTTCCATACCAATCAAATCCCTTCGTTTTCATTTATCCCCGCCGGAAACGGAGTTTTTTACCCATCCGGCTTGTTTTCAAATACCATTATTTACGGATTCTCATTATATAAGGACGCTTTCAGAATGTCAAGTGCCAACTGCCCGTCCGGTTCCTATGGAAATCTGCCCGGTCTGGATGGCTCCCGCCTCCCGCAGCGCCGCCAGCATCTGTCCCTGGTTCACACCCTCCGGAACGCGCTCCTCCAGAGCCGGCGGAAGCGACAGCGGCGGAAGGGGAAATTCCTCATCATACAACCGCAGCGTCACCGGATTCCGGACGGAAAGATCGCTTCGTGCGTCAAACAAAATCAGAGCCTCCGCCTCCGCCAATTGATCCCGCGAAGGCCCCAGCAGCAGCGATACGCCATACTCCCGCCGCAGCTGGCGGCAAAGCTCCTCACCGCCGTAGGACAAATCCAGCAGTACATACCGGTGCCGCAGGGCCAATTCGGTTACAGTCCGGACAACTTCGCCCGTCAATCCCGCCGCCGAGACCGCCACCCGCGCCCCAGCCGCTGGAAGGCCCCGTTCCGCAAGGCCCGCCTGCACCCAGTCCGCCGCCAGAGCCCGCCGGAGGCCCAGGGTCGGCACCGGCCGCAGGCCGCACGCTTCCAGCTGCTCTCCATAGGAAAAATCCTCCGGCAGAACCACACGCGCAACGCCTTGTTTCCGCAGCTTTTTTCCCGCTGACAGCACCCGCCGCCGCAAAACCGTCCCGTGGGGGCTGCGTTCGACCTCCGCGCACAAAAACCGCATATGCAGGAACGCCTGCTCCCGTATCGTTACCCGTTTTCGCCCCTTCTGCGGGGCCGTCCATAAAATTAAGCCAACCATGCAAACTACCTCCCGCTCCATGGTATGGAGCGGGAGGCCGAAATATGTGCCTTTTCCAGTTACTTCGCGTAGACGGCTCCGGTGAGATAACCCAGTTTGAAGGGGTCAATCCGGCTGCCGTTTTCCGTAACCTCAAAATGCAGGTGGGGACCGGTGGAATTGCCGGTGGAACCGGTGATGCCCAACACATCTCCCTGATTCACATGCTGGCCCACGCTCACCAGCCGCTTGCTCATGTGTGCATACAGCGTCGTGTTTCCGCTTCCGTGGGAGACCACAACGTAATTGCCGTAAGACTTATGGTACTCCGACACAATGACCGTGCCCGATTTTGCGGCGTAAATGGAGCTGGTATAGCCCACCCGGCCAATGTCGTTTCCCTTGTGGTTGCCCGCGCCGATGCCGCCGTAGCGCATTCCCATGGCGGAGGTAATATAGCGGCTGTTCACCGGCCAGATATACCCGCCGGGGTTGGACTGCACCGCTGTGGACGGCTTCGCCGTACTGCCGCCGTTTGCGGCCTGGCGCGCTTCCTCCTCCCTCCGACGGCGTTCTTCCTCCTCTTTCGCCAGCTGGCGGCTCATCTGCACAATCTTTGCCTGAATGGCCTCTTCCTCGTCGGAGAGGTCGTCCATTGCGTCCTCCTGCTCCGACTGCTGGGCCCGCAGCTGGGCTATGAGCTGATTGGCCGTCTCCCGCTGTCTGCTCAATTCTACCTTCTTGTCTTCCAGTTCCGTCTTGGCAACTTCCGATTCCGCTTTCTGCGTTTCCAGCTCGTTCTTTTTCTCCAAAACCTCCGCCTGCACTTTTTGCAGGTCCATGATCACCCGCTGGTCATATTCCATAACCTCATTCACGGCGTCTAACCGGCCCAGGAGATCCGAAAAGCTGGTTGCCCGGAACAAAACCGACCAATAGTCCACCTTTCCCTGTTCTTCCATCGCCCGGACGCGCTTGCAGAACAACGCATACTGCTCCGCCTCCCGCCTCTCGGCGTCCTCCAGCTCTGCCTGGGTCTGAACGATGAGGTTCTCATAGGTTTCGATTTCTTCTTCCTTGTTGGTAATCTCGTTTTCAATTACACTGATCTGCCGGTCAAGCAGTTCCTTGCGTTCCAGGTTGTGGGAGATTTCCGTGGAGAGGGCGTCCAGCTTTGCTTGCAGGTCCTTTTTCTCCTGCGCCAGCGTCTTGGCGTCGCCCTTTAATGCGTCGATGTCCGCCCGCGTCACCGCCGATGCCGGGAGCAGTTCCGCCGCCAGCAGAACAACCGCTAGCAGCAAGGCTCCCAAAGTACGAATCCGCTTCTTTTGTTTCACAGCTGCCTCCTTATACCTGTAAAAACTTCCGAATGGCAGACAAACTGCCGCCGACACCAATTAAAATGCCCGCGATGGAGAACGTCACCGCCACCGGGACCCACAGTTCCTGGAAGGAAATGATATCAATGAGCTGCAAGGCATCGTTTGTATCCACGCCCTGGGCCACGGCCTCGTACAAGCCCCACTGGAGCAGAAATGCAATCGCCGCACCCAGTAGGCCCAGCATAAAGCCCTCGTAGACAAAGGGCCAGCGAATGAAGCCGTTTGTCGCGCCCACCATGCGCATGATGGCGATTTCCTCCCGCCGGTCGAAGGTCGTCAGGCGGATGGTGTTGGAGATGATGAACACCGACACCACAAACAAAATGGCGATCAGCGCGATGCAGACCACGGACGCCACATTCCGCACGGTGATGAAGCCGCCCGCCACCGCCTCGTAGGCGTTTACCTTGGCGATGCCGGGGAGATCGTCCACGGCTTTTTTGGTCTGGGAAATCTGCTTCAAATCCTGAATTTTCAAGGAGTAGCGGTCCCGCAGGATGTCCGGGTCCAGGTCCTGAAACATCTCCTCCTCCGGGTACTGCGCCGTAAACCGCTCCATAGCTTCTACACGGCTGATGTACGTGGCGGATATCACATTTGGAATCGCTTCCAGTTCCGCTTGCAGCGCCCTGGCCTGTTCCTCGCTATAGTCTTCCTCCACATAGGCCAGGATTTCGTTTTCCTGTTCCAGATCCTGCAAAAGACTGTTTGCATTCACGGCTACCAGACTGAATGTACCCATAATCAGCAGGCAGGCCACCGTAATTCCGATGGCGGCAAAGGTCATGAAGCCGTGGCTGAACATATTGGAGAGGCCCTCATGGAAAAAATATCCGAAATTGTGTCTACCCATGAATATGTCCTCCCACATAGCCGCCCACGCTGTCGTTGATCACATGGCCGGAGTCGATGGTAATTACCCGCTTTCCAAAGCGGTCCACCAAATTTTTTTCGTGCGTCACCACCACCATAGTGGTGCCCAGCGCGTTGATTTTTACCAGCAGGTCCATCAGCTCCAAAGAACGCTCCGGGTCCAGGTTGCCGGTGGGTTCGTCCGCGATGACGGTGTTGGGATTGTTCACCAGCGCACGGGCAATGGCGACACGCTGCTGCTCGCCGCCGGAAAGCTCCGTTGGGTAACTGTACGCCTTGCTCTCCAGGCCCACCAGCTCCAGGACATAGGGAATCCGCTGGCGAATCTCCTTGGCCGACGCGCCCACGGCCCGCATGACAAACGCCAGGTTGTCATAAACCGTTTTCTTATCAATCAGCCGGAAGTCCTGGAAAATAACGCCCAGCGTCCGGCGCATCAGCGGAATCTGCCGCTCGGAAATGTTGCTGGTGGAAAAGCCGTTGATCATAATGCGGCCTGCGTAGGGTTCTACCTCGCCGGTCAGCAGTTTGATGATGGTGGATTTGCCGGAACCAGACGGCCCCACCAGAAACACAAACTCCCCGTCCTCAATGGTGAGCGTAATGCCCTGGATGGCCCTGGTCCCGTTTTCATAGACCATCTCCACGTCTTTTAATCGTATCATAAAAGGCCCCCTAAATGGTGTCGAAAATTGGGGCGCGCCTCCGGCGGCCGACAAAATTACGGTAAATAGTATAACATAAATCCCCTTTCCCGTCAATGCGGCAAAATGGACATCCCTTTTCAGATTCGTGTTGCTGAAGGCCGCTTCGTCAAACCACTCGTCAAAATATCCAAAACGGGCAGCCACCCATTACTGGAT
>CAJUTB010000061.1 GCA_910589315.1 uncultured Oscillibacter sp. | reverse complement strand
TCATATCCCCGCATTTTTATTGTGGCTTTTTGCTTTTTCTGTAGACCCTATATAGCCGCTTCTGCTGCCGTCCCAATGGCAGTATATACACCTGCCGTTTTCAAAAACATGGCTGCAATTTGGATAGCCATATATCCTGTGTGAACATTCGGGACACAATGCCTTCATTTTAGAACTCGATTTCAGGAATTCGCTTCCGCACTCCTCGCAGACGGCGTATTTATGTTTCGCCATTGCCATTGTACACCTCCGCCAAATCCCGATTTGCTGAACGGATTATAACACACGGCGGTTATTGTATCAATCTGGTTTTTCGGAAACTGCCGAAGCTGTGCCGCCACGGCACTTTTCTTAAAAAGGACAAATAAAATCGGCCATTGCAAACGGCGAGGCATTTGTGGTATGATGAAGCTGAATAAATGGCTGCATGGAAAAGGGGATCAATTTATGACCGCGCAAGAGTTTCAAAAAAAGTCCGCTTTGCGGATTTTCCTGTCCTATTTCAAACCGCATTGGCGGCTGTTCGCGCTGGACCTGTCCTGCGCTCTGGGGATTTCGCTCATCGACCTGGCGTTTCCCGCCGTCTCCCGCTGGTGCTTGTACGAGCTCCTTCCTCAAAACGCCTACCGCGCGTTTTTTGCTGTGATGGCCGTCGTCCTGGCCGCCTTTGCGGTTCGGGCGGTTTTAACGTATGTGATCTGCTATTGGGGTCATACCTTCGGGATTCTCGTCGAGGCCGACATCCGGCACGACCTCTTTCACCATATGCAGGAACTCAGCTTTGACTACTACGACCGCAACCGCACCGGCCAGCTCATGAGCCGCCTCACAGCGGACCTGTTCGACATCACCGAGCTGGCCCACCACGGCCCCGAGGATGTGTTCATCTCCGGCGTTACGATTGTGGGCGCGCTGGCCGTCATGTTCTCCATCCAATGGCGTCTGGCCCTGGTGATTGCCTGCATTCTTCCGATTTTCTTCCTGGTGGTCTGGAACTGCCGCCGCTCCATGGGCGCGGCTTCTGCGGCGGTGAAACAGCGCACCGCCGTCATCAATTCCGACATCGAATCCGGACTCTCCGGCATCCGTACCGCGAAAGCCTTCGCCAACGAGGAAACGGAGCTGCGGAAATTTGATTCCTCAAACAACAGCTTCAAAACCTCCAAACGGGCCTTCCACAAAGCGATGGGACGTTTCAACGCGGTGATGGAATTCTTCCTTTGCATCCTGTCGGTGGCCGTCATCGCCGCGGGGGGACTGCTGATCATGAACGGGCAGATGGACAGCGTGGATTTGATTACGTTCAGCCTTTATATCACCACGTTTGTCAATCCCATCCGAAAGCTCTCGAACTTTGCCGAGCTGTTTGCCAACGGTTCCGCGGGCCTGGGCCGCTTCATCGCCCTCATGCGGGAGGAACCCGCCATGAAGGACGCGCCGGGGGCCAAAGCGCTTCGGCGGGTAGAGGGGCGTATTGACGTGGAGCACGTGAGCTTCGCCTACCAGGATGATCTGGCCGTTTTGCATGACGTGGATCTTCATATCCGGCCCGGCGAGACCATGGCGGTGGTGGGTCCTTCCGGCGGCGGCAAGTCTACGCTCTGCCAGCTCGTTCCCCGCTTTTACGACGTGACCAGCGGGGCCATCCGCCTCGACGGGTCCGACGTGCGGGAGGTAACGCAGGAGTCGCTGCGGCAGAATGTGGGCGTGGTTCAGCAGGACGTGTTTTTGTTTGCCGCCAGCATTTTGGAAAATATCCGCTACGGCCGTCCCGGGGCCACGGAAGACGAGGTCGCCCGGGCGGCGCGCCTGGCGGAAATTTACGACGATATCATAGCCATGCCCGACGGCTTCAATACCTATGTGGGCGAACGGGGAACCCTGCTTTCCGGCGGACAGAAACAGCGTATTTCCATTGCCCGGATTTTCCTCAAGGATCCGCCGGTTTTGATTCTCGACGAAGCCACCTCCGCCCTGGACAGCGTGACGGAGGCGAAATTACAGGAGACCTTTGAAAAGCTCTCCAAGGGCCGCACAACAATTATCATTGCCCACCGGCTCTCTACCGTCCGCAACGCGGACCGGATCGCCGTGATTGAGGAGGGGCGCGTGGTGGAGCTGGGTTCCCACGAGGAGCTGATGGCCCGAAACGGGGCCTATGCGGCCCTGGTCCGCACGCAGGAGCTGCGCCATGGATAAAACGAAGCTGCTGGACCGCCTGGGGGCCGTTGGAGACGAACGGCTTCTTTTGGCGAAGGTTCTGGACCGTGCCGGCCGGACGCAGAATCAAAACATCCCCGTTTCCACAGACTTTCTCAGCCCCGGCGAACAGGTCCGGGCGGCGGACCTCCTGCGGCTTGCCGGAATCTCCGGTTATGTGGCCGCGGGCGGTTACGAGGGGGCCGAACGGCGGCTGTTCGTGTTTCTGCCAGACTGGCAGGAGCCGGAGGACGCTGCGCCGCCGGTCCGTTTTCTGCGGGCGGCGTACCGGGCGGAGGATTCGGTGAACCACCGGGATCTGTTAGGGAGTCTGATGGGCCTTGGCATTGTGCGGGAAAAGGTCGGAGATATTTTAATGGGGGAAGCGCGTGCGGATTTGATCGTAATGGACACCGTTGCGGACTTCCTCTTGCAAAACTGGACCTCCGCCGGGCGGACGCGCCTCAAGGTTTCGGAAATCGAGGCGTCCGGCTTGCAGCCGCCGGAGATCCGGTGCAGGGAAATCCGAGATACGGTGTCCGCCCTGCGGCTGGACGCCGTGGCGGCGTCGGGCTTCCGGACCTCCAGGGGCAAGGCGGCGGAACTGATTGCCGCCGGACGGGTGCAGGTGAACTGGCGGGAGTGTACCAAGCCGAACAAGCTCCTGTCGGAAGGCGACACCGTCTCCGCACGGGGGCTGGGGAAGTTCCGGTTGTCATCGGTGGGCGGCACGACCCGCAAGGGCCGGGTATCGGTTGTGATACAGGTTTATATTTGAACCGTCTGTTTTGGCGAGAAATAAATAACCAGTCACACAAAGGAGGATTTTGGCAATGATGGAGTATGAGTTTGAGACGGTTTCTGTACACAGGGGTTTTGCAGCCACGAGTCTTTCCGATCACCGGGAGATTATCCGGCGGAGGCAGAAACAGGGCTGGCGTTTTGCCGGGTGGATTCCCACCAAGCAGAAGGGGTACGGTTATATAAGCGAAATCGACCTGATTTTTGAGCGGGAAACGGAGGCGCAGGCATGAACGAGGAACAAATCCGCCGCATCAATGAACTGGCAAAGAAGGCCAAATCCCCCGAGGGCCTGACGGAAGCCGAAAAAAAAGAACGGGCCGTCCTGCGCCGGGCCTACATCGACTCGGTGCTTGGCAGCCTCCAGGGACAGCTGGACAACACGTATCTGGTCGACGAAAAAGGACACAAACAGAAATTGAAAAAGCGGGACGTGGATAAGGAGGACTGAAACCATGGCGAACAACCAAGCGAAACGCGACAACGACTGGGGCTGGGCGATCATCGTTGCACTGTTTATTTTCGGCCTGTGGCCGATTGCCTTAATGGCCCTGTTCGCCAAGCTCTTTGGCAGCGACAACAAACGCCGCCAGGAACAGGACGCCCCGCCCCTTCAGGAAGACGCCCGGCGGGCGTGGCAGGTCCAGCAGGTGCGCCGGAACCGCCCCCAGGCGCGGCCGGCAAACCACACGCCGAACAAGGCCGCGAAAGCGGTCCAGCGGGCCATGAAGACCCCGTCCAGCAAAAAATCAACGGCGCATTGGCTGAAGCTGGGCGGCATCGCCCTGCTGGTGGTCGGCATGCTGGCTATGGCCGACGCGGGCGGCAGCGCGTTTTTCTGGGGCTTGGAGGAAATCGGCTTCTGGCTGGAGGACCTTTTGAGCGGCGCGGCCTTCGGCGTGGGCGGCATTGCCATGCTGTGCAGCGGAATTTCCATGGACCGCAGCCTGAAGCGGTACAGCAAATATCTGCTGGTCATGGGCGACCGGGAGGCGATGCCGGTTGAGGAGCTGGCCCGCACGCTGGGCTATACGGAAAAACGGGTGGAAAAAGACCTGCAAAAAATGATTGATAAGGGCTATTTCGGAGGAAAAGCCTATTTGAATATGGAATTGGGTTACATCTTCCGCACCAGCGGCGCGGACGCGGAATTCCGCCGCAGGCAGCAGGAGGCGGCGGAGTCCGCCCAGACGCCGAAGGAGGCCGAGGCGGGGTATTCCGGCATTCTCCGGGACATCCGCCGGGCAAACGACCGGATTGCGGACCCCGCGCTTTCCGCCAAAATCACCCGGCTGGAAGAAATTACCGCAAAAATATTCAAGCTGGTGGAGGAGGACCCGAAAAAGGCGGGCCGGATTGACACCTTCCTGAATTACTATCTCCCCACCACCCAAAAGCTGCTCCATTCCTACGCGGAGTTTGAGTCCGCCGGTGTGGAGGGCGAGAATCTCAAGCAGGCGAAACAGCGCATTGAATCCACCATGGACTCCATCGTCAAAGGATTTGAACACCAATTGGACGAGTTGTACAAGTCCGACGCGATGGACGTGGACACGGATATCCGCGTGATGGAGTCCATGCTCCGCCGGGACACCGGCAGCGCGTCCGAGGACTTCGGCCTGGAGGAGTGAGGGGATTTCCCGCAAAATACGCAAAAAAGCGGCAGTTTTCAACTGCCGCTTTTCGGTTTTTGTTCCGGACTGATCAGGTGGACATTCAAATGCTGATATGTGATCTCCACGCCAAGAGCCGCAAAGGCTTCCCGCAGCCGTTCGCCCAGCTCGCATTTCACG
Source organism: uncultured Oscillibacter sp. (assembly GCA_910589315.1). Lineage (GTDB taxonomy): Bacteria > Bacillota > Clostridia > Oscillospirales > Oscillospiraceae > Oscillibacter. The sequence continues at coordinate 2,380 of CAJUTB010000061.1, read as the reverse complement.
GCCCAGTAGTCCGCCGTCTCGGCCCAGCAGTAGACGGTATATTCAATGGAGCTGTCCGCGTAGTTCGTCAGGCAGACCGACGGTTCCGGGTCCGGGAGAATCCGGGCCGTCTCCGCAACCGCCATCTGACAAGCCGCTTTCACCGCTTCCGTAGGCGCGTCATAGGAGGCCCCGAGGGTCCATGTAACCCGCCGCCGCCCCAAAACCGTGTAGTTGATGACCTTCGAGCCGGCAAGCTCCTTGTTCGGCAGGAGAATTATGAGTCCGTCCAGCGTCTGGAGCTTGGTGTGGTTGATGTTGATTTCCTCCACCGTTCCGCTTGCGCCGTTCACCTCAATGAAATCGCCAATGGTAAAGGGATGCGAGGAGAGAATCACCAGGCCGCCGGCGACATTGCCCAGAATGTCCTCCGCCGCCAGGGTGATTCCCAGGGAACAGACCGACAGCAGAGCAACAAGAGAAGTCATATCCACGCCCAGACTTCCGGCGGTGAAGACGGCGGTCAGAATGTACAAAACCGCTTTGACGCCCGCCAGAATATAACGCCGCACCCGTTCTTCCAGCTTTGTGCGTCCCAGCACCCGCCCGGCGAACCGCAGCAGAAGCCGCGCCGCCAGCAGGCAAACCAGCAGAGTCACCGCGGCGGAGAGAACGCTGGAGAGGTTGAATTTTCCAATGGAATGGTTTAACAGATTGGTGATTTCCTCCGGCATGGGGCTGCCTCCTTTCTCCCTTCCATTCAATGCCCCGGATGGGGTTTATATTCGGAAGTGAGCACTTTTTCAAAAATTGGCGCGTCCGGTTCCTCAATCCGCCGGAGGATTTCTTCCCCGGCGGCCTGTCCCAGCGATTCCACGGGCTGGATAATCCGGTCCGCGCCGACGTAATAGGGGTCGTAAAAGCCTGCGTCGTAGTCCACAAAGCCCACCAGTTCCAGTCCCTTGGCTTTGCCGGTGATGTTCAGGCAGGAAAAGGCCGTTGTGGCCATGGCCCCCTGGCAAACCAGGAGCGCGTCGCATTTCTGCTCCATAACCAGATGGTCCAGACAGCGCAGGGCGCAGTCCTCTTTCAGATCGTTGTAGCAGATCAGGGATGGCGAGGACTCCAGGCCGCAGTCCGTCACAGCTTCCTGGTAGGCCGTGACCCGCTCCTGGGTGGAGGAGAGCCGGTCCAGGCCCGCGATGAGTCCCACCCGGCGGCAGCCCTTCCCCGCCAGACGGCTGATGGCCCGGTAAATGGGCTGGAAGTTGGAGACGGTGACGGAGGTGTATTTTTTCATGGGGAAGGTCCGGTCCACCAGGACCACGGGGAACCCGGCGGGAATCAGCTCGTCAAAACGGGCGAAATCGTCCATGGTACTGGCGATCAGGAGTCCGTCCACCAGTCCCGCCGTGAGAAGGCGGATGTTGGTTTCCTCCCGCTGGACGCTCTCTTTGGTGTTGGCAATGATCAGATGGTAGCCCTTGGCGGAGAGGTAGTTTTCCACGACTTCGATCATGGTGGCGAAAAACTTGTTGGAGATATCGGGCACGATGAACCCGACGGTTTTCTTTTTTCCCGTCCGGAAGCTCCGGGCGGAGGCGTCCGGCGTATAGCCCAGCTCCGCGATGGCGCGGTAGACCTTGTCCTTGGTTTCGGCGGAGACGTAGCGGGTGTTGTTGATGGTGTGGGAGACGGTGGCGGTGGAGACGCCCGCCAGCCGGGCCACGTCCGAAATGGTGACTTTCATTCTGTGAATTCCTTTTGCGTAAATTTCAAAATCCCGTTGCGTAAAACTGCGCTTTGACAGTATAGGACAGGAATCGCCATACGTCAAGCGTTTTTTTCGGACCCTGCGCGCCGGAAAGCGCGGACCGCTGCCGCTTTCCGTGTATATTTGCGGCTGAATTATCAAAAATCTACAAGGGAGGCTGGGAAATGTTATTTGAAATGACCATTGCCAAAGCCCTAACAATGTGATAGGATACCTGTGGAATTCAGGAAACAAAACGTTTACGCAATCGATTAGGTGTCCGTTTCCCGCACCAATGGTAATTTGAAAGGAGTCTCAAATTATGAAAGCGAAAATCGGTATCAATGGTTTTGGCCGTATTGGCCGCGTCGTGTTCCGCGCCGCTCTGAAGCGTGACGACGTTGAGGTAGTCGGCCTGAACGACCCCTTCATGTCCCCCGAGTATATGGCCTATATGCTGAAATATGACAGCGTGCACGGCAGATTCCCCGGCGAGGTCTCCTATACCGCGGACGCCCTGGTGGTCGACGGCAAGGAATTCAAGGTGTTCACCGCGAAGGAAGTCAGCGAAATCCCCTGGTCTTCCGTGGGCGCGGAGTATATCTGCGAGTGCACCGGCCAGCACCTGGAAAAGAGCAAGTGCGAAGG
>CAJUTB010000060.1:1231-7409 GCA_910589315.1 uncultured Oscillibacter sp. | reverse complement strand
TCCTCGGACAGCCCATCGTACTCCTCCTTTGTAAGAGGCGTCACCGGCGTTTTGACGGAAATGCCGCCATCTTTTATCAGAATCGTTTCATCCGGTATCAATCGGTCCTGTTTACGGTTCAAAGCCGCCTTGATTTTGGTCCAGAAATGTGTCAGACCGGTTTGGTCCAGATACCCCATAGATCATGCCTCCGCCGTAATGGAGTCGATTTCGGCGTTGGTAATCGACTGGATCTCAAACGTCTCTCCCAGAGCGTCCCACGCGTCGCCGGTCCATGCGTAGTTCATGCCGGTGGCCTCCACGTTCCACACGTCGCCCGCCATGTTGTTTTCCGCCGGCAGGGAGGCATAATTCGTCACGCTGCCCTTGAAGCGGTAGACACTGGAAAGATCGCTTTTCAGGGCAAGATCCGGTTTGTTTCGGATGTTCTGCCAGTCCACAGAATCCGCCGTGCCGCCGGAGTGTTCGGCAACATAGGCTTTGATCTTTTCCCACAGGTACAAAAGGCCGTTGCTGTCCAGAAACTTGTTCATTTCAAAAGTTCCTCCAATTCTGCATTTGTAATCGCCTCCGCAGGCGCAGGAATCCGGCTAAGCTGTTTGGCAAGGCCAGATATGGCGTTGATTGGATGCTGTTCCTCCGCGTCCCGGCGGGACAAGAAGCGATGGTCGGAGGCTTTTGCCAGGATTTGCTGCCATAAATCCGGCGTAGGGGGCTGGGCGTTCTGATCGGGAACCGCGCCTGGATAAATCTCTCCCAGGTCCGCCCAAACCGTCGGCAGAACCGTTTCGCCGCCGCCTCCAACGCCGTATACCCCCACGTTCAGCCGCAGGCGCGGCTCGGCCAGCACTTCCCAGGGAATGGCGCACATCGTATCCTCCGCCAGCAGGACGGACCGGGAAACCTCCCCCGCCGAAAAAACGGCGGTACGGCTTAACCCGTCCCAGTCCGCCGAAAACTGAAACCGGACACGGTTTTCGTTCACCGCTCCGCTGGACAGCAGCTCCCAGCTGCGAACCGCCAGGCTGTTTTTACGCACTTGCAAAAGGAACATGAGCACACTCCTTCCTGTTCATTGTTTCCTCGTGAATTTGTCCCGAAAGGCGGCAAAAACCGCCTCCAACCAACGAAGGACTGGATATTGGGACGGCGCCTCCGGCCCGTTCTGCACCCGTTCCAACAGTGCAGCCAGCAGTTTTCCATGTGTTCGCGGCCCTCTTGGGGGCGCGGCGACGCGGACGGGCAGAGGCGGCGTCTTTTCCGGCGGCCTGGGCTTATGCGGCGCGGCGGCCGGAGGCTTGTATTTTTGGAGCCTTGGCATTTTGTCCGGCAATCGTTCCGGATGGTCCTCCAGCTCGCAGTAGATTTGATACGCCAGCTCATCCAACGCCTCCGGATGTTCCAGAACCGTTTCCGCATCGCCAAGCAGTCTGCCAATGCGCTCCAAGGCCCGGCGGATGGTGCGGAAGATGGCGGAATAATCCGTCCCGGTCAGCGCGCCGATCTCCCGGACCGACAGCCATTCGGCGAAGTACAGGTAGAAATACACAGCCTGTTTCGGCGTCAGGACCGAGAGGACGGCTTTGGCCGCCGCCGGGTTCAGCAGGTCGACGCGGCCCTTTTCGTCCCGGATTCCGGCCCCCGTGACCGTCTGCTCCGCATCTGCTCGAACCTTGTGTTTTGCGCGGCGCAAGATTCTGGAGACCGTGGATTTGTTGACGCCCAGCTTTTGGGCGATTTCCGTTCCCGGAATACCCTGCAAATACAGCGTCAAAATCCGCCGCTGTTTTGGCGTCAGCCGGTCCAGGCCCTGCACGGCGGCTTTGCGAAGGCGTTGACGGCCTTCGTCAATTTCATCGTCCAAGGACTGCGCCGTTTCCTGCCAGTCCAGGAACTGCCGGCGATCCAGGGCCCAGTCCTTTTCGCCGGCAGGAACCTTTTTCACACCGCCCACGCGCTTCCCGGGCGTCAGGGCCTTGAGCTGGGCATTCAGATCCAGCAATTCCTCATTGACCATGAACAGGGCCAGATTATCCCCCTCGCCCCGGTCCTGCAATTCCAGCTCGTACTTTTTCCGCGCCAGAAGCTCCCGCTTGCGGTCCCGCAGTTCGTCAATGGTCATCCGTCGTTCTCCGGGCCCGCCAGTCCGCCGCCGCCAGAGGGCCGGAACGGGGAAGGTCGTAATACCCGCTGATCAGCCGCTGCGCCTCCCGGATATCGCCCAGGGCTTCCAGGAGGGGATACAATTCCTTCCGGGACGCCCCGGCGGCCTTTTTCTCCGCAATGCGCATGGCGAGCTTTGCCGCGGCGGCCCGGTATTCCGCCGCCATCTCCTGCATCGAGGCCATATCACGGGCGTCCGGGCGCTTCGCCCAGGTCCTCCCAGCGTTCCGGCAGTTCGGAGGGGCCATAGGCGTTGTTCGCTTCCAGGTTCCGCCAGATATGCCCGTCCTGGACGCAGCATTCCTCCTTCTGCCACAGGCCGCGGGACCCCTGGGGCGGAACGTATTCCGTGGCCTTTTCGGGGCTGGTGGTATGGCAGAGGTCCCAAAGGGATACCGCCCGGTCCGGCGTCCAGTCCGGCTGTTCCGCGGCGTTATGCTGCTGCCACAGCTTGTATACCCGGCCCTGCCATTTGTAGGGCGTTCCCACCGGGACGCCGCTGTAATCCCGCTGCCGCCAGGTGGGAATTTCCGCCGTGCGGTCTATCAGATACGTGCCGTCCGCTTCCCCGGAAACGGCCTTTGCCGCCAGAGCCGCGGCATCCGCCGCGCCCTTCATCTTCATCGCGTCCACCGCCAGGCCATGCAGGTTATCCATGCTGTTCCACTCCTTCCACATACGCCGAAGTCAGGTCGTTTTTCAGGGTCTCCGCCTCCTGGGCCGTATCGCTCAGGCCGCTGATCTGCGCCGTCAGTTCGTCAATCTGGGCCTGGTAGCCCGTCACATCGCCCAAATACTGCTTTGCCGTTTTGACCTTTGCGAAGAAAACCTGGGTACTGTGCTGGTACTCGATATCCACCAGCGTGAAGCCATAGCCTTCCGGCAGGCCGTTTCCGGCGCGGCAGCCGGGCAGACGCTGGATAGAAGGATGGTCCCAATGGACGGCCTCGATCTGGTCCAGGGAGGCGTGTTCCCGTTCAAAGAGAATCCGGTAGGAACCGTTTTCCCGCCCTTCCAGGATTGGCCCGGAAATCAGGCCGTCAATCTTCCAGTGTTTTCCGTATGTACTCATAACGTCGCTTCCTTTCACCCCACAAAGAGGATTTTTCCCGAATAGGGGTTTTCGCCCCAAAGTACGATGCTGTTTCCATCCGCCTCATACCGCGCCTCCGTGCCGAATGCCGCCCAGGTGTTGGTGGTGTAAGTACCGTCCACGAGATGAAAAACATGGAATCCAAAATCGCCGCTTTTTCGTCCGTGCTTCTCCGCCGGAATGACAATCTCATAGCCCTCCGCGCCGTCGTACTCCGCTCCTTCTTCCAGCTCCACAGAGCCCGGCTTTCCCCAATCGGATTCTACAAATGAGAACACCGCCCTTTCCGTCAAATCCTCATGGAAAGCGGTCCTTTTCCAAACAGGTCTGCCGTCCTCTGCGACGCCCACGCAGGCGTATTCCACGTTTGCCGCCGTGTCGAAGTACCGGTCCCCGGTCTGCGCCGCCGTTTCTTCGGACGGCGCGCCCTCTCCCTTCTGGGCGTGACCGGCGGCTTCCGCCGTCTCCCGCACCTCCGCCAGCTCCGCCCGAATCCCGGCATGAGCGGTTTCGTCTGCATTGTGGGCCTCCAAAGTCCGTTTCAGGTCCTTGAACTTCACCGTTCCGGCAGGGTCGACGATCAGGCCGATCTGCAGCTTGTTCGTCACCAGCAGTACACAGTACATTTCCAGCTCAAAGCCGGGGCTTTCCGTCTCCGACGGCATGTCGATGCCTTTGGGGTCCTGCATGATGAGCAGGGCCGTTTCCTCGCTGTTTTCCGCGCTGTCCAGAACGGCGTTGATCAGCAGCTGCTGGAGCTTATAGCCCTCCTGAAGTCCGGCGTTGGAAATCTGAACGCGGATGCGTTTGTGGTCCTCATAGCTTTCCAGCGAAACCAATACGGTTTTCTGCCGCTGGTCTACGAGATCGGTCTGGGCGTGCAGCAGGTCCTTGTCCACGCAGCCCGTCCCGGCATACGCGCTGGTGACGGTGAGCCGCTGTCCGGCAAGCTGTGCGTTCAGCAGTTCTACGCCGCTGTCGGTAATGGTGGATTCGTCAAATAATGCCATTGGATTTCACCTCCACAAAAATTGTCTGCGCGAGTCCGGCGGGCCCGGTCCCGGCTTTCGCGGCGGCCTGCATATGATAGGGGGACGAATAATCGGCCCGCAGGCGGTCCGGGCTGACGGGAACTGCGCCGGTCAAAACCGCCCCGGCGGCCTGGAACGCCGTCCCGGTATGAACCGGCGCGGTTCCGTGGGGAAGATCCACGTCCTTTGGAATTCTCACCGCGGCAGCGACGGTCATGCCACAGCAGGCGGAATGTGTTCCAGCGTGGATTACGGCGGGCTTCTCCGGATGGACGGCGTATTCCACATCCCCCATGTGCGAGCGTAAGTTTTTGTAGAACCGCACCCGGCTCAATACCTGGGCAAGCCGGGCCTTGTCCAGCCCTTCGTTTGAAACGTTGACGTTTACCCGGAAATGATAGGGCTTGCCGCCGTAGTCAAACCACTCCTGCACGGTGGTCTGCGGGTAGATGGCGGAGATGGCCGTCTCCACGGCGGCCTTGGTGCCCAGGAGCCTGTGGACCTTCCAGGAGTCTTGCAGCGTCCGCCGCTTTTCTTCCAGGGAATAATCTCCGTCCCACCAGTCCACCTTGAAATCCCAGGCGAGCGTATCCAAAACCGCTTCGTCCAGCCGGCCGATGGCGGGATAGAGGGTCAGGCGGCCGGTTTCCTCCCGCCGCGCCGCCAGCAGTTCCGCCGCGGCCTCCGCCAGCGCGGAGACGGAAGCGTCTTCCCGGAGTGCGACCGGCAGAGTGGAGAGCAGATTTTCCCTCGTCAGCCCATGGTCATTCATCCTCAAAGCCTCCGTTCGTAACCGCCGTCGTTTCCAGTTTCGCCACCTGCGGGACATCCTTTCCGCTTCCGTCTTTCAAAACGGTGAATACCGGCTCTGCCAGATCCACCCGCTTAATGCCCGTCTGCATGAGCAGGCCGGTGAGGTAAGAGGGGTTGATGTCCCGGCCCAGGCGCGCGGACTGCCAGGCGGCGTATTGCTCCACCGCCTCCTGAACCGCCGCGGCAATCTCCGTACCGCTTTGGGCGGTTCCGGTCTGGGTGTAGTAGGTAAGGCGGATGTTATAAGGAACGGTCTGCGCGTCCTCCACAAAGACCTGATCGGTGAGAGGCCGCACGTCGTCCGCGCTGCACGCCGCCAGGACCGCCCGTTTCACCTCCTCGCCCGCCAATGCCCCGCCCTCCATGAGCACGTACAGCTTCACCACGCCGGGCGTGGGGGACGCGGCGATCACGTCGGCAATCTCCGTGGAAACCTGTTTTGCAAAATAGACGTAGCCGCCTCTGGACCCGGCGCAGCTGTACGAATCCATGGAGGCCCGCATCAGCTGGTAATATTCTTCGTCGGTGGCCCGGTCGGCCCCGCCGCCGGACTCCGTGATGTTCTCGCAGCCGGAATAATAGTCATACAGGTCGACGGCCGTCCGGATCTGCCCCGGCGCGTAGCCGTTGCCCACCGTCCCGGGAGTCATGCAGCGGACGGGAACGTCAGCAAACGTGTCCCCGATGCCAACGCAGGCGTCGGCCTGGGTGGCCCAGACAAGACTGCCGCTGGTATCCGTCACCCGCGTCCCGGCAGGGATGAGGATGGCCGTATCCTGCGCCTGGGAGATCGAGAAACGGACGGTGCAGACGGCGGGTTCCGCCTCCGGGCGCGGGCGGCAGTTGGTCAGCTCCGCCAGAGCGTCCAGGTTTTCCCCCTCCGCCCGGCTGGGGATGTTCTGGTTGGCGGCGTAGTTGGCCAGCGCCCGCTCCTGGACCAAAATGCTGGCAATCCATTGGATAAACAGCCGCTCCGGGCTGGCGGGCCGGACCGTGGCGTCGGTGAGCTGTTCGTAGACGGCCGTCACCAGCGCCGTCACGGCGTCCGTGTCCGTGGGGATAAATTGATATTCAGAAT
>CAJUTB010000060.1:0-1131 GCA_910589315.1 uncultured Oscillibacter sp. | reverse complement strand
GTCACCAGCGCCGTCACGGCGTCCGTGTCCGTGGGGATAAATTGATATTCAGAATTCCTCGCCATTGATTTCCACCTCAACAATTGGAAGCAGGATTCCCGGCTGGGCAGGGTCCTGGTCAAATTCCACGCCAATAAAGGTTGCCCGCGGCTCCCAGCGTTCAATGGCCTCCCGGATCTCTGAGATCAGCATGGAGCGGGCCACTGGGAGAGGCTTGTCCAGCATATCCCAGGAAATGCCGAAGTCCCGGTAGAGGGGGACGCTGCCCTTCCGCGTGGCCAGCAGAACTGCGATGTTCCGTAAAACGGCCTGAACGCTCTCCGGCTTTTCCAGCTGCAGGGATTCCAGGGCGGAAACTTTGTAGCGCATACACTCACTTCCTCAAATATTCCTGTAATTTCAGCGAGATCACCGCATGATGGATATTGCCGTCCCGGTCGTGGCAGGGGTCTTTCACGGTATGGCTGACGATGGTCCAGCGGTAGCGGCCATAGGCGTGCTCTCCGATGGTCAGCGGCAGGGTTACGCCGTTCCGTTCATACCGCCACAGCCGCCAGATTTCGTCCATCGGTTCCGTGCCCAGCTCCCGGGAGACGGTGATCTCGAAGGAAATCTGGTCCGGGTCCAGGCCGGTGAATTCCGTGAGGGCGTTTCCGGCGTGACGCTGGTGGACGCCGTATCGGGCGGAGCCGGACCATTGGAAATTGCTCAAAGTCCGGGTGACTTCCTCCGAAACGAGGAAGGGCACGTTGCCCAGACAGCCGATATTTGCCACGCTTCCGCCTCCTTTCTAACCGTTCATCTGCTTCAGCGTTCCCAACGCCCCGATCTCGCCCAAAATGAACCCGTCTGCGTTGAAAACCGGGATATACAGACATAGGACCTCAGCGTCTATCTCCGGCAGCCAGGGCTTGATTTCCAGGTTATGCTTATGGCGGGCATATGCCGCCGCCCCGCCGCCGCCTTCCTCGTACTCCGTCCGCTGGGGGCTGTCATAATCGGGGACGTAGGGCCGGGCCGCCAGCACGTACAGCCAATCGGAGATCACTTCCGTATCCAAAAACTTCACCCGTGCCAGCCGGTTTTCCGCATCTACGCTCATAACTTTCCCAATCCGCACCAGATTTTCTA
>CAJUTB010000059.1 GCA_910589315.1 uncultured Oscillibacter sp. | reverse complement strand
CCGGTCTGGTGCTGGTGATGCTGCCGACGCTGATTCTCTATATGTGCGTGCAGAAAAAGCTGACCCAGGGCATGACCGTGGGCGGACTGAAAGGCTAAGGTGACGGGATGAATTTTTGGAAAGAACATACCAGCCTTCGGATTTTGTTCATTGCAGGTTTTTTCTTTGCGGGACTGGCTCTGGTAGTCTACGGCTGGACCCTGACGGGAAAACTGTCCGGTTTGGGATGGATGGTTGTGGGCGTGATTTTGCTGCTGGCCGCGCTGATGATTTACAACAAGCCCTTTGAGGGCGGCAAAGGCCCAAGGCTTTGAGGGGGAGGAGTATGAGTGATTTACACAGAAAAGGCCGCGTAACCATTCCCACCGATGTGGACGTAGTGCCGGAAACCCTGGCCCTTCTGGAACGCTGGGGGGCCGACGCCATCCGGGACTGTGACGGCACCGGCTACCCCGAGGAGCTGAAATCCGCGGACGCCAAGGTTTACGCCACGTATTACACGACCCGGAAGGACAACGCCTGGGCAAAAGCCAACCCGGACGAGGTGCAGCAGTGCTATTTGATGACGGCTTTCCACACCGCCAGCGGCGGCGCGCTGTCTATTCCGCTGCTCAAGGGCGTGAGTTCAGAGCTTCTGGAGGTCAATGACCGGGACGATATCAAACGCTGGTGGGAGGTCATGGACCGCACCACTGGAGAACCGCTGCCGCCGGAACGCTGGGATTATGCCGCCGGAAGCTGCGCGGTGGTTATCCCGGAGCCGGAGACGTTTCATGAGTATACGGTCAGTTTTCTGGCGTATTTAATCTGGGACCCGGTTCATATGTATAACGCCGTCACAAACAACTGGCAGAACTTTGAGCATCAGATCACCTTTGATGTCCGTCAGCCAAAAACCCGGAAATACACCATGGAACGGCTGCGGAAATTCATCCGGGAGCATCCCTATGTAGACGTTATCCGCTATACCACCTTTTTCCATCAGTTCACCCTGATCTTTGACGAACTCAAACGGGAGAAGTATGTGGACTGGTATGGTTATTCCGCCTCGGTGTCTCCTTATATTCTGGAACAGTTCGAGCGGGAAGCGGGCTATAAATTCCGGCCGGAATTTATCATTGACCAGGGATATTATAACAACCAGTATCGGATTCCCTCCAAGGAATATAAGGATTTTATGGCCTTCCAGCGTCGGGAGGTGGCCGCGCTTGCCAAGGAAATGGTAGATCTCACTCACGAACTGGGCAAGGAAGCCATGATGTTTTTGGGAGACCATTGGATTGGAACGGAACCCTATTTGGAGGAATTCCAGTCTATCGGCCTGGACGCCGTGGTTGGAAGCGTGGGCAATGGGTCCACTCTGCGCCTGATCGCCGACATTCCCGGCGTAAAGTACACAGAAGGACGTTTTCTGCCGTATTTCTTCCCCGATACCTTCCACGAAGGCGGGGACCCGGTGAAAGAGGCCCGGGAGAATTGGATTACGGCCCGGCGGGCCATTCTGCGCAAGCCCATTGACCGCATCGGCTACGGCGGGTACCTGAAGCTGGCCTGTGATTTCCCGGAGTTTATCGAGTATGTGGAATCGGTCTGCAACGAGTTCCGGGAGCTGTATAGCCACATTGCAGGCGCAAAGCCCTACTGCGCCAAGACCGTAGCGGTGCTGAACAGCTGGGGCCTGGCCCGGTCCTGGGGCTGTCACATGGTACACCATGCGCTGTATCAAAAGCAGAATTATTCTTATGCCGGAGTGATCGAGGCTCTCTCGGGCGCACCGTTTGACGTGCGGTTTTTGAGCTTCGACGACCTGAAAGCCAATCCGCAGGCGTTGGACGGCGTGGATGTTCTGTTGAACATCGGCGGCGGCGACACGGCCCACACTGGCGGGGCCGTTTGGGAGGACCCGGACATCTCCTCCGCCGTAAAGCGTTTTGTTTGGAACGGAGGCGGCTTCATCGGCGTCGGCGAGCCGTCGGGACATCTCTATCAGGGACGGTATTTCCAAATGGCGCAGGTGCTGGGAACCGAAAAGGAAACCGGCTTTACTTTAGGCTATGACAAATACAACTGGGAGGAACATCCGGAACATTTCATTTTGGCGGACGCCGCGTCTGCGGTGGATTTTGGCGAGGGGCAGAAGGGCGTTTATGCCTTGGAGGGAGCCGAGGTGCTGGTTCAGCGGGACAAAGAGGTCCAGCTGGCGGCGAATGCGTTTGGCTCTGGCCGGGGCGTGTATCTTTCAGGACTGCCTTATTCCTTTGAAAACTGCCGGCTTCTTCACCGTGCAGTCCTGTGGGCGGCCCATGGCGAAAAGGACCTTACAAAGTGGTTCTCGTCCAACAGCGGGACAGAGGTTCATGCGTATGTGGAAAGCGGGCGGTTCTGCGTCGCCAACAATACCTACGCGCCCCAAAGCACAACGGTTTACCGGGGCGATGGTTCCGCGTTCCCCCTGGAACTGCCGCCAGGCGGCATCTGCTGGTTTGAGATGTAGGCAGCAATAGCTCTTTACAGAAAAGGAGGCCCTGAAACAGTAATGGTTTCAGGGATTCCTGCTTTTTGTCAATGGGGCCGTACCGGCTCAAAGCGCATCAGAAGGGACCATAGCTGATCTTGTCCGCAATTACAATCAGAATGAACGCTGCGGCCAGCAGCGCGGCATAAACCTTCCAGGCAAATTTGAACCATTTGCCATAGTCCATGCCGCACAAGGACAACTGGGTCACTGCACTGCCCGGCCAAAGCGTATTGGTCAAACCGTCGCCATATTGATAGGTCAATACCATTACCTGTTGATTGATGCCCAAAATCTCGCCCAGCGGACGCATGATCGGCATCATCATCATGGCCTTGCCGGAACCGGAAGCCACAAAGAAGTTAAAGAAGGTAACAAACAAATAGATCACCAGCAGCGTAACCGCCTTGCTGGCGCCGCCCAGCGTGTCCGACATCACCTTGATAAACGTGTCAATGATATTGCCGGAGGTCAGCAGGATAGACACCGCACGGGACAGACCGATGACAATGGTGGTGCCGACGACGCTCTGCATACCAACGACGAAATGAGAACACGCCTCGTTGGGATTCATCTTGAACAAAACCACCGCCAGAATCACCACAGGGAAGTACAGCGCGGCAATTTCTGCCATGCCCCAGCTCAGCTTCAATGCGCCGATCACGGAGCCAATGATGCACAGAAGGAATGCCACAAGAACGGCAATCCGTTTTCCGTTGAATTCCAGGCCCTCCTCCATTTTCAGCGGTGCGACCTGCTCTGCGCGGTAATTGGCGCCCATTACGCTCTTGGAGGGGTCCTTTTCAATCATCCGGCAATAGCGAACCAGAAATGCCAGTGCAATCAGATAGAACACCACAAGGCCCACCGCCCGGAATCCAATTCCTGAATACATGGGCAGTCCTACCAACGTCTGACTGATTCCTGTTGTGTACGGATTCACCAAACCACTGGTAAAGCCTACCGCAGTGGACAGCATGATGATGGCCGTTCCAACCATCCGGTCATAACCCAGCATCATGAAAATGGAAATGAGAATCGCATAGAACGGATACAGGCCGTCCAAATAGCCAATCACGCCCATAGCCGTAAAAATGGTGAAAAACAAAACGACGATGACGATGTTTTTACCCTTGGCCTTGCGGATCAGACTTTGAATTCCGGCGGAAAACGTGCCGGTGGCGCTTAGAATTTCAATACAGCCGGTGCAGATCAAAACCGTGCCGATAATATTTCCGCTCTCCACAAAGCCCTGATGAATGGAGGTGAAGAAGCGCAGCAGGCCCACCGGCGTCCGGCTTATGTAGGAAAAGCTGCCGGGGTCCACCGCGCCGCTGGCGTCCCGCACGTAAGTGCCTGCGGGAACAATGTAGGTGAGGATGCTGACAAACAGCATCAGAATTGCAATGACCAGGTACATATGGGGCATTCGGAATCCCTTTTTCTTGGGTGTGTGTTTCTCACTCATAAATGGTTCCTCCTTGCGTTCAAACGTCCAATACTGCCTGCTGTTTGTGGGCCGCCAGCCACTCCACCGCACAGTTTGCCAGAACCGCCGCGCCGAGGGGCAGAGCCGTTTCGTCGATGGTCATGCGGGGATTGTGCATGGGGTAATTTCTCGGACCTCCTGCGCCCAGGAAGCCGAAGAATCCAGGGACACAGCGGGAAACCCAGCCGAAATCCTCCGCACCCTTCATGGGCGGGGAGACCGTCACATTTTCCGTTCCTAAAATTTCTCCTGCGTAATCCTTCAGCTCTTCGGAAAGGGCTGCGTCGCAGACGGTGCCGGGGGTTTTATGCACGTAGAGCTTGTAATCGCCCCGCCATGCCTTGACATAGCCCTCCACGACCTCTGGTACACGCTTGAGCAGGTGTTCGTAAATTTCCGGTGTCAGGGTGCGGATGGAAACGGCCATTTCCGCCGTGTCCGGGATGATGTTGGAGGCGGTGCCGCTGCGGATAACTCCGACGGTCAGGGTTGCAAACCGGTCAGGGTCTACCTCTCTGGGAATGATCAGGTTCAGTGCGGCGCTTAACTCGTTTGCGATCATCAAGGGGTCGATGGTTTTCTGTGGTTCCGACGAATGGCCGCCTTTGCCCTGAATTAAAATATAGAACGTTACCATGGAACCGGAAGTTACCGTCGGGCAGTAGCGCAGCTTTCCCGCTTCCGTCTCGGACCAGACGTGCAGCGCCATGGCGGCCTCCACCTTGGGATTTTCCAGAAGGCCGTCTTCCACCATAGTCCGAGAACCATACCCCATCTCCTCGCCTGGCTGAAACATCAGCTTTATCTGGCCGGGCAGCTGGTCCTCCATGTCTTTCAAAAGCTGTGCCGCGCCCAGCAGCATAGCCGCGTGGGCGTCATGCCCACAGGCGTGCATACAGCCGTTTTGAGACGCATAGGGCAAACCGGTTTCTTCGGTCAGGGGCAGGCCGTCCATATCCGCCCGAAGCAGGAAGCAGGGGCCGGATTTGCCAATCAGTCCCACGACGCCAGTAGAATGGGGCGTATCCGGCGAACCCGACAAAACGGCTACCTGACGGTCTTCTGGTTTGTGGATGCCGCAGGGGTGATTTGCGATCCCCATTTCCGTAAGACGCTGCGCCACATAGGCTGCCGTTTGCGGTGTGGAGACTCCGAATTCGGGAATCTGGTGCAGATACCGGCGGTCGGCGGCAATCTGAGATTCGATTGCCTTCGCCTTTGCCAGCAGTTCCTTCATGTTCATTCCTCCCTCTATAAACTTGATCCGCAGATCACAGATCACAGGATGTCACCCGGCTGTCGGACTGCCAATAAGGTGTGTTCATGGTATGCGGCAAACAGTCAGATGCAAAATACTTGCATTTACACTTATTTTTCTACATTATACCACAAAAATTTTGCAAATGCAAGTTTTTTCTTGTTTCTTTTTCCGAATTACAATAAAAAGAAAACCAAAACGATTCTTGTGAACCGTTTTGGATAAAGAGAAATGAAATGCCCGCTGTCCAGGTTCCTTATACCGTTTGCTGCGGTGAATCTTCCTGACTTTTTCGAACGGGAAGTTCGTTCAAAGCGTAGCGCGGATAATTTCGGATTCCGCCTTTTTTCACAGTTTTCCAATCCGGCGTTACGTTCATACGCATCCGCTTTAAGTATCCGTAGAACTGTTTCAGTTCCGCTTCGCTGAAATCTGCCAGTGCCGTCCGGTCGGAATATTCCTCCTCGTTTTTCAAAATCTCATAAATTTGGAGACCCTTTTCTGTGGGATAGAGCGCCTGGTTTTTTCGGTTGTCCAAATGTTTCTTTTTATAGGCAAATCCGGCGGCACACAGTTTTTCCACTGAACGGGAGGCTGTGGAACGGTCGGTCATGGTCTCCTCACAAATGCGCTCCAAAATTGTCCCAGGGTTCTCGCAGATACGGACCAGGTAGGTATACTGGTTTTTGGCCAGACCGTATTCCCGAAATTCGATGTTGCTGATGCCCTCAAAGCAACGGAAAAGCGCACCCATCTCGCGCAGAATTTGTTTTTTCAGATTTACCATATGTAGCTCCTGAGTTGAAAAGATATCCGTCATTTTAGGGTGGATGAAACGATTCCGGCAAGGCGGTCCATTATTGGCATACATTTGATTTTATTGTAACATGAGCGGCAAAGAAAGTCCATCCCAATTTTCTGCGCTGGTCTGAATGCGCCGGCGTACAAAGCACGCAAACGTATAAACAAAGCCACGGAAATTCAACGAATTTCCGTGGCTTTGGTACGTCCTGAGGGATTCGAACCCCCGGCTTTCTGGTCCGTAGCTTGTCTGAGGGTTTACGGCAAGTGCTTTTGGCCCCATTTGATGCTGTTTGCTCAGAATATTGACAGCCCTTCGAACCACCCCACGCACTGATTCCATAGAGCGATTTCCTGTTTTGGGTCACGCTATGGGTCACAGATCTGGAAGCTTCACCACACCACAGGCATGGACATAAAAATCTCGGCTATCTTTTAGGGCTTGTTTGAAAAATAGGGAAAAATGGTCAAAGTAACCAAATCATGATAGCAGCCATATAAACAAAAGCAAGAAAAGACACGTCGAGCTTATCGTACCTGGTGGCAACCCTACGAAACCATTTGATTTTCTGAAAGAAACATTCAACAAGGTGCCGCTCCTTGTACAGGAAATAATCCACTGGCCATGGCTCTTTCGTATTACTTTTGGGAGGAATTACGACAGTCGCCCCGTGTTTCTGGATATACGCAAGAATATCCTTCGTGCCATAGGCCTTATCCCCGAGCAAGTTGCCACCGGCAATATCTGTCTTCTCCATGAGTTCGATGGCGTGAGTCGAATCGTTGTCATTGCCAGGAGAGAGCAAAAAAGCAACCGGATTCCCCAGCCCATCTACAATGGCATGGATTTTCGTATTCAGGCCGCCTTTTGTCCGCCCGACTGCCTTATTTTTCGCTTTTTTCCCACCATTGGAGCTTTCATGGACTTTCACACAAGTCGAATCAATACTAAGATTCTCAGTATCCACATCCTGACTCAGTTCTGCAAAGATGTTCTCCTAGACGCCATCCTTCCGCCACTTAGCGAATCGGGCATAAACGCTTTGCCAAGGGCCGTAGCGCTCTGGAAGTTGTCTCCATTGCGCACCACTGTGATTCATCCACAGCATACCGTTTAGCATCGTCCGGTTGTCTTTCCGGGGACGTCCTTTCTTCCCCGTATATTCTGGCGGCAGCAGTGGCTCAATTCGCTCCCATTGTTCATCTGTCAGATCATAGTTTTCATATTTATCCATAACCTCATTTTACTGCTCTTGTTGCTTTTGTGCAAGTTTTATTTTTCAAACAAAACCTAGATAGTCCACTGCGGAAAAGCATGGTGATGCCGCTCAAAATTTGCCGCGCCATAAACAAAGAAAAGACCATGGCCGGATTTTGCTGTCAGA
>CAJUTB010000058.1 GCA_910589315.1 uncultured Oscillibacter sp. | reverse complement strand
ATGGTCCCGCATAAGGGCAAGGCCGTCGATGAGTTCCGTATCTCTCAAGATATGCGTAACAAAGGCATCGGTTTGCAGCCTGCCGTCCGCCATCGCCCGCAGGGCGTCGGACCAGTCGCTGTCCGCGTTGCCATAGGAGGAGTTCCAGGTTCCAATCAGCGTGAGCTGTTTGCGGAGAATGCGCCAATAGAGGTCTTGGGAAAGGGTGCGGGGGCCGTCGGGGTTGCCCATAAGGACAAGCCTGCCGCCCGGGGCGGTGAGGATCAGGCTTTCTTCCAAAGCCTTAGCCGAGCCTACCGCCTCAATCACACAGTCAAATTCTTCACCAGCGCGGAAATTTGCTGCATATTCCAGCCCGCACCGCTGAACAATCTGCCGCTTCGCTTCCCTGCGGCCCTTGATTACTACACGTCCTGCGCCCAGTATCTTGGCCCACTGACCCGCCAGCAGGCCAATCGCGCCTGTGCCAACTATACACACACTTGCGTTTCGGCAAATCTGCGCCCGTTTCACCGCGTGCAACGCCACCGCTGCCGGTTCCAGAAGCGCGCCCTGAATGTCGCTTACCGTCTCCGGTAACTCGATCAAATTCCACACCGGAACCGCCACATATTCCGCAAATCCGCCGTCCCGCCGGGAACCGATATAATCGTAATTCGAACAGGTTTCATACTGCCCCTTTTCGCAAGACACGCACTTTTTGCAGGGAATCAACGGAAAAATCCCCACGCGTTTATTCAGCCATTTTCCATCTTCAGCATTTGCAACTTTTTCCACTCTCCCGCTGAACTCATGGCCCGGAATGGTCGGAAAATGATACGTCCCCTTCTCGAAAATTCGGGGAATGTCCGAGCTGCAAATGCCAGCCGCCGTAACCTTCACCAACGCCCAGCCGGGACGAATCTCCGGAAGGGCGCAGTCCTCATGCCGCAAATCTCCTATTCCATGCAGAACATAAGCCTTCAAACCGCTCCCTCCCTTTCCAACAGTTTCCTCTCGCACGCTTTCAAATCCGCAGCATATGTAATCTTGATATTTTCCGGGTCGCCCGGCACCATCTTCACCTTCCAGCCCCTGCTGTACGGCAGCTGGCAGCTCCCGCTCATGGAACGCAGAATCTCATCCGGCGTTTCCTCATAGAGCTTTAAGTAGGGCCGATAGCGGAACGCCTCCGGCGCCTGTCCCGCAAAAAGCGTACGCCGGTCCAGCAGTCCGTCCACCCATTGCCCGTCCCGGCTGGTGTACGTCGTGTCCGTTACCGGCAAAACCGGCATCACTGCTTCCGCTTCTTTCAGACCATCTGTCAGCCTTCTCAGAAGGTCCTGCGAAGTTAAAGGCCGCGCCGCATCCTGCACAATCACGCCTGCGTCTTCTCCCTGCACGAACCCTTTCGCCGCCAGAAGCCCGTTTCGAATCGACTGCTGACGGTCTGCGCCGGCCGGCGCAATCTCCCAGAGTTTGGAAAGACCATACGCCTTTTTCCAATCCCAGATCTGCTCGCTCCACTCCTGCGCCGCCACGCAAATTACGCCTTCCACCGACTCAAACCGCTCAAACTGCTCCAATGTATGCACAATCACCGGTTTCTCCGCAATTGTCCAATACTGTTTGGGAAGCTCTGAACCCAGACGCGTTCCGCTCCCGCCCGACAGCGCCAGCGCAATATTCATCAGAATTTCAGCTCCCGAATGTCCTGCAAAATCTCTCCATAGGGCCGCCCGCGGCCAAACAGCAGCGATGTGCCCAGCACGAATCCGCTCACACCCTTCGGCGCGTATTCCAGAATCTTATCCGCACTGCACGCCCCGTCCCAGTAGATTTCAAAATCCATGTCCTCTTTGATTGCCAGCAGACGCGTGATCTTTTTCCCAACATACGGAAGAAACATCTGGCCCGCATTGCCGGGATTGACTGACATCACCAGTACCTTTTTCACAATCCGAAGCATTTCCGTGATCGTCTCCACGGATGTACCGGGATTGATGGCAATGCCAGGAATCATTCCCGCGTCGATGATCGCCTGAAGCGTTGTTGAAGGATGATATTCCGCTTCCGGGTGAATGTACACGGTATCGCCCGGGCGCAGGTTCTTCAAAAACAGTCCTATCCGGTTATTGGGATGCTCAATCATCAAATGGACATCCAACGGCTTCGAGGTGGTTTGCGCTATGTACCGCATATCGTTCAGCGACATCGCAAAATTCGCTACAAACCGTCCGTCCATGATGTCGATATGGAATGAGTCGATGCCGCCAGCTTCCAAATCCCGCACTTCTTCTTCCAGGTTCCCATAGTTCGCGCACATCATCGACGCCATTAACTCAAACTGCATAGTGTTTTCTCCTCATTCGAAAAGCCACTCCAGGTCCAAATCCCAGGCCGCGAGGGGGTTATTGGGCTTGTTTTTCTCGCCGTGGAAATCGCTGCCGCCCGTGATATGCAGACCGTATTTCTCCGCCAAACGCAGATATTCCGCCGTCTGCTCCGGCGTATGCTGCGGATAATAACACTCGACAGCGTCCAATCCATAACCAGTCAAACGCTGGGTTAAATCCTCCAAGCTCTCTTTTTCCAGAACAATCTGATAGGGATGCGCCAGCGAAACTTTCCCGCCTGCCGCTTTAATCCGCTCCACACATTCCTGTGCGCTGGGCTTCGTGCCCTTTTCAATCTTCTGGAACTCCGGCGTGTCCAAGTACCGGTCAAACGCCTCTTTGCGCGTGGCCACCATCCCGTGCTTCAACATTACCATCGCAAAATGCGGGCGGCCTATCGAGCCGCCTGCGGCCTCCGCATCCACCTCGTCCAGCGGGATTTCCAGGCCCTTCGACCGCAGAAAATCCCGGATACGGTACTTGCGGTCATTTCGTCCGCTTTTCAAGCTATCCAGCCAGCTTTGCATCGTTGGCGCGGAAAATCCGTAACCCAGAATATGGAGATTCAAATAGTCGTCTGCGCTCAGCTCCACGCCCTGGATTACGCGCAGGCCCAATGCCCTGCCAGCCGCTTTCGCTTCCTCCACGCCATCCACGCTGTCATGGTCCGTCAACGCCCACGTCTCTGCCCCGCGCTTCTTCACCAGTTTCGCCAGTTCTGCCGGGGCGTATTGTCCGTCGGACGCTGTGCTGTGCGTATGCAAATCCGCTTTGCAGCTCATCCCCGCCTCCTACTCCAACTCAAAAAAATGAAACAGCCGGTCAACGATTTCCTCCGGCGATTCATGCCCGTCATTTTGAATTACAATATTGGAATGTCCCGGCTCGTCCCACGGCAGGTCCACGCCTACTACATTCTTCGCTTTCGTCGAATACAGCTTCTTCTGGTCCCGCTTATACAGCGTCTCCGGCGTCACCTTCAGGTAGATTTCCCGGTAGTTTTCAATGTTTTCACGGTTCCAGGCGCGAACTTCCGTATACATGGAGATGCTGCATACCACAACGTCCTTTCCCTGCTCCGCCATGCTGCGGCAGCCCTGGAACGTTCCCCATGCCCCCGCTTTCCGCGCCTCCGTCGTATACCGGTCTTCCAGCAACACTTTTCCATCCGACGTGCTGTGTCCCGCCTGTGTGCGGGCCTGGTCGCCGTCAATCAATACCGCATCCGGCCGTTTCTCCCTCAGCCGCTGATAAAACAGCCCGCCAATCGTCGTCTTTCCCGCTCCAGCCAGGCCGGTGAAGAAATAGACCGTTCCTTTTTCGCTCATTCTTTGTTATCCTTCCATTTAATGGTACAGCGGCTGTTCCAGCAGCGACGAGTCCAGCTCCAGCTTCTTCATCATCCGCAGGGGCTGACTCCGCTTGTTCACAAACCGCAGGCCGCGCATCAGAATTTTTGCGTTGGATAAGCGGTTTATATCGAATTTTTCCATTTGTTCATCCAGCATCTGAAGCTGAATGCTGTGTTCTGTCTCCTCGTTGACGCGTTCCCCGTTCACCGACACCTTCGCCTTTTCAAACACTTTCATCCACGTCTCGCGGATGAAATGGTTTACCGTTGTAAAGCCTGCAATCAGCTCCCGGATCTTCTCCTCATCCACCGGCGCGCCGTCGTAATACTGGAAATCATATCCATAATATTCGTACGCATCCCGCAGGAAATACTCGATAAAATACCGTTCCGAATCGTTAATATATTCGTCATACGTCTTATAAACCGGCGCAAGGTCGAAGCCCTTCGTCTCCGGGTGCGGGTCCAGTTTCCCATTCTCCGAACAGTAGGTCATACTCTCTGTATATGGCAAATCCAGAAACGCCGCAAGAGCCGTGAACACCGCTTTTGGATTCAGCTTGCCATCCTCGAAACGAACCAGAATGCTGTCCTTGTACAGCCGGTCGTCCGGGTCGATCAGGAAGCTGCGGTTGAAGATACGCTCCGAAATTGCGTCACTCACCACTGTTGTGCTGTCCGCGTTTTCGCTGTCGTTCGCGTTTGTTGCGCTCCAATACATAAACTTCACCGTCGCGCCGTGGCTGGTAGTAAACCGGCGCATGGGTGTGAAGGTCTTAATATATTTGAAATGGCGGAAAATGGCTGATTTCCGGATTTCTTCGTAGGTTCCTGCATGTAAAACCGTCTTCCCGCTCTTTTCTTCCACGGACAGCGAATACACGATGTTGGAGAAGTGGGGCTGGAAAAACACCGCCGGCGCAATCCGAGACGCCGGGTCCAGGCCCGCAGTCGCCGTCTCGCTTTGCAGGTAAAACGCCACCAAAAAGTCTTTATCTGTACGGCCTTTCATCCGATACAGCTCCTCCACCACCCGCGGATTGTTCCACGACGCATAGCTTTCCATCGCCTGCTTCAATGTCTGGGCGTTTTCAAAGCCCTCCCGCAGATTGTCCACAATTTCCTTCGCGTTGGACATCATGATGGACGGCATAACCAGCAGATTCGGATGTGAGTCGAAGATTTCGTTGAAAAAGTCGCCGCCGTTGTGGGTGGACAGCTGGGTGTGCCAGATCAAGCGGTTGATTTCCCGCAGCCGTACCGGCTGCAATGAATACTGACTGTAATCTATCCCGAACCGCGCCCGGAAATCAATGGGGTACTGCTCCGCCTCGTCTTCCAGCAGAAACACGAATTTTTCGTCTTCCAGCAGCGGTTTCAGGTTCAGGCACTGCAAATGCGTGCAGAAGGTTTTCCAGTCGGAATAGTGGAGGTATATGTGGTTTTCCCGGCCAATATCCTCGCTTTTCCGCACATTATCCTGTAAATATTCCAGTTCATACTGGCTGTAAACGTCATGGGCCAGAATGGGCTTTTCCAAATCCTTGAAAAAGTTCCGGCTGACGACGGGATTTTTGAAGTTGATATAGTTCCCAAACCGCTCCTCCTCCGGATAGAACGGCACGTAGCCGTTTTGATCGTCGTAGGGGAAGAAGCAGAAGGGCAGGTCCTCAAACGGAAGGAAGTCCTTCCGAAAGATGTATGGATATTTTTTCAGCAGTTTGCAATTGCGCTCGTATCGCCCTTGCAGCAGCTTGATGTTTGGTTCGTAGAAGACTTTGATCATCAGGGGCAGAATGTCCTCCCGGAAGTGGCCCTCGTTGAACAGCTTGGTAAACACCGTATAGGAAATCTGATAATCCCCGCCGTATTGCAGGTTATATGCCGCCGCTTCCAGCAGCTCGCCGGGTTCCCCTCCCTGTGCGATTACGATTTGATACGCCTTGACGGCGTCCTCTGTGCCGCCCATGGCGGCCAATTTCCGTGCGATTTCAATCGGTTTCATGGGCGTCCTTTCCGCATAAAAAAGGGGGCGGGCCGAGGCCCGCCCCTCTCATTGCTGTTACGTTGATTGCGCCTTTGCGGTACTGTCTGGAAATTAGCCCAGCAGCTGCAGGACGCCCTGAGGCACTGCATTCGCCTGCGCCAGCATCGCCTGTGCGGACTGCACAAGGATGTTGTTCTTCGTGTAGCTCATCATTTCCTCGGCGATGTCGGTGTCGCGGATGGTGGACTCGGCGTCCTGGATGTTCTCCGCCATCACGGACAGGTTGTTCGCCGTGTGCTCCAGACGGTTCTGGACTGCGCCCAGGTCGCCGCGCACGCCGGACACGTAGTTGATCGCGCCCTTGATGATGTCGATGGCCTCTTTCGCGGCCTCGGGCGTCTTGATGTTGATGTCCGCAATCGTCTTGCCGGACACCTGGCCGGTCGTCTCGTCCACAACGCCCATCTTGTTCACGTGCATATCGCCAACGCTGACCGTCAGACGGTTGAAATCATCGCTGGTATCGCCGATTTGCAGGGTCAGGCCCTTCTTCGTGCCAGTCTCTTTGCCAACAGCAATGCCAACGTGTGCGTTGAACTGATCCTGCGTGTCGATATAGGTGGATTCGTCACCCTCCTTGCGGTAGTCAAACTTCTCCTGCAGGGCGATGCTCGCGCCAGAACTGCCGACACCGACGGTAAACGCCTTGTTGTCCGCAGCCGCCACGCTGATGCGGCGGGCCAGCTCGGCGATGTTCTTCGCGCCGTCGCTGCCTTCCGTCACAAACTTGCCGTCCGTCAGCAGGTCCTTAATGCCGATCTTCTGGCCATCCACGCCGGTGCTTTCCTTATCAAAGGAGATATACTGATCTCCAATCTTCAGCTCAGCGCCGTTAACCAGCTGATTCACTACATCAGCGGTCAGGTTAATATGACCATGCGCCAGCTGGTCCGCCTGCGCCTTGACGCCGTTTACCACATTCTGCGTCATGCAGTTGTAGGAAACCCGCGTGCCAAAGGTCACGGCAGAGCCGGTAATGGTAACTTCCATATTGGAGTCGAAGTCCTTGATCGCCGCAGTGGAGGACAGAGAGAACTTCATGACGCCCTTATCAAGTTCAACCTTGAATGCAGACGAGCTGTTGCCGCTGGTAAGGCTTGCCACGCCGTTTGTTACACCGTTGGTAATGGTGGCAGATGCAAAGTCGACATTGTTCGCATTGATAACACCGCTCGCAGCAACCGCGTTCTTTACCTTCATGGAGATGGTAAAGGATGCGCTGCCAACGCTCACCTTAATCGCAAAGGTACCGCCCGCCGCAATGCTCGCGCTTGCAATCGCGCCGTGGACCGCCTGCTTCAGGTCGATCTGGAAAGAGGGCTTCTGCTCGGCCTTAACGGTCTTGTGCAGCTGAGCCAGGGAGCAGACGCTGCTGCCCGTTCCAACGGTAAGGTTGGTCACGTCTTTACTCGAAACAGACGTATCGGCCAGGGAGCCGTCCAGCAGGTTGATACCGTTGAAGTTGGCAGAGTCCGCAATACGGTTGATTTCCGTTTTGAGGGCTTCCATTTCCTTGTTCAGGTTCAGACGGTCAACGGGATTGTCATACGTGCCGTTGGCGGACTGGGTGGCCAGGTAGTCCATACGGTTGAGCATATCCTGGATTTCCTGCATCGCGCCTTCTGCGGTCTTTACGAGAGAGATGCCGTCCTTAACGTTCTTCTGAGCGGCGTTCAGGCCGGTGATCTGCGCGCGCATCTTCTCGGAAATTGCCAGACCGGCGGCGTCGTCGCCTGCGCGGTTGATCTTATAGCCGGAAGACAGCTTTTCCAGGTTCTTTGCCAGCGCGGAAGTATTGGTGTT
>CAJUTB010000057.1 GCA_910589315.1 uncultured Oscillibacter sp. | reverse complement strand
GTAGAGTTACGATTTCGTCATCCTGCTTCCCGGAAGCATGGGGGACGCCATGTTTCTTTCTTAAAGGGAGATCGTTATGCAACTGACCGAATTCCCGAACATCATTTGTGCGGAGGCAGACATACTTAAACTGGAGAGGATAACCGGAAAAATGTATGGGATATTTTGAAACTTTGTGTGTCTGAAAAGCAGAAAAATCTGTCCCAATTCGACTTCGTGTTCCCGGTGAATCACAATGGGTAAATATGCATAGGCTGGTATAAGAATGAATGATTTAATTAAAAACATTGATAAACTTCATACAACAGAAATGGGTGTAGAGCGGATAAAAAGGAACTGCCAAATTGAAACAGACGATGTTGTCCAATGGAGCGGGGTGCAGATTCTGGACAAAAATGCTAAAATTGAAAGGATCGGAAAGAACTGGTATATTTTCACAGGTCACTACAAAATAACTGTGAACGCATATAGCTATACAATAATTACTGCGCACAGAGTTGAAGCATAATCTGTATAATTCGGATGAATGAATTATTATACACTAAAGTCTAGAATCAAGGCGTTAGGAACAAAAAAGCGAATTGGGAGAAAAATCCTGTGGCAAGCAATGACGTCAGTATGATCGAAGCCTATACTGCTATAACTGGAAATGGATATGCTTTCCCTTGCAGGAGTCCGCAAAGCGTTCCTTCAAATTCGGCTGCAGGTTGATAAAACCGCCTGCTTCCATCAGCTTACAGCCTTGGCAGGCGCAGAAGCTGGCATCCCAAAAAAGGACCTGACGCCGGAACTCAAAACAGAGCTGCGCCGTTTTTTAACGGCCTGTCATAATAGATTGGAGAGACAATATGTTCCACCTGCTGAAAACAGAAGGCCGCGCCCGCCGCGGCGAATTCACCTGCGCCCATGGCGGCGTTGTGCAAACGCCGGTCTTTATGAACGTCGGCACTCAGGCGGCCATCAAGGGCGGCGTGTCGGCCCAGGACCTGCGGGAAGTGGGCTGTCAGATTGAATTAAGCAACACGTACCACCTGCACCTCCGGCCCGGCGACCATCTGGTCCGGCAGCTTGGCGGGCTTCACGCGTTCATGAACTGGAACGGCCCGATTCTGACGGACTCCGGCGGGTTTCAGGTGTTTTCCCTGGCGTCTCTGCGGCGCATCAAAGAGGAAGGGGTTTACTTTTCCTCCCACATCGACGGCCGGAAAATTTTTATGGGGCCGGAAGAATCCATGCAGATTCAATCAAACCTCGGCAGCGACATTGCCATGGCCTTTGACGAATGCGTTGAAAATCCAGCCGCGTATGAATATGCAAAAGCCTCCTGCGAGCGTACCTTACGCTGGCTGGCAAGATGCAAAACAGAGCATGACCGTCTGAACGCCCTGCCGGACACCCTGAACCCTGGACAATTGCTGTTCGGCATCAACCAGGGAGCGACCTTCCCCGACCTGCGGGCATGGCACATGGATGAAATTGCAAAGCTGGACTGCGACGGCTACGCCATCGGCGGTTTAGCCGTCGGCGAGCCGACGCAGGTTATGTATGACATCATTGACGCTGTGGAACCGCATATGCCGAGGGAGAAACCCCGGTATCTCATGGGCGTAGGCACCCCCAGCAACATCATTGAGGCCGTTGCCCGCGGGGTAGACTTTTTTGACTGCGTCATGCCCTCCCGCAACGGGCGGCATGGGAAGTTATTCACTTGGGAAGGAACCGTAAACATTCTGAATGAGAAATACGCCGCCGACTCCCGGCCCGTCAGCGAAAGCTGTGGCTGTCCGCTGTGCCGCAATTATTCCAGGGCTTACCTGCGGCATCTGTTCAAAGCGGACGAGGTGCTGGCGCTGCGTCTTGCGGTGCTGCACAACCTGTATTTCTACAATGAGCTCACGGCCCGCATCCGGCAGTCGCTGGACGAGGGGACGTTTGCGGCATTTCGCGGCCAATACAGCGAACAGCTGGCCAAACGGGCCTGACGGCAAACGGAAGCGGAATTGCAGTGAAATACGAAATCATGCGGCTGGCGGATCACCCGGAAAGAAAAGTGGAAACGGCGCAATGGTTCCACGAAAAATGGAGAATTCCGCTGGAAGCCTATCTGGAAAGCATGGAAGCCTGTCTCGTCCAAAAGGCCCCCGTTCCGCAGTGGTATACGGCCGTAGAGGAAGGGCGGATCACCGGCGGATTGGGCGTGATTGAAAACGACTTTCACAACCGCAAGGATCTTACGCCGAATGTCTGCGCCGTCTACGTCGAAGAAGACAAACGCTGTCAGGGCCTTGCAGGAGCCTTGCTGCGCTTTGCGTGCGCCGATATGGAGAGACAGGGCGTTGATACCTTGTATCTTGTAACAGACCACATCTCATTTTATGAGCGGTACGGCTGGGAGTTTTTCTGCATGGTGCAGGAGGACAGAACGAGCGAAACGGCAAGACTATACATCCATCGCGGACAGCCGTTGAAACTTTTTCAGCAGACCAAGGGGTGAAAAAGCATGGGAGTTTGGGCGGGCGCATGGCTGCACGACGAACCGGACAGGAAATTTGACAGCCAGGGAAACCGCGCCATCGTCAAGCATCTGTGTTTCGGACCGGCGGAAACACAAATCTGGTATGAAACAGCAGACGGCCAATATTTCTGCGAGCTTCATGTGATTGAGGGGATACAGGCTGGCGACCGGTTCGTTGATTTTATCGGCAAATCAAAAATGCTGGAGGTTCTGGAATCTGAAATTGCCCTTTGTGAAACCTGCAACGCTCCGGAATTGGCGGTTCTTTTTCAGGCCGAGAAAGAAAAACTTACGCACTGCGCAGAGTCAGAAGGCGGGGGAACCTGACAGGTCGTTGACATTTTTCTGTAAGGCGTTATAATAAGTGTGAAATATTTTGCCCGGAGGGCAATTTTTAGGGAGGAAACACACATGACTTATCCCATTCAAGTAGCTGGCTTGCGGCGGGAACTTCCGATCTGCAAAGTCACAGACAATTTGTACATTGGCGCGTTTATCTGCTTTGGCGACGCAGAGCTGACCGTCGCCTGTGCCCGGGAACTGCTGAAACTGGTTCCTGCGGAGGATTACGATTACCTTCTTACCGCCGAAGCCAAGAGCATTCCCCTGATTCACGAGATGGCCCGGCAGTCCGGCGCATCCAAGTATTTCATCGCCCGGAAGGGGCCGAAAGCGTATATGCCCGACCCGATTCATGTGGAAGACCAGTCCATCACCACCGCCGGAACCCAGCGTTTGTACTTAGGCCGAGACGATGCGGATTTGATTCGCGGGAAGCGGATTTTGATAATCGACGACGTGATTTCCACCGGCGGTTCTCTCCTGGCGATGGAATCTCTGGTAAAGCTGGCGGGCGGGACGGTTGCCGGAAAAATTGCCGTTCTGGCGGAGGGCGACGCCCAGACGCGGGCGGACATCCAGTTCCTGGCCCCGCTGCCGCTGTTCAACGCCGACGGCACGGTTAAAGCCTGACATCCCAAACCGGCGCGCTGCCGCAAAACGGCGCGCCGGTCTTTTCCGTCTTCATGCAAAACGCACATCCACTGCGCCGCAAGGGCTGCAACCACTGGTTGACAAAGTTCCACCTGCTGCGTTCTTGCTTTTTGGGGTTGGATATACTACCATCGGAACAACAAACAGAAAGCGAGATGGTTCTATGAAAACATTTTCTGAAAAGCTGGCGGAGCTGCGGCGGAGGGAATCCATGTCCCAGGAACAGCTTGCGGAGAAGCTGGGCGTTACCCGGCAGTCCGTCAGCAAGTGGGAGAGCGGCGCGGCGGCCCCGGAACTTGGAAAGTTAATCGCGTTGTCCGATATCTTCTCCGTCAGCGTGGATTATCTGGTAAAAGACCGAATGGACGAACCGGAACCCCCAGTGGCGGCGGACCGTGCAGCGGAAACGGTTTCTTCCACGGCAAGACTGGAGGAACAGGTAGAGGAAATCTCTCGGTTTTTCCGTTCCTGGACCTGGGAGAGCAAAACCAGAATATTGGGCCTGCCGCTGGTCTCCCTCTGTTTTTGTTTCTATCCCCATATGCTGCGAAACCGCAAAACCGCCAGAGGCATCATTGCCATCGGCAACGTCGCCGTGGGCGTTGTGGCTCTGGGCGGGTTCAGCGCAGGGGTTTTCAGCATCGGCGCATTCAGCGTGGGAGCGTTTGCGCTGGGAGCCTTGGCGTTTGGACTGGCCGCGCTGGGGCCGGTGGCAATCGGACTTTTGGCGTTCGGCCCTGTAGCCGTTGGTCTTTGGTACGCCGGAGGCGTGGCGGCATTGGGCGGAAAGATTGCCGTAGGCGTAGCCGCCGTAGGAGAGACCGCCGTGGGCTATGACGCGGCTGGAAAACATATTCTTCGTTGGGGCGGCGGCCTGACACAAGGCGAGGTGGAAGGGTTTCTGTTGCAGCATCATCCGAACCTGTGGAAACCGCTGCTGAAACTCCTGAGCTTTTTCGGAACCCATATCAAATAATAAAAAAGAGATGCATCTGCATCTCTTTTTTATATGCCCGCGCGCTGCCGCTCGATCAGCTGAAAAACACATTCCGCGTCTGGAATCTCCTCAAAAATATAACGAATCGTCCGCCTGTTGCGCCATCTGTGTTCCGTGTAAATGGTTCCGCGGCCATCCTGGTAAATCTTTACGTTCAAGCCCGCAATCTCCTGGATTTGATACGCAAAAAGATTTTTTGAATTCATTGATAAAATTCGCTGGTCTGTCACAGCGTAACGACACCTTGCCAGCCGCCTGGCCTCGGAAAAGGGGAAAAGGATTACAAACGCGATGAAGATGACGCCAACCAGGAAAAATGGAAGGCTGAACAGGAAAAAGAATATGGGCGCGTCCGAAAGTGCCACCACGGTAAAAAAGGAACCCGAAACCAGCAGCATCACCGTACCAACTATCAAAAACGTGGCCGTTTCAAACGAAAAATGCCAGTGCGCGCCTTCTTCCGGCTGTCCCTGCCAAAGCAGCGTTTCCCCCGGCAGAAGCATTTTCCGAATATCTGCATCCTCCGGAAGTTTTATTTTTCCATCCCCAGCCGCTGCGTGCAAAATATAGTTCATTTTTTCAAAACCTCCCGCCGGATGTACGCAAACGCAGCGTCCTCGCCTTCGTCCCGGAGCTTCACCAGCATCGTTTCCAGCAGCGCGGCAGTCGCAGGGTGGAGAAGGAGCCGCCGCCCTTTGCCCCGCTGAAAAAATTTGTAGGGGTCGCCGGGTTCAAAGTCCGCGCCGCGGTAAACCTTGCTGGCGGCCAGACGGTCGCAGAACATCTCCGCCACGTATTTTTCCGGCATCTCCACGCCGCCGACGCCGCTGCCGTCGGGCTGGTAGTCGGTCCAGTATTCAAAGTGATGACGGTTGCGGCCCTTGTGATGAAGCCACGCCGCGCTGTAGCCGAACTTCCTTCTCTGGGCGTCGTTAGGACTGCGGTCTCCCTGGAAGTATTGAACGCCCGTCCAGAACTCGACGGGGGAATATTTGGACAAATCATGCGTCAGTCCCTGCCAGTACAGCCCCAGCCGGAAGCAATATTTCCGCACCAAAGCCCGGTGGCGGCTGACGGTTTTCAAATGGCCCCAGAAATTCAAAACGATCACCTCAAAATCTCTGGTACTCAGTATAGCATACTCCACCGAAAAAAACGAGATATTTTTGCATGGAATTCCGCAGTTGGCAGAAACTAATTTCCGGCAGGGCCGGTGTCTCCGGCCTGCGATTTTCCGGGAGTGCGTTCCCGGCGGGGAGATGGTTTCCATGTGCGCCGTAATTTATGATTGTCCTTTTGGATGGGAACGGCTTTTGCCCTTTGGTTCCAAGCGTCTGCGGACGGCTGGGGAACTGGACGCGCATCTCTGGTCCCTTCTGACCCTGACGCCAACCGGCTGTTTGCGCCTGGGAGACCGAAAACCAGTCTGCCGTCTGCTGCTGGCCCCCGGGGACTGCCCGGAACGTTTATCCGGCATCCAGGCGGAGACCGTTGTCACCTATGGTCTTTCCTCCCGGGACAGCCTGACGCTTTCCAGCCTGGCGGAACCCCTTTTGTGCGTACAGCGGGTTCTGCCGCGGCTGGACGGAACCACCGTCGACCCGCAGGAAATTCCTCTGCCGCCGCTGCCTGCTCCGGCAGAGGAGCTCCTTCCGCTGCTGGGGCTGCGGCTGTTACAGTTGTCGGCGAACTGTAATTTGTTCCCATGGTAAATTTTCCGCATCTTTTAAGTATGTCTGGAAAGGCAATCTATATTTCCTGCAAATCTGTATGGACAAAAGACGGAAAAATACTTCTCACAGCATAAGCCAAAAACTTAGTTCCTGTATTTTTCATATGAAACCCATGATTTGAAAAGCACCAAGTTGCCATAATACCTCGGACCATACTCTCAAAGTAAGCAAACACATCCGCAGCAGAGAAGTCTGTGTGCGCCTCATCCATGCAATTTACAATTTCCTGATACAATATCCTGCTGAAATCTCGTTTCTGCAAATGCTCGGATGGCCCTGGAATACAG
This sequence comes from uncultured Oscillibacter sp., assembly GCA_910589315.1. Classification (GTDB taxonomy): domain Bacteria; phylum Bacillota; class Clostridia; order Oscillospirales; family Oscillospiraceae; genus Oscillibacter. The sequence continues at coordinate 2,084 of CAJUTB010000057.1, read as the reverse complement.
GTCCCAAGATTTAGCATATATGCAAGGCAGGTAAGCTCATACCCAGCAAATTCCGCAAATTCCAGCTCAAGACTTAAAAAACGGAAGATACGTTCACAGCCACTGGCTGCTGGAATTTCCTGTAAAAAAGCAGTATAATGGTTTTTCACATAGGTTCCAAGGTCCGTATAATAGCTTTCTCGAATAATATCCTCTTTTGAATGGTAGTGCACATAGAAAGAGCCTTTGGCGATGCCCGCATTGGAACAGATTTCGCTAACGGTCACACGATCATAGCCCTTTTGCTTGATAAGTTCCGCTGCTGTGGAAAAAATTTTTTCCTTTGTGGCGGCGGCTTTTTCTTTCCGAGTAATCTTTTCCATTAAAAAACATCCTACCTGAAAATTTCTATTGACAGAAACGAAGTATAAATTTATAATAACGACCATGGTCATTGACTGCGGTCATTTTTATTTTATCAGATAATAAAGGATGATGCAAGATGTTTTTATTCGATCTGACTTATGTGAAGCCTCTGGAAGAAGTAGAGCGGAGCCTTCCCGCTCATATCCGTTATTTGGACACCTGGTATGCGAAGGGAAAATTTCTCTGTTCCGGCCGCAAGAATCCCCGTACCGGAGGAATCATCCTGTGCAATTGTGCAGATCGTGCGGAAGCGGAACATATCCGGGACGAAGATCCCTTTTTTCAAGAAGGCATTGCCCAGTATACATTTATTGAGTTTTCGCCTACAAAAATGCTGAAGGGATTTCAGAGTTTGTTGATTTCCTGATAAAATTAAAAAAATTAAAATATATCCGTTGACAAACGCCGTAAATACGCTATAATAGCAACTGTTCAAACGAAAAAACGCCGTGAAAAAGCCAGCGCCGCGAAACGGTCCCAGAGCGAGAGGGGGACGGTGAAAGCCCCTCGTTTACGCCCCGGCGCAGCCACTTTGGAGCGTCCCGCGACGAGCGGGACGGTTCATCCCCGTTACCGGATGACTTGAGACGCCCCTTCATAGAGAGGGGATAATTAGGGTGGTACCGTGAAGCAAGTCTTCGCCCCTGACGCTGTCAGGGGCGTTTTTTGTTCAGAAAGGATTCGGATAATGTGAAGAATTTTCAAAACTATACCCCGGAAAAATACGCTGGGCCAGACTATCAAAAGGTGGAGGAAGGAATTTACTATGGAAAGAACCCATACCGGTCTCCCGGAAAGGGTTATGAGGATCTCTTTGTTACTTCCCTGACCTTTGAGATGGAACCAGATTGCTATGGAGAAGAGGGTGGCTGCCCTCAGGACATCACACAGATTCCCTTTGAAAATATTTTGGATGACTATTCCGTTTTTGTCACCGATTTCTATGATGATCTGAACAAATCCAGCGACCGGATCTGTTATCAGGAATTTGGTTCTTACAACCTGGAAAACATTAAAAACCTGCGGTCTTTAATCGGCAAACGGTTTTATGCGGTCCCCTGCGAGGCGGACGACGAGGACGCCGAAGACGAAGAATACAAAATTGTAATCGAATAATACACTATCATTTTTTAGGAGGAAGAAACCATGTCACATCCCTACCGCGGGCTGAACGAACTGCGCGAGCTGTTCCTCAGCTATTTTGAGAGCAAGGGGCATCTGCGCCTCCCCAGCTTTTCCCTGATTCCGCCTGCCAGCGACGCCAGTCTGCTGCTGATCAACAGCGGCATGGCCCCTATGAAAACCTGGTTTACCCGGGAGGAGGAGCCTCCCAGAGACCGGGTCTGCACCTGCCAGAAGTGCATCCGCACCGGCGACATTGAAAACATCGGCAAAACCGACCGGCACGGCACTTATTTTGAAATGCTGGGCAACTTCTCTTTCGGAGACTACTTCAAAAAAGAGGCGATTCCCTTCTGCTGGGAGTTCCTGACCAAAGTCGTCGGCTTGGAGGAGGACCGTTTGTATCCCTCCATCTATCTGGACGACGACGAAGCCTTTGAAATCTGGAATAAGGACATCGGTATCCCTGCCGGGCGGATTTTCCGGTTTGGCAAAGAAGATAACTTCTGGGAGCACGGCGCAGGTCCCTGCGGTCCCTGTTCCGAGGTTTATTATGA
>CAJUTB010000056.1 GCA_910589315.1 uncultured Oscillibacter sp. | reverse complement strand
GGATACAGAATGATACGGCCTATGGGGAGCGTTATCAAATCGTTATCAAAAGAGGGTCATGAAACCGGGAAAGCGTTGTGCTGCAACGGGTTCAGGACTTCAAAATCTCATTCCCACTCTACAGTCGGCGGCTGTCCGCCTGTGTTTTGGGGTTGTAATGCGTCCATTTCTTGCGCTCATTTCCTGGAGTGCCCGGTCAGAAAATGACTGCAAAAATTATTGTTACTCAGGTGTTACCCCGGTGTTACCCTCTCCGTCGTCCCCCAGCCCGAGCCTCTTGATGTGCTCCTCGATGGCCGCGACGATGAAGTCCGACCGGGTGATCTTCGTGCCGTCCCGTTCGTTGATCTCCTCCAGGTGGTTGTCGATGATGTCGAGCACCCCTGTCGGGATGTGGACCGTCGCCGGGACGCGGCGAAATTTCCCTTTCATGGGGCGGCCGTATGGCATTTTTATCCCTCCCGTGCGGCGACGGCTGCGTCCGCCAGCCTGTCCAATGTCTCCCGGACGTCCGGGGCCAGGGCTGCGATCCACGCCTCCGGGATGGCGTCGTACCCGTACCACGCCCCGGCCAGCCCCCCGGTGATGGCGCCGTTGGTGTCGGCGTCCCCTCCCAGGTTCACGGCCTCGATGACGGCCTCCTCGAAGGAGCCGGTGGTCGCTATGCTGCCCACGGCGATCCGCATACTGTCCACCACGTACCCGCCGGAGGCGGGGGTCACGATGGACGCCTTGACCGCCGCGTCATACTCCGGGACGGCCCGGCAATGCTCCGCCAGGAAATCCCGGACGCTCTGGGCGTCCTGCGGGCGACTTTCCGAAGCCGTTGCTAAGTGTACCATACGGGAATAAATTTTGCAAGCCTCATTTGAACGGGGGCCGGCGTGGGTCATTTTCCCGATCCTCCAAGCCCAAAGCTCCGCCTGGATAGGGTTGGCGTAAAACAGACCGGGGTAAACCGTCCGCATGAGGGCCCCGTTGCCCTCCACGGGGCGGCCGCTCTGGGCCTGCGTCAATTCCCCGGCGCGCTCCCACATTTCTGCCGTCGGGGACGTGCCGCAGAACGCGCCGCCGAGCCTCTTGGCGTTGCTGATGCTGGACCGGCACGCGCCCCCGATGTCTTTGGGGCCGCTGCTGGCCCACTGGATGAACAGCCGGCCGATGGCCTCGATGGGGGCGGTCGGGTTCTCGACGATGCCCTCCGCCACGCACAGGGTCATCTGCGTGTCGTCGGTGATCTCCCCGGGGGCCAGGTTGAGCCAGCCCCCGCCGATCATGTCGGAAACGCACACGTGCCGCCGGATGATGTCCTCCGGGGCCATAAACTCCACGGGCCCGCCCAGGGCGTCGCCCACGGCCACGCCGAACAGGGCCCCCGCGATGCTGTTGCGCTGCTTGCTGATGTTCTTCATTTCGTTACCTCCTCATTTCATGGCGTGGAGCGCCAGGATCAGGCAGCCGGGGCTTTCCTTCGCCTGCGCCGTTGTCCGCTCCTCAAATTCTGCGTCGTTCAAAAGGACGGCCGGGGCGTAAATGTCGGCCTCACAAACCAGGCCGGTTTCCGGGTCGTAATGCTTCACGCCATAGACGGCGTGATCCGCTCCGATCTCCTTCATGTCCCGGTGCGCTGCCTCTCTGGCCAGGCTTATCATCGAGGCCAGGTCTGAGGCGTTGGTGTAATGGGGGACGATATACATGCCCCCGTCATGGAAGAAATACCTGATTCCGGGGTATGCGCTCATGCCGTCACCCCCTTCCCCCGGACGCTGGAAACGTCCAAACGGAAAACCGCGTCAATCACCTTCAGCCGGATCGTGTAGTTTTCCTTGACGCCGCGCTCCAACGTGTCCCGGATGCCCGCGGGGGCGATGCTGAGACCGTAGGCGATCATGGCGTCCTCCGCGGCCTTGATGGATTCCTCCGCCGCCAGGATGTCCGCCCACAGGCCGGAGCCCTCGATTTTGGCGGCCGTTTCCTCACTGGCCCGGTCGAAGGTCTCCGCGTCGTCGATGCAATAGACCCGCTCCGGGATCGTGTCGTCCGCGTTGTGGATGCCATGGGCGACGATGTACGCCCGTTCGATTTCGGCCTCCTGTTCCCTTAACGCCTGAAGGTGGGCCTTGGCGAGCATGTAGGCCCGCTGGGCGCTGTTGGTGGTGGACTTCTTTCTCATGCCGTTACCTCCTCAAATCTGCCGTCGGTGCTGTGGTCCCACTCGATGGTCCCGTCGATGTACTTGATGATGCCCTTGGCGGTGAACGTCCAGCCGCTCTTGATGTTCTGGAGCACGCCGGAGGCGTTGCTGCGGCCGCCTGCGGCGTTGTAGAACGTGGGCCCGTCGGCCGCCGGGGCGATGCAGCGATACTGACCGCCGCCGCGGTTGATGTAGACCTGGCCGACGACCGGCTCCATGCGCTGGCCCATGTCGATGATCCAGATTTTCTCGTTGGTGCCGTCCGGGTGGAAAACGACGTCCCGGTCGGTCTCGGCGTCCAGGTGGGCGGTGATGATGACGTCCTTTTCGGTGGTTGCGGCGAAAGCCTTGGCTACGCTGACCGCCCGCTCCTTTTCCGTGTCGGGGAAGGTCTTGAGGGCCTGGCCGTCCTGGCTGATGGTAAACGATGGTGTAAACATGTGTGTGTCCTCCTTACTTGCTCAACGCTTTCTCGACTTCATACTTGCTGCCGTAAATGGTAAATTCGCTGGAGCCCTTGAACACGTCCAGGGCGGTCAACAGCATGGAGTACATGGTGCCGCTATACGCCAGGGTTTCGGCTTCGCTACGGGTGAGGGTGATGCGGTGCGTGCCCATGTTCTTGATAAATTTGGCTGTCATGTGTGTGTCCTCCTTTTATGCCATGATGATCCGGCCGTTCCGCTCCACGAAGCGGATGCTGCGGGCGCTGTTGCCCTCAATGAAATCGACCGTCATGTCGCCGACGCCGATGACCACGCCGCCCAGGTTGGTGATTAAGCGGACGGCCTGATTCATGTTGACCAACGTGCCGATTTCCTTGACCTGCTTCTCGATTTTCTTCATGTTGTTACCTCCCGGCCTGTTGGCCTGTCCTCTTGTTTATGCTCCAATTATAAACCGAGGCGGTTTATAAGTCAAGCAAAAAAATAAAAAAGCCCGAAAAAATTTTCTGGGCTTCTCGAAACGGTGGGAGGGGGGTCTGTCGGCGGGGCGTTTACCCCCCCCTTAGACCCCCCTCCTTGCGCCAGTATACTTTACGGCCGGGGAATAGTCAAGCGTTAATTTTCGGTGCCCTCCACGGGGGCGCCGCTATTGGCCGCAGGGGGCTCCTGCGGGGCCGCTGTGGCGGGGTTTCCGCCGTCGGCGGGCTCCTGGACCACCACGGCCGCAGGCGCGTCCTGGGCCGCCTCTACGGCGGTTTTAATGGCTGCGCTTACACCCGCGCCGACCGCCTTGGCGACCTCCTCCACGGGGAAGCCGTCCGCCACGTTGACCGAGCCGATCTCCGCCGTGAGCGCGACCTGGGCGCCGCTCTCAATGTATTCCCGGGCCTTTTCGTTCTTCTCCCAGTATTTCTTGGCGTCCTCCAAGACGGTGTCGATCATGTCCTGGATTTCCTGCGGGGTGAAAAGGGGCTTGAGGTCGTCCGGGATATATTGGTAAATCAGGGCGGCGACCTTCGACGCCTTTAACTTGCCGGTGCCCCCGCCGAGGTCGTGCTCCGCGTCCGTGACCCACCCGAGGATGAGCTGCTGCAGGTTCTCGATGATGGCGGACTTGGCGGCCTTCTTCTCCTCCGCCGTGGCGTCCTTGACGTCCTGGATGCGCTTCACGATGGTCTTGACGCCCTTGGCGATGGCTGCGATGTTCAACAGGATCAGGGCGGCGACGGCGATGATGCTTTGAATGTTCTGGATGATGTTCATGGTGTGACCTCCTTAAATTTTCTTCAGACACGTGGACGAAATGAAGCCCACGGTGGCCCCGAGGCGGATGTAATACCACTTGACGCCGCCCCGGATGGAATAATAGCCGTAATTGCTGACCTTTGTGCCCTTGGAGACGGCCTTGATGATCCCGTGGGCGGTGCTGGGCCCGAGGCGGATGTTTGCGCCGATGTTGGGGGTGACGATGTACGTGCCGGCGAGGCTGCGGTCGAATTTCTCCGCGGAGACGGCCTTCGTGGAGGCGGGGGTGGTGGGCTTCGCTGCGGCCGCGCCGGTCCCGCTGTATTTGGGCCAGTATGTGTCGCGGGCGAGGGCTCCGCGGGCCTCCGCCGTGGCCGCGGTGTTGGCCGGGATTTCGTACTTCATGCACCAGCGGGCCGCGGCGTCATGGGCGCCGGCGGCCGTGTTGGGGACGCTGCGGATGTACTGAAGGACGGCGCTGTAACTGTGTTCCAGCTCATACTTCATATACCACATTTGGCCGTCGAGGGCCGTGTGATCCTTGCCGTTGCTGCTGCACCACGTTTTGAGGTTGGTGTACCGGCCGGCGTGCCACTGACAAATGCCGAAGCTGGTGCCGCCGTCGCCCAGGGCCCCGGTCTGGAAGTTGCTCTCCTTTGCGACGTTGGTGATGACGCCGACCGCGCCGGCGATATTCAGCCCGAGCACCTCCCGGCAGAAATTAAAAAGGGTTTCTTCGTTGTTCTTGCCGACGGTGTAGGCCGTCCCGGCCTGCGCGGTGCCCTTGCCCAGGATTTCGTTGACCTTGGCCTGGACGGTGGTGTATGCGTACCCGGCGGCCTGCAGGCGGTTCCTGCGGTCCGTCCCGGAGCCCCATTTCCCGGCGATGACCTCCCGGGCGATCTCCTCAATGCTCTTGCCGGTGGTGTCGGGGTCGGTGTCCGTGGGGATGGATGCGCCGCCCAGCGCCTTGGCGATGGCCGCGTAGTCCGGGGTGATGAAGCCCCGGATATACCGGCCGTTGACCTGCAGGGTGCGGGTGCCGGTCTTGCCGCCGGTCATGTTGCCCTCGGTGACGACGAAGGACGTGGCGCCGGGTTTGGTCACGATGCCGATGTGATCCCCGGCCCCGGTGCAATCGCCGACGCCGGTGTCCTGCCAGTCGTACACGACGGCGTCGCCCAGCTTGGGCACGTGGGCGTCGTTCTCGACCCAGATGCCCTTGTCCTGGGCGATCCGGGCGAATTTCTCAACGCCGCATTCGGTCCCGGTGTACGGGGCGAGGCCGCACGCGATCCACGCCGCGGACACGGTGGCGGCGCAGTAGGCGTCGTTGACCTTCATCTTGTACCCGCGGGCCAGCGGCCGGTGGTCGTTGTAAATCTTCAAAATTTCCGCGTGTTTGGCGCTCCCTTTGGTGGCGCCGACCCATGAGGTCATCTTGTCGGCGACTTTCTGCCGAAGCTGTTGCTCTGTCATGTGTGAGCCCTCCTAACGCTAATAAATCGGGATTTCCGGGTCCTGGTTGACCGCCTGGGCCACGGCGTCGTCGATCTTCCCGTCGATGGATGCCTCCAACGCCTGGATGTCGATTTCCACCTGTGCCATTTGCTCCGGGGTCAGGTAATTCCCCACGGCGAGGCGAAATTTGATGATTGCCATTTTGATCTTGACCACGTTCTCCATTTTGGCCTTGACCTCATAGGACACGATGGCCGAGCCGAAAACGCCGCCGGCGATGGCAATTTCCGCCGCAAAAAAGGTGATGTCCATGCCGGCGACGGCGGCCATGGCTCCCGCTGCGGCCGAAATCCCGAAAATAATGCCCGTGGTCAGCACCAGCTTTTTGCTGGTTTCCATTTTTTTCGGCGCCTCCGGGGGATTCCCTCCCCGGAGGCGCCGGATCGTGGCGCGCTGCCTCTGGATGATCCTGCGGGCCCGGAGCCATGAAAACGCCGCGCCGGCCAGCATGGCGGCCACAACGAAAAACGCCGTTTTCATTGAGCGCCCCCCGCCGCTTTCTCCAGGTCGCTGATCCTGTGGTTGGCGACCTTGATTTTTTCCTCCTGGAGTTCGGTGCGCTCCTCCAGGTGGTACATGCGCTCGACCAAATTATTGTGCTTGCTGACCTTGTCCTCCAAGGCCGTGAGTTTGGTTTCCATGACGGCCTGCTGCTTATCCAGTTTCGCGTCCATGCTGTCGCTCATGGCCTTTGCGCTTTTGTTGCTGGTATAAATAACGCCGAGCAGCGCCAGGCCCCCGGTGATCAGGGCGACGATGATGCTGTCCATGTGAATACCTCCGCTTTGAAAATAACAGCCGGGGTGCGAAATGCGCCCCGGCTCCGCGTTATACCTCCCACTCTCCGGCGATTGCCCGGAGCCGGTTCTGCTCCTTTAGGGCCTCCTCCTCTTTGACCTGCGCCCCAAGCTGTTCGAGGACGTATGCCTGGGCCTTGATGATTTCGGCCTGTCGGATGCAAATGTCGGTGAGCTCTCCGATCAGCTCGGTCTCACTCATTGCCGGTGCCTCCCTGGGCGTCCTCCTCCGGCTCCCACGTCTCCCACGCCTGCGGGTAATCCTCCGGGGAGAAATTGGTGTCCTCTTTGCACCGCTGGATGGTGCCGTCCGTCCAGACCATGTACTCCCCGGTGTGGTACATATCGTGAGCCCCCTGGACGGGGACGAAGGGCCGGGCCGTCTCCGGCGTGGTGCCGTGGAGGGGCCGGTTAAACGTGTACCAGGCGGCCTGCCCGGGGCGGATGTCGGGATAGGTCGCGTTGTCGTACTCCTGGAAGCACTCCCACGTCTGGCCGTCCGCGTTGTAAATCTCCCCCTTGGGGTGCGCCCCCTCTTTCCACTCCTGGTAAAGCCCGGAGGCCCGGATGCGCTTGTCGTCGGTGTCCACCGCCTCCCCGTTGAGGGTGCAACGGGACACAAAAATCGCGCTGGAAAGCGCGGCCAGCTTCTTATCGTCCATTACAGACTAAGCCCCCTTTCGATGGCCGTTTCAATGGCCCCCACCCGCTCCGCAATGGGGGCGGACTTGTCGATCATGGTGTTGTGGTGGTCGATTTCGTACCAGGTGTAATGATTCCCCTCCGCGTCGGTGTCCTGGCCCACCTTGCGGACGACCCGGAAGCGGTCCGTCCGGGTGCTGTCCGGGAAGCTCTGGACGACCTCCTGCCAGCCGGTGAGGTCGGTGTACTCCGCCCCCTTCGTTTTGAGGGTTTCGTTCTCTGTCAGGCCGCTTGCCCCGAAGATGTATTCCATGTGCTGCACTCCTTTCGTGTGTACTTTCTGACCACGTCCTTGAGCTCCTTTTGGGCTCCCTCGACGTTCATGCGCTCATAAACGCCGACGTGATTGCAATGCCGGAGCTGCCCGAGCCTGGACAACAGGCCGGCGGCCAGCCGGCGGGAAATGCGCCGCCCCTGTCTCTTGCGCTTGCGGTATTTCGCCAGCCCCCGCTTCAAACGGAGCAGGTTCCGCTTGCGGAGGAGGGTGTACCCCCGGCCGAAACGGTAGCCCAGGGCCGACGGGAGCCTGGATGCCGTGGGGAATATCTGCCAGTCTCCCTTGACCTCCAAACCGATCCCGGCCAGCCATTCCCGGATTGCCGCTAAGAGCTTGCGCAATTTGCGCTTGTTCGGGCCGAAAATTGTGAAATTGTCCATGTACCGCAGGTAATGGCTCACCTTGTAGCCTGCCTGGTGGATCATTTGGTCCAATGGCTGCAAAATGGTATTTGCAAACCACTGTGAGCAATAAATCCCGATCAGGACGCCGTGCTCGATGACCCGCTCCACCAACGTCAACACGCGCCGGTCTTTGACCAGCCTTTTCATCCTGTCCACGACGAAGCGCGGCTGGATGCTGTCGTAAAAATGGCGGATGTCCAACTGCAGGCAGTATTTCGTGCCCTTGCGGTCGTTCTTCATCCACTTTTTGATCGTCTTGACGCCGTAATGGATGCCCCGCTTTTGGATGCTGCCGCAACAGTATCGGTCCATGCCCTTCATCATGGCCGGTTGTAAAACCTGCACCAGGGCGTGGTGGACGTACTGATCCGGCCACAAAAGCGGCTCATTGATGTCCCGCCATTTCCCGGCGCTCCTGTCGTACCGCCGTTTTTTCAACGGCGGGGTGAGCTGGACGGTTCCGTCGATGATGCCGATGATGATTTCCCGCAGGTCCTTCACCCGGGCCGGGATGTCCTCCTCCACCCAGGCGACCGTCTTGTTTGGCTTGTGCTTTGGGAGCCAGCGGTGCGACGCATTGACGTCGTGGATGGCTAACTCCAGGTTGCTGTCGGATATGAGCGGCTCGAAAAGGTTCTTTACTCTTTTCATGCGCTGTTTGGTCCTCCTTGTAGCCTCATGGGCTTTCCTTCGCCCCGCTGCGCGGGGAGTACTAACTCATGTCCTATCGGCTAATCTTCACCGTGGGGTGTGCGGTCGTCCGCGCTTATGGAAAGGGTGAGGCCCCCTTACCATCAAAAAAATGTTGTAGCCTAAATGCTGCTATACAAGGATGCGGCAGCCGATGTTCGTGTTCGCGTTCGACGCCGTGTTGTAGTTCACGTAGAACAGCCCGTGATTCCGGTTCTGGCCGTAATTCCCGCCGACGTGCAGGCACGGGTTCGACGCGTTGAAGTTCCAGTTATCCGGGACGTCCCGGGGATGCCAAGACCATCGTCTGCTGCGCGGATGACCCCAAAATTTTCGCCGCCCCCTTCTACCGGGAGCGGCGTGCTTGCTGATTTCTTTTGTGGGGGGGGGGGGGGGGGGGGGGGGG
>CAJUTB010000055.1 GCA_910589315.1 uncultured Oscillibacter sp. | reverse complement strand
CTACTCCTACACCTTGACCGTTTTAGCCTTGGAACCACTGGACTTTGTGCTTCTACAAATAACCGTTATTAAAGAGCCAGACGCATAGTCGCAGGGCCGATAACACGCAGATTAAAAGTGGGTTATCGGCTCTTTTTCTTTGAAAGATACAGCAACCGTTAAGGAGTTATTGTTGTGTCTTTCTATATTATCCGCTCCTCTGACCTGTCAAAAACCTCCCTAAAGGGTTGCCCCGGTACGTCCGTACAGCCTTGCGCTGTGCGGGCGTTTTTTATACGCTGGAAGCTTCTGGACACCGTATCCAAAAGCTCGCTGCCGTTCTCCGCCCCTCCATTTCGACTTGTCCCTTTCCGCTTTCCGGGGACGCCCTCGTTTCCCCGTCCTTTCCGGTGGCAACAGAGCTTTTATGCGTTTCCATTGTTCTTTTGTCAATTCATGCCTTTCATCTCCCTATTTTTGCACTAACGCTCTATTTGTGCTATATTTTTTTACTCAAGCCCTACTCCCTTGGCCGTTTTTCTGAAAATTCCAAACACAAGACGCCATAAGCGGCTGCTTTTGTAAAGTACAAATTTGAAAATTCTGTTTACACGTGTTAAAAAGTGCTTGCTCAATCGAATTGAATGTGATATAGTGACGGAAAGGACCGCGTCCGGGCGGTCGATTCGATTTCAATTCTGATGAAATGTGAAAGGGTGTTTTTTATGGGAGTTTCGATTTCCCTGGCGGGGAAAAACGCCATCGTTACCGGAGGAGCCGGAGGAATGGGCCGCTGCACGGCGCGTATGCTGGCAGAGGCCGGCGCAAACGTGCTGGTATCCGATATGGACGGCGACGCCGCTGCCAAGGCTGCCGCGGAAATCGCAAAGGACTTCGGCGTCCGCGCAATCGCCAACACTTGCAACGTCGCCTCAAAAGCGGAAGTGGACGCTATGGTGGCCCAGGCGGTGGAAGCCTTCGGCCAGGTGGATATCCTGAACCACGTGGCGGGCGTCTTCGGCGCGGTGGACTTCCTGGAAGCCACCGAAGAAGACTATGATAAACAGCTGAACATCAACACAAAAGGTACATTTTTCGTCAATCAGGCCGTCCTGAAAGTGATGATCCCCCACCGGGCAGGCAAGATTGTCAATATGTGCTCCCAGGCCGGCAAGTACGGCTTTCCAACCAACGTGGCCTACACCACCTCCAAATTCGGCGTCACTGGAATGACGCAATCCATCGCCATGTACGCTGCGCCGTACAACATCAACGTGAACTGTGTCTGCCCCGGCATCGTGCGGACAAGCATCTGGGAACGGGCGTTGGACGATATCCGCCGGCAGGGCGGCGACGCAGAAGCCTACTTCGAGTCCCGCCTCCAGGGCATCCCCCTCAAGCGCGCCCAGACCATGGAGGACATTGCCCATATGTTCCTATATCTTTCTTCCAGTTTTGCGGACAACATGACCGGCCAGGCTATCAACATCACCGGCGGCCGGGTCCTGCACTGAAACGAAATTTGAAATGTGAAAGGAGCCTGTATTTATGACCGGCACAGAAATTATGAACCAGTTTTCCCTCAAGGGCAAAACCGCCCTGGTAACCGGCGGCTGCTACGGCATCGGCTTCGCCATCGCCCAAGCCCTGCACGCGGCGGGCGCACAAATCACCTTCTGCGCCACCAGCGACGCATCCGTTGAAAAAGCATTGGCGGCTTACGCGGCGGAGGGCATCACCGATGTAAAAGGCTACGCCTGCGACGTGACCGACGAAACCGCGGTCCGCGCCCTGATCGACACCATCGAAAAAGAGACCGCCCCCCTGGACATCCTGGTCAATAACGCGGGCATCATCAAACGGATTCCCATGTGTGACATGTCCGTGGAGGATTTCCGCCGGGTGGTGGACGTGGACCTGACAGCCCCCTTCATCGTTGCCAAGGCGGCGCTTCCGGGCATGATCGCCCGGGGCCATGGCAAGATTATCAATGTCTGCTCCATCCTGAGCGAGCTGGGCCGCGAAACCGTGGCGGGCTACGCGGCGGCCAAGGGCGGCCTGAAGCTGCTGACACAAAACATCTGCTCGGAATTTGCAGGTCAGAACATCCAGTGCAACGGCATCGGCCCCGGCTACATCGCAACCCAGCAAACGGCTCCCCTGCGGGAGCTTCAGCCGGACGGAAGCCGTCACCCCTTTGACCAGTTCATCATCGGCCGCACTCCCGCAGGACGTTGGGGAACGCCGGAGGACCTGATGGGTCCGGCCATCTTCCTCGCCTCGGACGCCTCGAACTTCGTCAACGGCCACATATTGTACGTTGACGGCGGCGTGTTGGCCTATATCGGCAAGCAGCCCTAAAAATACAGAAAGCTGACACGAACCGCCAGAAACCGCGGCGTGTCAGCTTTCTTTTGCTTACGCTTCCTTCCCGAAAGAACCGCAGGGCCGGATGCTGCTTCGGGAAGCCAATGTCACATTTGAAATCATATGATCACGGCAGGCGGGCGCGTCCTGTTCAATCAGTTCAATCAGACGGGCCACGGTCTGCTTTGCCACCTCCTCGCAGGAGGTGGATACCACCGAGAGCGGCGGCGTGGTGTAAATCGCGGCGTCCGTGTCGTCAATTCCAACCAGCGAGATATCCTCTGGAATCCGCAGGCCCGCATCACGAATCGCCTGGAACGTCCCCAGCAGCATCGTCGCAGAACCGGCGCACAAGGCGGTGGGCAAATCGTCCGCCCGACGCGCCAGGAGACGGCGTGTGGCGTCGTAGCCGCCGCTTTTCCGGTTGAATTTCCCGAATTCCAGGTCCCGTTCCCGGTCAAAGGGAATTCCTGCTGCCGTGAGGGCCGTTTCAAAGCCCTCCAGGCGGTCCTGTACCGAGAGCTTGTCCGGCTCGCCGGTCACGTGTGCAATTTTGACGTGTCCCTGGCGGCAAAGTTCCTGCCCGGCCAAAAGCCCGCACTTAAAATTGTCGTAATTGATGGTCAAAATATGGGGGGATGGACTGCGCCGGACCTGATTATATAAAACCAGCTTATACCCTCTGGCGGCAAAACGGGCCAGGATCCGCTGGTCCAGATGGTCCCCCATCAAAATACCGCCCGCAATGCTCCGGCTCTGAAAAAGGCGGTCGATCTCCGCCATTCCATCCCTCCGAATCACTGCGGTGAGAAGATTATAGCCGTAATGACTGGTAATATCGGCGGAATACGCAATATAATCATAAAAAAATTGGGAGCGGGAAATGGTGTACTCATCCCCAGCCGCACCCAGGTCAATGATAAACAGACCCAGAATCTTACAGGTTTTTCCCACCAGGTTCCGGGCCGCGGCGTCGGGAAAATAATTCTGCTCCGCGATAACCGCTTCCACCCGGCGGCGGGTTTCGTCCGAAACGTTGCTGTGTCCGTTCAGCACGCGGGAAACCGTGGTCCGTGAAACACGTGCAAGCTTTGCGATCTCAGAACTGTTCATCTTATGGCCTTCCTTTCCCCTGAACGGCGGTATTTGAGCAGAATTTCCGTATGAATTCCTATTGTAACAGGTTTTCCACCGTTGTCAATTGCTTTGGGAAATTTTCTGCCGCCGGGCCAATTTTGAAGAAAATATGAACAAGATGCACAAAAAAAGAGGGAAAAGATAAGAGAGATGGACACTTGACAGCGGGGATGGGAGACGGTATGATAGGAAAGAGGTTTACACGTGTTTCAACCGCCGGCGCAGACGCCGGGCGGTGGGAATAAAATCAACACAAGGAGACAATTCGATGAAGAAGATGAAAAGAATTCTTGCGGCACTCATGATCGGCGCGTCCCTGTTCGGCCTCACCGCTTGCGGCAGCAGCGGCGGCTCCGGCAGCTCCAATGCCGGCGGCGGTTCCCAGGATGCCACCGGCGGAAACGACGCGGACGCCTCCGGCAGCGGCGAAGCCCAAGTGGTGGTCCAGATCGCCTACGAAAACTTCCCCGGCGAACCCTGGGACCTGGGCTGCAACGAGTGGGCGCGGCTGATTGAAGAACGCAGCGGCGGCACTATGAAGGCGGAAATCTTCCACTCCGGCCAGCTCGGCTCGAAAAACGACCTGCTGGACCAGATGCTGATGGGCGAACCGATCATCACCATCGGCGACGGCTCCTTCTGGGCCGACTACGGCGCGCCGGAGCTGGGCATCACCTCCGCGCCCTACGTCTACGACACCTGGGATCAGGTTTGGAAGCTCATTGACAGCGACTGGTATCATGAACAGGAAGAACTGCTGGCACAGAGCGGCCTGCGCATCCTCACCACCTGGGCTTACGGCGAGCGGAACCTCATGAGCGTAAAGCCTGTGTATACGATGGATGACATGAAGGGCCTGATCGTCCGCACGCCCAACACAACCAGCTATATGCGCGCTTTTGAGGCCATGGGCGCGGCTCCCACCGCAATGCCCCTGAACGACGTGTATACCGCCACCCAGCAGGGCACCATCGACGGCATGGAGAACCCGATGGCTACGCTGTACGGCCAGTCTTATTACGAAGTGGCCAAGTACATCACCCTCACCCAGCATATCAAAATGCCTGCCCAGCAGGTGTGCAGCGAGTCTTTCTTCCAGAGCCTGACGCCCGAGCAGCAGGAGATCCTGCTGGAAACCGGCAAGGAAGCCGGCGTTCTCCAGAACCAGAAGCAGGACGAAATGCTGGAACAGTACGTGCAGGATATGGAAGCCCAGGGCGTTACCATCATTGAGCTGGACGACGCCGAGCGGGCGCGCTTCAAGGAAGCTGCCGCGACGATTTACGACGACCCCGCCGTTTCCGGGCAGTGGCGCGACGGCCTGTACGAGATGGTGCAGGAGATCATCGGCTGACGAAGGATGTTTTCAAGCGGGGACAAAGGATGTCCCCGCTTTCCTTCTCCGCGCCGGATGAGGACGCTTGAAGGGAGACGTTTGTATGAGAACCGTACGCATTACCGCCGTTGAGGCGGAGGACCAGCAGTTTCCCCTGACGGGAGGCGCGGGGTCCGACGCCGTACATACCAGCCCGGTGTATGCTTACGCCGTGTGCCGCCTGAAAACCGACGCCGGATTCGACGGCGTGGGAATCGCCTTTACCCTGGGCACGGGAAACGAAATCGTATGCCTTGCGGTGAAGCATCTGGCGCAATCCCTGATAGGCCGGGAGCTGTATGAGCTGATGTCCCGCTTCGGGGCGGAGTTCGCCGCCCTGACGGACTCCCCCGCCTACCGCTGGCTGGGTCCGCACAAGGGCGTGGTGCATTTGGCGTTGGCCAGCATTGTCAACGCCTGCTTTGACCTCTGGGCCAAGGCGGAGGGCGTTCCCCTCTGGCGGCTGCTGCTGGACCGCAGCCCGGAGGAAATCCTCTCCTTGCTGGATTTTCGGTATGTGGAGGACGTTTTGACCAAAGAGGAGGCCCTGGAGATCCTCCGGGCTGGGCAGACAGGCCGGGCGGAACGGGAAACCGTGCTGCAAAGCGGCTACCGGGGCTACGACACCTCCGTAGGCTGGTTTGAGTACCCGGACGAGGCCGTCATGGAGAACACAAAGCGGGCCATGGAGAAAGGCTTTACGGCGATGAAGCTGAAGGTTGGCTCCGCCGACCCGGAACGGGACATCCGCCGGGCGGAGCTGATTCGCAAAACCGCCGGAGACGCCGCGACGATTATGGTGGACGCCAACCAGCAGTGGACGCTGCACAAGGCCCTGGAAGTCATCCGCCGCCTGCGGGACATCGACCCGTACTGGGTGGAGGAACCCACGGACCCGGACGACGTGCTGGCCCACCAGACCCTCCGGCGGGCTTTCCACCCGATTCGGATTGCCTTGGGCGAACACGTGCCGAACAAGGTGATTTTCAAAAACTACCTGCAAGCGGGCGCGCTGGACATCAACCAGGTGGATGCCGTCCGGGTGGGCGGCATTTCCGAATTCCTGCTGATCAGCCTGATGTCCAGGAAATTCGGCGTGCCGGTGATTCCCCACGTAGGAGACATGGGGCAGATTCATCAGCATCTGGTGCTTTATAACCACATCGCCCTGGGACATCCCCATTTGTTCCTGGAAGCGATTCCCCACCTGCGCCAATACTTCCGGCATCCGGTCCGGCTGGAAAACGGATATTACGCAGCGCCCCAGGTTCCTGGAAGCAGCTGCGATTTTGTAGATGGAACGGTTTGATTTCTGTTTCGGAAAGGAGAGAGGGCGGTATGAAATCCAACAAGACCCTGAAAATCCTGGGAAATCTGGATGTAGGCGTGTCCTGCGTGATGATGGTGGCTCTGGTGATTCTGACGTTTGTCGGCGTTTTGATGCGCTACATCATGCGCAGCCCCATCACCTGGCAGGAGGAAGTGCAGATGCTCCTGTTTTTGTGGATTGTATTCCTGGGCGGCGCGGGGGCGTTCCGGGCCGGGTCCCACATTGCAATTGAGATTCTGGTGGATGCTCTGCCGAAGAAAATCGGGGGCGTCATCGAACGCTTTGACGTGCTGCTGCAGCTTTTGATTCTGGTCTATCTGTTCTGGCAGGAGATTCAGTATTATAATCAGCTCATTGTGGCCGGACGGGTGACGAACCTGCTGCGCCTGCCTTACGGCGCGGCTTATGCGGTGGTGCCCATCGGCGGCGCGCTGATGCTGATCAGTATGCTGTATGCCGCCTATGGCCGGTTTATCAAAAAATCCGGGAAGGAGGAAGTTTTATGAGTTCTACGATTGCAACGGCGTTGGTTGTGATGCTGGTTCTGCTGTTCATCAAGGTGCCGGTGTTTTTGTCGGTCATTGCGGGCAGCGCGATTTATTTCTTCCTCAACCCGGCGGTAAACTCCATGATTCTGGCCCAGCGGCTGGTGTCTGCGATTCAAAACCCGTCGCTGATGGCGATTCCGTTTTTTGTGTGCGCGGGCGTGTTTATGAACTATTCCGGCGTGACCCGGCGGATTATGGCCCTTTGCGACGTGCTGACCGGACGCCTCTGGGGCGGCCTGGCCCAGGTGAACGTGCTGCTTTCCACGCTGATGGGCGGCCTGTCCGGCTCCAGCTTGGCAGATGCCGCCATGGAAGCCCGGATGCTGGTGCCCGAGATGGAGAAGAAGGGCATGAGCAAGGCGTTTTCCTCCGTGGTGACGGCGGCCTCCGCCATGATCACGCCGATTATCCCGCCAGGCATTGCGATGATTCTCTGCGGCTCGCTGGCAAACGTGTCCATCGGCAAGCTGTTTGTGTCCGGCATTGGCGTTGGCATCCTGCTCTGTGCGGGCGAGATGATCACGGTATCCATCATCTCCAAGAAGCGGGGCTATGCGCCCACCCGGCAGAGCCGCCTGAACTGGGGCGAGGCCGCGCCGGTGATCAAGGATTCCATTCTTCCTATGTGCCTGCCGGTGATCATCATTGGCGGCGTGCGCCTGGGCGTGTTCACGGCGACGGAAGCCGGCGCGGTGGCGGCGGTTTACTCCGTGATGCTGGGCCTTTTGTACCGGGAGCTGGATTGGAAAACGATTAAAAACGGCTTGAAGGAAGCGGTCCTCTCCACGGCCAGCATTATGCTGATTATCGGCGCGGCGTCGGCGTTGTCGTGGATTCTCACCAAGGAGCAGATCCCCCAGATGCTGACCCAGGGAATGCTGGCGGTGAGCGGAAACAAATACGTATTCCTGCTGCTGTGCAACCTGTTCCTGTTGTTTGTGGGTATGTTCATCGAGGGCAACGCGGCCATGATCATTCTGGTGCCGCTGCTGTTCCCGATTGCCCAGAGCTATCAGATCAATGAGATTCAGTTCCTGATGATGTTCATCTTCAACATGGCAATCGGTTCCATGTCCCCGCCGATGGGAACGCTGATGTTCGTGGTGTGCGGCGAGACGAAGTGCAAGCTGAAAGACTTTATCATAGAAAGCATCCCGTTCTACATTGTGTTGATTGTGGAGCTTTTGGCTCTGACCTTCATCCCGTTCCTGACCACAGGACTTGTGGATTTGATTTATTAAACCGCTGTAAAAGAACCGGCCGCCGGGATTTCCCCCGGCGGCCGGTTTTCGTTTACGGGTATAAAGAGGCGACAATTCTGGTTTTCGGTCAGACGTGGTAACAGCCCCCGCCGATGAATTCCCGCATAAGGGAGGTTTTGGGAACGTTATCCGCCGGAATTGGCAGGAAGTAATTCAGGAACTTCAGCAGCCGTTTGGCCTCAATGTATTCCTCGCTGTCCCGGGGAA
Organism: uncultured Oscillibacter sp.; assembly: GCA_910589315.1. GTDB lineage: Bacteria > Bacillota > Clostridia > Oscillospirales > Oscillospiraceae > Oscillibacter. The sequence goes on along the minus strand of CAJUTB010000055.1, from coordinate 738 downwards.
CGCCGAACAGCAACGGCTGTACATAGGGCTTCAGCAGCGCGGTTTCGTAGATCAGGGCCGAGTTGAAGATCATGTCCGCGCTGTCCTGGAAGGGGAAAATATTGTTTTCCTCGCCCCGCCGGACGGAGGGCCACATTTTGATGGTGGCCTGCGCGCTGTATCCCCGCGTACGGGCGTCCCGCTCGATTCGCCGCAGAAGGCGGGCGTCGGTGGTGGGGATGCGGTTATGGTCGTCAATGTTCAGCGTGGTGAGGCAGCTGATATAGATTTTATACTTGGACTCCTTGGGCAGAGAGTGGGTAAACTGGTCGTTGAGGCAGTGAATGCCTTCGATGACCAGAACGTCTTCCGGCCCCAGGGAGAGGAAGTTGCCGTTGTATTCCCGCGCGCCCTTTTTGAAATTGAACACCGGGATATCCACGGTTTCGCCGTTGAGGAGCCGGACCATGTCCGTGTTGAACTGGTCCACATCCATGGCCCCCAGGCCCTCGAAATCGTAGTTGCCGTTTTCATCCCGCGGGGTGTCCTCCCGGTTTTTGAAATAGTTATCCGTAGCGATGGCATAGGGCCGCAGGCCGCAGGCCCGCAGCTGGGTAGACAGCCGGTGGGAGAAGGTGGTTTTGCCGGAGGAGGAGGGGCCTGCAATCATGACGAAACGGACTTCCTTCCGGGCGGCGATCTCCGCGGCGATGTCGCCGATTTTCTTTTCCATCATGGCCTCGTGGGCCAGAATCAGCG
>CAJUTB010000054.1 GCA_910589315.1 uncultured Oscillibacter sp. | reverse complement strand
TGAGAGCGCATATTGTCCATCACAACAATGTCTCCGGGCTTAAGAGTCGGAAGCAAGCAAGGTCTCTTTCCAATATTGGACAAAGCGTTCCCCGGTTGTCCCGCCCTGGTACGTTGTTAATGCCTTTTCCCCATTCAGTTGGATGGAAGAAAGGACTGTCGTTGTCTGTGGCGTATTCAACGGGGCATGATCCACTGCCCTTTGGGATGAAAGCGCCCGTCCATACAGGAGGGTCAGGTTCGTATTGACACCGCTCTCGTCCAAAAACACTAAATGTTCTACCATATCAGGTCGTATTGTCTTTTTCCATTCTTTGCGCTTCTCCTGCACATCGAATACGGTCACGCTCACTTGCATAGAGCGATTTCTTTTTCAGAGTATAGCCCATTGCGTTGATTGCCCGCTCTACGGTACTATAGTTTGCGGAAAGGCTCCGCTTCTTTATAGACAACTATGGATGGGTCAGAAAAGAAATGGTCATATTGCTCCTGGACATCATCAGAACAGTCTGTCAATGCAATACAAAGCGCATAGGTTTCCTCATCCAAATACGCACCGCTAAAAGTAGACGGATACACATAGTCTCCATCCTCATCAATTGGGAGTTGTGTTAAGAATTCGGAGTACGCTTCCTGTGCAGGCTCTTGGGATACTAGCATCTTAGTAATGTCTTCGTCCAAGCCTTTCATGAAATCCTCATTGGAATAATGCTAATTGCGTGGTTGTCATTTACCATTGCATAAACGGTAAAAATAAGAAAACCCGATAAGACAATGAAAATGTGTAACATACGCATTTTCTTATAAATGCTCTGTTTTTTCATAACGCCCCCCCTTAGTAACAGTGTTTTTGTCAACATTCACGCCCGAAAATCTACTGCTCGTCAGATTACCTTCCAACAGCTATATAGAAAGGCTAAGATACTCCTGCCTTATCAGCAGTCTGCTCCTATGTCAACTTTATTTTGTTACATCTAGGAAAAATTCTTTGGCTGTTCTTAAAGCAAAACGAAAGAAAATTTCCCGATGGGGTAATTGGAGGAACCGCTTCCATGGTCAGATGCAGGAGGACCCCAAACTATTCCTCCCGATAAACGCCGCCCAGCACCGCTTGTACAACCCAGCGTTTGGCGTAGCCGGTGCTGGTGCAGGTGGAAAGCGTCAAAATTGGCGCGCCATGTTCCGGAATAATCCCGGTTTCAATGACAGACTGCTCCAGACAGGTTGTTAGAAATTCGTCTGTAAGGCCGCTTTCCTCCATGTCCAACCGGTAGACAATGTATAAAAAGGCAAGGCAGACCGTTGCGGTCTGTCTTGCCTTTAACTTCTTTATGAGGCCCTGCCTCTGACTATGGCTTTCCGCAGTTTTACAAGTGGCATTTGTACTGCCTGATACCGTGCTTGCTGGTACAGCGGCGCCATGTGGAGTTGTGTTCTTCTACTTTTATCGGCGGGAACTTCCCAAACTTCGAGCAAAAAATGAAGAAAAAAGCAGTTTTTTCGGATGGAAATACAGGCTTGATTTTCCTATCATTTTCGTTTAGAATAAGCCTCGTGGGGCTATGGAACTGCCCAGCAACAAGACAGGGAGGCAATCACATGAAAAAACGCATTTTAGTGGTAGACGACGACGGGATGAATCTCTCAAGAACTAAAATCATTTTAGGCAAGGACTATGATGTCCTTTTAGCGAGCTCCGGAATGGAATGTCTGGCGGTCTTAAAGACCGAAAAAGTCGACATGGTCCTTCTGGACATTGATATGCCGGGGATGAACGGTATGGAGACTTTTGAGCGCATGAAAGACTATAATACGAATGTTCCCGTGATCTTCTTAACGGCGTCCGGACTGGAAGAAGACGTTGTTACCGCTATCAAACTGGGTGCGGCAAATTACCTGAAAAAACCCTTCCGGCCGCAGGAACTGATCAAGCGCGTCACGCAGGAGTTTGAGAAATTATGAGGGCGGAGGATCAGACAAGCAGTCACCTTTTGCTGGCTGCCATTATTACGGTATTCAGCGGCATGCTGGCTCTGGTCACAATCGCCCTGGCGTGGGAATTCTGGATGCTCCCGCTGATTGCGGCGGGCTGTTTCAGCGTATGGCTTCTGCACATTGCAAGGATTGGCTCCGATGCGTTTTATGAAAACCTGTGCGCTGGACTGCTGCTGACGGAATTTTTTTTCTTTGGCGTCCATGAGACCATCCTTTTCGATATTCCTGCGGTGGCCTGCATTTTAATCCTCGCGCTGTTTATGCTGAATAAAAAATGGATTATGCACGCCATAGAGGCCCTGTATGTGTTGGAGCTGCTGTATCATGGGTGGCTCCTTCATACAATTTCCCATCAAATGGGGCGGCGGAATATGTTCCGCCTGGGGCTTGACATTGTAATCCTCTTTTGCGGCACTGCACTTGCAAGATACTGGATCAAGCGGCGGAATACGCAGCGGAAATGGTATGAACATATTTTCGCAGAGCTGGAAACGGCGGGAAAACAAAACGCCGTCTTTTTGTCGAACGTATCCCATGAACTCCGCACTCCCATCAATATGGTCATCGGAATCAGCGAAGTCGCGCTGGGAAAAGAGCTTTCTCCGGATATCCGGGCAGATATGAATTCCATAAAAATGGCGGGAAAGCGTCTTTCCAACCAGATCAACAATATGCTGGACTACACAGAGATCGTGGAAGGCACGCTCACGCCGGCCAAAAAAGAATATATGATCACGTCGGTGCTGAATGATGTCATCACCATGACCGCCCTGCAAAGCAACCGCCAGCATTTGGAGCTGGTGTTTGACATAGATCCGAAGATCCCGGCGGTACTCGTCGGAGACTCGGAAAAAATCTCCCATGTGCTTAAAATTCTGGTGGAAAACTCCCTCAAATTTACGGAGGAAGGCGGCATAAACGTCCGCATAAAGTGCCGGCAGGAGAGTTACGGCATCAATCTGATTGTAGACATCCGCGACACCGGCATTGGCATGACCGACGCCCAGCTGACGCAGATGTATGACGTCTTTTATCAGGCGGATTCCGGAAGCAGCCGCCTTGCAGGAGGACTCGGCCTTGGACTCCCCATTGCACAGGGGCTTTTAACCGCCATGGGCGGTTTTATCCATTTTGACTGCAAAGATCAGAAGGGCCTTTCCGCCCATATCGTAATCCCCCAGGGCGTGGCCGACGAACAGCCGTGCATTGAGCTTAATCACCCGGACCAGCTTTGCATTGCCTGCTATTTCCGGCCGGAACGCTACAGCTGCGACGAGGTCCGGGAATATTATGACGGGCTGATCTTGAATTTGGTGGAAGGACTTGGCGTCCAGGGTTATCAGACGCATAATTTTGAAGGCTTGCTCAAGTTGCAGCGCAGCTACAAGCTGACTCATGTGTTTATTGCGCAGTCGGAGTATGAAGAAAACCGGGATTACTATGAGGAGCTGACGAGCCGATACCGGGTCGTTGTGATTGCGGAGAGAGAGTTCGCTCTGTCCAGCGAAAGCAAGCTGCTGGTCATACATAAGCCTTTTTCCGCTCTCTCGGTTGCCAACCTGCTCAACGGAGAAACCGGCGAGCGCGGATTTGCCGAGGCGCAGGCCGCCGGGCGGAAGCCTTTCACCTGCGTGGGCGTCCGGGCATTGGCTGTGGACGATGAGGAAATGAATCTGGTGGTTGCCAAGGGCGTCCTGGGAAGCTATGGAATTGAAGTGGACACCTGCCTGAGCGGAAGGGAAGCCATAACGCAGTGCGGCAGCGTTTCCTATGACATCATCTTCCTGGACCATATGATGCCGGGCTTTGACGGCGTGGAGACGCTGAAGAAAATCCGCGAGATGCAAAACGGCATTTTCCAGGATCTTCCGGTGATTGCGCTGACCGCCAATACGGTCAGCGGCGCGCGGGAGATGTTCCGCAACGAGGGATTTACGGAATTCGTCCCAAAGCCCATTGAGCGGACGGTCTTGGAACGGGTCCTGCGAAAGGTGCTGCCCCAAAGCTGCATTCGGTACAGCGATCCTCCCACAGCGCAGGACCTGCCGGATCAGACTGTCGGGAACACTCCGGCGGAACAGACGGCGGCTGCCGCGCCTGTTCCGCCGGAACAAACGGAGGCCCCCGCGGCGGCGGACTTGCCGGAAACTGCGGCGGACAAGCCGCAGCTTCCTTATGAACGGCTTGCCAGGGCCGGCGTCAATGTGGAGCTGGGCCTGGACTACTGCGCCGGAGACGAGGACTTTTATCGGGAAATGCTGCGGCTTTTCTGTGCCCAGCGCAAAGAGAAGCGGGCGGAAATCATCTCGCTGTATGAAGCCGCCAACTGGACGGACTACGCGGTCAAGGTCCATGCGTTAAAGAGCACCTCGCTGACCATTGGCGCGGAAACGCTCTCCGCCCAGGCCAAGGCGTTGGAGCTGGCGGGGAAAAGCGGCGATGTGGACTATATCCGGGAGAACCACGCCGCATTGCTGTGCACGTACGACGAGCTTTGCATACAGATCGCCGGAACATAAGACGTTCCGCGATTCGTTCAAAAATACCATGTTCTAAGGGGTAGAGGGTTTCGTGATAAAAAAATGGTTTGAGATCATCACTGATCACAGGATCAGCCTGTATGAGCGTATGTTCCGCCTTGTGACAGGGGTCTGCATGATTGCGCTGATTTTTACCCTGCCTATGGGCCGGAGTATGCTGAACATTGTACTTCTGGCGGTGAGTCTCGTCGCAATGGCGTTGATCGTTCGATTCAGCATCCGCAAAAAACGCATTCAACTGGGAGCGACGGCGATTGCATTGCTGCTGCTTGTGCTGTTTCCCATCACCTTTTTTTCCGCAGGCGGGTTTTTCAGCGGCGTTCCGGAATGGTTTGTCCTCTGTTTTATTTATGTCTGCATTACCCTGCAAGGCAGACGCATGGGTATTTTTTTCGGGCTTTGCACGGCGGAGACCCTGCTTTGTTATGGCATTGCCTATTATTATCCAAAACTTGCGCTGCCCAATATTCACAATAATTCCTTTTTCGATTCTGCCTTTTCCATGGTGATGGTCGGACTGCTCACCAGCGTGCTTCTCATGTTCCTGAACCGGATGTATGAGGAGGAAAACGCGCTCTCCCAGCAGCAGAAGAAGGAGATCGAGGAGCTGAACCGGGCGGAGAATCATTTCTTTTCCAGCATGAGCCACGAGATCCGCACGCCGATCAATACGATCATCGGACTGAATGAGATCATTCTGCGGGAGGACATTTCGGAAGAAGTGGCCGAGAATGCGCGGAATATCCAGGGGGCCAGCAAGCTTCTGCTCTCGCTGATCAACGATATTCTGGACATCTCCAAAATCAAATCCGGGAAAATGGAGATCGTGAACGTCTCCTATGAGACGGGCGCGCTGTTTTCGGAAATCGTGAACATGATCTGGATTAAGGCAAAGGAAAAGGGCCTTGAATTCAAGCTCCACGTTGATTCGTCCATTCCCAGTATGCTTTGTGGAGACGAGGTGCGCATCAAGCAGATTCTGATCAACCTGCTGAATAATGCCGTAAAATACACCAGCGAGGGGACGGTTACGCTTGCGGTCCGATGCGAGCGGCAGGGGATTAACAGAGTGCGTATCTGGTTCTCGGTCGAGGACACTGGCCAGGGTGTGAAGAAGGAGAATATTCCATACATCTTCAACGCCTTCCGGCGGGTGGACGAGGAAAGAAACCGCTATATTGAGGGGACCGGCTTGGGCCTGAGCATCGTCCAGCAGCTGGTTGAGCTGATGGGCGGAGAAATCAGCGTGAACAGCGTTTATACCAAGGGTTCCAAGTTCATCGTCACGCTGGAACAGGACATCGTTGATGAAAAGGAGCTGGGAACCTTTACGCTGGCATCCCGGGCAAGGGCGCACCAGGCGGAACAATATCAGCAGAGCTTTGAGGCTCCGGACGCGCATATTCTCGTGGTGGACGACAACGAAATGAACCTGATGGTTGTCACCAAGCTGCTTGCCAATACCAAAATTCAGATTGATACGGCATCCAGCGGCGCCGAGTGTCTGCAATTGACGCAGAACCATCATTATGACTGCATTCTGATGGACCATATGATGCCGGAGATGAACGGAATCGAATGTCTCCACGCGCTGCGCGTGCAGCCGGCGGGATTGTGTTTGGATGCGCCTGTAATTGCCCTGACGGCCAACGCAGGCAGCGACAACCAGCTTCTTTACCGAAAGGAGGGCTTCAGCGGTTATCTGGCCAAGCCGGTCAGCGGCGCGCTGCTGGAAGCCGCGGTATTGAGCATTCTTCCAAAAGGACTGGTGCAGCTGAACGAAGACGCCGGACAGTCGGAGATTGAAAAGGATATCCTGATCTTTGAACAGTCGCAGAGGCGTTCTGTTCTGATCACAACGGACAGTGTGTGCGATCTTCCGGAATCCCTCAAGAAAGAATTTGGAATTTCCGTTTGTCCGTACTACGTCTGTACCGACGAGGGCCGTTTCCTGGATGAACTGGAGATCAGTCCGGACGAACTGCTGATGCACATGGCCGGCGGGCGGACGGGTTATTCGCAGCCGCCTGCCGTGGAGGACTATGAGCGGTTTTTTGCCGAAAAGCTGACGGAGGCCCAGAATATCATTCATATCACCATGGCCAAGCATGTCAGCGAGGGCTATCAAAACGCCGTTGAGGCGGCGAAATCCTTTGAAAACGTCACGGTGATTGATTCGGGACATCTTTCCAGCAGCATGGGACTTTCGGTGCTGTGTGCGGCCTATATGGCGGAGCATCATGCCGCAAAAGCAGAGATCATAGAAACAGTGAACCGGATGGAACACTTTATCTCTTCTGCGTTTATCATAAACAGCACCCATATGATGTGCCAGTCCGGGCGGATTCCAAAACGGATTCAGATTCTTTGTGACGCGCTGCTGCTGCATCCGGTGCTTGTGCTGAAAAAGAGCCGGATGGTGGTTGGACGTATGGAGATGGGCAGTTTTTCGCATGTGGCGAAAAAATACATAAAAAAAACGCTTCAGGATATCCGAAACATTGACCGGCGTATTCTGTTCATCACTTATTCCGGGATGGACGAGAGCAAGATTCAATACATCCGCAATCTGGTGGAGCAATATTGCCCGTTTGAACGGGTCTACCTGCAAAAAGCATCTTCCGCCATTGCGAGCAACTGCGGTCCGGGATCATTTGGCCTGCTGTTCTTGAAACGGGATGATGCGGCGGTCCCCTTTTTCCAGACTCCGGCCCAAGGCGGCGCGGCATAAACTGCATAGAAACCGGGAGGCTTTTCAAGTTGAAAAGCCTCCCGGTTTTTATCTCTTGAGGGGATGGAGCGCCGGTTAAAAAGCCAGGTCTAAATCCACGTCCCCTTGAATACCGTCCACCCGGCCGGTGTGAGAATACTGCCACAGGTCAAAATGATAGTAGAAATCCGGCACGGCGTCATATTCCGCAAGCCACAGATCATAGTCCGTCAGCTCCCGGAGGTCGTAGTGGAGATATCCCTGAGTCTGGTTGAAATAGACCGCCGCGCGGTAGCCCGCGTCCTCAATCCGCTGGCAGAAGGCGGCGGCACAGCGGGTCAGAGTCTCTCCGTCCAGGCCGTCGGTGCGGGCGTCGGCCCCCGGTATGGACTCCCAGTCAAAGGCCACGGGGAAGGGGAGTTCCTGTCTGTCCAGGACGCTCAGAATATAATCCGCCTCTTGCCTTGCCTCGTCCGGCGTGACGGCCTGGGAAAAGAAATAGACCCCCACTTCCAGCCCGGCGTCCAGCGCGCCTTTCAGGTTCTGCTCAAAGGTCTCGTCCAGAAACAGGCCGCCCTGGGTATAGCCCCGGTGGCCCAGCCGGAGAATGGCAAAGTCGATGCCGTCCGCCGCCACGGCCGTCCAGTCAATCTCCTTTTGGTGGGTGGAAACGTCAATGCCCGTTTTGGCGGTCCGCCCGTCTTTCGTATAGGTGATCCGGCCCTTTTCGTCCAGGCCGAACGCCTCCTGATCATAGGGATTGAGGGGCATCCCCTCCAGGGGCGTCAGAACCTTGTCGCCAAACCGGAACGTCACCGGCTCGTCTTCCGGTTCGGGAAACGCTTCCGGAGCGGGATTTCCACGCAAGGCGAAAACCAGCGCGATTCCAGAGACGATCAGCGCGGCGATGGAGATGGCCAGAGACAGGGGGATTCGTTTGTTCTCCATAGGGGGGTCCTCCCAAAATTCGACAATTTTCTTTAGTATACCACAAAATAACCGGTTGTACACCATAAAATAAGCGGGGGCGGTCCCTGTTCGCGGTCAAAACGGCGGCGGCAAAACCGGCCTTCCCGTTTCTTCTGAGGAACAGGCGAAGGTTTCGCACATACAATGGAAGGGCAGAAAACCTGCGGCGAAAGGAGAAGGAACCCATGACCGTCGAGGAGGTTCTGGCGATTGCACGCCGGGAAACCGGCGTGGAGGAATCGCCCCCCAACTCTAATAATGTAAAATATAATACCTGGTATTACGGTAAGCCGGTCAACGGTCCGGCTTATCCCTGGTGTATGGTGTTTGTGCAATGGGTTTTTGCAGAGGCAGGAGACCCGCTCCCCTTTCGGACGGCTTCCTGTTCCGCGCTCTTGAACTGGTACAAACGCAACGAGCCGGATCGCGTTGTCAAAACGCCGGAGCCAGGGGACATTGTCATTTATGAATTCGGACACACCGGAATCATCGACCGGGTGGAGAAGGACGCCATTTCTGCAATTGAGGGCAACACCTCAGCTTCGGAAAGCGGAAGCCAGTCAAACGGCGGCATGGTCGCCCAGCGGCTGCGCAAAATGTCGCTGGCGGAAGGCTATATCCGCCCGGATTATCAGGAGGGCCCGCATATGGATAATACTCCCAGCCCGTCGTATCGGGAAGGCGTGGAATGGGCGGTCGAAAACGGCATTTTACGGGGTAACAAAGAGGGAAATCTGCTGCTCTCACAGCCAGTTTCCCGGCAGCAGCTTTGCACGATGCTCTACCGGCTTGCAAAGCTGTACGGCCTGGAATGACTCTGTATTCCGGCGCACCGTCCGGCCATGTGAAACGCAAAAGGGAGACGCTTCGCAAGAAGCGTCTCCCTTTGGAGTCTGGATTCTTCGGTTATTCTGCAAATACGGGGACTTCCTCGCCCTCCGGCGCGGCATTGGCCTCCGGGACCAGTTCCTCCGCAAAGCTCTGGTACGCCTGAAGTCCCGTACCGGCGGGAATCAGTTTGCCAATGATGACATTTTCCTTCAGGCCAAGCAGATGATCGGCCTTGCCCTTGATGGCCGCTTCCGTCAAGACCTTGGTGGTCTCCTGGAAGGAGGCCGCCGACAGGAAGGAGTCCGTCGCCAGAGAGGCTTTCGTAATACCCATCAGGAGCTGGGTGCCCGCCGCGTGGCGGAGCGGTTCGCCGTCCTCGCGGCGTTCGCCGTTGGCGTTGCGGCGGTCGATCTCCTCGTTGGCGTTTTCCAGGTCGAGAACGTCCACCATGGAGCCGTCCAGCAGCGCCGTGTCGCCCGCGTCCTCCAGACGGACCTTACGCATCATCTGGCGGACAATGACTTCAATGTGTTTATCGTTGATGTCCACGCCCTGCTGGCGGTACACGCGCAGAACTTCCTGGATGAGATAGTTATACACCGCGTCCGCGCCGCGGATGCGAAGAACGTCGTGAGGATTCAGCGCGCCGTAAGTGAGCTGGCAGCCCGCCTCGATCGCGTCGCCGTCCTTCACCTGCAAGCCCGTGTGGGGCACCGCATAGGTCCGGGTATCGCCGTCGGGAGCCGTGATGATGATATTGAGCAGGCTTCCCTTTGCCGCGTCCTCAAAGCGGACCGTGCCGGCGATTTCCGCCAGGGTCGCCATACGCTTGGGCTTCCGGGCCTCAAACAGTTCCTCAACACGGGGAAGACCCTGGGTGATGTCGCCGCCGGCCAGGCCGCCGGTGTGGAAGGTACGCATGGTCAGCTGTGTGCCCGGCTCGCCGATGGAC
>CAJUTB010000053.1 GCA_910589315.1 uncultured Oscillibacter sp. | reverse complement strand
CCAAAAGCAAAACCCCTTTTGACAGTGTGTTTTCCTAATAGGAGTTAATCATATGCTGGCTGCATAGGGTCTCAAATGTTTTTTGACCCTATGCAGCTTGCATATGGAAAATGGCAGATTGTAGAGTATTCTGTTTTTGAAGAACTCTTTGCGGGCGGCTTGACGGGCTTTTCAAGCCCCAGCATCCTAAAAGGCGCCATTTCAGCCAATTCACCATGCAGGTCGCCTTCCGTCAGCCGGTTCATGCGAAGGTGACCGGTCACCGGCTTAAAGTCTGTTTTCACCAGGGGCGTATTTTTTAATGAGTACCTTTTCGCAGGGAAGCGTCTGGAATAATTCCTCGATCACTCTGCCCCCAAACTCCTGGATGCGATCGTCCTCCGATATCCGGTTTGGATAGTCTGACAAAATATAAAAGTACAAATTCCAGGTAATTCCCTCCTCCGAAAATTTCACTCGTCCATTCTTTTCTCGATTAGGATACAGCTCTAAATACAAATTACTAGGTCTATGACCGTAAAGATAGATATAATCATATTCTGGAGGTTCTGCATCTGGAGTAGGCCGGCCGAAGGGGCCGGTTCTTTTGCTCAGTTTCCGCTTCTTGGGAATGCGGGAATCATTGATTTCCCCAGCGATCTTACTGAGCGCCCTTTCAAAGATTTTGACCATTTCTTTCTCGGTCAAACCGCCGGTTTTCAACCCATATTCATATGTACCGCATTCAAACATATTTCTGTCCTCCATATCCCGGCCTGCCGGTTTGATATGCCTAAAGTATAACACCGCCGCGGACGGCTTTCAATCCTTTCGGCAAGCAGTGCGCTGGTATATGCCCGGCGCGGCTTCCATAACATCTCCATACCAGTTTCTCTGTCGTGCCGGGACCCGGAATATGCTTGAAATTCTCGCTGGAGCGTGTATAATGATTTCATGCAAAAGGCGTCTTGTGCAGATCGTTCGTTTGGAACAGGATATTTTGTGAACGGTGGAGGAAATCACTATGAAAGCGGTTGTTTTATCGGACAACATCCCCTGGAACGGCTTGGACGGCGAGTGGGGCTTGAGCATCCACATTACTTACCGGGACAAACGGATTCTGCTGGACAGCGGCGCGTCCGGCCTGTTTCTGGAAAACGCGGAAAAGCTGGGGATTGATTTGACGCAGGTGGACTACGCCGTATTGTCCCATGGACATTACGACCATTCCGACGGGATGGAAACGTTTTTTCAAACCGCGGCAAACGCCCGCTTCTATGTCCGCCCCGGCTGCGACGCCTGTTACATACAAAGAGAGGAGGAACTGGCATACGGCGGCGTTCCCGAACCGGTAATGGAGCGGTATTCGGACCGGATCGTTTTTGCGATGGGCGACGTTTCTCCCTCGGAGGGCGTCTGGCTGATTCCCCACAAGACCCCCGGCCTGTCCGCTTACGGAGAAGCGAACCATATGTACATCCTGCGGAACGGCAAAATGGAACCGGACGACTATGCCCATGAGCAAAGTCTGGTTTTTGAAACGGAGGAAGGGTTGATCATCTTCAACAGCTGCTCCCACGGCGGCGCGGACAACATCATCCGGGAAGTGGGCGAGACCTTTCCCAGCAAAAAGCTCCGCGCCCTGATCGGCGGCTTCCACCTCTTCCCCCGCACGGACGAGGAAGTCCAGGCCCTGGCCCGCCGGATTCAGAAAACGGGCATTGCCGCCGTCTATACCGGCCACTGCACCGGAGAACGGGGCTTGGCCATCCTTCAGGAGGAGCTGGGCGGCCTTGTGCATCCCTTTCACACCGGACTTGTGATGGAATTTTAGGAGGGACGTTATGAATTACGAGGAATGCAAAGCGGTCATCTGCGCTGAAATTGAAAAATACCAGGCGGCCCTGACCGCCCTGAGCGACGATCTGGCGGACCATCCCGAGGTTTCCGGTCAGGAGTTTGAAACCGCCTGGAAGCTGGTGGAGCTGCTGCGGGGTTACGGTTACACGGTGGAGGCTCCTTACGCCAATCTGCCCACCGCCTTCCGCGCCGTCTGTGGCGGCGGAAACCACCGCTATAAAATTGCCGTGCTCGTTGAATACGACGCCCTCCCCAAAATCGGCCACGCCTGCGGCCACTGCCTGTCGGGGGCCGTCAGCATTCTGGCCGCGCTGGCCCTGCGGGAATTGCAGGAGGTTCTGAACGCCGATATTTACCTTGTAGGCACGCCCGCCGAGGAAAAGGACGGCGCAAAATGCAGCATGGCGGAGCAGGGCTTTTTCGACGGCTATGATTTGGCGATGATGGTCCATCTCTACGACGCAAACCTTGTAACGCCGAAGCTCCAATGCCTGGCGTGCTACGAATACACCTTCCACGGCAAGGCCGCCCACGCCTCCAAAGCCCCCTGGGAGGGCGTCAACGCCCTGAACGCCGTACAGCTGATGTGTCACGCGATTGATATGCAGCGGCAGCACGTGAAGCCGGACGCCCAGTTCCATGGCGTTGTCCGCAACGGCGGCGGGGAACCGAACATCGTGCCGGAAACGGCATCCGTGGAATTTTTTATCCGGGCTCTGGACAAGGAGCACCTGCGGGAGCTGATTCAAAAGGCGGACCGCTGCGCCGAAGGCGCGGCCATTGCCGCCGGCGTTTCTTCCTGGGAAAAGAAAACGACCTCCCACGTTTACGACAACCTGAAAGCCGCGCCCACCGGCACGGCGGCTCTGACGGAGGTCTACAAGGAACTGGGCCTGCCCCTGAACGGCGACCCAAACGGTATTTTTGCATCCTCGGACATCGGCAACGTCAGCTTTGTATGTCCCGCGTTGCAGCCCTGCCTCCAGGCGGTGAACGAGGGGGTAGCCCTCCACACCCGGGAATTTGCCGAAGCGATGAAGACGGACCGAGCCCACCAATCGCTGGTCACGGGTGCGCAGATTATCGCCTATACGATTGCGAAAATCTTTGGGGACGAAAAACGAATTCAATCGCTGAAAGCAGATTTTTCCGCCTGATTCCAGCCGTAAAGCCGCCCCATGTCATGCAAATATTTTGAATGAAAAGGAAGAATTGTGATGAAAAACAAAAAACTCTTTGCGCTGTTTCTCTGTGCTGCGCTTGTGTTCGGCCTGCTGGCCTCCGGCTGTTCGCCGGAGAAGAATTCCCAGGAATCGCCGCCCGCGGAACAGGATTCTTTGGAGCCGCCTGCGGAAACCAGCGATTCTGCCGGTACGGCCGCTGCGCTGGGCAGCTTGAAAACCTTCGCCGCCGGTACGCTGGACGGCGGAACCTTCACCCAGGAGGACATTGCCGCAAAAGATGTGACGGTAATCAATTTCTGGTCGACGACCTGCGGCCCGTGCATTGCGGAAATGCCCGACCTGGCCGAATTTTCCAACGCCCTGCCGGATAATGTGCAGGTTGTGACGGTCTGCCTGGACGGCGCGTGGGACCCGGAAAGCGCGGAAGCCGTCTTGAACGAGGCGGCGTTTGAGGGCGTTACGCTGATCACCGGCGAGGGAGACCTTCTGGACGTGTGCAACAACATCCGGTATACGCCAACCACCGTATTTGTGGACAGCGAGGGGAGTCTTGTCGGGGACGCCATTATCAGCCGGCAGGAGGACTTGTCCGGGACGTTCCTGGCGGCGGTAAACACGGTGCTGAAAGAGAGCGGAAAGGCGGAAATCAGTCTTGAAGCGTAAATCGGTTTTGTTTGTGCGGTACGGCGTGCTGGGACTGTCGGCTGTATGCATTGCGGTTGGGCTTATGAACCAGGAACATTTGGAGGTCATGCAGAAGGCGGTGAAAATATGTCTGGAATGCATCGGGGTCGGATGAAGGGCGGAAGCGGGAAAAGGCGGCTTTCTTTTCAGCGAACGGTCCAGCTTCTTTCCGCCGTCCTGGTGAACGGCTATGCCGCCGGTTTTCAAAAAGGGCACATTTTTACCGGCGGGACAAAGGCCGTCTGCGTTCCGGTTCTGAACTGCTATTCGTGTCCCGGCGCGCTGGGAGCCTGTCCCATCGGTTCCCTTCAGGCGGCGGTGGGCGGTATGAAGCGTCATTTCCCGTTTTACGTCCTGGGCCTGCTGATGCTGTTCGGTATTGTCCTGGGCCGGGTGGTATGCGGCCTGCTGTGTCCGTTTGGACTGGTTCAGGACCTGCTTCATAAAATTCCGGTTCCCAAGCGGCGCGTCCCGAAGAAAATCGACCGGCCCGCCCGGTATCTCAAATATCTTGTTCTGCTGGCGCTGGTGATTCTGCTTCCGGCCTTTGCCGTGACAAAGACCGGGGTGACGCCGCCTTACTTTTGCCAATACGTCTGCCCCGCTGGGACGCTGGGCGGCGGAATTCCCCTGATGATTGCGGACCCGGCCCTGCGGACGCTGGCTGGCGCGCTGTTCAGCTGGAAGGCGTTGATTCTGGTTGTGATAGCGGCGGCGTCTATGTTCGTTCACCGTCCGTTCTGCCGGTATCTCTGTCCCCTGGGGGCGTTTTACGCGGTGTTCAACCGGTTCAGCTTCTTTCAGATGAATCTGGATGAAACGAAATGCATTGGCTGCAAAAAGTGCGAACATATCTGCCCGATGGCCGTGGAGGTTACAAAGAACATCAACGGCCCGGAATGCATTCGCTGCGGAATGTGCAAAGCCGTCTGTCCAACCGGCGCGATTGCCTCCGGCTTTGCGTGCGGCGCGGAAAAACCGCGCGCGGAAAGGCTGGAGGAGCCGTAACCATACGGGAAAAACCGCCGTTTTATCGTTTGGGAATAAAGCTCACGGCAAAAGACCGGGATATCCAAGGAAAAAGGTATTGTCAAACGGAACAAAGCAGTATATAATGCTTGGCATGACTGACGGTTCCTGCCGGCAGGTATTACCGAGGGGATGTGGTGACTCTGGACGACACCAAAATGCGTATTATTTATGCAGCGATGAAGGCTGTGCGGCAGTATGGCCTGGAAGGTGTACGCATCCAGAACGTCAGCGAACTTGCAGGGATTTCCCCCGGAGCCATTTACCGCTACTTCGACGGCAAGGACCAGCTGCTGATCGAGTGCTTCACCTATGTGGACAAACAGGCGGCGGAGATTTTTGAGCATTTGCGATTCAACCCGCTGACCATGCTCACAGACCCGATGAAAGCCGTAAAAAAACTGTGGCTGCCGTATTTCCGGTTTTGGACATCCCATCCTGACGAAACGGTTTTCTATCACCGTTTTCGGGACAGCACGTTTTTCCCCAAGTACGACAAGAGCCGGGATATCACGTATTTCAAGACGTTTATCGGCATGGTCCATGCGTTCAAGAAGGTATTTCCCAGCCTGGACCAGATCAATCAGGACCTGTTGTGGCTTCACGTTCTGACATCGACGGTGATGTATGCGAAATATGTGGTGGAAGGGATTCTTCCCGACAATCAGGAGACGGAGGACACGGTATTTCAGCTGCTGACGACTGGGTTGAGCGGCTATTTGAAGATTGGGAAGCCCAAAAAAGGGTCCCGGGAATAGGAAACGCACCGCTGGAAGGCGGTTCGTTTTTCGCCGCAGAGAAATAAACGTTTATTCGTGTTTCGCGCCAGGCTCGTTCCTGTTCCGGGCGTTTTTTTAGACCCTTCCGGCGGTTTTCTGCCGCCTGCGCAAAAAATGCTCCTGCCTGGACCGCCCGTAACAGGCGGCATCGGCAGAATCATTTTTTCAGGTTTGGAATACAGCGTTATGCCCTTTGGAACACGACTCCCACGCTTCCCGTTCCCAGCGCGGCGGCGAGACCGCTTGGATGTTCCACTCGCCCCAGCCGGGTATAGCGGTATTCGCTGGGAAAGCTCTCGTAAAACAACACCAGACAATCCGAACCGTACAGCATCAAATCCCCGGCCTGGATTTCTCCCGGCCTCTGGGAATCGACTGGCAGGGGGCCTGGGAGACTGCCGTATTTTTCGTTTCCATTCAGATCCTCCATGCGGACCGTCAAGGGCAGACGCTCCCGAAAAGCCCGCGCAGCGGGATGATCCAGCAGCGTAACGGCGAAGGTCTGACCGCCTGCGGTTATTTGCACTTGGGACGCTGGGCCTCCTTGTTTCCGGTGGCTGTTTGACGTTCCTGCTCCACAGAGCCGGGCGGAGGATTTTCAGGGCCTGGCCGTGCCAGATGGAGTAACCTAAAAATACAACGTCATATTGTTTCATGTTTTCCACCGCACCGATAATGGCCGGACGGGCAGCGTCGTCACCCTGCTCCAGGCTGCTGCGGCTGGACGCGTCGTTATAATTCAAATCTGCCGAAGTATACGGCTGCTCTGGGACGACCCGCTGGCGGATAGATTCTGATACTGATACAGCGCATAGGCCACCTCCGCCCGCGCGGCGTAATCCTGGGTACAAAGCGTCCGTCCGAATATCCGTTGATATATCTGCGTTCTGCCGCCCATTGTATGGCTTCCTCATAACCTCCGCTGTCCTCCACGCCGGAAAAACCGCCGGATTCCACCGCGCCGGTGGAAACAATTCTGGCGAAGATCAAAAACAGAGCAGGGAAAAAAGATAAAAACCGGCGTTTCATAGGGATCCTCCTTATCATGCTTCTTGAGTATCTTGCGGCGTTCCTGATTTGTCCTGAATATAAAGCCAGAGGCTTCAAAGATCAAATACCTATATTCGATGGCAAACCATAGTTGACAGATATGGATGGCTCTGGTATGCTCATGCTAGACTTAACAGGAGGTTTTGCATTGGATTTACGGGGTTTGCGTTATTTTCTGTCGGTGGCCCGGGAGGAACGCATTACCGGCGCGGCGGAATACCTGCACCTTTCTCAGCCGCCCCTCTCCCGCCAGCTGATGGATTTGGAGGCGGAATTTGGCAAACCGCTGCTTATCCGGGGAAGCCGGAAAATTACATTGACCGAACTGCGCTGCTGCGCAAGCGTGCAAGCGAGATTTTGGAGCTGGTGGAGAAGACCGCCAGCGAACTTACCGCCATGGAAGAATCCGCAGCCGGAGACATATACATTGGCGGAGGCGAAAGCAACGCCCTGCGGCAGCTCGCCGCAACGGCCCAGCGATTCTGGACGGACAATCCGAACGTTCAGTTTCACTTGTTCAGCGGCAGTTCCGCGGATGTGAGCGACCGGCTGGACAAAGGCTTGCTGGATTTTGGAATCTTGATGGAGCCTAGGGATTTGCGAAAATACGATCACATGAGACTGCCGGTGGTTGACGTATGGGGCGTACTGATGCCCGGCGGATATCCGCTGTCGAAAAAGACAATGGTTCAGCCAGAAGATTTATGGGATGTGCCGCTGCTGGTGTCTCAGCAAATGATGCAGACAAACCGGTTTGCCCAGTGGTTCCGCCGGGACTACGAATCGCTGAATATTGCGGCGACGTATAACCTCATTTTCAATGCTTTGCTGATGGTGGAGGCCGGTCTTGGCTGCGCGCTTGCCTATGAGGGGCTGGTGAATACGGAGGGACGGGAGCTGTGTTTTCGTCCGGTTTCGCCGCGAATGGAGGACGAGCTTTATCTTGTGTGGAAAAAATTCCAGGTGTTTTCAAAAGCCTCCTAGCGGTTTCTCGCAGCGGTACGGCAGGATTATGAAAGGAACAAACCGGGAATGAAAGGCAGGGAGCATTTATGAAACGCGCCGCAGGAATTTTGCTGCCCATAAGCAGTCTGCCGTCCAGATACGGAATCGGATGTTTTTCCAAAAGCGCCTATGCGTTTGTGGATTGGCTGCGGGACGCGGGGCAGACCTATTGGCAGATTCTTCCGCTGTGTCCCACCGGATACGGCGATTCTCCGTATCAATCCTTTTCCACCTTCGCGGGTAACCCGTATTTCATCAGCCTGGAGTCGCTGGTGGAGGAAGGCGTTTTGACTGCTGGGGAGTGCGGCTCAGCGGACTTTGGCGGAGACTCCAGGCGGGTGGATTATGAAAAACTCTATCGGAACCGCCTGCCGCTTCTGCGCAAAGCCTGCGAACGCAGCCGCCTGGCGGGAAATACGGATTATGAACAATTCTTGGCGGAAAACCACGGATGGCTTGCGGATTACGCGCTGTTTATGGCGGTAAAGGACCGTTTCGGCGGAAAGCCCTGGACCGATTGGCCCGCGGGGATCCGTCTGCGGCAGGGGGAGGCAATGAACGAACTCCGCCGGGAACTGCAAGCCGATGTGGTATTTCATCAGTATTTGCAATATAAATTTTTCCAGCAGTGGCAGGCGTTGAAGGACTATGCAAACCGTCAGGGCATCCAAATGACCGGCGACATCCCGATTTATGTGGCGATGGACAGCGCGGATGCGTGGGCAAATCCGGAGCTGTTTCAGCTGAATGAGGAAGGGCGGCCTACGGCGGTGGCAGGGGTTCCGCCGGACGGCTTTTCTGCCGCCGGACAGCTCTGGGGAAATCCGCTTTACCGCTGGGAGCGTCACCGGGAAACTGGTTATGCTTGGTGGGTGGAACGTCTGCGGCGCTGTTTTCGGCTGTACGATGTCACGCGAATTGACCATTTTCGGGGCTTTGACGCCTATTACGCCATTCCCGCAGGCGACGCGGACGCGGTCAACGGACATTGGGAACCGGGGCCGGGCATTGCGTTCTTTCGGAAGGTGGAGGAGGTCCTGGGCAGACATACGGTCATTGCGGAGGACCTGGGCTATGTGACCGACTCGGTTCGGAAGCTGGTACAGGAGAGCGGATTTCCCGGCATGAAAGTTCTGGAATTTGCCTTTGATTCCCGGGATACGGGTTCCGCGAACGATTATCTCCCTCACAATTACACGGAAAATTGCGCAGCTTACACCGGAACGCATGACAACGAAACGCTTACCGGCTGGTTGAACAGCATCACGCCGGAAGAACGGCAGGCCGTGCGGGCGTACCTCTGCGACAACTGGACGCCGCAAAGGCTTCTTTACTGGCCATTGATTGCCTTGACCATGCGCAGCCGCGCTAAAACCTGCATCATTCCCATGCAAGACTACCTGGGACTGGACAACGAGAGCCGGATGAATCATCCCTCTACGGTTGGGGCAAACTGGACCTGGCGTGTGAAAAAGACGGAACTGACGCCGGAATTACAGCAGGAAATCCGTGGATTTACCGCTCGCTTTGGGCGTTTGCCTTAGAGGGCGTCCTGTTTTTGATGATCGTTTTGTGACGCGGAAGCAGAGAATTCTGATGTTTCTGAAAGACTGTTGATCGGGAGGTATTGGTTCAATTTACAGGTTGGATGGAAAATTATTAGAAAAATAGAAAAAAACACTTTACAGATCGAAAGGAATTTGTTATACTTATACTCGCTTGCTGAGTGTCTGCTGTGGATGTATGGAAAGGTAAGACTTTTCTGCGTCTTTGACAAAACGCAAGCGAGTAAAAGTTTATATGTTTTAGGTATGCGCCCGTGGCGCAGTTGGATAGCGCGTCAGACTCCGACTCTGAAGGCCGCTGGTTCGAATCCAGTCGGGCGTACCAACTTGCATCGACAAAAAATGCAGGCAAAAATCCCGCACTTGGGAGGAACTTCGTAAGGAAGTTCCTCCCAACTTTTTTGTAAAATCAGCCGTATGTGATTGGCTTGCAAGGAATCTCAACTATCTTTTCTCTGGTCCGAATAACCGAGTGTCTGATTAATTGCGGTCTGCAATGCTCTATCTCCGCAATCTGGCGGTAGTTGAAGTCAAACTCATGGTAGAGCAGAAAACGCCGCCGCTGGAAAGAGCGTTTGGACATGAGGAATCGGCCTGCCCAGCAGCGGTTTTTTCTTTTTTGCCGCTGGACAGACTTGGCTTTTATTGACTTCTATTTAGGCCATCCCAAATAAACCGCAATGATAACAAACACGGTTCCGAGCGCGATAAGGATTATAGGCCACCCCTTTTTCTTTCTGTGGGAAATCCCGATTGCAACAAACAATATCCCCAGCAGCATTGACGCAATCATCGCAAAAAATCCCATTTTATTTACTCCTTTCAAGATGAATTACTCTATCATGACGATTGGCTATTTCCAAATCATGAGTTACAGTAATGATAGTGGTGTTAAACTCTTTGTTCATGTTAAAAAGCAAGGTTACAATTCTTTCTCTGTTCTCCACATCCAGGGATGCCGTAGGTTCATCAGCCAAAATGAGTTGAGGTTTCATGATGATTCCTCTGGCAAATACAGCTCTGGCCTTTTCTCCGCCGGAACATTCAAGAGGTTTCTTTTTTAGTATGTGCCTGATCTCAATCGCACTAACGACAGCATCGAAATCCTCAATCTCCCCAACACCCTTTTTGTCAGGACTGGCATAAAGAAACGGCAGTTTGATGTTATCTTCAACCGTCAAAGAGTTAATGAGTGCCGACTCTTGAAGAACAAAGCCAATCCGTTGATTTCGCCATTGCGCTAACTGGCTTGTATGTAACTGATCTGTCGGCGAACCAAAAAGCGTATATTCACCAACATAATTTCTATCAAGCAATCCAATGATATTGAGCAAGGAACTTTTTCCTGCTCCCGATTCGCCCACAATGGCAATTTTTTCACCGGCGGCAACTTCAAGCCTGAAATCATTTAGTATTGAAATCTGCGCCTTTTTGCTCTTATAGATTTTTTCTTTAACGCTTAGATCAATAATCTTCGTCATTGCAATACCCCCAAGGAGATTGGAACCTTTTTGATTTTCCACAACATACTTTCGACAACAATTATTCCGATAACAATATCAGAAACGACAACCAGCAACAAAGCCAGCCAGTCCATTCCTATCAAACCAAACAATCCGTAAGTAGCAAAGGTAGCGTCTTTCCTTAACCAGCACCCGTATCGGTTAAAAGCGGTGAATGTGGCAATCAGTGCTACATTAACAAAGGAGAGCATCCCAAAGTAACCATAAAAAATTCTTTTCAGTTTTGAGTAGCTTAATCCCACCAACAGATTGATCGTAAAGTCTTTCAGCATCAGGCGAACACTAACCAATGCGTTCCAAACAGAAAGACAAGTTATGACGATCAGCAGAATAAAGGTCGTTATGAATATAATTTTTAGTGAATGAAGATAGTATTCGTTGAAATAGTCGTAGTTTTCCTTTTGGCTAAAGAAATTGAAACTTAAACCCAAATTGTCTTTGATAACCTCGCTCAAACTTGCTGTTTCTTCTTTTGAGGCGTCCAGAAGAATAATATCCATGAGGCCGTTAAATTGGATGTCCATGCTCGCATGATTTATAAATTCCTCATTCACAGGAAAGAGAATTGAAAAATTGTAGTATGTTTTGGAATTGAGGGCATAGTAGTTGGAATGGTAGGCATTTTGCTTTAGCACGCCCCGAACCCTTAGAGTTAAAGGCCGCCCAAGGCCAGATTCTTCCATTTCTATTGTTGCTCCAATGGGGTATGTTTTGCTTAACCCTTTTCCTATTAAAACGGGGATTTCCCCGTCTAATTGGTAATCAAAGTCCAAATCCGTCCCTTGTGAAAGTTCAAATGCATTTAATCTATAATACTGCTCGTTCATATAGCCTAATGATACTTTCATATCATCACCGTTGGGAACGGATACCATAAATCCGTCTGTATAAAAAGCATACTTAAAGCTACTGTTCAAATAGTCATATACCGCTTGTGTTCCGTTTTCGCCAACTATACTCATATCAATCTGACTATTCGGGTCTAAGTTGGCGATATAAACGCCCTCTTGATTTACATACTTTGTTTCCTGATACCCTTGAAATGTTGACAAAATGG
>CAJUTB010000052.1 GCA_910589315.1 uncultured Oscillibacter sp. | reverse complement strand
ACCGTGAACGGCCCGTTTTCTTTTCTCTCGCCAGAGAAAAGAAAATGGGGGGTTCAAAAAAGGACCAGCCATTGCGAATGGCTGACTTGCCCCCGCGCCGCGAGGCGCGTCCCCCGCTGCGGAGAGCAGTGAAAATAAAAATACCCCTTGTTTCTTGGTGGAAAATATTATACAATAACTTTTAGATTTTGTCCATAAAAGGACAAGTATAAAATCAAAAGCCGGGCGTAAGCCCTACCAATGGAGGTCTAGCATGGAAAAAAAAGCGTTCCGTATCGGAAAACTCAACATCGTGGATTTCGTCGCCATCCTCTTAGTCATCCTCGTCGTCGGCTACGGCGCATGGCGTCTCCTCGGCGACGACGAAGCCCCGCCGGAAAAAATCGACATCACCTTCACCGTCCGCGTCCAAAACGTCGCCTCCGAACTCTACGAAAATTGTCAGGACCATCTGCCCTCTACCTTAATGGCCTCCGGCGCGCACCTCCCCGGCCAAATCGTCGCCGTCGAAAAAACCCCTTACCTCGTCCTCGGCCCCGACGGCCAGTGGTACGAAGACCCTGACCACATCAACCTCTACTTCACCTGCACCGCCACCGTCAACCGCGAAAACGTCATGACCACCAAAATCGGAGAACAGGAAGTCCGTGTCGGAAAAACGGACTACATCATGAAAAGCGAATTCATCGAATTCCAAAGCTGCACCGTTCTCGACGTTGACTGGGGCTTCTAATCCCCCCTCCCCCTCACTGCCAAAAGCGGACGCGCCTGCGTCCGCTTTCTTTCTGGAAAAAATTTTTCGGATTTGCACATTTTCTTCTATCTATTTTCCAAAGATGTGGTATAATGGTCTTGATCGGCGGGGATCGTCCTATACTTACCCGCCGCATTACAAAGGAGGTACAAGAATGAAGCGCAAAAAACTTCTGTCCCTGCTGCTCACCGTGACGATGTTGTTTTCCCTGGTGGTCTCCGTTCACGCGGAGGAGGAAACCACCGCCGCTGAGGAAACCCCCATTGTCATCCTGCACTCCAACGACGTTCACGGCGCAATCGACGGCTATGCCAAAGTAGCCGCCCTGAAAAAAGCCTACGAAGAAGCGGGCGCATACGTCCTGCTCCTCGACGCGGGCGACTACATCCAAGGCGATCCTACCGTAAGCACCAGCCAGGGTAAAACCGCAATTGAACTCATGAACATGGCCGGCTATGACGCCGCTACCATCGGCAACCATGAATTCGATTATGGTTATGCCAGCTTCCAGGAAATCTCCAAGGACGCAAAGTTCCCCATCGTCTCCGCAAACCTGCTCTACGAGGGCAAGGTTGTGAACGCGCACACCATTTTTACCGCCCCTAACGGCGACAAAATCGGCGTGTTCGGCCTCACCACCCCCGAAGTGAGCACCAAGGCTCACCCTGCCAAGATCGTCGGCGTTTCCGTCCTGGCGGGCGAGGAGATGTTCAAGGCCGCGCAGGCCGAAGTCGACGCGCTCCGTAAGGAGGACTGCAAGTATGTCGTTTGCCTGGCGCACCTGGGCATTGACGACGAGTCCACCGGAAACCGCTCCATTGACCTGCTGGAAAAAGTGACCGGCATCGACGTGTTTATTGACGCCCACTCCCACTCTACCGCCGAGGAAGTGGCCGAGGCCGCCGGCGAAACCACCAGCACGCTCCCCGGCCAGGGCTTCGTCACCGGCGAAACCGTTCTCGTCACTCCCGCCGAGGGCAAAACCCTGATCTCCTCCACCGGCACCAAACTCGCCAACATCGGCGTCATCACGCTGGGCGAGGGCACGGCCCGCAGCATCCCCCTGGAGGCTGTCAACCTGACGCCCGACGCGGATATTTCCGCCCGCGCCGCCGCGATCCAGAAGCAGATTGACGACGATTACGGCGCCGTTTTTGCCAAGACTGAGGTTGATCTCAACGGCGAAAAGGACCCCGGCAACCGCACCGAGGAAACCAACCTGGGCGACCTGATCACGGACTCCCTGGTCTGGGGCGCGAAGAAGAACGGCGAGGAAGTTGACGCGGCCATCACCAATGGCGGCGGCATCCGCGCTCCCATCGCCGCAGGCGACATCACCAAGAAGGATGTCAACACCGTCCTTCCCTTCGGCAACACCCTGAGCATCGTCAAAGTCACTGGCGCAGAGCTGCTGGAAGCCCTGGAGGCATCCACTTTCTGCACGCCGACGGCCATTGGCGGCTTCCCCCAGGTCAGCGGCATCGAGTTCACCATTGACACAGCCGCTGAATTCGACCAGGGCGACCTCTATCCCGGTTCCACGTACCACAAGCCCAACAGCATCAAGCGCGTCACCATTGCCACCGTTGGCGACAAGGTGTTTGATGAAAAGGCCACCTACACCATCGCAACGAATGACTTCATGGCCGCTGGCGGCGATACTTATTACGCCTTTGCCGCCGCTTCCGTCAACTACGACCTGGGTATTCCCATGGATGAAGTGCTGATGGACTACATCACCGACGAGCTGGGCGGCACTGTGACCGCCGCGGCTTACGGCGAACCCGGCGTCCGTATCGGTATTGCAACGGCTGCACCGGAGACCCCCGCTCCCGAACCGGAGCCGGAGCCCGCTCCTGCCCCCGAGCCGGAACCTGAGCCAGCCCCCGAACCGGAGCCGGAACCTGCTCCTGCTCCCGCTCCGCAGCCCGAACCCGAGCCTGCTCCTGCGCCTGTGAATCCCGGCAACACGTACACTGTGAAGTCCGGCGACTGCCTGTGGCGCATTGCGCAGAACATCTATGGCAACGGCGCCCGCTGGCGCGTGATTTTCGACGCCAACAAGGCGATTCTGAGCAACCCTGATTCTCTGCAAATTGGTCAGGTACTGACCATCCCCGCGCTGTAAGCCAAACAACAGAAGCCTGGAGCATTGCTCCAGGCTTCTGCCTTATTCTTGGCGCGTCAAGCGATACAAAAGCGGTTCAAAATCGACGCCCTCCCGCAAGGGAAGGTCCTGGGCGACGGTGCGTTCCGCACAGGTGTGGATAAAATCCACGGCCTCCGCCGCCGCTTCCGCCAGAGGGCGGCCCTGGACCAGCGCGCCGGTCAGCACGCTGGCGAATATGTCGCCCGTACCGTGGAGCGGGTGGACCACAAATTCCGTCTGTACGGCTTGGGTCTGCCCGGTTTTGGCGTCGAAGCATATGGCCCCGGTCCGGCCCGGTGAGAGAGACGCGCCCGTCAGGGCCACGGAACGCCGGCCATCCAGACTCAAGTCCTCCACCAGACGGCGGAGGGCTTTTTCGTCGTGAGCGCTGCGGACACCGCCGCCGGGCAGGTCCCTGTAATCCCGGCCAAGGAGAAAGGCGGCTTCTGTGAGATTTGGCGTGATAACGTCCGCCAGCTCCGCCAGACGCGTCATGCCCGCGCACATGGCGGGCGTGTAGGTTTGATAGGCCCGTCCGTCGTCTCCCATAACAGGGTCCACAACGACAATGGTCTCTTTGGTCCGGAAGTCCTGGATGAAATCCGACACAATGTCAATTTGCCGCTCGCTTCCCAGAAAGCCGCTGTAAATGGCGTTGAACCGGAGGGACAGCGATTTCCAATGCCTGGAAACGCGGGGCATTTCTCCGGTCATGTCCAGGAAGGTGAAGCCTTGAAAGCCGCCGGTATGGGTCGAGAGAAACGCCGTGGGCAGAGGACAGCACTGAACGCCCATAGCGGACAGCACAGGGATTGCGACGGTCAGGGAACAGCGGCCAAAGCCGGAGAGATCATGAATTGCGGCGACGCGGGGTGTTGGCATAGGGAATTCCTCTTTTCTGAATTTCCGATTTGAAGTACGATAGCAGCTCCCCATTAAACTGGGATTTACAGATATCCTCTGTTTTGAGCTTCCTCCAGTAATCTGGGTTGAATCATGGGATACGTCCACTGCGTTGGGAAACGGCCGGTAATCAAGATCTGTTCTATTTCACTGTGCAATTCTTCAAAGGACTGGATCTCCGCCAGGAAAAGCATACCGAACGTCTCCTCGTTTTCGTTTTCATTTACTCTGGTTTTTCCTTTAACGGAATAGACGCATACCGGCTTAATTGTAAAATCTACCGCGCCGGTTTCTTCTCTCAGCTCCCGTTTGGCGGCGGTTAAGATGTCTTCGCCATTCTCACGGTGTCCGCCAGGGATTTCGTAGGTATTTCTTTCCCCGTGCCTGCAAAACACCCATTTGCCGTTTGTTTTGGAAATAATGACTGCAAATTTCAGCAACTTGTCGTCTGCCATGTCATAAAATTTTATTTCCAGCATCCTATAAACCTCCCTCCAGTCCGATGAACCGTTTCGATTTTATCACAGGATTTGTCCGCATTCAATATATTTTTGTGAATTGCCGGAAGCATTTGCCTTGCAAACCGTTTCCAAAGCGGCTATAATAAAATCGTTATGCTGTTTCTGAAAGGAGTCTTCTTCCATGGACTTGATCGCCGCGATTGCCACAGGAAACGCCCCCTCTGCCATCGGCATTGTGCGGGTCTCCGGCACGGGCTGTTTCGACGCCTGCGCCCAGGTGTTCCGGCACGCCGGAGGCCGCGCCTTCAAAGACCTGGAACCCCGCAGACTGCATTATGGCGACATGCTGGACCAGGAAGGCCGGATACTGGACCAGGGCCTGGCCGTCCGCTTTCCCGCGCCCGGCAGCTATACCGGCGAAGACTCCGCCGAATTCCACTGCCACGGGTCTCCCACCGTTCTGCGGGAACTGCTTGCGGCGTTGTTTGCCGCCGGGGCGCGTCAGGCAGGGCCGGGAGAATTCACAAAACGGGCCTTTCTTAACGGCCGTCTGGATTTGACTCAGGCGGAGGCCGTGGCGGACCTGATCGATGCGGAAACCGCCGCCGCCGCCCGCAACGCCGCCGCGCAGCTGGACGGCGGACTTCGCCGGGTACTGGAGCCGGTGCAGGAGTCGCTGCTGGAAATCACCTCCCGGTTTTACGCCGTGGTGGATTACCCGGACGAGGACATCACGGACATACAGCCGGAGCAAATTGCGGAATCTCTCCGCTCCGCAGAACAAAATCTCTCCCGCCTGCTGGACACCTGCCGCCGGGGACAGGTGCTCAAGCGCGGCGTCCGGACGGCGATTGTGGGCCTGCCCAACGCGGGCAAGTCCTCGCTTTTGAACGCCCTGGCGGGCTATGAACGGGCCATTGTCACCGACGTGCCCGGCACCACCCGGGACACGGTGGAGGAATCCGCCGTCTGCGGCGGCGTGCTGCTGCGGCTGATCGACACCGCCGGAATCCGGGATACGGAGGACGTGGTGGAGCAGCAGGGCGTGGAACGCTCCCAAAAAGCGATGGAATCTGCCGACCTGATTTTCCTGGTGGACGACAGCGCAGCAGAGGAAGACCGCGATATAGGCGCGGATTTGGATTTGACGGAAGCGGTCTGCCGGACGGGAAAGCCCTGGATTTACATTGCGTCCAAGCGGGACCTTTCCGGAGTCATCGGCACGTCGGTCAGCAGTTTGGACGGGCATATTTCTCCCGCCGCCTCGGTCTCCCTCTCCGCCCTCACCGGCGAGGGCCTGGACGAGCTGGAAAGAGCCGTCGCAGCCCTGTTCCCCGCCGGGGACCCCCAAGAGGCCGGGAGCCTTCTCACCGACCAGCGTCAGGAGGAAGCCGCCTTTCGCGCCCGGAACGCCGTGCGGCGGGCCATGGAGGCCCTGGAAAACGGCTTGACTCCCGACGCCGTTCTCACCGACGCGGAAGAAGCCCTCGACGCCCTGGGCGAGCTGACGGGCCGCACGGCAAAGGAAGAAATTGTTTCCCGCATCTTTTCACGCTTCTGCGTCGGAAAATAGTCGTTTTCAGGCGGTTTACAGGCACGGAAAAATATGTTACACTAACCGCGGTACGCTTGCGGTAAAGGGGGATGACGCATGAGCCGAAACACCGTATTGTCACTTCTGCGGGAACAGGAGGATTTCCTTTCCGGCCAGGAGTTGAGCCGCCGTCTGGGTTTGAGCCGGGCCGCCATTTGGAAGGCCGTGGACGCCCTGCGGCGGGACGGCTATGACATCGAAGCCCGTTCGGGCCTGGGCTACCGCCTCCGCGCCGCGCCGGATGCACTGACCGAGACCGAGATCCGCAATTTCCTTGGAAAAACCGCTGTCATCGGACGGGACCTGCGCTGCTATCCGGAATTGGATTCCACCAACAACCTTGCCAAAAGCCTGACCCAAACGTCCGCGCCCGACGGCACGGCCATTATTGCTGACTGTCAGACCGCCGGGCGGGGCCGGATGTCCCGTTCCTTCCAGTCGCCCAAGGGCAAGGGTATTTACCTCTCGGCGCTTCTGCGCCCCGGCCTGCCCCCCAACCGCCTCCCGCCGGTGACGGCGTTGGCAGGCGTGGCCGTATGCGCGGCGGTGGAACGGGTATGCGGTGTGCGTCCTGGCCTGAAATGGCCCAACGACCCGGTCTTGGACGGAAAAAAATTGTGCGGTATTTTGACGGAAATGTCCCTGGAGGCCGAGTCCGGACACGTTCAGGCGTTGGTGGTGGGCATCGGCGTCAACGTGCTGCAAACGCCGGAGGATTTTTCGCCGGAGGTGCGGGAGGTGGCGACCTCGCTGTTACAGGCGATAGGAAAACCGGTTTCCCGGCCCCGGCTGGCCGCCGCGCTTCTGGAGGAGCTCGACCGGGTCTACGCTGCATTGCGGACAGGCGATCTGCGGGACTGCCATGCGGCTTACTGCCGGGACTGCGTGAATCTGGGCAGAACGGTGCGGCTTCTGCCCGCGGGAGGCGGTCCGGAGGAAACCGCGGAGGCTGTCGGGATTGACGAAGAATTTGCCCTGATCGTACAGGGACCAAACGGAACCCGCCGGACGGTCCGGTCCGGGGAGGTTTCGGTTCGGGGCCTCTGGGGCTACGCGGAATAAACGAAAAATGACCGATTTTTTTAGGAGGGAGTTTATGGAGGGAAACCATACGCCGCAGTCAAAGAGCCGGTTCAGACAGCTTTGGGAGCTGTTCTGGACCTTTGCGAAAATGGGCGTGATCACCTTCGGCGGCGGCATGGCAATGCTGCCGATTTTACAGCGGGAGGTTGTGGACTCGAAAGGCTGGGCCACCGAGGAGGAACTGACGGATTACTACGCCATCGGCCAATGTACGCCGGGTATCATCGCCGTCAATACGGCCACGTTCATCGGGCAGAAGTGCGGCGGCGTTGCGGGCGGAATCGCGGCGACTCTGGGACTGATTTTCCCGTCCTTGGTGATCATCTCGTTTCTGGCGGCTCTGATTTCCAACTTTGCAGAGCTGGCCTGGGTACGGAACGCCTTTGCAGGAATTCAGGTCTGTGTGTGCATTTTGATTTTCAACGCGGTAATGAAGCTGCTGAAAAAATCCGTGGTGGATAAGCGGACGGCGGTGATTTTCACCCTGGTGCTGGCGGGCGGCGTGTTCCTGGACATCTCGCCGGTCTGGTTTGTGCTGGCCGCGGCGGCGGCGGGCATTGTGCTGAAGAATTTGGAGGCGAAGCGGGCATGATTGCAATTTATGCGAAACTGTTCTGGGAGTTTTTCAAAACGGGGCTGTTCGCAGTGGGCGGCGGTATGGCAACGCTTCCTTTTTTGCAGACCATCGGCAGTTCGACGGGCTGGTATACATACGGCGATTTGATGAATATGCTGGCGGTGTCGGAGTCGACGCCGGGTCCCATCGGCATCAATATGGCCACTTACGTGGGCTATACGGTGGCGGGCGTGCCGGGGGCTTTGATTGCGACAATCGGCGAGATCACCCCCTCCATCATCGTGATTTTGATTGTCGCGGCGATTTTGAAAAGTTTCCGGAATAACCCCTACGTGGACCGGGCGTTTTACGGCCTGCGGCCCGCGTCCACAGGGCTGATCGGCTCGGCGTGCGTCGCGGTGATGCTGGAGGTGCTGACCACCATCCAGACCATCAAGCCGGAGAGCGGAATTCTGAACCGCTTCGCGCTTCCCGCGGGGCTGGCGCAGGTGTTTGACCTGCGGGGCATTCTGCTGGCGGCGGTCCTGCTGGCGCTGACCAACTGCGTCAAGCCGGTGAAGAATCTGCATCCGATTGTATTCATTGCAATTTCGGCGGCGGCGGGCATTGTGTTCGGCTTTGCGGGCGCATAGAAGGCTCTGCGGTCCTTCGGCTTGTTTCCCCACCCCGTTCAGCGGACAATTCCGGCTGGCAGCTTTGCGTATTATGTGTATTAAGGTTGACAGTGAGCGGTTTGATTGGTAAAATAAACTTGTTTCAAGTTAATGTGTGCGAGGGAGGAAACGGCAGATGTACCATTGCCATATCCACTTCTATTTCGTCGGACAGGAATCCGGTGTCTTTTCTCATATAAAACAGTCTGCGCCCTTGGAGCATTTTACGTATACGTTTACGGAAAGCCAGGAACCTTCCGCCAGTCTGGCGGCTGCTTCCGACGTGATCTTCGCCGCTTTGCAGGGAATGGACGCTTCGGAATGTCTGCGCCTGCTTCTGGACTCCAAGCGTCCGGAAGCGGAATGTATTTTGTTGACGGATGCGCAGACCCTGCCCCTTTTGACGAACCGTTTGCCGGAAGTTGCGGATATCTGGCGTCTGCCGCTGTCCCGGGAGGAGACTGTGTTTCGCTTCTCCCGCTGGCAGGCCCGGTGCAAACTGGAAAAAGACGCCTGGGAAACCAGCCAATTCCTGGAAGCGACCATCAACAGCGTGCCGAACCTGGTCTGGTACAAGGACAAAAACGGCATCCATGAAAAAGTCAACGACAGCTTCTGCGCCACCGTCAACAAGACAAAGGACGACGTGCAGGGCCGGGGACACGCCTATATCTGGAACGTGGAGCATGACGACCCCGCCTGCATTGAATCGGAAGCCGAGGTCATGCGCAAGCGGGAGACCTGCGTTTCGGAGGAAACGATTCAGACCGGCAAAGGCCTCCGCCTGCTGACCACATACAAATCCCCCCTCTATGACCTGGACGGCAGCGTTATGGGCACCGTAGGCGTCGCCATCGACGTAACCCAAGAGCGGGCGTATGAACAGGAGATCGTACAGAAGAATCAGACCCTGGAAGCCCTTTTTATGACCATGGACTGCGGCATTATGTGTCATTCTCTGGACGGCTCTTGTATTCTCAGCGTAAACCGCGCCGCGCTTAATATTCTGGGCTATTCCTCCCAGGAGGAACTGACAGAGGGCTTTGACATGGTTGCCTCCTCTGTGGCGGAGGAGGATAAGGAACGCCTGAGAAGCTGTATTCAGGAACTGAAAAACGTGGGAGATAACGTCAGCGTGGAATATCTTGTCCGTCATAAAAACGGGAGAGAACTGCACGTAATGGGGAATGTCAAGCTGGTGGAGGAAAACGGAGAATTGTTTTACCAGCGGTTCCTTTTGGACTGCACCGACCAGAAACTGCGGGAAAAACAGGAGCGCACCGAGGGTGAACGGCGGCAGATGGAATTGATTCAAGCCCTCAGCGTCGATTACAACTTCGCCAGCTTCTTTGATTTGGATACCGGCTTGGGCTTTCCCCTGCGGGTGGACGAACACAGCGGCCATTTTTCGGACGAGATTTTCACCGCCGGGATTCCTTTTCAGGAGTGCATGGAGCGTTATATCCAGAAATACGTCTATGCCGACGACCAGGAGATGATGCGGGCCGCCGCATCCAAGGAGCATCTGAGCCAAGAACTGGCCGAGAAAAGCCTTTATTATGTCAACTACCGCGCCGATATAAAGGGCGAAATGCGTTATTATCAGATGAAAACCGTCCGGGCCGGAACTTGGGCGGGCCAAAAGGGGATGGTCCTGGGCTTCCGCAGCGTGGACGAGGAAACCCGCCGGGAGATGGAAAAGAAAACCATCCTGGAGGACGCGCTTTTCCAGGCGCGGCGGGCCAGCCGGGCAAAAAGCACCTTCCTCTCCAATATGTCCCATGATATTCGCACGCCGATGAATGCAATTGTTGGATTCACCAATCTGGCGATTACCCATATCGACCGTCAGGATCAGGTCGAGGAATATCTGAAGAAGATCATGACCTCCGGCAACCACCTCCTGAGCCTGATTAACGACATCCTGGACATGAGCCGCATTGAAAGCGGCAAGCTTCACCTGGATGAAGAGCTGAGCAGCCTGCCGGAAATTCTTCATGGGCTTCACAGCATCATTCAGGCCGATATCCACGCCAAACAGCTGGATTTGTACATTGACACCGTAGATATTACCCACGAAGAAATTTACTGCGACAAACTGCGGCTGAATCAGGTGCTTCTGAACCTGATCAGCAATTCCATTAAATACACCCCCGCAGGCGGTTCCGTCAACATCCGCATTACGGAAAAGCCCGGTCCTAGGGCTGGTTATGCAAATTACGAATTCTCCATCAAGGACACCGGCATTGGCATGAGCGAGGAGTTTGTGTCCCATATCTTCGAACCCTTTGAGCGGGAGCGCACCTCCACCATCAGCGGTATTCAGGGCACCGGCCTTGGAATGGCGATTACGAAAAATATTGTCGACATGATGAACGGCTTTATTGACGTGCGGAGCCGCCAGGGAGAAGGAACAGAGTTTATTGTATCGCTGGTATTCCGTCTGCCGGCTGAAAACAAGGAATCGCAGACCATTCCGGAGCTGAAGGATGTCCGCGCCCTTGTGGTGGACGACGATTTCAACACCTGCGACAGCGTGTCCTATATGTTGCAGCAGATTGGAATGCGGGCGGAGTGGACCCTTTCGGGCAAGGAAGCCGTTCTGCGTACCCGGCAGGCCGTGACGCGGAACGACAATTACTGCGTGTACATTTTGGATTGGCTGATGCCGGATATGAACGGCGTGGAAGTTGCCCGGCGTATCCGGCAGGAAACGGGAGATAACGCGCCGATCATCGTTCTGACGGCCTACGACTGGTCGGACATTGAGGAGGAAGCCCGGGAAGCGGGCGTAACGGCGTTTTGCCGGAAGCCGCTGTTTTCCTCGGAGCTGCGCAAGTGCCTCAAGTCGGTGATGACGCGGGAGGACGAGGCGGAGACGCCTTTGGAGGCGTTGGCGGCCAAGCACCACACGGGCCGGATTCTTCTCGCGGAGGACAACGAGCTGAATCAGGAGATTGCGGTGGCCATTCTGGAAGAAGCGGGCTTCCTGACGGAAATCGCCGGGAACGGCGAAATTGCCGTGGAAATGCTGAAGCAGTCGGAGCCGGGGTATTACCGGTTGATTTTGATGGATGTGCAGATGCCGGTTTTAGGCGGCTACGAGGCCACGCGGATCATTCGGAATTTGGACAATCCAAAGCTGTCCAATATCCCGATTCTGGCCATGACGGCAAACGCCTTTGAGGAGGACCGAAAAGAAGCTCTGCTCTGTGGTATGAACGGGCACATTGCAAAGCCGATTGATATTGAGAAACTGATGGAGACCTTGGATCAGGTCCTTGGTTGAAAAAGTACATGCAGCGCCAGCAAAAGGCCGTAGATAACCGGCTGGTGCAGCATATAGATGAGCAGCGAACGCCGTCCCATTGCCGCCAGAAGCGGCAGGCGGCGTTCGTTTGTTTGTTCGGTACGGGGAAGGCGGCAGAGGAAATAGCCGGTGAGGAACAGGAAAAACCAGGGCAGAAGGGAGAAATAGTCGGTGGAAAAGAAGCCGGCGGGCGGAAAGCCCAGGTATGCGGTCAGGTGGTTTTGGTAGAGCTGGGAAGGAAGGGCGGCAACATGAACGCCCTCGAAGCCCAGGAAGCCGGAGTTGACATCCCGCAGCAGCAGGAACAGAAGAAAACTCCCGGCCAGTCCAAGTCGGGCGGGGATTTTTTCCAGAGCCGGACGGAGGGGGATCAGGAGCAGGGAAGAACTGCCCAGGAGTGTGAGGACGCCGCAAAAGATGAGATTTTCCGGGAGAAACACTGCGGTGACGAGGGTGAGAAGGAAGCCGCAGCCGAACGTTATTAGGCCATGTTTCCGCTGGCGGCGGCCCAGAGGCCAGCAGTAGCCGGAGAGGAGAATGAAGGTCCAGCAAATGCTTTGCTGCCAGACATGGGCCCAAAAGCCCTGATACCAAGGCATAGCGAGGCCAAACATCCACGCCAGGTCCCAGCAGGCATGGTAGAGAATCATACTGACCAGTGCCGCTCCCCGAATTACATCAAGTCTTGTCTGCCGCATGGGCGGGCCTCCTTTTCCGTTCCAGGAAATGTTGTGGACGCGCCTCGCGGCGCGGGGGCAAGTCAGCCATTTGGAATGGCTGGTCCAAAATCGAACCCCCCATTTTCTTTTCTCTGGCGAGAGAAAAGACTGCGCCCGCAGGCGCGTGTCGGAGGCCAACCGCCGCGGCGCGGCGGCTCTTAGGCCGGAGACAAACGGGCCGTTCACGGTCCAAAAGAAAAGAGCGTTTGTGAGGACTGGTAGAAAACTTTCGCTTGGCGGACCCTAAACGAGAAGTCCAAATCGACTTGCCTCTGCGTCTAATTCCGCTGTCGCTGCTGCGGTGGTTGTGTGAGGGGCAGTGAATTTTGGCGGAGCTTGGCTTTGCCGAATCGGCTTATTCTGCTTGCAAAGACAAACGCACCGAAACCCTGGGACGAATGTCCCAGGGTTTTTTGCTTATTCGCTGAATTGGGTTGGGTTCCGCAGTGCTTCCACGGTCTCCGATGGAGCCTTCGCATAAATGGTCAAAATATCTTCTAAGCCGATCAAATTCACCAGAGAATCCGAAAGTGCCTCGTTCAATTCTTCTAAAACGGTCATCTCCATCACGTCGGTATCCTCATAAACCGTAAACCGCATAACCTCCTCATATTCCCGCTCAGAATCCGGGTCCTGCCCGGCCAGGAGCGTCGTTTCCTGCATGAACACATACTGGTAAAGCGGCGTTTTGTTCTCCACACTCTCCGCCTGTTCCCAGTCCATATCGCCCTCTACCAACGCGTCAACCTTCTCCACAGCGTTCACGCCGTCAATCGTGCAGACCTCTTCTCCCTCAGCATCCAGGACCTGCCAGTAATGTACCTTAACATTCCCGTCATCATCCAGCACGTCCCAACTGTCGCCCTCCCATTTGGCCTCCATCTCGTTCTCCAAATCCTCATCCGTTGAGGACCGCGCGATCAGAAGGGCTGGAACACAGCCGCACAGCAGCAGCGACATCGCCAAGCCGCAAACCCCGCAGAAAAACAGGGAAGTATATTTTTTCATGATATTACTTTCGAGAAAAAAGCTAGGAAAGATGGATCGAGTGTGTTAAAATA
>CAJUTB010000051.1 GCA_910589315.1 uncultured Oscillibacter sp. | reverse complement strand
GTGAACGGCCCGTTTTCTTTTCTCTCGCCAGAGAAAAGAAAATGGGGGGTTCGAAAATGTCAGCTTCGCGTAATGTCGTTGATCCATTTGCGGCTTTTGAGACGCCAGGTGCCCCAGAAGGGCTTGCAGATCGTTTCCGCTTGGAGACTGATGCAGACAAGTATAATCGGAGCGTCCAAAACTAATCCCGTCAGCGCAGTCATCGGAACCGCAATCAGCCACAACGGCAAAATGTCAATTACCGCCGCCATGCGCGCGTCGCCGCCCGCCCGGAGAATTCCCGTGATATTCGTAATATCAAACGCCCGCAGCGGCATCATGACAATATGAACCAAACACATCTTGACGGCAATATCCATCGCCAGACTTTGCAGCTGAAACAGAGGAAACAAATAGGGAATGAAAAAGAATGGCAGCGCAATTGCAAGCCCTAAAGATACGCAGGCCCCAATCAAAATCGAAACCAGCAGCAAACACCAGCTTAAAGAATATACCTCGTCCTGCGACGCCCCTTCGCCAATGCGCTTTCCAACAATTACCGCACTGGCCCCCGCAATGCCAAAACAGGCCACCGTTGCAAACTTATCAACGTTGCCCATAATCGCGTGAGCGGCTAGAATGTCCGTGGAAACGGCCATATGCCCCAGAGCCGATACCATCACCGTTGTGCCAAGCCCCCAAAGGCTCTCGTTAAGCAGTACCGGAGAGGAATATTTGATGAAACTCCGCACCATCTCTTTGCCCGGCTGAAAGAGCGATTTTGGCCGAAGCGGCACCCGGCGGCAGCGAACGGCATACCCGGCGGTGATCAGAAATTCCACGATGCGGGAAGCCAACGTCGCAACGGCCGCGCCTGTGACGCCTAACGCGGGCGCGCCGAATTTGCCAAAAATGAAAATGTAATTCAAACAGGTGTTGAGAAACATTGAAATGGCAAAGACCGTCAGGCCCATCGCCGGATTTTCGGTGCTGCGCTGCATACCGACATATACGGAACTGGCGGCGTTGAAAATGTAGCTGATGCCGACAATCCGGACGTAAGGCGCACCCAGGAGAATCAACCGCTCGTTATTGGTAACAAGCCCCATGACGCCCTCCGGGAACAAAAATAAGGCCAGAGCAAAAATGGAGGCGATGATTACGCCAAAGTAAAAGGCAACCCCCATAGCGCGGTTTACCGCGTCAATGTCGCCCTTGCCCCAATATTGGCTGACTAAAACCGTCAGGCCGCTGATCAGACCGAAAACAACCACCTGCACCAGAAAAATCGGCGAGTTGGCCGCGGTGACGGCGGACAGCTCCTCCTGGCCCAGCAGTCCGACCATAAAGGTGTCTACAAAGCCGAGGGATGTGGTGATTAGATTTTGCAGAATCAAAGGAAGC
This sequence comes from uncultured Oscillibacter sp., assembly GCA_910589315.1. GTDB lineage: Bacteria > Bacillota > Clostridia > Oscillospirales > Oscillospiraceae > Oscillibacter. Next base: position 12,106 of record CAJUTB010000051.1, on the reverse strand, counting down.
GCGAGGCGGAACAGCCGCCCATAAAAGCCGCGTGGACGGCGCAGGTATTTCATGTCAGATTCTCCTTATCTGTAAAAAATTCAAATAAGCCTGCATAGGACATACTTACGCAGAGGTCAGGCTGCAGGCCGGGGTATACGTTCCGCAAAGCCCATATGACGTTGGCTTGACGGATGCCCCGGCGCAGACAAGCGCGCTCTAAAGCGCGGATGTCCGCCGGGTTATAGGGTTCGGCCAGTTTGGAAGCGGCGGCGGGGTGGCGGGTTATTCGGAACCACCAGTCTTCGCCGTCAAGTTCTTCCAGGCCCATTTCCCGGCAGAAGCCGGATTTCATGTCTTCGCTGGGCTTGGGGCCTGCGCCTGTTTTCCACAGGCGTAAGGCTTCCTGGTAGGGTTCGTTGTCCCAGTAGCTGTCAAATGCGTCCCAGTCGAAGACTGCAAACCACAGGTGATAGGTTTCGGTTGGTTGGAATGGCAACATAAGATTTACAGCATGGGCATACGGGTGTTGCGGTGGTTCTGAAGGGCTGCGGCACAAGCGTCGATCTCGGCTTCCGTGGTGTCCGGCCCGAAGCTCAAACGGATGACGCCGGAAGCGGTTTTTTTAGGCAGGCGCAAGGCTTTGATCACGTGGCTGGGCTTGCCCTGATGACAGGCGGAACCAGCGGAGATGCAAATCCCTTGGGAGTCAAGGTCGTTTACGATATTTTGGCTGGGCCAGCCCTTGAGAGAGACCGATAAAATGTGAGCCGCGCCGCCTTGCCCGACGGGCTCCAGGTCGGGGATGGCGGCCAGTTTTTTCAGGGCGTATGCCCGGAGGGCGGTAAGGCGGCGTTGGTCTTCCGGGAGGTTTGCCATACGCAGTTCCGCCGCTTTGGCAAAGCCTGCGATTTGCGCGGTGGCCTCTGTGCCGGCCCGGAAACCGTTTTCCTGTCCGCCGCCCGGCAGAAGGGGCCGGGGATTGCGTACGCGCGGCCCGATGTACAAGGCTCCGATGCCCTTGGGCGCGCCGATTTTATGGCCGGAGACGGCGATGAGGTCGGCCCCGAGGGTTTTGGCGGAGAAGGTGAAAAGACCCTGTACGGCGTCGGTATGCAGCAGGGTTTTCGGGTTGACTGCCGGGAGATTTTGCGCGATTTCCGCGACGGGGTAGACATTGCCCAGTTCGTTGTTGACGAGCATGATGGAGACTAGGGCGGTGTCGGGCCGCACGGCGGAGAGGACTTGCTGCGCGGTGATGGTTCCGTTGGCGTCGGGCTGGAGATAGGTGACTTCATAGCCGTCTTGTACGAGCCACTTGCAGCATTCCAAGACCGCACTGTGTTCGACGGCTGTGGTGACGATGTGGCGGCCCAGGTGACGGTTTTGCCAGAGCGCAGCGCGAATGGCCCAGTTGTCGCCTTCGGTGCCGCAGGAGGTGAAGAACAGGCGGTCTGGAGGGCAGTCCAGCGCGGCGGCGACGGTTTGCCGCCAGGCTTCCACGTTCTTTTTCATCTCCAGGCCGGGGGCGTATTGGGAACTGGGGTTGCCGTAGTGGTTTTGCAGAATGGTCTGTACTTCTTCTGCCACGGCGCGGGGTACTGGAGCGGTGGCGGCGTAATCCAGGTAAATCATAGAGCCTTCCTTTCTCTTTGGACTTGCCCTCCGTCCAAAAAACAAGTATAATAAGTCCTGCCATTATACAGAGGTTTTGGGGAAAGTGCAAGGGGGTATCGGCCCCTTCGCCCCTCTTTTGTGGGCGCGGCGTTGCCGCGGGCGGTTGATTGCCATTTGCAATGGCTGGTCTTTTTTGAACCCCCCATTTTCTTTTCTCTGGCGAGAGAAAAGAAAACGGGCCGTTCACGGTCCAAAAGAAAAGAGCGTTTTGAGAGCTTGGTGGAAAACTTTAGACAGGTGGACCCCAAACGAGAAGTCCAAATCGATTTGCCTCTGCTTCTAATTCCGCTGTCGCTGCATGGGTGTTGTGGGGGCTGGCCTCTGCGCCGAACCCCGCTGCCGCTGCTGCGGTGCTTGGGGCGGGCCTCTGCACGTAATACGGGTTTGTATCAAAGAACGGAGAGAAACTTTTATGAACAAATGGACTGTGGTTCGGACCCAAATGGATATAGATACCCTTCTGCAAGACTACGGGGGATTTCATGACAGCTGTTTGGTGGGGCTGAACTATCAATCCGGCGCGTTTGTGAACGAAGAACAATTTATGTGCTTCGGAAACCCGGAGGAAAAAACGCTGCATATGGTTTTTCACAGCCAATGGGAAAAACGTCCCTTGGAAATGTGCTTTACAGGCGTTCGGTGTTTCCATATAGCAGGCTGGCAGGAGCATTATTTCAACGATATTTTTGACTGCTGCCTGAAAATCTGTACGGACCTGATCCCAGGCCGGGACGGCCCCTTGTTTGTGTGGGCCGACTGCGCCGGATTCTCTCCAAAAACTGCGCTGGAACGGCCCGTCTTGAATGAACCCATGATAAGCTATGTGATAGCGTCTGAATTGAAATGGAAATTTTTACAGGAATGAAAGGTTGAATCTTCCATGAAAGCTGCAATTTATACCTTGGGATGCAAGGTGAATCAATATGAAACCCAGGCCATGGAACAACAGCTCCGGGCAATGGGCCACGAAGTCGTTTCGGCTGGCGAAAAGGCCGACGCTTATATTATCAACAGCTGTTCCGTCACGGCTGCCAGCGACCAGAAGTCCCGGCAGATCGTTCACCGCTTGCGGCGGGAACACCCGGAGGCCATTGTGGCCCTGTGCGGGTGCTATGCGCAGACCCATACCGTGGAGGCCCGTCAGTTAGGGGTGGACCTCTTAGGCGGGTCCGGAAACCGGATGGCGTTTCTTCAGCTTCTGGAACAGGCGGTCACAGCACGAACCCCCCTGGAATCCATGGACTCCGCCCTGCGGCGGCGGGAGTTCGAGGTCCTGCCCGCCGGAGGCTTAACAGGCCGGACGCGGGCGATGCTGAAGGTCGAGGACGGCTGTTCAAATTTCTGCTCCTATTGCATTATCCCTTATGCCCGCGGGCCGGTGCGGTCCCTGCCGCCGGAAACGGCTGCCGTACAGGCGATGGAACTGGCCGCGGCGGGTTATCGGGAAATCGTCGTCACCGGCATTGAGATTTCTTCCTGGGGCCGGGATTTGGGCCAGGGACAGACTTTAATCGATTTGGTGGAGACCATCTGCGCGGCTGTGCCTGGCGTCCGTATCCGCTTGGGAAGCCTGGAGCCGCGAACCATTACCGAGGTATTCTGCAAACACGCCGCTATGCTGCCGGACCTCTGCCCGCAGTTTCATCTGTCCCTGCAAAGCGGCTGCGACGCAACCCTGCGCCGGATGAACCGCCGCTATAATACGGCCAGGTATCTGGAAGCTGTGGAGCTGCTGAAACAGCACTTCCGTCATCCGGCGGTTACGACGGATTTGATCACCGGATTTCCCTACGAAACGGAGGAGGAGTTCCAGGAGACGCTGGAATTTATCCGGAAATGCGGCTTTGCCAGAATGCATATTTTCCCCTATTCCGTCCGGCCGGGAACCCCGGCGGCGGCGATGGAACAAATCCCGAAATTCGTCCGGGAGGAGCGGGCGCGCCGTGCCGGCGAGGCGGCGGCAGAAATGCGGCGGGAATATCTGGAGGCTTGCGTGGGGGATGTGTATCCGGTGTTGTTTGAGGAGGCCCGGGCCAACGGGAACTATTTTGGACACGCGCCGAATTATGCGGAGGTTTTTGTCAGCGGAGAGGATTTGCATAACCAAATCCGTCCTGTCCGCATTACCGGAACGGATGGGATGGTTTTATTTGGCGAGATCGGAGGCGGGGAGACATGAAAAGTCATTTCTTCGCGTACATTTCCCGCCTGCGCTTTATTCAACGCTGGGCGTTGATGCGCAACACCGCGCCGGAGAATGTGCAGGAGCACAGCCATCAGGCGGCGGTGTTGGCGCACGCGCTGGCGGTCATCCGGCGGGAAATTTACGGCGGAAAGGTGGACCCGGGCACAGTGGCGGCGGCGGCCCTTTACCATGACGCCAGCGAGATTCTGACCGGCGATATGCCCACGCCGATCAAATACCAGAATGCGTCGATTCGGGCCGCGTACAAAGAGGTGGAGGCTTTGGCGGCGGGACGCCTGCTGACTATGCTTCCGGAAGAACTGCAAACCTGCTTTGCGCCGGTTCTGACGGAGGTTGATCCGGAGATTGAGGAACTGGTGAAGGCGGCGGACAAATTGTCGGCGTACATTAAATGCGTGGAGGAGCTGAAAGCGGGCAACGCGGAGTTTCGGGAGGCCGCCGCGCAGACACGAAAGGCGCTTGAGGCGTTCGATTTGCCCGAGGTCGCCTATTTTTTGGAGACGTTTATGGACAGTTTCTCTTTGACCCTGGATGAGCTGAAATAAACGGGCGTCTTTGTACGTTCCGGCAGCAGCAATGGCGTTTGAGCCGGAACGGAACGCCAAAAACGGATAGTTCGGAAAAAATTTTTCTTCCAAAGGGAACCATTTCCCAATGAAATTCGTCTTACAATATAAGAACTGTTTTTGAGGGAGGTCTTTCATATGTTGAAAAAAATGCTGTCCCTGCTCTTGACGGCCGCCTTGCTGGGCGCACTGGGCGCGCCGGCCAACGCCGCAGAGGCGTCCGCTGACGCAAAACTGGCCCGCGTTACCCAAACAGTCAAACAAACCCTGAACCTTGACACCAGCGGCTATGAGGACTTCCAGGGCGAGTGCTATGACGAAGAACTGGTTCCCACCTGGAACCTGCGCTGGAGTTCCGGCGACCAATACCTTCGCGCAGAAGCCCTGGAAGATGGTACACTGATTGGCTTCAATCAGTCCTATGACGACCTGAATGCCTGGGGGTGGAAATTCCCGAAGATTCCCCAAAGAGACGCCAATGCCGACCGTACAGCCGCAGAAGCCTTTTTGGAAAAAGTCCTGCGGGAATACGAAAGCGTGGAGATGGATTCCTTTGAAGCGGAGGAGAGCCTCAACGGCAGCGGAAGCAGCTTCCGTGGAACCATCCTGTTCAACGGCCTGCCGACGTCCCTTTACTATAACGTGCGGGTCGTGAATGGGGAAGTTGTCCGGTTCTCGCGGACCGTGCCGGAAAACACCTTCGTTGGCGGCGTTCCCAGCCCGGAAACCGGCGTTGCCCAGAGCCAGGCGGCGGAAATGCTCAAGGAAACCCTGAAACTCCGCCTGGAATACGTGGAGACAAAAGACGATTCGGGACAGGCCGTCCTGCGCTATGTGCCGGAAGAAGGTCACGTCTATTACGTGGACGGTGTCTCCGGCGAGCTGGTGGACCTGACGGAGCTGGAAGAAAACACGATCAACAAATATGCCAATGCGATGGGCGGCGCAGCGAGCGATACAGCGGTTCCGTCGGCAAAAGCGGAGGATTCCGGAGAGTCCGGTGGCTTCTCCGCCGCAGAAGAAAGCGGTATCCAGCAGATGGAAGGCGTTCTCTCCAAAGAGGAACTGAACAAAATCGTTCAGAACGTGGAGGCGTTCGGTCTGAAAAGCTACACGCTGGCGGGCGCAACCTATTCCGTCGGGGAAAAGGACGGCGCGGGCAAGGCGGAGGTGCTCTGCGCCCTGCGTTACCAGAAGCTCGGTGAAAAATACGACCGGACCCGGACCGTTACCGTGGACGCACGGTCGGGCGAGGTGAAACGCGTACAGTCCTTCGTGCCATGGGGCGAACAGGAACCGGCCCTGACGCTGGAGCAGGCCCAGGAAAAGGCGGAGGTGTTCCTGCAAGCCTTCTGCCCGGAACGGGTGGAATCCCTGGAGCTTTACGACAAAACCGACCTGGAAACGCTGGACGAGGAGAATCTGCCGCCTTACTACTGGTTCCTCTTTGCCCAAAAGGTCAACGGGTACTTCTTCCCGGATAACCTGTACCAGATTTTCATTGACACCTCTGACGGCTCTGTGTACTGCCTGTCCTGCGAATGGAATGAAAACATTTCCTTCGGCAGCGCGGAGGGAATCGTATCGGAACAGACGGCAATGGATGCCTGGATGAGCACCTATGACGTGACGCTGGGTTACAGCCTCGTCCCTCAGCCCGTTACCGGCGGGGACGCGGTTTCTAAACGCCTCGTTCAGATGGGAATGTCTTATTTTCACGGACTGCGGCTGGGCTACACGCTGACGCGGGAGGGCTATTTCTACGGCGTGGACGCCAAAAGCGGCGAACCGCTGGAACAGGAGCTTTACAGCAGACAGAGCAGCACTTACGACGATCTTGCGGACAGCTCCGCCAAGGAGGCCGTTGAACAGCTGGCGCGGTTCGGCGTGGGCTACGACAGCACAAGTTTCCGGCCCGGCAAGAGCCTGACGCAATGGGACCTCGTCTGCCTGCTGTACAGCCTGGACGGCGGGCGGCTGGACCCCGAAACCACCGAAAAACAGGAAAAAGATAACGCCTATGCCACCGCCTACCGCATGGGGGCCCTGACCCGCAGCGAACGAAACGACAATGCGGCCCTGACCCGCGGGCAGCTCGTTAAAATCCTGCTGAATGCGGCGGGATTCGGCGACATGGCACGGCTGAACGGGATCTTTACCTGCGCTTACTCCGATAAAGACCGCATCCCGGCGGAGGATTTGGGCTATGCGGCAATCGCCCAGGCGCTGGGTCTGGCGGAAGGCGTTTACGCAGGTTCTCAGGGTACCACCCGGGGAGAGGCGGCAGTTATGCTCTGCAAGCTGCTGAACCGGAAGTAACCAGTCGTGACGCCCTGATTTGTGAGGCCGGTAATCTGGATTTGGGTAAGAGGCGATCCTATGAAAAAATATATGGCGCTTGGTTTCGTGTTGGTATGTGTGTTTAGCCTTGCTGCTTGTAATTCAGCAGAGAGACGTGAAGAAGACAGCGTGCCGGCTTCTTTAGCTTCCTTTTCCTACGAAGATGATTATAGGCTTTATTATGACGATGCTGGGGCAGAAACGACGGGTTTTCTAAATATTGATGTTTGCTCAATTGACGGACAGGCGTCCGCAGTGGAACAGGCAGAAAATGAGTGTACCATTGTGTATAATGCCACCAGTGAATATTATGATAATCAGGCGGAGATGTGGCGTGTGGACTTTCAAACAATCCGTAGGGAACAGGGCGTTGTTATGTTAGTTGGTACGCGTCAGAGCGTTTATCTTGATAATGATGGGATAACGCATTTGATTGTATATCATGAATAGAATGTGATATACAGCAATGGGCTTACGTGTGAAAGCTCTTTTGGTTCCTTTTCTCTCGAGAAAAGGGACCCGCCGGAGGCAAAAAAACAGGAGCGGTCGATCCGCTCCTGTTTTTTATGTCTATCCGCCGTCAAACACGCATCTCCAAAATCTTCGCAAGGGATTCCAACGCTTCGGCAGAATCCGAGCCTTCGGCGGTAAGTTCCACATGCGCGCCGCGGACCATGCCGAGGGAGAGGAAGCCGAGAAGGCTTTTCGCATTGACGCTGTTGTTATCCTTGGAAATCAATATGTAACTGGAAAATGTGCTGGCTTGTTTGATGAAGTTGGCGGCAATCCGGTTCAATTGATCTTCCGGGATCTGGACTTCAACAATTCGGTTCATGTTCCCCACTCCGTTCTTCAAATTGTTCTGGACAAGTATATCACATTCCTTTTCATTTTACCAGAATTATTAAAAAAGTGAGCGTGAAGAATTCAGCGGCACAGGCTTTTGGCGGGAAATGGAGAAATCTTTGCAATTGTAAGAAATTCGTAAGGTTTTTATCGAGTTGTTTGTAAGAATTTCGTGTTATGCTGAGAACAGCTTCCGGAGGCTGAAGAAAATTTTCCGGCTGGGCCGTTCTATAAATGAACCGGTGGAGCTGGAAATTCTGCAAAAAAAGGAGCGAGATTCATGAGACGATGGAAACAAATTCTTGCGGGCGGACTGGCGGCGTGTTTGCTGGCGATTGGAGTGGTCCCGGCGGCGGGGGCGGAGGAATCCAGCTTTGACCCGGCGCATTTTCTGGGGCTGACCCAGGCGCAGCGGCTGGAGGACTATGATTATCTGGTCAAAACCTTGGGGAACAGCTACCTTTGTATGGGCGTGCGGGACCGGGAGAAGCCGGACGATCCGTCGGAGGAAATCTTCAAGGACTATCGGGAGATGGTTGCGGAAAGCGACAGCGACGAGGATTTTTATAAGGCGGTATACAGCACGTTGTACCGGCTGGGGCCTTACGGCCATATGTGGATGATTGAGCCGGAGAACTATCAGCGGATGCTGGACTGGTGCAAAAACCAGGACACCGTGGGCCGGGAACACTGGAGAGATATTTTGGAGGACCCCGTGACGCAAAAGGGATATGAACGGCTGGCGGAACTGATGGAGTTTTACGGCGAGGACGAGAGCGGTTCCTGGAGCGAAGGCGAAGCGGGGGAGAATGTCCGGACGCTGCTGCTGGAGGAAAGCGGCGTGGCTTATGTGAAAATCGACAGTTTTCCGGCGGAGTTTGAGGAAGCATATGCCGAGGACCAGAAAACGCTGACGGCGTTTTTTAATGCGGCGGGGAAGTGCAAAGATTTGATTATTGACATCACGGACAACAGCGGCGGAAATGAGGGCTATTGGCAGAATCTGATTGTCGCGCCGCTGATTGACCAGCCGCTTTCCTGCACGAATTACGCGCTTTTGGCGAACAGCGGGAACAACCGTCCTTACATTGAAAATGTCTTTTCGCCGGAGGACCTGCACCCAATTTCCGAACTGCCCAAGCTGCCGAAGCTCAACCGGGACGGTATTGAAGCCGCGACGCATTTTGTGGAAAGCACGCTGGCGGTCAAGCCCGCCGCAAAAGGAGCGGCGTTCCGGGGGAATGTCTGGGTTTTGGTTGGACCGTATGTGTATTCGGCCAGCGAGTCGTTTTCGGTGTTCTGCCAGCAGACCGGGTTTGCAACCTTGGTGGGAGAGAAAACCGGCGGCGACGGCATCGGTGCGCTGGACCCGATTTTCCTGCGGCTGCCCAACAGCGGACTTCTGGTTCAGTTTACGATGATGTTCGGACTGAACGCCGACGGGTCCAGCAGCGAGGAAGCTGGAACGACGCCGGATGTGCGCTCTCCGGCGGGAGAACCGCCGCTGATTACCGCTCTGCGGGCCGCGCTGGCAGAACGGAAAAGTTAATTCCACAGCGTATAAATCCGCAGAGAGTATGCTCTGCGGATTTATTTTGCCCTTGGCATAAGACCGAATTTTACCGCATAGGTTGCCGTAAAGAGGTGAATTGAATGACGATTCATGTGGTCCGGGCCGGGGAGTCCGTAGACTCCATCGCGGCAGAGTACGGCGTTCCGCCTCACCGTCTGGCGGTGGATAACGAAGTCCCTGCCGGCGGCGCGCTGGCGGTGGGTCAGACGCTGGTGGTGCGCTTTCCCAAAGAGGTTTACGCCATAGAGGCAGGCGACACGCTGTTTTCCATTGCCGCACGGTACGGCACGACTGTCCGCCAGCTTTGGCGGAACAATTGGGAGCTGGGCGGGCAGGACCGGCTGACCGCCGGCGGGACGCTGGTGATTTCGTACTTTGAGGAGAGAATTGGCTCCGGCGTTTTTAACGGTTATGCATATCCGTACATCAATGATGATCTTCTGGCGGCGGAACTGCCGTTTGTCAGCACGATCGCGCCCTTTACATATGGCATCACGGCTTCCGGCGGGTTGCTGCCGCTGGATGACGAAGAAATACTGGAAGCGGCGAAAATCCGGGGGACAAAACCTGTGATGCATCTTTCGACGCTGACGGAGGCCGGGCAGTTTGACACCGGCCGGGCGTCGTTCGTCCTGACGGACTTTGAAGCGCAGGAACGATTGTTGGCGGAAGTTTTACAGACGGTTCTGCGGCTGGGGTATACCGGTGTTGACGTTGATTTTGAGTACCTGCCCGGCACGCTTGCTCAGGCATACGCCGGTTTTTTGGGACGGCTGCGGAGACTACTGGCGGCGCAGGGCCTGTTTTTATGGGCGGCTCTGGCCCCGAAAACCAGCGGCGAACAGCGGGGGCTTTTATACGAAGGACACGATTACGCGGCGGTAGCGGCCGCCGTGGACGGCGTGCTGCTGATGACATACGAGTGGGGATATACCGCCGGACCGCCGATGGCGGTTTCGCCGCTGCCTAATGTGCGGGCAGTGCTGGATTACGCGGTGACGGAAATCCCTGCCGGGAAAATTTTTCTCGGCGTATCCAATTACGGCTATGACTGGACACTTCCCTTTGTACGGGGCGTGACCCGCGCCCAGTCCATCTCGAATCAACGGGCAATTGAATTGGCGATTGAGCACGATATCGCAATTCAATACGATGAAACGGCGCAGGCTCCCTTCTTCCATTACACCGGCGCGGGCGGCGCGGTGCATGAGGTGTGGTTCGAGGATGCCCGCAGCTTGGAGGCGAAACTTCGGCTGGTGGCGGAATACGGCTTCCAGGGCGCGGGGTTCTGGAACCTGATGCGGCCCTTTTCACAAACCTGGCTGACCCTGGACAGTCTTTACAATATTTTATAAATATAAAACAATGAAATTCGGCTGTCAGAAAAAGGCGCGTGAGCTTTTGTCGAAAATGGGCATACTGGCGGTAATGAAAGGAGTGAGACCGGATGTCAGGCGAAAATTTTCAAAAAGCAGTCCTGGAAGACAAACAGGCCGCTTTGATTGAGTTCTGGGCCCCATGGTGCACCTACTGCCGGCGTCTTGGACCGGTGATGGAGCAGGTGGCGAAGCAATACGGACCGCGGCTTCTGATTGAACAAATCAACACCGACGAGGAACCTGATCTGGCGCGGGCTTATGGAATCGACGCAATCCCAACGCTGCTGTTTTTCCGTGAAGGCCGGCCCCAGGGGGCGATTACCGCGCCGGAATCCAAGGCCGTCATTGACGCCTTCCTCACGGCGCAGACGGTTTGAGTATGGGTCCAGTCTATGACGCCGCTGTTATCGGCGGCGGGCCGGGCGGATATACGGCGGCTTTGTACTGCGCCCGGGCGGGGCTTCATACAATTGTATTGGAGAAACTGTCCGCCGGAGGGCAGATGGCCGAGACGGAACAGGTGGAGAATTATCCCGGCTTTGACAAGGGGATTGACGGCTTTACCCTGGCAGTGCAGATGCAGAAGGGCGCGGAACGCTTCGGCGTTGAGACGGTTCTGGCAGAGGTGCGGCGGGTGGAGCTGGGCGGAGCGGTCAAAACGCTGGAAACCAGCGAGGGCGTTTATCAGGCAAGGTGCGTTTTTGCCGCGACCGGCGCGGGACCGAAACGGTTAGACATTCCGCGGGAGGCGGAACTGACCGGACGGGGCGTAAGCTACTGCGCCGCCTGCGACGGGATGTTTTACCGGGGAAAATGCGTGGCGGTGGTTGGCGGCGGCAACACCGCGGCGGCAGACGCGCTGACATTATCCCGTATCTGCAAGCAGGTTACGGTCATCCACCGGCGGGACCGGCTGCGCGCAACAAAAATCTACCATCAGCCGCTGTTGGAAGCGGAAAACATTGCGTTCCGCTGGAACAGCACCGTTACGGGCCTGCGGGGCCAGGAACGCCTGGACGGCATTCGAATAAAGAACCTGAAAACCGGTGCGGAGGAGTTCTTTTCCTGTGAGGGCCTCTTCGTCAGTGTGGGGCGCTCGCCGGAAACGGAAGTGTTTCGGAGAAGTTTGCAGACGGACCCAAACGGATACCTGATTGCGGACGAGACAACCCGGACGAACCTGCCGGGCGTGTTTGCGGTGGGAGATGTACGGACGAAGGCTGTGCGGCAGATCGTTACCGCAGTGGCAGACGGCGCGGCGGCGGCGCACTTCGCGGAAGAATATCTGGCCGAAATGCAGGACTCCCGCTTTTGAGACGGGAGCCTGCATCCGGTTTTCTGCGGGTTTTTCTGACTGTGGCAGAATTGACAGAGGCAATCCGCTGGAAAGAATTTTTACTTTCTTTATATATAGTATCCGGAAAGCTGGAAACACTATATATAGAGCAAAAAAGACCATCAGGAAGAGCGTTCAGGAAAAAAGATAAAAAAGGGGAAAGAAAAGGGTTGACAAAAGGGGAAGGATCTGGTATTCTAACGG
>CAJUTB010000050.1 GCA_910589315.1 uncultured Oscillibacter sp. | reverse complement strand
CATATCCCCGCATTTTTATTGTGGCTTTTTGCTTTTTCTGTAGACCCTAATTACAGGCAGCATCTCTCAAGGTTCCGGCGGCACAGAGAGCTGGAAACTCTCCCAAGTATGGTTCGCAGCCTCTATGGCCTCCCAGGTATACCCGGCGTCCTCGCACTCCGCCCAAGTCAGGTAACGGAAATAGAACTCAATTCCAAGGTGACAGGGCAGAATATCAAGGATAATTTTCTGAATCTGTTCAAACTCCGCAGGAACACCGGCGGTTTCCGGGAACACGACCCGCAGATTACCGCCGCCCATTTCGATTGCCTTCGCCCGAATTCCACAGCCGCGAATGGTTCGGTCAATGGCCTCGGGCGTCAGGGAATCCCCGGCGATCTGGAGCAAAGCGGCAATCGCCGCCCTGCGTTCCTCCGGCGTCACCGCCGCCGGCCGCCGTGCAAAGAGGGCCTCTCTGCGCCGCAGTCCTTCCTCCTCGGCAGTAGCGGTCAAGCCCTCTCGTTCCACGTATTCCAAGCGTTTCGCCGCCGCGTCGAACCCCTTGCCCAGCGCATACAGTTCCGCCTCGCTGATCGACCCCACCGTTAAATCATAAACGCCCAGCGGAGCCAGTAAAGCAATCAAAAACTGTTCATACATCGTCAGCCCTCCAGTTCCGTCACCGAGAGCGTCCCCAGTACCGGCAAAGCGGTGCTGTCGGCCGGAATATCGGCCGCAGGAGCGGTAAACCGGTAATTTTCCACGCCATCCAGTTCAAACAGCCGGTTACCCAGTTCCGCCAGCCGCACGGCCCTTCCCAAAAGCCTGCCGCCAAAAAAGTCCGCGACGGTCTGTTCCGCCGCCGTCAAAACCGCCGCTGTATCCGCGCCGTCCTTCGGCGTCACGGCAACGCTGACATTCACCGTCTTTGCCGTAGGAGCTTTCACCTGGACATCCACGGCAATTTCCCGTTTTTCCTGCAATTCGGCCTGAAGTCCCTCCAGCAAGGTCTCCGAAGGCAGCCCGCTTTCCCCGGTAATATAAACGTCAACAGTGCCAATTCCCCGCGCCCGTCCAACGGCCTTTGCCGCCGTCACGCCTGGAAACCGCATAGCGGTTTCTTCATACCAGGCGGCGTTTGCGCCGTTAGGCAGTCTCTGATAGCTTTCCAGGATTCTGTCCCGAAACGCGGCGTCATCCTCACAGTCGCCGCCGCCGGTAAACGCGCCAGGATTTGTAACCGCCGTCACGGCCACCGGGCAAGCGGTCAAAAAGCAGACGCTTCCAGGCACAGCGTTGCCGTTTGCTCCGGCATCCAGAGCCTCCGCCGCCGCGTCTACGGATAACGTCCCCGCCTTCAGCACAACATCCGCCGTCGTCTGAAACCGCACTTCCGCTGCCGTCATGCACACGGTCCCCGCAGGAATCGCAACATCGGCCGCTGGAGCGGTTCCAACGGAAAAGCGCAGCGTCCCCGCCGAGCGAGTTGCGGGCGACCGCACAAGCCCTCTCATCGCCCCATGCCGGTCCAGATAAATTCCCTGGGCGGTCTGCGGAAAGCTCTGATCCAGCGTCCAGCTGGCCTGAAATTCCAACGCCTGAATCTGGGCTGCTGCGGCCCAGAGCCGGACCGCCAGATCACATCCCGACTCCGGCACAAACCCGGCGCGTTCTGTAAAAGAGTCCAGCAGCGAATCATAAATTTCCTGAATCGTTTTCAAAACTTCCCTCCCCTCCAACGCCCACCGAGACCGCAAGGGAGCCGCCCTCATAAGAAAGCTCCACTGCAATCCCGGCGCGTCCGCCGCCAAATTCGCTCAAAGAAACCGACTCCACCTGCACAGCCTCCTCAGCCAGCGCCTCGGCCACGTACTGTCTGGCCGCCGCCTGCCGTTCTGCGGCCGGGAGCCTTCCCAGCTCCCAAAGCCGGCTTCCAAGCGTTTCCCAAAAAGGGAACGTCCCCCTCCGTGCGGTCAGTCGAAACAGCACCCGCTGTAAAAGCGCGTCCGCGCCCACGGCGCGCCGCAGCCCGCCGGTCTGATCGGGGACATAATCGCCATAACGAAGCTCCAATTCCAAGTTATCCCTCCTCAGCAGCTGCACGGCTGATAAGCCTGTCCATTAACCGAAAGCGCGCCCTGAATGGAAATCCGCGTTCCTTTCAGTTCCAAAGACCCATCTTTCCGCAAATAAACGGAAGTGCCTCCCGGGCCAAAAAGGTAAACCTCCCCCGGGGCCATCCCATCCGGCGGCCGCACCTGTTTCATTCCGGCGACGCATTGTTCCTCGCCGCCCGGCCCGCCTTTGATCACCAGCACTCCCGCGCCGCTTTCCGGGAGCCAGACGTACCCGCCCGGCCCATAAACCGGCAAATCCCGCACCTCGCCCCTGGCAGAGACGCCCACGCGGTCCCCGGCGATGGTGGTAACGCCCAGATCGGCGTCAGCGGTTACAGCCGGAGGTTTCATTTGTTTTGACAGCCACATAGAAAAAATCCTCCCAAAAGAAAAAGTCAAGCAAGCGGCTTCAAGGTCAGCTCCACCTCCGCGCCGTTTTGGTTTGAGAAGGAGTTTTCGGCCTCACACACCCGAAATTCCCCCGAAATCCCCAGCCTTGTCAAGCGCAGCGTCACGCGGTCGCCCGGGAAAGCCACAAAGGACCCTGGCAAAGTAACCGACACGCACCGCTGGTCCTCCTTTGACCGTTGAATCTGGTATTCCCCCGTAAACCGCATAGCGGCCCAGGTACTCCGTCCCGGCGTATACAGTACGCGCCTGCAAACGCCTCCGTGGTCAATCAGGTCCTGATTTTTAACGGAATAAGAGGCGTTCCGTGTCTTGTCAATCACCAACGCCTCCGACAAAACGCCATACCGGTCCTCCCGCAGCGAGCAGGCAGTCACAGGGGTGTCGTCTGTGATGGCAAAGGAGTCCCCCGCCTTTTCGGGCACAGCCAGCAACGCTCCATCGACCGCAAACCGCGGCGAAAACCCGCCGTAAGTCCTGCAAAAATTGTCCAAAGCCTTCCACTGGCTGGACCCTGCGGCAACGGTGTAAACAGAGGAGGCCCTTAAATCGGCGATTTCCCCCGTTGGAATTCCGTAAGGCGTCACATGCTGCCGGACGATTTCGCTCAAGGTCGCGTCCTGATAGATCACAGGCTTCGACTCATTATCCAGGAGTCTCGCCGCGTATCCCCGTCCATTCACGGAAGCGGTCAGCCCACCCGCATCCAAGTCGATGGAGAACTCGTCCACAATCCCCTTAAAAACGACCTTTCCATTCTGCATGGCAAGGAACCCGGCTGCAGATTCCAGCACAGGGGTCATATCCGGCTGAAAGAGGAAAGAAACGGAGAAGCTGTCACAAGGCACGCTTCCGGTATGCAGCAGGTTCCAGGCAAGCAGTGCCGGAAGCTGAAACGTCTTGTGGTCACAAGTAAAAATGGTACCAATCAAGGAATCTTCACCCCATCCCCGGGATAGATCAGGTTTGGGTTTTTGATCTGCGGATTTGCAGCGGTCAGCTCCTGCAAGGATACGCCGTACCGTTTTGCGATTGCCCAAAGGGTGTCGCCCTTTTTCACGACGTAATCCACCCCGGTAGATTCCGGCGAAGCCGTTGAAGCCTCTGCATTTCCGCCGCTGGAATTTCCGGCAGGCTGTTCTTTCAAGCCGCCGTCGTAGCCGCCCCAATCCTCCCAAAACTCGAACGCGTACTGGACGTAATCCGGCAGCGGCTCTTCGGTAACGGTCAAGGAAGCGAAATAAGCCCGTTCCGTCTGCCACACAGGATGCACCAGCAGTCCCGGTCCCTCCTGACGAAAGACGGAGGCAAGGGCCTGAAACTGTTGATAGGCTTCGCTCCCGGCAAAAACGCCCCTTCCCCGCAGCACGCGGTAAACGCTTCCCAAATCCTGCAAGACGCAAGGTCCGAAGGGCACGCGATGTACAGCGAGCCGTCTGCGGTATTCGACGGTATAGACCTCTGGATTATGGGGCCATGTAAACTCCTTGAAACGCATCGGCGTCAAGCGCATAAGCTCCCTCCCTTCCAAAGAGATTAAAAGTAAAACGATAAAAACCCACCACCCACCGCCAAAGAAAACAATATAAGAACCCACCAACCCACCCAAGGGGGTCAAAAGAGGGGAAATCCCCCATCATAGCGTCTGGCATCGCGCTGAAAGGCTCTGGAAAGGTTCCGCGCCTCGCCGCCCGCTGGAGCTGCCGCTCCGCCGGCCATCGGAAGCCAATCCCTTCCCGTCTCCGCGTCCCCCTTCCACACGGTTTCCCCCGCGAAGGAAACGGCCTTCCAGGAATCTCCACCGGTCTGAGGCAAGCTCTCCCGTTCAAAAAGCATATCCCCTCCGCTTTTTTTCAGGCGAGTCTCTCCCAGTTCTGCCGCCTTATAAATTGCGGCGTCCACCGGTTCCACAGCAGCCATTTCACCCGGCGAAGCATTCTCCCGAATGCTCTCCGCATAATATTTCCGGCGCAAAACAGCCCAGTCCTCCAAAAGCCGTTCCGCCTTTCCCGATACAGGCTGCGCCTCGCCGCCCACCGGCGGCATACCATCTGTGCTCTCTCCTCGCCCGGCATCCATCCGGCTTTGCATTTCGCCGTCCCGCCGCGCATCCATTCCCAAGAGCTTCCGGACCTCCGCCGGCATTTCCGTCCAAGCGCGGTCCTCCGTCCCCGTTTCAAGACCGCTCCCAGTCAGACGCTTCAAAGGTCCTCCGTCCTCCGCCTCCACCGCCGCAGGAGTTCCCAAAGTTCGCAGCAAGGCTCCCCGGAAGCCTGTCCCAACCTTCCGCACACGGCCCTGCTTCAGGGAGTCCTTTGTTCGCCCCACCGTCGAAAGTCCCCCATCGAACGCCGCTCCACTCTCTCCGTAGTAAACGGCGCCCGCCTTGTAAACCGCCTTCCGGCGCGCAGAAGTCCCCCTTCCACCCCCGGCGGTCTCTCCGCCGTCCGCCTCCGCCCTGCCGCTTCCCAGCAGCAGCCGTGCCAAAGCGGCCCTTTGCCGGTCAAATAACACCCCGGCAAAATCCATAAAAATCACCCCTTTTCCAACTCCTCGAAGCGACTTGCATCGAAAGCGGGGTTTTCCCCAGCAGATTCCATCTTCGGGCCAGCTTCCCCGCCGCCCTCAGCCAGCCGCGCAAGCAGCCTCTCCATCTCCCTGCCGGTCAAATCCCCCAGCACATCCCCGGCAGACACATAAACAGGTTCTCCCTCTTTCAAGCAGCACGCCGCAAGAATCGCCGCATTGCAAAGGAGCGCGCGTTCCACGGGGTCCCGCGCCTCCTTCCGGCTGTTCCTCCAAAACTCCAGCACCTGTCCAGCTGGCAGCGGCCGCAGTTCCTCAAAGGATCTCATGCCGAAGTTTCCATCCGTCTGGCGGCAACGACGGTCACCTTTTCAGCAACCATCGCGTTCAGCTGTCCATCCTCCTGCACGGAGCTCCACTGACAGCCGCTGTAAATAATACGCCGGTCCGGCTTGCAGATCACCAGAGAAAAATCCACAAGGTCATAGAAGTTGATGCCGTCTGAAATCGCATCGTCCGTCGCATACAGCCTGGTCAGCTCCAAGGTATACCGTTTCTGTCCCTCAATGGTGGCCACCGGCTCGCTTTCGCCGAAAGCCTCCACGCTCTGGGAACTTTTAGTCGCCTTTGCGGAATAGCTTTGTACGACTGCGATTTTCTTACCATCCATCTCAAGGTAAATATCGGAACTAGTCGGAAATCCCTTCAAGAAAACATCATCCTTTCAAACGAGATAATCATCCGCGAAACGCGGAGAATCAAACGGTGATATGAACGGTCAAATAGATTTGGTTCAACCCATGGGCCACAGAGAACCCGAACTCCACCAAACAGACGCCGGGGTCATCCGGCGACGCCGAAACAGAAACCTCGTCATATCCGTCAATCACCTCAGCGGCGAGTTTCCGTTCCAGCTCCACAATCACCTGGGACCGGATTGCCGCACGGCTCCGCGCGGTATTTTTGCATCTGGAAAACTTCGCCCGCAGCACATCCCGCACCGCAGGAATCACGTCGTCGGTAATCAGAATCGTCGTCAGCTCCCGCCAGGTAGCATCCGCCGCGCCTCCGGAAGTCGTCCGCGTAGTCACGCCCCGCACAGGCGAAACCACGCCCGCCGCACATTCCAGCGGCGTCACGCCGCCCCGGACGAGGGTGTCAATATCATTGTCGGAATAGTCGGTGGTCAGCCCAGTAAACCCTTTGATTTCCGCGCCGTTCAGCGGGACCGCCGGGTCCCGTCCGGAAGCAATCACCGCGGCGAGGGCCGCAGCTGCGAACACGCCCGCCACCGGGTTTCCGGAAGCATCCAAGGCATCCGGCCCGACCAGTACCATACGTTCAGAATTCAGCTCCTTCGCCCGCTGAACAAGCTCCTCCACCGAATCGCCGTCGCCTCCCACAACGGCGATACGTTCTTTCCGCAGGCCGGAGGCCGTTAAAACGGCGTTTCGAAGTTCCTGTTGAATTTCGAGTTCCGGGCTGTCGCAGACAACCACCTGCACATTTTGGGTTCCCAGCGTCTCAAAGGCGGCCAAATAATCCGCCTTCAGCCCCTCGCCGCCGACGCGCACCGCAACAACGGAAGACGCGCCGTTTGCGAACAGCAGCCGCAAAACGGCGGCCATACCGGCGGAACCGGTATCCTCGCCAAACGCCGCAATTCCGGCGGCATATCCAGTCAGCGTAACCGCCTGATTTTCCACGCCCTTCGCCGCTTTCGCAGCGACTCCGATCACCTTTGCCGCCCGGCCGCCGGAAACGGCAGCCGAGGCATCATAGACCGAGTAAACGCCCGGCCGTTCGTGTAAGATTTCGTTCAAGACGACAAAACCCCTTTCAAGATAAAGTCCAAAAATTCGCCCTCATTTTTCTGGCAGGCAGTAAAGAGGGCGGTACAGGAGAGCCTGCCCCGTCTCCGAAACATTTGCAGATTTTTCTCCCAGCAAAGAGCCTCCCAGGTCAGCTCGCCCGGCTGGATGCCGCCAGGCAGGCCGCCCAGGAGCACGCAGGAAGCGATTTCGCAGCCTCCGTCGCAGTCCTGCGCATTGACGCCCCGGACCTCAACCAGAATCACGCCCTCCAATCGTTTTCCATAAAGCTCCTGCAAACTCCCATCCGCGCCGCGAACTTCCCCGAGATAGTTGCAGAATCCAACCGTCTTTCCCTCCGCCGCGCCAACCGAGACCGAAGCGAACGGGCCGTTCATTTTGGAAACCCGCCGTTCCGGGAACGCGGTCTCCGCCGCAAGACCGGCCTCCCGCAACGCTCCAATCACGGCGTCGCGCATTTGCCGCAGTTCTTTCATGTACCCGCCTCCTTTTCCCGTTCCAGGGATGCGTGCCAGTAGCAAAGGCCATTCTGGAAAAACACGCCCCGGCAGCTGCGGACCCGGAAAACGAAGGACTGCCAAAGCAAGGAATCCCCTTCATTCAATTCGTCCAGCCCCATATACCGCCAAAGTCTCCGGTCGCACCATCCAACGGGAGTAAAATCCCCCAGTCTGTCTTCTCCCCGTTCCAGCACAGGCTGTAAGAACGCACGGACCGTCCGTTCCTCTCCCTCAGCGGAGCGAATCACAACCGGCTGTCCAAAGCGTTCCACTCCGCGCCGAATAAAGCCCGTCATCCCGGCACTCCCTTCAAAAAGAGGTCCTTTGGCGGCACAAAGGGGGCCATAAGCCGTTCCGCGGCGTCTTGGAGCGCGGCAGCGGACTCCGTACCGCTTCGGATTTTAACCGCGACATCCCCGGCAGAAAAGGAGGCAAGGTTCTCCCGTCCGGCGGCGAAACCGGCAGCGGCTGAAAAAGCGGCGGCGCAGACAAACGCGCTTCCACAAGATTCCGGCGGGACCCCCTCCGGCAGCCGTGCGGTCCATTCCGCGGCGGCGGCGCGGCAAAGTTCCTCCAGCAAAGGCTGTTCCCCATCCTCCGCCCCGGCCAGGGAAGCGGCCAGTTCTAAAATTTTGTCATGCACTCCAAGCCCCTCCGAACGCGGTCAAACGCTAAGTACCTTGGAAGCGTCGACAAAGAGCTTTGAGAAGCCGGAAATAGAGGTAATCGCGGCGCGTTCCAGCTGCCGGTCAATGAGTTTATCGTATTCAACGGTAATTTCGCTTCCGCAGATTTGTTCCAGCGCGTAATTTTTGTCAAGTCCGATCATCATACCGGCCGGCATAGCAGACGTCCGCAGCAAGGTCGCGCCCAAGGGCGTCGCAAGTGCGCCGGTTCCCTGGAAATTCAGGCCCGTCAAAGGATTTTGGAATTCGGGCAAGCGAAGCATCTCCAGCATCAAGTCATTTCCAACGATCAGCGTATTCATCTGATACGGGTCAAACCGGCTCCAAAAATCGAGCAAAGCGTCATAAGAGAGTTTCCCCTTTTCGCCGGAGATAGGAGCCGAACCGGTAGCAAAGGTCTCCGCAGGATTTTGGTTGCCGTCGCCGTTCCGCAGGACGTCGATCGCGTCCTGCAAATGCATTCTTCCAATATAAGAGCCGATCTGCCGCAGCGTAACGGAGAACAAATCCAGTCTCTGATATCGAATTGCCTCATACGGCGCGACGAGCATCCGTCCCCGTTTGTGGAGCCGCACCAGATTTTCCTGGGTACGGATCACGGTCTGCGGAATTTCCGCCCCCGCCTCCACGCGCCGGAGGACTTTTTCCTCCTCTGCGGGAATCGAAGCGATGGAGCGGTAATCCATCCCGTCGAAGTTGGTGACCGTCGCGGTAATCTGGGGCAGAATACAGTCCTCCTCCAGGCCCTGCCGCACGACGCGGGCGACGAACTCCGGGAACAGGACGGCAGAATCCGAGGAATCGAAGAATTTGTCCACGAAATCGGAGCCAGAGCCCTTGACATGGATTTCAAAGCGTTTCAGCTGCCGCTGGAAGGCATCCAGGCCCTCCAAGGCCGTTCCGCGATATTGTTCACTCGGGTCCAGGGCCTCCAGATTTTTAGAGAACCCGCCATGGGAATACATTCCCTTTTCCAATTTCACAGATTTGAAATGAAGACTCAAAGAAATTCCTCCTTCAACAATCAAAGTACGAACGTAACGGACTGCTGCACCGGGTCCGCATCAATCACGCGGCAGTAACACCCGCCGGAAACGCCAGAATCATTGGCGGCGTCACCAGCAATCCTAACGCCGCCTTTTCCATCCGCAGCCAGCCGATTCCAGCCCACCGCAGGCGCGCTGCCGGAGAAGGGGGCCGACACAATGCCGCCCAGGGCCACCGAGCAAGCGGAGCCGTCCCGTCCAACCGAAATCACGCAGCCGCAAAAAGGCTCTCCGTCCTCACAGCCAGCCACCTGCCCATCCTGCACGAACTTGACGACCTGACCCGCCCGTACATCCTGGCAGCCGAAGGTAGCGGCCCACTGACCAATTCCATCAAAAAAACCTTTCATCGCGCATCATCCTTTCCAAAGAAGAAGTAAAAACAAGGTGCTAAAGAATCCGCAGCAGGGCGCGAAAGTTGCCAAAGCACGTGCAACCTGGCAAAGAATTCAGCGAAACCGCCAAAACCCGTCCCAGCATCCGCAGCGAATTCACGAAAAAGCTCAAATCAAAAACGCGTCTGTATCCTCGTCAGCCGCGCAGCGGTTTTTCAGCTGCGGCGCAGCCGGGAACCGTTTTGCCACCCGTTCCTCAAAGGAGCGTTTCATCTCCAAAAGTTCCGGTTCTTCCAAGCGGCCCACCGCCTTTTCAAAGACGCGTCCATCCAAGCTGTCATCCGCCAACATCGCGAGCCGGACGACCTCCCGGCGCAGCTCCCGCAAATACTTCCGCCCCAGCACAGCCTCCTTGCACAGCAGCCGATCCATCTGGGAACTCTGCCCAAACCGTTTCAAGATACCGGCGTTTCTCTGCGCCGGTACGGCAACAAAGGACCACTCATAAGCGTCCAAAGGTTCTTTCAGTTCAAAGAAGCAAAGCTGTCCGTCATAAATATGCCCCCGGATATGTTCACAAACGCCGTTTTCCGCGCCGCAGACCGAGCAGATGCTGCGGCCCATACTGCAGCCGACGCTGACTTCCTTTTTGATACCGCCCTCGATTTCGGCAATCAGGTCCTGATTTTTCTCCGAGCGCATCAAGTAGGCCCAGCCTTTCAGCCAGCAGTAAGCGTCGCCCGCGGCGGTAACGGTCTCCGGTTCCCGCACGACCTCCGTCCGGTAAATGCGCGCAGTCTGCCCAAGCGCAGACCATTGATGATCAAAGATCCCGCACTTGCCAAGCAGGAGCTGACCCAGCGTTTCCAGCGCGCCGGGTTCAAAGCGTTCAAAATCGCGGTCAATTTCATTGTCACAGAGCCGAACCGTAAAGGTGTAAACCTGTTCCTGCGAGAGCGAAGTTTTTGCAAGCTGGTTAATCAGCGAAAGATCATTTTCAGCCAAAAGGGAACGATCCATAAAAAGATTCACCTCCAAATTTAAGTAGAAGAACGCAAAGCGTCCAGCGCGGCGTCATTTTCGAGCTGTAACTTTCGAGCCTGTTCCCGATAAAGGAAAGCTTTTGCCTCCTCGACCTGGTCCTGCAAATTGATATCGTCCCACAGGATCTCAAAGGAGCAGGCAGCTCCCTGCATACGGAGCCAAAGCCGGCAGATACGTTCCAGCACCGGCGTAATCGTGCGCCGCAGCGCGGTCACTTCGGTTGTAAGCATATCGGCCTGCTGGGTACTCATTCGCTCCGTAGAATTCCAGCTCAAGCCCAGCATAAAGGGAGGGATACCGGTTTTTGCGACAATCTGTTCCAGGATTTGCCGCACCGGGACTTCACTGTCCAAAATCGGCGCGTCACCGCCAATCACTTTAATGTCGACATCGCCAACGGCGACGAAATCGCGCACCGCGCCTCCATGGGACTCCCGCATAGCCTTCGACCATTCGCCAGCGAGCAGCCGTCCGCGTTCTGCCGCGCCCGGTCCCTCGCCGTTCCGGCAGGTGACTGCAAAGCGCACATTCCCGCACCGTTCCCAATTCACGCCGACGGTGTGATAGATGTTGGTCAAAATACCGGCCAAAAAGGGCAGGGAGCGCAGCAGCGAGACGCCGTAAGGATTACCGGCTTCAGGGTTCAGCGGGGTAAAGAGGAGCAGGTTTTGGTAAGGCAATTCCACCAGGCGTCCACTCTCGCCCGCACCCCAGATAGAGAAGGAGAGCGGGTGTGTTCCCTCACGAATTTCGATATCCTCGACGCGGCCGCAAAGGAGAGCCGCGATATTGCGTTCTCCTGCGGCGGGAACGATTTCGCCCACAGCGCGGCCGCAGGTAAGCAAGGAATCCAGGTACGCGTCCAGGAAAGCGTTGATACCGAGCTGTCCGCGTCCGACGGGCACGGTTCGCAGGAATGCGTTTAAGTCCTTTTCCGCAGCCGTGTCCTCACAGCGGACGCAAAACCCGCCTATCAGCCGAATCATTTTGTAGATAGCGGCATCAACGACCGGGACCGCCTCCCGCACCGCGCGGTAAAGGGCAGTCTCTCTGGAATAAAGCGGGACATAATTACGAAGGGCGTCAAACGGGTGTCCCCCGCCCCTTCGGACCTGTACAGCAGGGAATTGGGATTTTTGTTTTTTCCAAAAACGAAGCAAAATAGAGAATCTCCTTTCCCGAAAAACAGGATATCGCGGCGTTGCCGCGGGCGTATGATAGCCATTTGCAATGGCTGGTCCAAATTCGAACCCCCCATTTTCTTTTCTCTCACGAGAGAAAAGAAAACGGGCCGTTCACGGTCCAAAAGAAAAGAGCGTTTTGGGAGCTTGGTGGAAGACTTTAGACGGGTGGACCCCAAACGAGAAGTCCAAATCGACTTGCCTCTGCGTCTATTTCCGCTGCCGCTGCTGCGGTGCTTGGGGCGGGCCTCTGCGCCCGCCCGTCTCATTCGACCGCCATTATTACTAAAGAAACGTACTAAAAGCAGCCTCTTTCCACAACAGCGACTGCGAATCCCCCATCGCCGCCTCCGGCAGCATCCATCGCAAAGTACCTCAAATCATCCATCGCATGATCATCCGCTTTTCTAGGCGCGTCACGGTCTCCCCGCAGTTCCCACCGGTACAAAGAAATTTCCCGCAGGCAGTCCTCGCAATTTTTGCAAATAGCAATCTCTCCCCGCCTCAACAAGTCCGCCGTCACGCGAATACCATCCGAAACATCATTGTCCGCCCGAACGACCACAAGTCCCCGCCTTCTAAGAGCCTCCATAAAGCTGGCGGCAGAAGGGTCCACTATAACCCGCCGGATATCCCTCTCGCCGGCCAATTGAATCAAGTCGTCCACATATTCCGCATCGGTTTTCTGTCTGCCCGCCTTTTTGGAGTCGTAATAAAATTCATCCACACGGAACCAAACTCCTCCGCAAAGTCCCCAAAGCCCAAAGGAAGCCGGATTTACGGTTCCGTAATCGACCGAAATTCTCCATTCAGAAAACGGACCTTTGGGAACCGGCACAGCATCTCTCACAGGATCAAAAAAGTCGTAAACCAGCCCCTGCGCCGCGCACCACTCGCCCAGCACAAACCGCTGGAAAAAGACTCCGGAATAATTCCGGCGGTAACGCTCCCGAATTGCAGGAGAAAGTGCGGGATTATCTTCCATTGTAAAATGCACATACAGCGTCCGGCGTTCTTCCGCCTTCAAAATCCATTCCTGATAAAGCCAGTGCTGCGGTCCCTCCGGGTTGCAGTTAAACCAGATTTTGCTTCCATGCACGCTGCATCTGGCAATCGCCTGCTCCACGAACGACTGCGGCATTAACGCGGCCTCATCCAGCAAGACGCCAGCCAGTGTTGTCCCCTGAATCAAGGCCGCACTGGACTCGTCCCGTCCGCCGAATAAGAGGAAGCGATTCTCACGCCCGGAAAAACGGATAATAAACAAGTTTTCGCTTCTGCGTTCCTGGACAGCCATTCCAAGCCGCCGCAGGAATGGAATCAACTCCGCCAAAAGGTTCCGCCGCAAAGCGGTAATGGTCTTTCCGCAAAGGCCGAATTGCCTTCCATCGAAGCAAGCCTGCGCCCAAAGAAAAAAGGAAAGGCCCATTGAAAAAGTCTTTCCGCTTCTCACCGCCCCATCGCAGAAAACAGCGTCCCATTCCGGGGACTGCCACCAGGTAAGGACCCGCAGTTGTTTTGGGGAAAAGGAGAGCGGCGCAGCTTTACCAAAGGAAGAAGCAGACTTGTTAATGATGAGTCCACCCGCCTTCCATCTGACCGGCGGCATTTTCGAGGGCCTGATAAAGCAAACCGGCATCGCCGCTGGAATCCAGCATCCCGCACAAAGCCTCCAGGGCTTTCACGCGGTCCAAAAGTTTGACTTCAACGCCGCCCTTATCTGTAACGCGGAACTCAGAGACGGCGGACAAATCCAGCGTACCGGCATCCAGTTCCTGGGGATGGAGCGCGAGCCGCACAGCGTCGTTAGCCCGTCCGAAAGCGAGCTGCGCGAGCCGCCGGACCGCGTCCTCCTTCCGAATCTGTCCTGCGGAATCGCCCCGCATTTTTTCCAGTCTGGACTGGACGTTTTTCTGTCCCAGCAATGAAAATCCGTCCGCGAGTCCAACCGCATCGGCGGCATGTTCCGGGTCTAAGGAGCGCAGAAAAGCTCTGCAAAACCCAGCATAATTTTTATGAGCGTCCATGAAACCAGCTCCTTTCAAAAAAGCTCAATACACGAACACACGCTCACGCCATGAAAGTTGCATACCGCCCGGCAACCAGCAAAAAAATTTTATAAGGAATGGAAAATGGGCAAAAAAAGAGCCTGTCTCAAAAAGCGAGACAGGCCAGGAAAGCATATTATTTTTGTTCCTTTTGATAGAGTTCGGCGCTGACAATTTCACAAGTCGCAGCTTGAATCAAAAGATTGGCTGCGCTATAATAAAAATTATAAATCGGAATTTGAATGTTTGGAAAGAAAAAGAAGGAAAATGAATGTTTCGTTATTCTCAAACCAATATCTTGTTCGAAA
>CAJUTB010000049.1 GCA_910589315.1 uncultured Oscillibacter sp. | reverse complement strand
AATCCTGAAAAACGCTGTATTACCAACGCTTTTCAGGATTCAGAAAACACTAAATGTTTATTCCCACTCAATCGTAGCGGGTGGTTTGGAGGTGATATCATAAACAATCCGGTTAATATTTGGCACCTCGTTAACAATCCGCACGCTGACACGGTCCAGGACCTCATAAGGAATTCGGGTCCAGTCGGCGGTCATAAAATCGCTGGTGGTCACGGACCGCAACGCAAGCGTATAATCATACGTCCGTCCGTCACCCATCACACCCACGGACCGCATATTCGTCAACACGGCAAAATACTGGTTCATTGTACCTTCCAGTTTCGCGTGGGCAATCTCATCCCGGAAAATAAAATCCGCTTGCCGCAAGGTGTCCAGCTTTTCCTTAGTCACCTCGCCAATCACGCGAATAGCCAGTCCAGGCCCCGGGAACGGCTGACGCATTACCAGATATTCCGGCAGATCCAACTCCCGGCCCAATTGCCGTACTTCATCCTTAAACAGCAGCCGCAGCGGCTCGATAATCTCCTTAAAATCCACATAATCCGGCAAACCGCCCACATTATGATGACTCTTAATCACCGCCGCATCACCCGCGCCGGATTCAATTACATCTGGATAAATCGTACCCTGGACCAGATAATCCACCTGGCCAATTTTTTTCGCCTCTGCCTCAAAGACGCGAATGAATTCCTCGCCAATAATCTTGCGTTTCCGTTCCGGCTCCGATACTCCGGCCAGTTTTGAAAGGAACCGTTCCTCCGCGTTGGCCCGTACAAATTGAATATCCCATTTTTGGAAAGCGGCCTCAACCTCATCGCCTTCGTTCAAACGCATCAAGCCATGGTCGACAAACACGCAGGTGAGCTGGCGACCAACGGCTTCCGCGACCAGTGCCGCCGCAACAGAGGAATCCACGCCGCCGCTCAAGGCGAGGAGGACGCGTCCTGTTCCAACCTTCTCCCGAATCTGCCGGACAGCGGTTTCCTTATAATCGCCCATGGTCCAGTCACCCGCTGCGCCGCAGACGTTGTAAAGGAAATTACGAATCATGTCCGTACCATGTTCCGTATGGTTGACCTCAGGATGGTACTGAACGCCGTAAAACCCGCGTTTTTCATCAGCGATGGCAACATTTGGACAAGCCGCGCTGTGCGCGCAGAGCTGAAAGCCGTCGGGAACTTTTTCCATATAATCCCCGTGGCTCATCCAAGTGATGCCCTGTGCAGGAAGTCCCTGAAACAGCTTGCAGGAGGTGTCGAAGAAGGTCTCCGTCTTGCCATACTCCCGAGCAGAGTCGTCCACAGCGGCGGTAACTTTTCCGCCGAGGTTGTGGGCGAGCAATTGGCAGCCGTAGCAAATACCGAGAACCGGCACGCCCAACCGGAAGATTCCCGGGTCAGCTTGGGGGGAGGAGGGGGCGTAGACGCTGTTGGGGCCGCCGGTAAAGATGAAGCCGATGGGGTTCATGGCGCAAAGGTCCGCGAGGGGAGTGGTGTAAGGCTTGACCTCGCAGTAAACGCCGCATTCCCGGACGCGGCGGGCAATGAGCTGGTTATATTGTCCGCCGAAATCGAGGACAATCACAGTTTGATGAGACATGGAGCACACATCCTTTTTCATAAAAAATCACTCTGCCGCCAGAAAAAACTCATCGTTTTTGAATATGGAAAAACGCGGCGGCGTACCTTTGTTTCTACGACAAAAACCGATTGAAAAAGCGGAGATCCAAAGAATCGATCTGCAACGCCAGTTTCCGCCAGGCAGACGCATCGCCATAGCGTTTCGAGTTGTGTTAAGCTGATCCCACAGGGCAAAGAAATCCACATCCATTTGCAATATGTTTTCCCGACTGTCTAACGATAAGCCGTCACAGTAAGCGGCCTAAAAGCCGGCCGGTTCGCGGCCAATATACAAGCCCTAAATGGGCCGGGAATCATTCATCGCAGTCGCCTAAAAAATAATAGCCGCTCATAAAAGAGTCTGAAACATCGTCAAAGAGACTGGCGAACCAATTTCCTTTATCCGGGTCGTTCTGTCCAGCAGGATAGTCCTCGGAACGCTCTACCACGTCCTCGCACATCAGGTAAAACGCGGACTCAAACTTCCAGTCTGGCTGGCGCTGTGCGTCGTACATAGTTTTAAGGTTTGACCAGGTGAGGGTATAATCGTCTTCCATGTGCCGGTTCAAGTATTCCCGCAAATCCGCCAAAAAGCGGTGGTATTGGACAGGATTCTCCATATTGAGGCAATCTGGGCCACCCATCTCTTGAGAAACCCCGTGATAAACTGCGTCAAATAAGTATTTGAATGATTTGCTGTGATCTGTCGTTGACATAATTGAATTCCTTCTTATGGTAGTTTCTCTTCAACCTTCCCGAAACACGATATTCCCCGGCTCGGCGGAATCAATCACGGCCAGAGAGTGGAGATTGACGCCCGAGGCCCGAAGCCGGTCGCCGCCGCCCTGGAAGCCCTTCTCTACGGCGCAGCCAACGCCAACAAGTTCCGCACCAGCAGCACTCACAATGTCGCACAGGCCCCGTACAGCTTCGCCGTTTGCCATGAAGTCGTCCACGATCAAAACCCGGTCCCCGTCATGGAGCCACTCCTGGGAAACCAGCAGTGTCACTTTTTTCTTGTACGTGTAGGAAAAAATCTCGCTCTGGTAAAGGCCGCCCTCAATGTTGTCGCTTTTGGCCTTTTTCGCAAAAATCATCGGTTTTCCGAACCGCTGCGCCACAATTGCGGCCAGCGCAATCCCGGACGCCTCGGCGGTCAGCACCACATCGACCGCATTCATATCAAAGCGTCTCCCGAATTCCTCCGCAATGTGGTCCAGCAGTACGGTGTCCACCCGATGATTCAAAAAACCATCGACCTTGATAATGCCTCCGGGAAGGACGGTTCCCTCCTGGAGGATACGCGCTTTCAGCTCCTGCATAGGCGGTTCCCCCGTTTCAAATTGATAGGTTCCATTATGACGGAATTCGATCAAAAATGCAATGGGTTTCCCAAGAAAAAAAACTGCGCCGCGGAAAAAACGCGGCGCAGCGGAGAGCTTACTTGCCTTCCAGGCGGTCGGCGGCAACGTCGAGCCAGCTGCCTTGGAACTCCTCGATATTACCCGCGTCGGTGAGGGCCGCCAGGGCGGGGTCCAGGGGCATTTCCGCCAGAAGCGGCAGATTGTGGCGTTTGGCGGCCTCGGCAGTCTTGCCTTCGCCGAAGATGTGGAGCTTTTTGCCGCAGTCGGAGCAGGTCACGTAGCTCATATTCTCCACAATGCCCACAATAGGCACTTCCATCATCTCCGCCATTTTAACAGCCTTTTCCACCACCATGGAGACCAGCTCCTGGGGCGAAGCGACCGTAACGATGCCGTCCAGCGGAATAGACTGGAACACGGAGAGCGATACGTCGCCGGTGCCCGGCGGCATATCGACGAAGAGGTAATCGCAGTTCCAGAGCACGTCGGTCCAGAACTGCTGCACCATGCCGGAAATCACCGGTCCGCGCCAAATCACGGGGTCCGTTTCGTTGGCGAGGAGGAGGTTTGTGGAAACCATTTGAATTCCGGACCGGGAGACCATGGGATAGATGCCGTCCTCGCTGCCTACAGCCTGTCCATGAACGCCGAAAGCCTTTGGGATAGAGGGGCCGGTGACATCGGCGTCCAGGATGCCGACGGAGTAGCCCCGGCGGCGCATGGTAACGGCCAGCTGGCAAGTCACCATGGATTTGCCTACGCCGCCCTTTCCGGAGACGATGCCATAAACCTTGCCTACCCGCGCCTTGGGGTTCAGTTCTTTCAAGAGGGACTGCGGCTCCTGCCGTTCGGCGCAGGACTCGCCGCAGCTGGAGCAATCGTGTGTACATTCGGTCATAGAAAAATCTCCTTTACATATTTCCCCTATCTTATACCCCGGACCCCATGTTCGTCAACTGTTGAATGGAAACTTCGGAATCCCCGGCGAAAAATTCGGCCTCCCGGCTGTGACAGGTGAAAAGGAGAATCTGCCGTTCTCGGGCGGCCTCCCGGAGCCATTGCAAGGCCAGACGGCATCGTCCGTCGTCAAAGGCGGCGAAGGCGTCGTCCAGGACAATGGGCGCGACTTTTTCCGGCGGCAGAACCAGCTCGCAGATTGCCAGGCGAACGGCCAGATAGAGCTGGTCGGCGGCCCCGGCGGAGAGATAGGCGGCGTCCCTGGGCAGGCCGGTGTTGGAAGGTTCGGCTGAAAGGTGGAAATTGCGGTCCAGCGACACGCTGCCGTAAGCTCCTGCGGTAAGCTCCGCGAAAATCTCGGCGGCACGGCGTCCCAGCGCGGGAGAAAACTGGTTTTGGAGCGCGGTGTTTGCGCGTTCCAGGGCGGACAACGCCAGTTGCAGCGCGGCATATTCCCGTTCCAGCCCGGCAATCTGTTCCGCGAGCCGCCCGGCGGAGGACTCCAAAACGAGGGGGTCTCCAGTGGCGTGGAGCCGTCCGGAGAGCTGGTCGGCCTTGGAGCGGGCGGCGGTGAGGCTGGCGTGCGTTTTTTCCAGATCGCTCAGGACGGAGGCCCGTCCCCGTGCCGGCGGCGTCAGCTTTGTGTCGGCGGCGTCTTTCGGAAGCTGCTGGGACAGCAGTTCACAGCGCATCCGCGCTTCCCGGGCGGTATGTTCGGCCTCAACGATGCTTTTCCGCCGGATGGCGCAGGCCCGCAAAGCGGCGTCGCCGGAGGGGATGTCGGCAGCGTCCGGCGCAAATCGCCGGATCTCCTGCAAAATGGCCTGTTCATTTGTGGTAAGAGTTGCCAGAAGGCTTTCGGCAGCGGCGGTTTTGGCCCGGACATCCGCCTGGGCGGCGTTTCGGGAATCCAACAGTTCCGCATAGATATCCGCCAGGGCGGCAATTTCCTCCAAATCCTCGCAGCCGAAGCGGTCAAACAAGAGACTGGACCGTCCCTGCTGTACGGCTCGTTTTTTGAGCTGCTGCGGAAGATAGAAAGCAAGGAGGAGCAAAACGGCGAAAACGGCAAAGCTGAGCGGTTTGCTGTCCGTTGCGTGGAGAATGGCAAAAAAGGCGGTGAAGGCCGCCAGAAGACCTAAAATCAATGCCAGAATGCCGGGGACCGGGTTCCATTTGGCGTCGTCCAGGGGAGCGGCGGCCTCCAGCCGGGCTTCCTCCGCCGTTTTTCCGGCAAAGGGACTGTTTTGGACCGCGGCTTCCGCCTGCTGTAACCCCTGTTCCGCCTCTTCCAGCTGGGCCTGGGATTTTACAACGGTTTTCCGCATGGTTTCTAGGTTTATGATTGCCCCCCGCAGGCGGCCAATGTTCTCATTTTCCGGGATATTTTCCGCAGCGAGCTGCTGGCGCAGCGTCTCGACGCGCTGTTCAGCCTGCAAGGCGGCGTCCTCGGCGTCCTGCAAGGTCTGCCGCTGCCGCTGGGACTCCCAAAGGTCCAGCTGGGACAGCTCCTGACGCAGAGCGGCTTTTTGTTCTTCCAGAGTCTTGGCCTGTTCCTGGGCCTCGTCCAGCTGGCGCATTAAATCCGCCTGGGCGGCTTGCAGGCTTCGGGTAGCGGCTAATTCGGCCTCCAGAGCCGGAAGCTGGCCGCTTTTGTTGTGACGCCGGCGGTTGAGCTGTTTCTTGAGAGCTTCCGTGGCCTCGGAGTAGGAAAGGCCCTCCTCGCCGGAGGAGATCAGGGCGGCGATCCGGCGTTCCAGCTCTGTGTCAGAGGTGACGGCCATCTGATTCTGGCGAATAAATGCGCTGCGGGCGTAGACCTCCCGACTGACGCCCAGAAGCGTTTCCCCGCAGGTTTCCCCAGCAAGTCCAGGAACGGGGGTATTGGTTCCGGCGTACAGGGCCTGGAAATCCCCCATCGGCGCGGTGGGGCGGCGGGTAGTCCGCAAAAGCGTCAGCTCGCGGTCTCCGTCCTGGCAGTCCAACCGTCCGGACATAGACGCCCCGGACCAGGGCGCATAGCGGTTTTTGTCCGCCAGAACGCCGGCGCGGTCCCGTTCGCGGCTGTTGACGCCGTAGAACATGGAGAGGAGAAAGGCGCACCAGGTGGATTTGCCGGTTTCATTGGGCGCTTGCAGAATGTTCAGCCCATCCTGCAATTCCAGGGTTTGGCCCTGAAGTTTGCCGAAGCTGGCCTGCATACGGTGAATCAGCAAGGAAAATTCCCCCTTTTTTCTGGAAAGAATTCGATGTTTGAAAATCCGGAAAAGACTTTCCGAATTTTAGAAAGAACGTCTGTTTATCGCAGTATACCACAAGATATCCGATTTGCCCAGAGGCATTTCCAACGGAAGGGGTGAAAATCTTGCAGAAACGGCCGCGGGAGCGGATGTCAGAAACTTTTTGCAAAATCTATATAAAATGTATGGAATTTGCTTTGACTGTTCCGGTGGTCTGGGATATAATGTCAACATATCCCACTGAACAGGAGGAATATCATGCAGGCACAAGACACGCGGCTGCTTTCCAAGCTCTCCCTTTTGATTCCGGAAAACGACTATCATGCCGCCATGCATGAATGTGATCAGAACGCCAGCTTTTACGAGCATTACCATGACTACTATGAAATCACCTTTTATCTGGGTGATCTGGACGCGCCCTATCGGAAGGAAAACGCCACCTATATGGTTCGCAAGGGCGATATCATATTCTGCCGGATGTTTGAGAGCCATATCATGGACTGTGCGGAAAACGAAGGACATATGCGGTTCTGCATCGGCATTGAGCCGCGGATTCTGGGAAATTACTCCAAAAAAAGCGCGAATCTTTACGAGATGTTTTCGGAACAGAATCCACATTATCCCATTTTGCATCTGGATATGATCCGGCTGCAAAAATACCTGCGGCTGATTGAGGAATTTCGCGGGCTGGGCAATTCGCCGGGCGAGCAGGTGATAGCCAGCTCGATTGTCCACCGAATGCTGGGCTGCTTGTACTGTGACATGGCGCTGGAGATGAGTCATGACACGGCGCATTTGCAGCACGTTCGTCTGGTGGGGTCCATCCTGCACTACATTGAGGAAAACCTTGCGGAGACCATTTCCCTCCGGGCGATTGCGAAGCAGTACAATTACAGCGTGACCTATATCAGTAAACTGTTCAAAAACATTACGGGGTCTTCTCTGGTAAGCTATATCATTGAAAAGCGGATTGGACGGGCAAAACAGCTTATGTACGAAAACATTGAGATCATGCAGATTGCGGAACGGGTCGGCTACCGGAATTACAGCAATTTTTACAAGGCGTTCAAGAAGGCGACGGGAGTCAGTCCGGAAGAATACCGGCGGCGTCTGGCAGGGAGCGGGATGTAGAACGAGTTTCATTTGAAATCTGTTGTGCCGGAAAGGGGATTTCTTTTTGCGCCCGGTTATGTTATTGTAACCGGAAAGGGCGGTCGAAAGCTGTTGAAACCGCCCGCACGGCAAGGCCGGAAATCACGGGAAAGGAAGATGCAACCCTATGAGCGTCGAAATCAGTTTGAAAGGGAAAAATGCCGTCGTAACCGGCGGCGCGGGCGGCATGGGCCGTACGACCTCCATGCTTCTGGCAGAAGCGGGGGCCAATGTGCTGGTGGCAGATATGGACGAGGCGGCGGCAGTGAAAACCGCCGGAGAGATTGCGGAGAAATTCGGCGTGCAAACGGCGTCATGCAAATGCGACGTAACCTCCAAGGCCGAGGTGGACGCCATGACCGCCCTGGCCCTGGAAACCTTTGGGAGAATCGACATCCTGAACAACATTGCGGGAGCCAGCACGAAGGTGGACTTCCTGGAAATGCCGGAGGAAATCTATCAGTTCATGATGGACGTGAACGCAAAAGGGACCTTCCTGGTAGATCAGGCGGTTTTACGGACAATGCTGCCGAACCGGTCGGGTAAAATTGTCAATATGTCCTCGATGTCGGGAAAAGAGGGCTATCCGACGAATATCGCCTATACGGCGGCAAAATTCGCCGTTACGGGGATGACGCAGGCGATTGCGAAATATGCCGCGCCGTACAACATCAACGTGAATTGTGTCTGTCCGGGAATTGTGCATACCCGTATTTGGGATAAGCTGCTGGACGACGTACGGCAGGCGGGCGGCGACCCGGAGGCGTATTGGCAGGAGCGTATTTCGGGGATTCCGCTGAAGCGTCCGCAGACGGAGGAGGATGTGGCGAGAATGTTCCTGTATCTGTCGTCGGACTTTGCGGATAACATGACGGGACAGAGCGTCAATGTGACAGGCGGTTTGATTTTGCATTGATTTTGCGCATTCCAGAGGCGGAGTCCCGGAAAAACATCCCCCGGCTTCAACGGCCGGGGGATGTTCGTATCAGGGCTGCGGCGGAACGTCCGGAGAGGAAGATTCTGCGTCTGTCTGGGAAGCGTCGGGGTCCGCAGAATTGTCCGGGGTTTCCGCGGTCTGACGTTCCAGCTGACGGACCAGCAGGTCTTCCGGGGAACGCCTGCGAATTTTGATGTTGTAAAACAGCATAAACGCCGACAAAACCGCCAGCAGAATGCTGAGGGCCTGAGAAACCCGGACCGGCTCGCCCAGGAAGGTCCAGTCAAAGAGATAGAGGCTGTCGGTACGCATTCCTTCGACCCAGGCGCGGCCAAGGCCGTACCAGAGGAAATAAAACCAGGTATTTTCACCGTCGAACCGGCGGCCCTTGGAGACGACCAGCAGAATCAGCAGGAGTCCAACCAGGTTCCAAAGGCTTTCATACAGAAACGTAGGGTGGACCTCAATCGACTGATAGGAGCTGACCCAGAGGCGCATCCGCCAGGGAAGATCGGTAAGGCCGCCGAAGGCTTCGCGGTTGATGAAGTTTGCCCAGCGTCCGATGATCTGTCCCAGGAGAAGCCCCATAACGCAGAGATCAGCGAGGGCTCCAAACCGGATTTTTTTGCGGCGGGTGTAGAAAAAGGCAACCAGCGCGCCTGCGATAATGGTTCCATAGATTGCCAGCCCGCCGTCCCAAATGGCGATGATGCGGCCCCAGTCCAGGCCGCCGGAGGCGGTGCGGTAAAGGTCGAGGTAAAAGAGGACATAGTAGATACGGGACCCCAACACACAGCAGGGCACCGCCCAAAGCACCAGATCCAGGACGTTGTCTTCGGTAAGGCCGTAGCGGGGGGCCTGCCGCATACAGAGGAGAAGTCCGGCAAGGAAGCCAAGGGCAAGAATGATGCCGTACCAATAGATACCATGCCCAATGTGGAGCGCGACGGGGTCCGGGTTGAATTCCCAGTCCCCGAAAAGTCCGGGAAAGCTGATGGGCATATCCTTCAAAGCAGTCACAAAAACGGCCCTCCTTTTCAATCCTTGGGCACGATCTGGCTGAGGACTGCCCGGTCTGCCGAGACATTCTCCCGGAGGAAATCCAGCACGTCGTTTTGGGAAACGGACTCGAAAATCTGGGGGAAGCGGAAGGGGTCGTAGCCGCGGAAGTATCCTTCGGTGAGGGAAACGGCGATGTTCTCGAAGGAGTTCAGGGCCCGGAGGTACGCGCCGTAAAGAGCCCGGCGGACCTGTTCGTAAAAAGCGGGGTCAAAGCCATGAGCGGCAATGCGTTCGATTTCCTTTTGAATTTCTCCGGCAACGGCGTGAGGGTCTTTGCTGTCGCCGCCAGCAAAGAGGTGGGCGACGCCGGGCATAACCTCGTAATCACCGCCGAAGCTGCTGTCAATCAGGCCCTGGGTGTACAGCCGCTGATAGAGGGGGCTGGATTCGCCTAGGAGCAGGTCACAGGCCATATCGCCCAGGAGGGAGGTGCGGAGGTAGTCCTCGCCGCCGTCCACGGGGCGGCATTTGAAGCCTAGCAGAAATTGGGGCATAGAGACTTCCATGGTGAGTTTCGTTTCCCGCTCCGCAATGGCGGAGGGTTCGTCGCCATAGTCTCTGGGAATGGCGGGACCGCCTTCACGGGGGAGAATCCGGCGGGCAAGGTCGACGACGTGGATGGGGTCCACATTGCCCACGACGGTAAGAATCATGTTGGAGGGCGTGTAGAAAGCGCGGTGGCAGTCGTAAAGGGTTTCCGCAGTGATGTGGGAAATGCTCTCGACGGTTCCGGCGATGGAAACACGGGAAGCATTGGCGCTGTAAAGGGCGCGGAGCATCCGGGTGTAAAGCTGCCAGTCGGGGTTGTCCTCAATCATGCGGATTTCCTGGCTGATGATGCCCTGTTCCTTTGCGACGCTCTCCTCTGTAAAATAGGGGATTGAGACGAAGGAGAGGAGGATTTCCAGGTTTTCCTCAAAATGGCTGGTGGAATCGAAATAGTAACCGGTCATGGAGTTGGAGGTGAACGCGTTGGGTTCCGCGCCGTTTTGGGCGAGCTTTTGCAGGGCGTTGCCCTCCTTGGTGTCGAACATCTTGTGTTCCAGATAGTGGGCGATGCCGGCGGGCGTGTCGCGCCAGACGCCGCCAAGCTGGAAGCGGGTGTCCATGCCGCCGTACCGGGTGGCAAAAAAGGCGTATTTTTTGACGAAATCCGGCTTGGGGACGATGCAGATTTGTAGCCCGTTGGGCAGGGTTTCCCGGTGGATGGATTCGCCGATTCGCTCATAAAAGGTCTGTTTCATTCTTCCACAGCCTCCTTTCCCTGAAGGAAATAAACGGTATCCAGCCGCACGGTTTTCATGGCCCGGAGGATGCGTTCCAAAGAGACCTCCCGGACCTGCGCGGCCAAATCCTCGGGGGTTTCGCCGCGGCCGGTGGCGATTTGCCCCAGATAAAAGTTTTCCATCCGGCTCTGGGAGTCGCCCATAGAGGCGTAGGCGTTGAGCAGAGAACTGCGGGCGGCCTCAAGTTCCCAGTCCTCCAGCTGGCCGTTCTGGACAGCGGCAAGCTGGGCGAGGATTTCGTCGGAGGCCCGCTGGTAGTCGTCGAACTCAATGCCGGAGGAAACGGTAATCATGCCCTTTTGGCGGTGATAGAGGGAGGAGGCATAGTAGCAGAGGGAGAGTTTTTCCCGGACGTTCAAAAAGAGCTTGGAATTGCTGCTGCCGCCAAAGAGCGTGTTGCCCATCATCAGCGCGATGTGATCTTCACTGGCGCAGGAGAAGCCCATCCCCAGCTTGCCCTGGGTCACGTCGAGGGATTCGGTGAAATAGCGCGGCTCCGCCGAAGGGACGTGAAAGCTGGACGGGGGAAGCTCTGGAATGGATTCTCTGGGCAGGGTGGAGAAAGCGGAGAGAAGGGCCTGTTCCAGACGGGACCGCTCTGCGCTGCCGCAGTAAAAGAGTTCCAGGCGGGAGGAGGCGACGGTTTTGCCGTAGTGGGCGTAGAGCTTTTGGGGCTGTAAGGCTTCCGCAGTTTCCACCGTACCCAGTCTGGGGACGCCGTAAGGCTCTCCGGCGCACATCTCACGAAGAAGGCGGCTGTCGGCATAGCCCCGTTTGTCGTTGATCAGACTGCGGATGGCGTTGACGAGGTTGACTTTTTCGCTTTCAAAATAGCCGGGCACAAAACGGCCCCGCTCGGTAGCGGGGTCGCAGATCAGTTCCCCCAAAAGATTGGCGACAGGCTCCAGGAGTTTTTCGCCGCCGGGCGCGAAGCGGTCGTCGATGAAGCTGGCAACGAAACCGGCGCACTGAGTTTCCGCTTTTTTGCGGACGGTGGCGTCAATTCTGGCTCCATAGAGCTTGTCGAGGCGGGCGGAGAGGAGGCCCATGTCGGGACAGGTAACGGTTCCGCGGCGGAGGACGCTGGGGAGGAGCGCGGTGGCGGAGGCGGTTTCCTGACGGAGAGGAACGACAAATTGTGCGGATAAGAGGCTGGTTTTGAATTTCTGCGCCGGGAGGCAGGTGAGATAAATGCCTTCGGCGAGTTTGGTTCTGATGTTCAAGGTTTCAGCTCCTTTTGTAAAACCGGCAGCGGGTATACATTATAATAAAGTAGTATGGCGCGCGCCGCCGGTACGATTCAAAATTTCCGCCAAGGGCGGAAGACGCTTGCAAAGTAACCACCCTTAGTATATACTGAACAGGGAAAAAATGCAAGATGGTTCTTTTGAAGCGGCTTCGCAGGGCGGTGAAAACCCAAAGAAAGCGGTGTTTCTTCCGGGGGAAATTTTTCGATTGAGGAGGAGCGGACATGGGCGCGTTAGTGGAAGCGGCTTTGTGCATGGCCGTATGGAAAGCGGTGGGGTTCCTCGTACTGCTCCCGATGGGCGTTTTGTTTTTGGGATACCTCATTTATATAATGTGCAGCGTCCTGAAAGAATGGCGGAAGAAATAGGCCGTTTTCCAGGGTCGGGAGGGACCATTCCGCGTCCCAAAGGGGCCTGACGAAAAAAACTTGAAAAATTTATAGAAAATAGAGAAAATATGCTTGACAAGCGGGAAAAATTCCGTTATGATAAGCGAGTCCGCGAAAGCAGGGCGAGGTCCTGCTGCGCGAAACTGCGATGAACCGGGAGATTGCTCGAAAGAGGTAACTTCCGGGGAGTATGTCCGATAATCGGGCGGCTGAGAAAAGTCTGTACGCTGCGGAATCACTGCGTCCTGACGAAACCGGCCAGATCCTGCGCCGGTTTTTTCGTGAAATGGAATGATACGCACGGTTCAGTGGCCAGAAAAATTTTCTCTCGCCGTACAGAGTCGAGACTTGAGAACACGACACAGTACGAATCAGGAGGAAAAACGATTATGGCACAAAAAGAAAAGATCCGCATCCGTCTGAAGGCTTACGATCATCAGGTGATCGATCAGAGCGCGGAAAAGATCGTGGAAACCGCGAAGCGCACCGGCGCGGAAGTTTCCGGCCCCATCCCGCTGCCGACGAAAAAGGAAATCGTCACCATCCTGCGGGCCGTCCACAAATACAAGGACAGCCGCGAGCAGTTTGAACGGCGCACCCATAAGCGTCTGATCGACATTACGAAGTCCACCCCCAAGACGGTGGAGGCCCTGATGGCTCTGGAACTCCCCGCAGGCGTGGAAATCGAGATCAAGCTGTAAGCCCCCATTTACCCAGTCAGCACCGCAGTCCGCCGCGTGATTGAGGCGGACGGGTCAAGTTGGCCGAGCAACGGTTCCCAATGGCCGCCTCGCCCAACCAATAACCTTTAATCAAGGAGGAACCTACATGAAAGCGATCATCGGCAAAAAAGTGGGAATGTCCCAGATTTTTGACGAAAACGGCCACGTGATTCCCGTCACGGTCATTGAGGCGGGACCTTGCGTGGTCGTGCAGAAGAAGACGGCTGAGAAGGACGGCTATGCGTCCGTGCAGCTGGGCTTCGAGGACGTGGCCGAGCGCAAGCTCTCCAAGCCGGAGCTGGGCCATCTGAACAAGGCGGGGGTTGCCCCCAAGAAGCACCTGAAGGAATTCGACCTGGAAAACGCCGCGGAATTGAACGTGGGCGACATTGTGAAGGCCGACACCTTTGCCGCCGGCGACTATGTGGATATCACCGGCACCAGCAAGGGCCATGGCTTCCAGGGCGTGGTCAAGCGTCACGGCGCGGCCGTGAAGCGCAACACCCACGGCGGCGGCCCCGTTCACCGGCACCAAGGCTCTCTGGGCGCGGGCACGACCCCCGGCCGCATCATGAAGGGCCGCGACGGCGCGGGCCACATGGGCGTGGATCAGGTCACGGTTCAGAACCTCTCCGTCGTCAAGGTGGACCCCGAGCTGAACATGCTGGTGGTCTGCGGCGCGGTGCCCGGCCCCAAGGGCGGCCTGGTCACCATCAAGTCCACCGTCAAGGTCCACAAGGTCAAGCAGGCCGGCGCGGACATCAGCAAGAACCCGCAGAAGGCTTCCGGCCGCAACCCGCAGAAGGCTTCCGCCAGAAGCAAGTAAGAAAGGGGCGCTGAGAGTAAATGTCTTCCATGAAAGTATTGAACATGGCCGGCGCGGAAGTCGGCTCGGTTGAGCTGAACGACGCGATTTTCGGCATTGAACCGAATGAAGCGGTTGTCCATGAGGTCGTAAAGAACCACCTGGCCAACTGCCGCCAGGGCACCCAGAGCGCGCTGACCCGGGCGGAAGTTTCCGGCGGCGGCCGCAAGCCCTGGCGTCAGAAGGGCACGGGCCACGCCCGTCAGGGCAGCACTCGCTCGCCCCAGTGGACTCACGGCGGCATTGTGTTTGCCCCGAAGCCCCGGAGCTACCGCTATGTATTAAATAAGAAGGTCCGGCGTCTGGCCCTGAAGTCCGTCCTCTCCGCGAAGGCGGCGGAGGGAAGCCTGGTGGTGATCGACAAGATCGCCCTGGACGCCATCAAGACCGCCAATTTCCGCAAGTTCCTGGACGCCGTCCATGTGGATGGGAAGGCCGTGGTGGTCACGCCCGCGATGGACGAAGTGGTAGTCAAGAGCGCCCGGAACCTGCCCGGCGTGCTGACCGCCCCCGCTGCACAGCTGAATGTCTATGACATTCTGAATGCAAAGTACCTGGTGGTGGATCAGGCCGCCCTCGCCAAGATCGAGGAGGTGTACGCATAATGGCTACCGCATACGACATCATTATTCGTCCGGTGATCACTGAACGCGCCATGGCCGGAGCCGCTGATAAGAAGTACGTCTTCGAGGTGGCGAAGGACGCGGGCAAGATTGAGATTCGCAAGGCCGTGGAGGAAATCTTCGGCGTGAAGGTGTCTTCCGTCAACACGGTGACGATGCCCGGCAAGGAAAAGCGCATGGGCGCGGGCCGTCCCGGCAAGACCCGGAGCTGGAAGAAAGCCTACGTCCAGCTGACGGAGGATTCCAAGACCATCGAATTCTTCGAAGGCATGGTCTGATACTAGAGAAGGAGTGTAAAGCGGAATGTCTATCAAAACCTTTAAGCCGACGACTCCCTCCAGACGTCAGATGACAGTCTCCGGGTTCGACGGCATTGACAAGAAGGCCAAGCCCGAGCCGAAACTGACCCAGCCTCTGAAAAAGAGTGCGGGCCGCAACAGCTATGGCCGCATCACCGTCCGCCACCGCGGCGGCGGCAACAAGCGCAAGTACCGCGTGATCGACTTCAAGCGCGACAAGCACGATATGTTTGCCACAGTTCTCCGCCTGGAATACGACCCCAACCGCAGCGCGAATATCGCCCTTCTGGAATATGAGGACGGCGAACGCCGCTACATTCTGGCTCCCGTGGGCCTGAAGGCGGGCGACAAGGTGGAGTCCGGCGCGAAGGCCGACATCAAGGAGGGCAACGCCCTTCCCCTGGCCAACATCCCCGTCGGCACCATGATTCATAACATCGAGCTGCATCCCGGCAACGGTGCGCAGCTGGTGCGTTCGGCGGGCACAGCGGCCCAGCTGATGGCGAAGGAGGGCGGCGACGCTCAGATTCGTATGCCTTCCGGCGAAGTCCGCATCGTCCGCGTGAACTGCATGGCGACCATCGGACAGGTGGGCAACATCGACCACGCCAACATCAACATCGGTAAGGCGGGCCGCAAGCGGCACATGGGCTGGCGTCCCACTGTGCGCGGCAGCGTCATGAACCCCAACGACCACCCCCATGGCGGCGGCGAGGGCCGCGCCCCGGTTGGCCGTCCCGGCCCTGTGACCCCCTGGGGCAAGCCGGCGATGGGTTACAAGACCCGCAAGAAGAAGAATCCTACCAGCAAGTTCATCGTGAAACGCCGCAACGAGAAGTAAGGGAGGCAGAGAACTTATGAGCAGATCCA
Source organism: uncultured Oscillibacter sp. (assembly GCA_910589315.1). GTDB lineage: Bacteria > Bacillota > Clostridia > Oscillospirales > Oscillospiraceae > Oscillibacter. The sequence goes on along the minus strand of CAJUTB010000049.1, from coordinate 75 downwards.
TTAAAAAAGGCCCGTATGTTGCCCCGGAGCTTCTGAAGCGCGTCGAGGCCATGAACGAGAAGAACGAGAAGAAGG
>CAJUTB010000048.1 GCA_910589315.1 uncultured Oscillibacter sp. | reverse complement strand
CTTCCGGCTTCTTGCTTTCCGGCTCATCTATCCTGCTTCCAATAAACATGGCGTCCCCAAAGGAAAAAAAGCGATACCGCGCCTCTACGGCCTCCCGGTACGCCGCAAGAACCTGCTCCCGTCCGGCAAACGCAGACACCAGCATCACCAGCGTGCTTTCCGGCAAGTGGAAGTTTGTAATCAGACCGTCCATGACCTTGAACCGGTAGCCGGGATAGATATAAATGCTGGTCCAGCCGGATTTCGGTTCCATATGGCCGTCTTCGCCCGCCCAGGATTCCAGCGTCCGGCAGGAGGTGGTCCCAACACAGATACACCGGCCTCCTGCCGCTTTGGTGCGGTTGATTAAACCGGCCGTTTCCGGCGGGATGGTACAGAATTCGCTGTGCATCGCATGGGTTTCAACCGTGTCCTCTTTCACCGGCCGGAAAGTGCCGAGACCCACGTGAAGCGTGACAGAACCAATGCCGACGCCTTTGGCCGCAAGCGTTTTCAAAAGCTCCGGCGTGAAGTGCAGGCCAGCCGTGGGGGCCGCCGCGCTGCCCAAAACCTTTGCGTAAACCGTTTGATACCGTTCCCGGTCCTGCAACTCCTCCTTGATGTACGGCGGCAGAGGCATTTTGCCCAGGCGTTCCAGCACTTCCAGAAAAATGCCCGCATAATCGAAGCGGACCAGACGGTTACCGTCCTCCACTTCGCCCACCACCTCCGCCGTCAGTTCGCCGCTGCCAAAGGTCATGCGCGCGCCGGGACGCAGCTTTCGTCCAGGACGTACTAGGCACTCCCAGACGTTTTCACCCCGGTCGATCAGCAGAAGGACCTCGCAGGCCCCGCCGCCCGGCAAACGCCGGCCCAGCAGCCGCGCCGGCAAGACGCGGGAATCATTCAGAATCAGACAGTCGCCGGGGCGCAGAAGCTCCGGAAGCTCGTAAAAATGCCGGTGGCCCACCGCGCCGGTTTCCCGGTTCAGCGTCATCAGGCGGGAGCCGTCACGACGCTGGATAGGCGTTTGGGCAATCAGCTCCGGAGGAAGGTCGTAGTAAAAATCACTGGTTTTCATATCGTATCCTCAATTGATCGTAATGTCTGTATAATAGAATTCCAAAATCTCCCGGAATCCATACCCGAGCTCCGCCATGGCCTTCGCGCCGTACTGGCTCATTCCAACATTGTGGCCGTTGCCGGTTCCGGTAATTACAAAATTTCCGTTGTGGTTTCCGCTGCCGCTGGGGACGCTGGGAGCGGGTATTCCGCCGGATACCGTCACAGTTCCGGACGAGGTGACTGCGGCGGCGGAAGCTCCTTGCAGAATTCCAATCTCGCCGTTTCCGGAGATAACCGCCGCGCCGTCTAAAGAAGCCAGCTGCCCGCCGCTGGTGACGACGCCTTCGCCGGTCCAGACGCCGCCGTTTTTTCCGTTGATATCAAATCGCATACTGGTTACGGATTTTTTATAGGTGCTGCTATAAAAAATCGTCCGGCAGGTTTCGCCGCTGACGGTCTTGGTTCCGCTGCTGCCCACAAACGTTACCTTGTTCACGTTCCCCAGCGGCGTGTATTCCGACACATAGACGTCCTGCACCGTGCCGACAGAATAGCCCTTTTGGTCCAGAATCCAGGTCAGTTCCGCCGCCGTGTAGGTGACGGAATAGCTATAATTGGGAATGTCCGTCTGGGCTTCGTAGGGATCGAGTTTGCCCTTCAAATAGCCGGTCTCCGTGCCCCAGACGCGTCCGCCGTCCTCGGTCGCGCCGCCGTTGGAGGAGTGATAGACCGCATCCTGTACCAGCGTGCCATTGTAGTAAATGCAGAGTCCCGCCGTGTTCTCTGCCGCCTGATTGCTGGTGCTTGTGGGTGCGCTGCTTTCGCTGCCGTGGCCGTAGTAAACCTGGCAGTCCTGTCCGGCGCAAACGTCAAAGCCTTGGGAACGCAGGTGCTTTGCATGGCCGCAGACGAAGGTCCGGGCGCAGACGGCCTGCGCTTCCAGTGCAGCCAGAGGCCAGTCGCCGGGCATCTCGTAGGGCACCACGCCTTTCACATACTCCTCCAGATCTACGACGTTGATCACACTCAAATTGCCGCCCCTGGCCCGGGGATATTCAAAGGCGCCAGGGTATTTGTAGCCTCGAAACCAAGTGGAAGATCCAGAGGGCCGGACGCCCAGAGCGCGTTCCCCGCCTTCGTCGAACTCAAAGAGGATTTCGGATGTTCCCGTCCGGGTTACGACAACGCTTGTGGACGAAAAAGAGACCGTACCGCGGCCGTATGCGTCCTGTGCGCCGGTTCCCCGCACGGTATACGCCCCATTTATCCAGGCAGGCCAGCCGCCGTGGACTGCGGCGGCTGACGCCGCTTCCGCATATGAGACAAACGTCACGGATTGTCCGATCTGAGTTCCGGCGGTTTGGAAGGCATAGTCTTCGCTGCTGCCCATATACATAGTATCACCAGACTCCATGGAAATTGTTCCGGCATTCATGGTAATGGTGGTTACGCTGGTTCGGCCCAGGGAGACAAAGACCCGGTTTTCATCGAAATATCCGAACTCATACCCCGCCCCCTCTGCGTTTTCCAGGTTGGCGGACGCCATGGCGGAGGAATCGTAGCGCAGTCCGACTTTTACCGTGTGATTGCTCACGGCGGCGGCAGGAGCTGTGCCGAGTGCAATAAAAGTCACAACGATCAGCGTTGTAAGCAGCAGCTTTTTCATGGAACCTCCCAATATGACCGATCTTGACGGTGGACAAAATTCATGCTACTATATTTGTTGCAGACATTTGTCCGCGTGTGGTAAACACTTTGGTCCTGATAAGCCTTATTATAATACAAAGTTCAGCCACATTCAACCAAAATCCGACGGAAAACGGTCCTGCCGGTTTTCCGCATTGATGCAGCAGGAGGAACCTATCATGAAACAGTACAAAGTCGGCATTATCGGAGCGACCGGCATGGTGGGCCAGCGGTTCGTTACCCTGATGGAAAACCACCCCTGGTTTCAGCTCACCGCCGTAGCGGCCAGCGCGCGGAGCGCAGGGAAAACCTATGAAGAAGCCGCCGCGGGCCGCTGGGCCTTGGAAAAGCCGATGCCGGAGGAAGCGAAAAAGCTGATTGTGCTCGACGCCGCGGCAGACGCCGGAAAACTGGCGGAAGCCGTCGATTTCTGCTTCTGCGCCGTGGACATGAAAAAAGACGAGATTCGCGCGCTGGAAGAAACCTACGCCAAGCTGGAATGCCCTGTCATCTCCAACAACTCCGCGAACCGCTGGACGGAGGATGTTCCGATGGTTGTGCCGGAGCTGAACGCGGAACATCTCGCCGTCATTGAGGCCCAGCGGAAGCGTCTGGGAACAAAGCGCGGCTTTATCGCCGTCAAATCCAACTGCTCCATCCAGAGCTATGTCCCCGCCCTGCATCCGCTGCTGAAATATGGCTTGGAGCGGGTGGCCGTGTGTACCTACCAGGCGATTTCCGGCGCAGGCAAGACGTTTGAACGGTGGCCGGAGATGATTGATAACTGTATTCCCTATATTGGCGGCGAGGAGGAAAAAAGCGAACAGGAGCCGCTGAAGGTCTGGGGCCGCGTGGAGGGCGGAAAGATTCTCAAAGCGTCCTCTCCCGCCATTACCGCCCAGTGCCTGCGGGTGCCTGTCAGTGATGGGCACATGGCGGCGTGTTTTATGAAATTTGCCGCTGGCAAGGCTCCTTCCATGGAACAGATCAAGGCCGATTGGGCCGCGTTCCGGGGACCGGCTCAGGAACTGGAACTACCTTCCGCACCCAAGCAGTTCCTGCATTATTTTGAAGAAGACAGCCGTCCCCAGACGAAACTGGACCGGAATCTGGAAAACGGTATGGCAATCTCCATCGGCCGCCTGCGGCCCGATACGCAGTACGATTATAAGTTCGTCGGATTAAGCCATAATACCCTTCGCGGGGCGGCGGGCGGCGGAGTCCTGCTGGCGGAGCTGCTGTGCGCGAAGGGATATATTGAAGCAAAATAAGCCCTTTTACAAAAGAAACGGCCTGCCGTTTGCCTGCGGCGGGCTGTTTTTTTCATCAAAAAAGGAGGGGTTTACTGTGAAGGAAACAATCTTTACAGGCTGTGCGGTTGCAATTGTTACGCCGTTTAACAATGGGGCCGTTGACTTGGAGGTCCTCGGACGGCTGCTGGATTTTCAGATTGAAAACGGAACAAATGCCATTGTTGTTTGCGGAACGACCGGAGAGGCAACGACCATGAGCTATCAGGAGCGAATGAGGACCATTGCCTTTTGCGTGGAGCATGTGAGCGGACGGATTCCGGTGATTGCCGGGTCCGGGTCAAATTCCACGGAGAATGCCATTACGCTCTCACGGGACGCAGAGCATTGCGGAGCTGACGGACTGCTGGTCGTGACGCCGTATTACAACAAAGCGACCCAGGCTGGACTGATCCGTCATTATCGAACCATTGCCGACGCGGTTTCCTCGCCGGTGATTTTGTACAACGTTCCTTCCCGGACCGGCGTTTCCATTGCGCCGGAAACCTACGCGGCTCTGGCGGAACATCCGAATATTGCCGGTGTGAAGGAGGCGTCCGGGAACCTGGGAAACGTGCAGAGAACCCGGAGTCTTTGCCCGGAGGACTTCTGCATCTGGTCCGGTAACGATGACGAAACGGTCCCCATCTGCGCGTTAGGAGGCAAGGGCGTGATTTCGGTTGCGGCAAACGTTCTCCCCGCGGAAATGCGCCGTCTGGCACAGCTTTGCCTGAATAACGATTTTGCCGCCGCTGGAAAACTGCAAGTACATTTGAAGGATTTCTGTGACGCGATGTTCTGCGAGGTCAACCCGATTCCGGTCAAAACGGCGTTGAACCTTCTGGGCTGGAACGCCGGAGAACTGCGTCTCCCCCTCTGCCCGCCCAGCAAGGCGCATTTGGAGAACATCCGAAAGGTTTTGGCACAGTATGGCCTGACACGCTGAAAAACGGGCGGGATTTTTCCCGCCCGTTTTGCTGCGCGCTTAATATTGTTCAATCGAGTCCTTGTGCCGCTGGAGGTTTTCTTCCAAGGTCAGCGTATTGTCATAGTCCAGGAAAAAGAGATCGTCTGCCGTTACAGTGCTGACCAGCAGCTCGGAAGCGTCCAAATATTGATGGACCTCCTTCAGAAACCCCGCCACCTCCGCTGGATTCAGGCCAACGCTGTTCCATTTGCTGCCGTTTGCCGAAAATTTCACGCTGTTTTCTTGAAAGGGAACCTCCTGCCCCGCTTCATCCAGGGAAAAGAGTTCATAGCGGTATGTACAGATGCCGTGCTGCATATAGGGCTGATACCGCAGAAGATAGCTTGCGCCGTCAATTTGGCAGGCGTAAAGAGAGTTTTCACCGGCGTGGGAGGTTCCGGCGGTGTCCTGCCAGATGATTTCGCCGGTTTTGTCCAGAATGGAGAGTATATAAGTGTCTACCGCCGCGCCGGTCATGCCGGGAAACCAGATGGTGGTCAGTTCCAGAGTCTCCGGTTTACCGTCGTGGTTGAAATCGTACGTTTCCGATAGAATTTCCTTGGTGGTTTCCCAGGAGCGGCCGGTGAGCGTTCCATTTTCCAGATCAAGAGAGCAGCTGTAAAAATGCGCCTCCTCTCCGTCGCCGGTTCCGCCAACGGTCAAATTCAAACAGTTTTCGTCTTGCCACACGCCCCAGTTGTCCGGCAGAAAGGTATATTCCGGGATGGGTTCGCCGTCCGGGAGGGTGAATTCCCAGGCCGTCCAGTTTTGGGTTTCTATTAGAAAGACGGTCTCATGCGTTCGGGTACTGCGGGCAACGGCGGCATACTGGCCCTCCGGAGACCAAAGGATTTCTTGCGCGTAGGCCCCCATCTCCTGCCAGAGAACATCCCCGGTTTCCGCGTCCACGATCTGGACAAATTCCGCTGGATACAGCCCCATTGCGGTGAGACCCTCGCTGACGCCCTCTACCTCTGCCCGAAAGCGTCCGTCCGGAGAAAGGGCCTCGCCCTCTAAAACCGCCGGTTGGATGGAGGAACTTTCATCCTTCGGCGGCTCTGTTGAACGCTGTCCGCAGGCCGTCAATAAAACAAGTAGCGACAACGCCGCTATGGTTCCTCTTTTCATGAAGACATCCCTCTTTTTTGATTCTTAAATGTAGTATAGGGACGTGGCTGCTCATTTTAATTACAAAATAAAAACAATTAGTAACAGCTTTGTAATGCGCATCAAATCAATTGCACAAAAATTAGTTTTTGTGCAATTGTATTCCCGAAAAGCGGGGGGCCGCCATGCAGCCGCCCCGCTTCCGTGCATTATTGAAGATATGCCCGGTGGAAAACCTTTTTCCCCTTCTTGATCACAACGCCCTCGCCAGCAAAAGTATCCTGTGCAAGCATTGCATCGGCGGCGGTCACTTTCTGGTCGTTGACTGCGATGCCGCCCTGCTGAACCAGACGCCGAGCCTCGCCGTTGGAGGCGCACAGGCCGCAGGCCACCAGCAGCGTCAGAACGCCAATTTTACCGTCTGTGAATTGTCCGGCGTCCAAAGCCGTGGACGGCATATTCGCCGTTGAACCGCCTCCGGCAAAGAGGCCCCGCGCCGTCTCCTGCGCCTTCCTGGCCTCCTCCTCGCTGTGGACCAGCTTCGTCAGCTCATAGGCCAGCAGTTCTTTTGCCTGGTTCAGCTGACTGCCCTCCCAGCCGTCCATTTCGTCGATCTGCTCCAAGGGCAGGAAGGTCAGCATACGGATGCATTTCAAAACGTCGGCGTCCTCAATGTTGCGCCAGTATTGATAGAACTCGTAGGGAGTCGTTTTGTTCGGGTCCAGCCAGACCGCACCCTTGGCCGTTTTACCCATCTTCTTCCCCTCGCTGGTCAGGAGCAGCGTGATGGTCATGGCGTGGGAGTCCTTGCCCAGCTTGCGGCGGATGAGTTCTGTGCCGCCCAGCATATTGCTCCACTGGTCGTTTCCGCCGCACTGCATATTACAGCCCACCGTTTGGAACATATGGTAAAAGTCGTAAGACTGCATGATCATATAGTTGAATTCCAGGAAGCTCAAGCCCTTTTCCATGCGCTGCTTGTAGCACTCCGCCCGGAGCATATTATTCACCGAGAAACACGCGCCCACTTCCCGCAGAAGCTCTACATAATTCAAATCCATGAGCCAGTCCGCGTTGTTGAGCATCAGGGCCTTGCCGTCGCTGAAGTCAATGAATTTTTCCATTTGCTTTTTGAAACAGCCAGCGTTGTGCTGAATGGTCTCCGGCGTGAGCATCTGACGCATATCGGTACGGCCCGAGGGGTCGCCGACCATGGTCGTCCCGCCGCCGATGAGGGCAATGGGGCGGTTCCCTGCCATTTGGAGACGCTTCATCAGGCAAAGAGCCATGAAATGGCCCACGTGGAGGCTGTCGGCGGTGCAGTCAAAGCCGATATAAAAGGTGGCTTTGCCGTTGTTGACCAGCTCCCGGATCTGTTCTTCGTCCGTCACCTGAGCGATCAGGCCCCGGGCTTTGAGTTCTTCGTAAATCTGCATACTATCTTCTCCTTTTGATGTTTCCCGGACAGAAAGAAAGCCTCTGCCCCGGATTGGGACAGAGGGCGAAAGGTTTCGCGGTACCACCTCTGGTTCGCGCCGTCCTCACGGGCGGACGCCTCATGCCGTGCCGACACACGGCGGCGCGGTAACGGGCGCACCCGGTACGCGCCTACTGAGAGAAAGCGGTTTTTCCCCGTTCGGGCGACGGCTCCAAGGCGTATTCGCCGGCTCCCCCTCTCCCCCTTTCACCAAACCGGGGGTTCTCTTTGCAGGAAGGAAAACGGCTACTGGTCCTTTTCTTCGCGTTTGTTGGAAAGCATTTTATCAGATACCAGACGGCTTGTCAACAACAATTGCAAAACATCCCCTCTCAAATAAGCGTTGCCGGTATGTAGCTTTTGCTGTTTTGTGAAAAAAGATTGCATTGACAGAGTGATCATTCCATATGAGCATATACGCTGACTGCGGCAGACGGATGTTATTTTTGGAAATCTGCGGCAGGTTCTTGACCGGCCGCGGCGTTTTTGTTATAATGCAATCGTTGCCAGTTTTGAAAATGCAATACCGCCGCCCTCTGAGGGCAGCGTATTTTTTTCCATCCCAAGACGACAAAATGTGACGAAAGGGGATTTTCTATGCACCGATTTCGACTGCCGAAGCAGTTGGCGTCCGGAGCCTTGGCCGCTGCGCTGGCGTTGACTCCGGCTATGGCGTTCACCGATACGGAGGGCCATTGGGCGGCGGACGCCATCAATAAATGGAGTCAGCAGTATGGCGTTTTGCAAGGATATGAGGACGGTTCGTTCCGCCCGGATGCCTCCATTACCCGCGGCGCGTTCGCCGGGATTCTGGACCGTTTTCTTCGCTTTCAGGATATTTCCGGCAGCGAGACTTTCAGCGATACGGCAGGGACTTACTGGGAGTCCTCTATTTTGAAGCTCAACGCCGCCGGAGTTTACTTAGGCAATGGGGGCCAGGCCCTCCCGGGGGACACCATCACCCGTCAGCAGGCAATGTCCATGGTGGCCCGCGCGTTCCATGTGGAAGCCTCTATTCTGAACTTGGATTATGAAGACGAAGCGCAAATCGCGCAGTACGCCCGGCCTTATATTGCGGAAATGACCGCCCGCGGCTGGCTGAACGATGTGAAGGAAAACCGCTTCCGGCCCACGGACCCCTTGACCCGCGCGGAGCTGGTGAATCTCCTCAATAATATGATCCAAGTGCTTGTGCAGGAGACGGAAACCTATTCCAGCGACGTAGACGGCAGTTTGCTGATCAATGCGCCCGGCGGCGCATCGCTTACGGATATGACGATTCATGGGGATTTGATTTTAGCTCCCGGCGTGACGGGGGATGTCAAACTCACCAATGTCACGATTGAAGGCGGTATCCGTAACTTCAGCGCGGTGACGCCTATGATCAGCACTCCCCCCGCCTCCGAGCAGGACCCGAATGCTTCCACGGAGCCGAGCGATCCAGACGACATAGTGGTGGTTCCCATTACGCCGGCGGACCCGGGGAATCCTACAAATCCGGAAAACCCGGACACGCCGGGAACGCCTGGGATTCAGCCCAGCGACATCTACACGCCCGGCGCAACCACCGGGGAATTTGTGCAGTATGGCGGAAAGAAAGTCCCCGTTTACGCAGGCGTTCAGCCCAGCCGTTTGAAACAGGGCGATTTCCAGTGGAACGGCAACCGTTTGGAGTATGTGGGCGGCGATTTCCGCACCCGTTTCGGCATTGACGTTTCGGCTTATCAGAACCGCGCCAGCAAGAATGAAACCATTGATTGGCAAGCAGTTGCCGCCGACGGCGTGGAGTTTGTCATGGTCCGGATCGGCCTGCGGGGCACGTCCACCGGAAAGGTCAATGAAGACGCGTTCTACCGCCAGAATATCCAGGGCGCGATGAATGCCGGAATCGAAACTGGCGTCTACTTCTTCGCCCAGGCAATTACGGTGGAAGAAGCCATTGAGGAGGCGGAATTTGTCCTTGCACACCTCCGGGATTTGAACATTAACGGTCCCGTTGCCTATGACTGGGAAATCAGCAGCAAATATCGCGTCAACGACACCTCGCCGGAAATGGCGACCGCTTGTGCCGTTGCCTTCTGCCGCCGCATTGCGGAGGCCGGTTATACCCCGATGATTTATCAGGGCTCCCAGGTTGGCTATCTCAAATACGATCAGGCCGCTGTGTCTCAGTACCTCACCTGGTTCCCGGAGTACAAGAGCGCGTCTTCGGAAAAACTTTATCCAACCTTCTACTATCAGATGAACTACTGGCAGTTTTCCAGCAAATGTTCCGTCGCTGGAATCGGCGGGAATGTGGATGCCAATATCCAGTTTATTCCCTGGTGAGTGCCATTTGTTTCCGATAAGCCAAGGGCCGCCCAAAAGGGCGGCCCTTCTTTCTTATCTGCCGCAGGCGCAGCAGCATTCCTCGTAGTTTTCCGGCCTCCGCACGGTGTTCGGCGGGAAGAACTCGCCCACAGGGAACGAGATGTTCCGGAAAATGCAGCAGGGGTCTTCGTTGCCGCTTCCGCTGCCGCAGGAGCATTCCTTGTCGGGCATACAATAGTCATAGACCGGAATCAGCAGCTGGGAATCCCGTTCCAGACGCACAATGGAGAACTGTCCCAAGGTGACATAGATGCGGCGGCTGTCGTCTCCGCTGGAAAGCTCGCCGTCAAAGCAGCTGTTGACGAAGGACGGCACTTCGCACAGGTCGCAGTCACAGTCCCGCTTGCCGCAGCAGTCCATAACCCGTGCGTCCAAGACGATGGGGTCCACCGCTTCCACGACGGCAATGGGGAGATTCGACCGGCTCATGAGCTGAAGGTCCGGTTCGCCGGTCCGCAGCTCGGAGGAGAAGATTTTGGCGTTTCCTTCGCTGCCGAACAGAATGGCCCGTTTGTCGAATACGCACAGGCCCTCCACCGTGACGGGGACGGGACAGCTCAGATAGGCTTGCAGGCTTACAGAGTAGAAGAAACGCATATCGACGGTATAGAAACCCCGGTTGAAGCTGACGGGTTCCACATCGACGTAGACGTATAGCAGCTTTGCGCTGCCGCCCTTGACGGACAGGGCGCGATTGATGACATCCACATACTGGAGCTTCGGATAGAAGCGCAGATCCTCAACGCAGTCTTTATCGTAAGATATAGCGTCTTATAAAAATTTTACAGCTTTCCGAGTTTACGCATAACGCTTTCGTAAGTACGCTGATTGACGACGCGAAGCGTGTCCATCAATTCATCTATGACTGCCCAGGCGGAGGCAGGGTCCTTTCCGGCAACGGCCTGAAGAAAGTCACTGTCTCCATATTGGCCCAGCGCGGGGCCGTCTGGTGCGGGAGCTTCGGAGTAGGCCGCGGCCTGCGCAGCCGGAGCCGTCAGGCCCAGCATTTCATTCCGGCAGGTGTAGAGCGCGGCCAGAAGCGTATAGCGGCGTTCATTGCTCTCCTGGTTTTCCAGTTCTTCAATGGCCCACTCAATTTCTTTGAGGTTTGGCGCAGCCACAAGCCACACCTCCCGTCAGGCGTTCTCCAACTTCCGCATAAAACGGCGGATATCCTCCCGGTCCTGCTCTGTCGCGGAATCCAGAGCCGCCTCCAAGTGCTCCATCATTTCACTGCGGCCGTCGCCGCGGCTGTACCGGCCCCGGCTGTCGCGGCGGGAACTGTATCCACCGCCATTCATATTGCCGCCGCCGTCCCGGCTGTAATGCCCACGGACCCAGTGCTGGCCTCGATTGGCGTAGCTGCTGCCGCGGCCATAGGTATCGACATACCCGCTGTTTTGGCTGTATTCCTCATTTTCCTCCAACATGCAAATTTTGTCAATATTTTTAATTGTATCGGTGAGCTTGTGGACGGCTTCCAGATCACCAGCAGACATTTCGGGTTTCCGGGCGATTTCGTCCAGTTCCCGCTTCATTTTGTCTTTCAGCTCATAGAGTTTTTCCATGCTCAATGTTTCTCCTTTCTCAAGCTACCCGCTCGACAATCAGGTTGGGATTTGCGACGTTTATCGCCTGGGTGCTGATATTTTCCACGGAAACGGTGGTGCAGCAGCCGCGTGGGACTTCGACAAAAACGGAAACGTAGACGTTGAAGTATTCATTCACCGCCGCCGGCGTCACCGTAGCCGTCGCGCTGTTCATCGGTTCCCCGTCCAGGGAGAGGGCAACCGAAACCGGACCGGGCGTCCCGCCGGCGGGTACTGCAAGGTTCGCACCAAAACTGACGCGGTAGCGGGCGCGGCATTGATTTGTAATGCCCCGCAAGGTGACATTTCCGCTGCCTTCCCGGTGCATGACATACCCGCGGTTGCAGCCAACCGGCGTTTCCGTAAACAGTACGTTTTGTCCAACGGAAACCGTTTGAAGGGCTGCGTTTGTAAATTCAGGCATTTTATCAATCCTTTCAGAAAAATAAGCGGCAGGGCATAGGTACCCCGCCGCTGTTGGTTTCAAAATCGGCACGGGGCCGAACATCTAAGAGTGTCTTAGAAGTTGAGTCGTATTGAAATTCAGCAGCTTCCACAGCCGCCGCAGCCGTTACCGCCCCAACCGCCGTTGAACGTTCCGCAGCAGTTTGTCGGGAAGTTAACCGGAGTGGGCGGCTGAACCACATAGGCGGGAGTCGGGCACTCCGCACCGGTACGCCGCAGAATTGTCGCCTCGCTGGCGGAAATCATCGCGCCGATGGTAGCATTCTGCTGAGCCTGTGATGCGGAGAGCTGAAGGGCCTGAATTTGGGCAGCCTGGGCGGCGATACGCTCATCCTTAGCCTCTAGCCGCTGGGCTGTGAGGGCGTCCAAAATAGCCCGAGCGTTGGAGTTCTGATTCTCAATCAGATCGCGAGTGTTGGACTGCATCAGGTTGCGAGTGACGCAGTCCTCTTGTGCAATGGTGAACTTTACCCCGTCGATAGATCGCTGGGTTTCGCAGCAGCAGTCCTTCTGCTGGTAGCCCAAGTTACACAGCTGCTGCATCAGCGCAGCGTGGCGCTGGCCGTCTGCAATCTCAGACTGGGAGAAGCCCTGCATAACATTCATTCCCAGGCCATTGATGGAGTTATTGAGGGCATAGGTGCTGTCGCAGATGCCTTGCTGCACACCGCGAACAGCGTTTTCCAGACCGTTGAAATTGAACTCGCTGCACAGATCAGCACGGGTCAAAGCACCCTGAGCACTGTTTCCGCCGCCCCAGCCTCCGCCGAAGCCATTGCCCCAACCGCCAAAAGCGAAGAACAGCACAAAGATGATAATCCAAGCGGACCAATCGCCGCCCCACCCGCCGCAATTGCCATTGTTATAGCCCGTGCCTGTGGGTGTCACATTCATGACGGCAGGAACGCCGCCTTCACTTCCAAGAGACATGTAGTCCTCTCCTTTGTTGATGTATTTTCTAAAATGCGGCCGCATTTATAGACGTGTTAAAATCCAAACATAGACTTCAAACCACTGAGAGGCCCTTCCATTTGCCTTGCCATTTGCCTTGCCATTTGCTGGGCCTGATCAAGCTGATTTTGATTGAGTTTCCCTGAGGAAAGCATCTGCTGAATCATTTCATTTGGGTTTTTCCCCTGATTCTGTTGCATGAATTGCTGGAAAGCCTGCATCATGTTCATTGGCTTTCCCTGAGTGCCGCTTGCGCCGCCCATGGCGGAAAAAAAGGGATTAGACATTATCGGTATCCTCCTTTGTCTTTGAGGCCCTTACGGGCCGTTTCAAGCGTTCTGTGAGTATGTCTTCCAGTTGATCAATGGTTACATACCGGCTCAAGTCGATCTGAGGTGCGGATTGCGCCGGTGCGTTATCGGTCCGCTCAACCAGATCGTAGACTTTTGTGGTGGGTTTCCCAGTACTGTCCGCCTGGCGCAGATAAATTACCGGATTATTGGCGTCCCACAGAGCCACTGCACTGTTAGGAGCTACAAGATATCCGTCAGCCTCCCCCTTCCCGCTCACCCAGATAATGCCGTTATTTTGCGGAGCTGCCGCAGGGGCAACGGTCCCCGTATTCGTTTGCATCGGTGGAACTTGCAGCATTTGGGGCGGGGCCTGCATTTGTTGGATTTGGTTCTGACGCAATTGCGTTAATTGGTCAGGAACTGGACCGGGGTAGTAACCGGGCGCGTTTGGATATCCTGGATATGGATATGGGTTATAGGCCATTGTCAACGCTCCTTTCTCCAAAAATAAGTGGGAATTTCTCCGCCGGAATCCCAGGAATCATGCCAATGGCCGTCCTGCACACAAAGGACATGGCGGCCCGGCATGGATAAAATAAAGGTGCCTTGCGGGTGATCGGCGGCAAAGTCCGAAACAGAGTAACAGTCTGGGCAGGTGTCCGGGATCCAGTGCCGTGTAAAACCGTGCGCTTTCAGGTAAGGCCCCCATACGCTGTCTGCATTGGGCATATCGCCGCGCCGGAACCCTTCCAGGGCTAAACCGGTATAGGCGTCTTCCCAGCTCACTTGTAATGCCTTTGCGATGGCCCGGACGGGGCAGTCTCCTACGCTTTTCCCAGCAGGGTTTGGATTATAATAGGAAAAACTCATTTATTTCGATTCGGGCAGTCCGGGCAGTTTCCATTCCCGCCGCATTTGCAGGTATGGTGCTTTTCGTTTGACTCTATAAATTCGTCCAGGGTTCCTTCTCTACGCAAAGAGCTGCAAAGAGAAAACGCTTCTGAAAATGGTAATCCAGATGCCATTAAACGTTGTTCCTCGTACATAGCGGCCTCCTGTTTTTGATGGAATCATAATAACAAAGAAAGGCCCCTGCAAAGGGCCTGAAAATGGTCTTTGTTTGGGCGGAAAATGGGCATAAAAAACCGCCCCGGTCATGGGACGGCGTTCTTATCATTTAAAACTTTCCTTGAAAATACATATGGCACGTGTTACAATCTGCCCGTGAGGGGAATGGAACACGAAAGACAAAGCCCTGCTCCTAAGTTGATTGGAGGTAGTATCATGTTGTTCGTTTATCCCGCAGTTTTCCATAAGGAGGATGACGCTTACTGGGTTGAGTTTCCCGATCTGGAGGGCTGCCAGACTTACGGGGGAACGCTCAACGAAACCATGGCCTGCGCCCAAGAAGCCCTTGCCGGGTATCTGCTGACGCTGCTGGAAGAGAACCGGGAGCTTGTCCCGCCTTCTGATGTGTCGACGGTTCCCTCTGGTGGTGACAGCTTCGTTACTTTGGTCACATGTGACATCAACCAGTATCAGGACACAAAGGCAATCAAGAAAACCTTGACCATTCCGGCGTGGCTCAACGAACGCGCGGTATCTATGGGGATCAACTTCTCCCAGGTTTTACAGGAAGCCCTCATGACAAAAATTCAGGCAAACAGAATGTAACGGCAACCCATGCACAGCATATATCCGGTCCACGCCGCCGTCCGGGGAGAGCGTGTAAACGCCTTTATCAAACGGGCAATTCAGGCGACAATGGAATGAAACGAAAAGACCACCGGGGGCTACCCCCGGTGGTCTTCATGTGCGATTGCATCCACTATTTTCATGTAGGCCCTCTGCCTCCGCCGCTTGATGACCTCCGGAGAGGTATTGTGTTCCCGGGCGGCTTGCACATAACTTTTTCCCCGCACATCGCACTCGATCAAGAAAAGTTCTTCCTCCTGTGGAAGATCAAATGCCTGGATATACGAAATTGCCCGTTTGGGCGACATACTTTGCAGCAGTGCGCGGATGGTCCGGTGTTGGCTGTTCAAAAGCCGTCACCGTCCTTTTTTCCTTCCTCTTGCCGCCCGTGGTTTTCGGGGACGCTTTGCGCCGGGCCTGCGAACTTGCACCTGTCTTGCCAAACTTAATCACCTTGTGCGGCAGCGGTTTCCGTACCGGTGGTCTGAACCTGCGTATGGTTGTTGAAATCCTGGTATTGATAACTTGTATCTGGGGTAAGGTATGCCAACAGAATAAACGCCAAAAATACAAGGGCCCATAAAAAATTCGTGATAATCAGTGCACAGCGCCAGGGTTTCGTTAACTTTTCCGTGGCCTCCACCATATCGCCAAAGCTCTGAATCTTTTCCGTATCGTTCATACCGCCACACTCCTTTCTTTAGATTTTAACACGGCTTTCATCGGGTTTCAAGTTTTTCCAAACGCTTTATGGTAGTTGTAAAGCAAGGAGCACATTTGCTGTCTGGTGATTGGCTGTGAAAGCATCAAATCCCCCTGGGTATTGCCATTGAGGATTTTGTGCTTCTTAGCCCACTCAACGGCTTCCCTATGGGCGGGGCTGGGTGTATTGTCCATATGTGGTTTCTCCTTTTCGTAATCTGGCCGGATGTAAGCGGTAACGGTGGACGTTTTACGCGTCCTGCGGCAGACCATGCCGCCGTTGGACTGACTTCCGGCGGCGCTGGGCGAGGTATTGCCTTCGATAGCAGTGACCGTGCCTTTGCTAACGCTCTCCACAATGCCGGTATGTCCAAAATTGTAAATGATGATGTCTCCCGGCTGGGGAGATTTGACAACACTAGCGGGGCGGTTTTTCTTGTACCAATTCAGCAGGGCCGAACAAGAGGCGGTTGTATAGGGCAATTTGGCTCCGGCCTGCGCAAAGACCCACTGAACAAACGCCATACACCAGGGATAGGCACTGCCGGAAACCGCCCGGCCATAAAACCAGGTATTGTATTTGACGTTGTTGGAGTTGGCCGGGGACTCTTTCACGCCCAGTTCCTTCCGGGCGATGTCCAGAATCTTTTGCACTGTCATCATGCGGCCTCCAACTGTTGGTGGAGTTTCAGCACCGCCGCTTCAACCGCATTGTCTATCTCCTTGTCATCCAGGCAATACCCCTTCTCTGCCAGGAAGTCCAGCACATACTGTTTCCTCGCCGCGCCGTCGAGGTTGTGGTAGAGCTGCTGTGCCGCGGCCACGGCAATCTCCACCCACT
>CAJUTB010000047.1 GCA_910589315.1 uncultured Oscillibacter sp. | reverse complement strand
ATCAGTACCATGTTGAGCGTACAGCCACCATTCCAGAGAAGGTTCATGCAGAAGTTCGGCGGCAGAAGAAGGAGGCTGATATTCATTTCCCTTCCGGTATGACAACTGCCAGTGTTCATCGGGAGACGTTTTACAAGGGTATGTCCGATGATGAGGTTTTCAAAGCTGTCTGCGCAAAATACAGCAGCGGCTCACGTGTAGACTTCGAGAGTTTGGGCTATGAGCTGAATATGCTGAAGCTGAACCACCCGACTGCCAAAACAATCGTTGATGCTTACAACAACATGCAGCGAAATCGGGTTTACCCGACAGACATTCTTTCTGATCACTATAACGACATGAGCCTGGATGAAATCGAAACGGCTCTTTGGGGTTCCGCTTCCGAATCCCTTTCCAGCGGCTGGACCAAAACGGTAGACGATTTACTGGATGAACTTATGAATATAGGTTAATTAGAGGATAAACAAAGGAGACTACAATCACAGACGTAATGCCAAGTCTGGACAAACTGAATGATAGAAAACGACCCATGCCAGCACCTGGTATTTTTGGATTTTTTGAGAGTTTAACCCCTTGATGCAGGAAAAAATCCTGCATCAAGGGGTTTTGGTTTCGGCAATTTCGACGGTCTGTTTTTATATTCCCTGCCCTTTTTCCGTGTCGCAGTAGGCGCACCGGTAAACGTGCCGTTCCGGGTTGCTCAGGAGGAAAATCGAGTCCAGCTGAGATTCTGCAACGGTGATGCAGCGGGGGTTTTTGCAGTGAATTACGTTGATCAGCTTTTTGGGGAGCTTCAGGTGGGTTTTTTCGACCCGCACGCCGTCGCGGATGATATTCACTGTGATGTTGGCGTCAATATAGCCCAGGACATCCAAGTCCAGATTCATTGGGGTGTCAATTTTAATAATGTCCTTTTTGCCCATTCTGCCGCTGCGGACGTTTTTGATAATGGCTACGGAACAATCCAGGCGGTCCAGGTGGAGGTACTGATAGATTTCCATGCTTTTACCCGCCTGGATGTGGTCCAGGACCACGCCGTTTTGAATGCTGTCAATATTCATGATAATTCCTCCCTTACGCCGGAATGTTCAGCAGTTTCAAGATCAAAGCCATACGGATAAATTTTCCGTTTTTGACCTGTTTCCAGTAAGCGGCTCGAGGGTCGCGGTCCACAGCCACTGCGATTTCATTCACGCGGGGCAGGGGATGGAGGATGGAGAGATCCGGTTTGGCATGGACGAGCTTTTCCGGCGTCAGGACATAGCTGTCTTTCAAGCGGAGGTAATCTTCTTCGTTGAAGAAGCGTTCCCGTTGAACGCGGGTCATATAGAGTACGTCCAGTTCCGGGATGACCGAATCAAGATCGGTGGTTTGGGTATAGGAAATCCCGCGTTTTTTGAGGGATTCTTCTTTGACGTAGCGGGGAAGCTTCAATTCTTCGGGAGAGATCAGGATATAGCGAATGTTTTCATAGCGGCTCAAGGCGTTGACGAGGGAGTGGACGGTACGGCCGAATTTGAGGTCGCCGCAAAAACCGATGGTGAAGTTGGAAAGGCGGCCCTTTTCCCGGTGGATGGTGAGGAGGTCTGTGAGGGTTTGGGTGGGGTGGTTGTGACCGCCGTCGCCTGCGTTGATGATGGGGACTTCGCTGAACTGAGCGGCGGCGTAAGGCGCGCCTTCTTTGGGGTGGCGCATGGCGATGATGTCGGCGTAACAGCTGACGGTACGGACGGTATCTCCCACGGTTTCGCCTTTGGCGGCGGAACTGGAATTGGCTTCGGAGAAGCCCAGAACGCTTCCCCCCAGGGATAACATGGCTGATTCAAAGGAGAGGCGGGTTCGGGTGGACGGTTCAAAAAACAAGGTGGCAAGCTGTTTGTGTTTGCAGAGATCCTGATACTTGGCAGGGTGGGCAAGGATGTCCTCCGCCACGGCAATCAGTTCCCCAATCTCCTCTACTGTCAAATCCGTAACATCAATCACATTTCTCGACATAAAGTTTCCTTTCATTTCACTGCTTGCAGCAAGGGTGGTCGCGCCTCGCGGCGCGGGTGCATGTCAGCCATTTGCAATGGCTGGTCCTTTTTGAACCCCCCATTTCTCTTTTCTCTCCGAGAGAAAAGAGAAACGGGCCGTTCACGGTCCAAAGAGAAAAGAGCGTTTTGAGAGCCTGGCGGAAAACTTCGGCTTGGCGGAACGGAAACGAGAAGTCCAAATCGACTTGTCTCTGCTCCTATTTCCGCTGCCGCTGCTGCGATGCTTGCGGGGCGGGGCTTTGCGCCCGCCTGCCTCCTTCAACAGCCTTGGTTGGCTGAAATCGGAAATTTTTTATCGAATCCAACTCTCATCCGCTGGGTTTGCCCGGAATTTTTGCAGGCGGTCAATATCCTCCGGCTTGATGGTTCCTTCGTCTGCGGCAATCTGACAGACCGCATCGAAGTTGGACAGACTGTAATTCTCTACTCCAGCGGCGGCAAGACGGTCCAGACCCTTTTTCATCCCATACGTGAAAATCGAAACAATGCCCAGGACCTCCGCCCCCGCTTCCCGCAGAGCCTCCACAACTTCAATACAGCTCCCGGCAGTGGAAATCAAATCCTCCACCACCACTACCCGCTGGCCCGCTTCCAAACGGCCCTCAATGCGGTTTTGCCGCCCATGGTCCTTGCTTCCCGAACGCACATAACCCATCGGCAAACCCATAAGATGCCCCACAATCGCCGCATGAGCAATTCCGGCAGTGGATGTGCCCATCAAAACCTCCACGTTCGGATAGTGTTTGCAAATCAGATCGACTAATCCTTCTTCTACACGCGTCCGAACATCCGGCGCGGTGAGCGTCAGCCGGTTGTCGCAGTAGATCGGACTTTGAATGCCGCTGGCCCATGTAAAAGGCTCGTCAGGGCGGAGAAACACTGCGCCAATAGACAACAAGTCGTGCGCGATGGTCTGTTCTCGATTCATAAAAATCTCCTTTCATTTGTCTGCTGACAAGCGATTTTCAGGATTACCCGCTCATAGCGGCATCCCCGAAAACTCCGTTACAGCCTGACGGTAAGCCGCCGCCGGGTCCGCCGCCTGGGTGATCGGACGGCCCATAACGATATAATCGCAGCCGTTCCGCGCCGCTTGCTCCGGCGTCATGACGCGCTTTTGGTCGCCTGCGTCGCCGCCCGCAAACCGAACGCCCGGCGTTACCGTGCAGAAATGTTCGCCGCAGTATTCTTTCACCAGAGCCGCTTCCAGAGGAGAACATACCACGCCGTCTAATCCGCTGGCGGCGGCATTTTTCGCGTAAGCCAAAACTGTTTCCGGCATCGGCGTTTCGATGAGCAATTCTTCTTTCAGCGCGTCCGGCGCAGTGCTGGTAAGCTGCGTGACGGCAATCAGCAGCGGTCTTGTGCCATCGGACCGGGTGAGCCCTTCCAGAGCCGCTTTCATCATGCCGGAGGTCCCCGCCGCGTGAAGGTTTACCATATCCACGTCCAGCCGGGAGAGAACGGCCATCGCCCGCTTGACCGTGTTGGGAATGTCGTGGAGCTTCAAATCAAGGAAAATCTTATGGCCGCGGGCTTTCAGGTCCCGGACAATCTGGGGTCCCTCCGCATAAAACAGCTCCATGCCGATTTTAATGAAGGGTTTTTCTCCCGCCGGGAACCGGTCGAGAAAAGCAAGGGTTTCGTTTCGTGTGGGGAAGTCCAACGCGATGATCACTTCTTTAGCCATGGTGCGCGCCTCCTGTCAAGTCGGAAATTTTGGTAACGCCCAGCTCTGCGCAGACAGCGGGCAGGTCCTCTATGATTTCTTTGCAGGCATATGGGTTCCGCAGGTTCGCCGCGCCGATTTCCACCACCGACGCGCCTGCCAGCATCATTTCAGCGGCGTCCCTGGCAGAGCTGACGCCGCCGCAGCCGATAATCGGAAGTTTTACCGCCTCGTACACGTCGTAAACCATCCGCAGGGCCACCGGAAACACGGCGGGGCCGGACAATCCCCCGGTACGGTTTGCCAGAACCGGACGGCGGGTTTTCAGGTCAATCCGCATCCCCAGCAGGGTGTTGATGAGGCAGAGTCCGTCGGCCCCTTCGTCCGCGCAGGCTTTCGCAATGGCCGCAATGTCTGTGACATTCGGACTGAGTTTCAGGAAAACCGGTTTTTGCGTGGCGGCTCTCACCGCCCGGGTGACGGCGGCCGCGCTCTCCGGGCTGGACCCGAAATTCGTTCCTCCCGCATGAACGTTGGGACAGGAAATGTTGACTTCCAAAATGGCCGCCTGTTGGCAGTCCGACAATTTGCGGCAGTTTTCGGCGTATTCCTCCAAGGAAAAACCGCCCACATTGGCAATCACCGGCCCCTGGAATATTCGGGCTATGTTCGGTATTTCCTCCTCGATCACAGCCTCTATGCCGGGATTTTGCAGACCCACGGCGTTCAGCATCCCGGCGGGGGTTTCCGCAATGCGGGGCTGAGGATTGCCTGCGCGGGCTTCTCCGGTGGTCCCCTTCCAGGAAAAGCTGCCCAGAAGATTCAGGTCGTACAGCTCCGCGAACTCCCGGCCATAGCCGAAGGCGCCGGAGGCTGGAATGATCGGGTTTTTCAGCGTCACGCCCGCGAGATTTACCGAAAGGTCTACCATACAATCTCCTCCTTGCGAAACACAGGACCATCTTTACAGACCCGGCGGGGACCGTTCCGCGTGGGGATGGTACAGCCCACGCAGGCCCCGAAGCCGCAGGCCATACGGGCCTCAAAGCTGAACTGTCCGCCGGTAATCTGAGGCAGATTGCAGATGGCTTTCAGCATCGGCGCGGGACCGCAGGCCATGACATAATGGCTGTCCGGAAGCATATGCCCCAAAATGTCGGTCACAAGGCCCTTCGTTCCCAGGCTTCCGTCCTCTGTGACCGGCAGAACGCGATACCCCTTAATTACCCAGTCGCCGCGGTAAAGGACGCGGGCCTGGTCCTCGGAGGCAAAACCCGTCACAATCGCTTGAATCTCCACGCCCGCCTCCTCCATGCACCGGACGAGACCATACAGCGGCGCAATGCCGATGCCTCCGCTCACCAGGACGGCGTGTTTTCCCTTTGCCTCAGAAACGTCAAAGCCGTTTCCAAGGCCGGTCAGCACATCCAGCTCTGTCCCTATAGGAAGGTGGACCAGTTCGCGGGTTCCCTCTCCGGCCTCTTTGACCAGCAGGGACATATCCTCCTCCCACCAATCGGAGACGGAGATGGGCCGCCGGAGGAATTTCCCCGGCAGTTGGATGTTGACAAACTGCCCCGGAGCGGTGATGGCGGAGGTGTCTCCCGCCAGGCGCAGCCGCCAGATGCCGCCGCCTTTGTCCTGAACCTCTTTCAGCGTAAAAATGCCTTGTTTCATTCCAGACCCTCCTGGTAGACGATTTCTCCGCCGCAGAGGGTCATATGCACCCCGGCGGAAACCTCCCAGCCGTCGAAGGGCGTGGAACGGCTCATGGATTGGAATTTCCCGCTGTCGATGGTGTGGGGGCAGTCCAGGTCCAATACTGTCAAATCGGCGGGCTGGCCCTCCGCGATTTCCCCGCCCGGCAGGCGAAACAAACGGCGGGGATTGACGCACAGCGCATGGAGCAGCGTTTCCATGGGGACGATTCCCGGTTTTACCAGCTTCGTGTACAGCACCGGGAACGCCGTCTCCAGCCCTACGATTCCGTTGAGACTCATGTGCAGGCCCCCGGCCTTTTCCGCGGCGGAGTGGGGGGCGTGGTCGGTGGCGATACAGTCAACGGTTCCGTCGAGCAGTGCTTCCACTAGGGCGTCCCGGTCGGCGGCGGTGCGGATGGGCGGATTCATTTTGAAACGTCCGTCGTCCTGCAAATCCTCGTCGCACAAAAGCAGGTAGTGGGGGGCGGTCTCGCAGGAGACCGGCAGGCCCTCGGCCTTAGCGGCGCGAATCCGCGCGACGCTTTCTTTGGTGGAGACGTGGCAGACGTGGTAGCGGCAGCCGGTCTCCCGAACAAGGCCGATATCCCGTTCCACCTGCCGCCACTCGCTCTCCGGATTGTTGCCGGTCAGGCCGTGACGGCGGGCGTATGCGCCGTCGTGGACGCGCCAGCCGGGCGTCAAAAGGCGTTCGTCTTCGCAGTGGGCGGCAATGGGTTTGCCCAGCGTTTTGGCCAGTTCCATCGCCTGACGCATCTGCCCATCGGACTGCACGCCCCGTCCGTCGTCAGACCAGCCGCAGACATAGGGCGCGGTAGCGGCCAGATCGGCCAAGGCCTCGCCTTTTTCCCCGCGGGTTATGGCCCCGTAGGGATAGACATGGATTTTGGCGTCTTTCGCAATAAAATCCAGTTCCGCTTGCAGGTTTTCCAGGCAGTCGGGGACCGGCTTCAGGTTCGGCATGGCGCATACCGCAGTGTAGCCGCCTGCGGCGGCGGCGGCGGACCCGGACGCAATCGTTTCCTTATAAGAAAAGCCAGGCTGTCGAAGATGGACATGAACATCAACGAAACCTGGAACAACGAAACGATTATGCAATTCAAGAACGGTTCGGCCCTCTTTTGGAAGGGTGGGAGAAATGGAAACAATACGGCCCTCGGATATTTCGATTTCCATGGGCTGAAATTTCCCGTTCCACAGGACAGAACCGCCGGCCAGCAGCAATTTCATACGCAGTAACTCCTTGTCTTTCAGCATTTCATGCTTATATTACTGGAAAAGCGTCCTTCTGTCAAGAGCTTCCTTTACGGGTTGGCGCGGCGGCCTGCTTTTCATATTTGCCGGAACGGATCGTGGGCTGTGAAGGAAAATTCTGCCGTAAATGTTGTCCGGCGGCCGCATACCCCATTGTCCATAATTATCCGCTTCCATTATGGGGGAAAACTGTAAAAAAGCATTGCTTTTCGGTGGGGATATGCTTATAATAGGAGGAACTGAATCGAAAAGAGGCGTTTGAAATGCTTACGGATGAAAAGTTGAATATGACCATGCTCTGCGACTTCTATGAACTGACCATGGGCAGCGGCTACTTTCAGGCGGGCCTTCAGGACCGGATTACTTATTTTGACGTGTTCTTCCGCGACGTTCCCGACCAGGGCGGTTTTGCCATCTGCGCCGGTTTGGAACAGCTTATCCAATATCTGAAGGACCTGCATTTCAGCGGCGAGGACATTGCATACCTGCGGAACCGCGGAATGTTTCCGGAGGAATTTCTTGCATTTCTCCGGGATTTCCGATTTACCGGCGACATTTGGGCGATTCCCGAGGGCACGCCGGTTTTTCCACAGGAGCCCCTGCTTACCGTCCGTGCGCCGGCCATTCAGGCGCAGCTGATTGAGACGTTTACGCTTTTGACGTTGAACCATCAGAGCTTGATTGCCACCAAGGCAAACCGCATTTGCCGCGCCGCCCAAGGGCGGACGGTGCTGGAATTCGGTTCCCGCCGCGCCCAGGGCGCGGATGGAGCCATAGCCGGTGCGCGCGCGGCATATATTGGCGGCTGTGCCGGGACGGCCTGTACGATTTCCGATCAGCTTTACGGAGTTCCCGCAGGGGGGACGATGGCACACGCGTGGGTTCAGATGTTCGGCAGCCAGCTGGAGGCGTTTGAGACTTACTGCCGGATGTATCCCCATAACGCGACGCTTTTGGTGGACACGTATAATACGCTCAAGTCCGGCGTACCGGATGCCATTCGGGCGTTTGACAAGGTGTTGAAGCCGTTGGGAATTCGGAAGTGTGGGATTCGGCTGGATTCGGGCGATATTTCCTATCTCAGTCAGAAGGCGCGGAAGATGCTGGATGAAGCAGGCTGGACGGAGTGTCAGATTTCCGCGTCCAACTCTTTGGATGAATATATCATTCGGGACCTTATTATGCAGGGAGCGAAAGTGGATATGTTCGGGGTTGGCGAGCGTATGATTACGGCCAGCAGCCAGCCAGTTTTCGGCGGAGTATATAAGTTGGTTGCCGTTGAGGAAGCGGACGGAAGCATTTTGCCGAAGATTAAGGTGAGTGAGAATGTCGGCAAGATTACGAATCCGCATTTCAAGAAGCTGTGGCGGATTTATGACAATGCAACGGGCAAGGCGGAGGCGGATTATATTACGTTGTGGAATGAGACGATTGACGAGAGCCAGCCTTTGGAGCTGTTCGACCCCCACGCCACATGGAAACGCAAGATTTATACGGATTTCACGGCAAAGCCGTTGCAGGTTCCGGTGTTTGAAGGCGGAAAGCTGGTCTATGAGAGTCCGTCCCTCAAGGATATTCAGGCGTACTGCCGCGAGCAGATTGACGCCCTCTGGGCGGAAGTGAAGCGGTTTGAGAACCCGCACAATTATTATGTGGATTTGTCGCAAACCCTGTGGGATGTAAAGCAATCGCTCCTTCAAACACAAGCTGGCGTTTGAGCATCAGGAGCCGGAAGCTGCTTCCGGCTCCTTTTGTGAGTCAGCCATTCGCAATGGCTGGTCCAAAATCGAACCCCCCATTTTCTTTTCTCTGGCGAGAGAAAAGAAAACGGGCCGTTCACGGTCCAAAAGAAAAGAGCGTTTGAAAGGTGCGGTGCAAAACTTTGGATGATACTCCTAGAAACGAGAAGTCCAAATCGATTTGCCTCTGCGCCGAACCCCGCTGTCGCTGCTGCTGGTGGGCAGAGCGGCTGATTCATATTTTTTCAACCACCAGCAGCAGCGGCAGCGGAAAGAGAAGCAGATCAAATCAGTGATGGACTTCTCGTTTAAGTTCCACCAAGCGGGAGGTTTCCACCAATCTTACCAGCGTCTTTTTCTCTTTTGGACCGTCCACGGCCCGTTTTCTCTTTTTCTTTGCCAAGAAAAAGAGAAAATGGGGGGTGGAAATAGGACCAGCTGCCCGCAAGCAGCTGCCCACCGCCCCCGCGGAACTTTTTAACAGAGTTTGAACATTGTGGAATGTGTGCAGAATTGTTAAATTCCCAGTTGAACACGGCGGCGGATTTCGCTATAATAGGGCCGGGGAAACCCCGTGGAAAGGAGACGGAGAGCAATGAGCCGAAAACGGCATTCCGTAGAAGACGAACACATTGAACGGCGTATCTCTGCTGCAACCAGCATCTCTTTCTGTGTCCTGTCTGTCCTGACCCAAATTCTCACCTCCTTTTTGCTGACCATTTTCCTTCAGGAAAAAGTCGGCTATGTCTACGCCCTCCTCCTGCTGATCGGAACCGTTTTGGCCATCCGCGTCTACCAGCGGCCCGGCAGTCCCTCCTATAAATTGGTCTGGATGTGCCTGCTTCTGGCGGTGCCCGTCGCCGGAACCATGCTGTTTTGTCTCTGGGGCGGAACCCATCAAGCCAAAAGCCTCAGCTTGAAAAAACTTCCCCCTGCCCCCATCCGCGAGAGCCAGCGGCGGGACAGCGAAGCCAATCTCGCCCGCCTCCGGCGGCAGTCCCCTGCCTGGGGCCGCCTGGCCGCGTACCTGCAAAAACGCGGCTTCCTCCTCTACCGCGATACCGCCGCCCAATATTTCCGCACCGGCGAAGCCTTTTTTGAAGATCTCATCGCCCATATGCAGCAGGCGGAAGTCTATATTTTCCTTGAATACTATATCCTGGCAGAAGGAGACCTGTGGAACCGGATTTTTGCCGTGCTGAAAGAACGAGCCGCCGCTGGGGTGGAAATCCATATCACCTTCGACGACTTCGGCAACCTCACCCGCTTTAGCGGCGAGAGCCTTCAGGCCCTTCAAAACGCCGGTATTGAGGTGAAAGTGTTCAACCCCGTTCACCGGTATGTGAGCCGAATCAACTTCAATTACCGCGACCATCGCAAAATTGCCGTCATCGACGGCCAGTATGCCTACACCGGCGGGGTGAATATCGCGGACGAATATGCAAATCTCATCGTCCGCTTCGGCTACTGGAAAGACACCGCCGTCCGAATCGAAGGAGAGGGCGCGTGGGGCTTTGCGGCCCAGTTTATGCAAATGTGGAAAATGCTGGGCGGCAACTTCCCCAACGAAGACGATTATTACCGCCCCCGCCACGAAGTCCTTCAGAGTACGGGGTACTGTCAGCCCTTTACCGACGGGCCCCTGAACAACCCCGACAACCCGATTGAGGACACCTATTTGCAGCTGATCAGCTCCGCCCAGCGGATGCTGTACATTACAACGCCCTATTACGCCGTGGAAGATTCCATGCAGAAGGCCCTGTGCATCGCCGCTGACGCAGGCGTTGATGTGCGGCTGTTTATCCCCGGCATCCCGGACCTGCACAAGTTCACTTACATGGTCGCGGAGACCTACTGGGGCGAGCTGCTGTCCCACGGCGTCAAGATCTACAAATATACGCCGGGCTTCCTGCACTGCAAAAGCGTCATGGTTGACCGGGAGGCCGCCCTGATCGGCAGCACCAACATGGATTACCGTACCTTCCAGCTTCATTACGAATGCGGCGTGCTGCTGTATCATATGCCGGCTGTGGAGGAGCTGATGGAGGATTTGGACGCCATCAAAAACGAAAGCGAACTTTACACCTTGGAGGATTGGAAAAAACGGCCCTGGTTTCGCCGGGTATTCGCTTCCTTCCTCCGGCTGGGAGCCATCTGGCTCTGAATTTCTGAGTGCAGGGAGGTTGCGGGATTGCGGGATCTTTCGCCGCGGGAAACCGCCGAGCGCAGCTTGATCAAAACCTATCGAAAAACCCTCTGGAATCCCTTCATTGCCGCTGTGAAGCGTTACGAGCTGGTGGCCCCCGGCGACCGGATCGCCGTCTGCATTTCCGGCGGAAAGGACTCCATGATTCTAGCCAAGCTCATGCAGGAGCTTCAACGCCACACCGACCGTCCCTTTGAGCTGGTCTTTCTCGCCATGGACCCCGGCTACAACCCCGCAAACCGGAAGCTCCTGGAAGAAAACGCCGGTCGTCTGGGCATTCCCCTGACGGTGTTTGAGAGCGATATCTTCGCCGTGACCGTTCAGGTGGACAAAAACCCCTGTTACCTCTGCGCCCGGATGCGGAGGGGCTGTCTGTACGCCAGGGCCCAGGAGCTGGGCTGCAATAAAATTGCCCTGGGCCACCACTTTTCCGACGTGATCGAAACCACGCTCCTGGGCCTGTTTTACGGCGCGCAGCTGCAAGCCATGCCCCCAAAGCTCCGCAGCAAAAACTTTCCCGGCATGGAGCTGATCCGCCCTCTGTACTGCGTTCACGAGGACGCGGTGATCTCCTGGCGGAATTACAACGGCCTGCATTTTCTCCAATGCGCCTGCCGTTTCACCGAGGCCCGCGACGCCTCCGGCGACGGTACAGGACCCAGCAAGCGTCAGGAAATGAAACAGCTCCTGCGGGACCTGAAACGGTCCAACCCCAATATTGAAAAAAGTATTTTCCGGGCCATTCACGGCCTTCAGCTGGACACCTTTCCCGGCTTCAAATACCGGGGACGTGCCCTTTCGTTTACAGATGTTTACAACGGCGCCGCCGTTCCCGGCGGTGAAGATGCATAAGGGAGGAACGTACAATATGGACTATTATCGCTGTGAAAATACGGACTGCGGTTTCGTGGCCGAAGAAGAACCGGATATCTGCCCCCACTGCGGCGGCACGTTTTTCATCGCCATGACCGAGGAGGAGCTGTCCGCAGGAGACTGGGTAAGCCTGGGGAACCACGCCGTAGACGAAAAGCGGGAGACCGACGCCTTGGCCTATTACCAGCGGGCGGCCGCGCTGGACGATCCCTTGGGCATGACGAACCTGGGCTGGTGCTTTGAAGCGGGCATCGGCGTAGAGTCGGACCCGAAACAGGCCGTGCTGCTGTATGCACAGGCGGCGGAACGGGAATATATTCCCGCTCTGACAAACCTGGGCTACTGTTATACATATGGTATCGGTGTGGAAACGGATTACGACAAGGCCGTAAAATGCTTCCAGAAGGGCGCGGAGCAGGGCTTTCCGCGGGCACAGTTCCAGCTGGGCGAGGCATACCGCCGGGGCGCGGGCGTGGAGCAAAACGATGAGGAGGCCGTCAAGTGGTATCAGTCCGCCGCGTGGCTGGGGTATCCCGGCGCACAGACGGAGCTGGGCCGGTGTCTGGAATTCGGTACAGGCATCGAAATGGACTTGGAACAGGCCGTGAAGTGGTACACCGCCGCCGCCGAGCAGGGCAACGCGCCGGGGCAGTGCTGTCTGGGCTTCTGCTACGAAGCCGGACGGGGCGTGGAGCAGGATTGGGAAAAGGCCGTGGAGTGGTACCGGACCGCGGCGGAAAAGGGATATCCCCGGGCCATGTGCAACCTGGCTTGGTGCTATGAGCACGAGAAGGGCGTGAAGCGGGATTACGCCGCCGCTGTGGAGCTGTATCAGGCCGCGGCGGACCAGGAATATCCCCGCGGACAGCTGTGCCTGGGCCTTTGCTACGAGCGGGGCCGGGGCGTGCCGCTGAACAAGGAGGAAGCTGTCCGGTGGTATCGTCTGGCGGCGGAACAGGGCGACGAGGACGGCGCGTGCTGTCTGGGCTTCATGTACGAGACCGGCGAAGGCGTTGAGCAGGACTGGGAAAAAGCGGCGGAGTGGTATCGAAAAGCGGCCGAAGGCGATTTGGCCCGTGGACAGTGCAACCTGGCCTGGTGCTATGAGCACGGCAAGGGCGTGGAGAAAAGCGCGGAGTTGTCGTATCAATGGTATCGGAAGGCGGCGGAACAGGGAGACCCCCGCGGCCTGTTCAGCGTGGCGCGGGCGTTTGATTATGGTATTGGCGTAGAACAGAACGCGGATGAGGCGGCAAAGTGGTACCAAAGGGCCGCCGACGCCGGTTCCGCTCCGGCTATGTGTGACCTGGGCGTTTGCTACGAGCGTGGCGAGGGCGTGCCCCAGAGCTATGAAAAGGCGGTGGAGCTTTACCTGAAAGCCGCCGAGCTGGGCAATGCGCCGGGGCAGTGCAATCTGGGGTATATGTATGAATCGGGCCGGGGCGTGATTCAGGACTGGCAGCAGGCTGTTAAATGGTACAGCGCGTCCGCCCAGCAGGGATTCCCCCGCGCGCAGTGTAACCTTGCCTGGTGCTACGAATATGGTAAGGGCGTAGAGAAAAATCTTGCCCGTGCGGTCCACTGGTACCGGAAGGCCGCCGATCAGGAGGATACGCGGGGCATGTTCTGCCTGGGCGTGTGCTACAAGCAGGGCGTTGGCGTGGAACGGGACTTCGCGGAGGCGGTCAAGTGGTATGAAAAAGCCGCCGCGCAGGGCTATTCCCGGGCCATGTGTAACCTGGGCGTTTGCTACGAGTTCGGCGAGGGCGTGGAAGAAGATCTCGTCCGGGCGGTGGAGCTGTACCGGCAGGCGGCGGAGGCCGGCGACGCGTCGGGCCAGTGCAACCTGGGGTATATGTACGAATCGGGCCGGGGCGTGGAACAGGACTGGACCGAGGCGTTTAAGTGGTACGGCGAAGCCGCCGGTCAGGGGTATCCCCGAGCCATGTGCAATTATGGCTACTGCTGGGAGTTCGGCAAGGGAACCGGCGACTTTGGAGAGAACCCGGAACAGGCTGCCGAGTGGTATCAAAAGGCCGCCGAGGCGGGGGACCGCACCGCCGCCTGTAACCTGGGCTACCTCTATGAAATCGGCAAGGGCGTCGAGCAGAGCTGGGAAAATGCGGTGCTGTGGTACCAGCGGGCCGTGGAGCGCGGAAGCGCGCGCGGTCAGTTCCTGCTGGGCTGGTGCTACGAAAACGGCAAGGGCGTGAAGACGGATCTTGCCCGTGCAAAGGAGCTGTACCGCCAGTCCGCCAGTCAGGATTACGCCGAGGCCGCCGAGGCCCTGGAACGCCTGTCGGGTGATACGGCTGGGGAACCGGCAAAACCCGAAAAGCCTGTCCGGCCGGAGAGTCCGAAGGTTCCGGAAAAGAAGCTCCCGGAGACCAAAGCCAAGCCGAAAAAGGACAAAGGCGGGTTCCTGAAGGGTCTGTTCGGCGGGCGGAAATCATAACGTTTTTTACCATTCGATGTGCTCGGAGAAATTCTCCGGGCACATTTTTTTGGTAAATTTCTCAAATCTGCAAAATTCCTCTTGACATTTGGCGGAAATGTGTTATTGTATTATTCATCTAACACAATCAAACAGGAGGTGTTTCACAAATGCAATGGCAGTTTTCCAATGATGCCCCTATCTACACCCAATTGATCCAACAGATCAAGGTGGGCATTGTGGCCGGCGTGTTCCCGCCGGGGGAACGATTGCCCTCCGTGCGGGACCTGGCAACCGAAGCGGGCGTCAACCCCAACACAATGCAGCGGGCTTTAGCGGAATTGGAACGGGACGGCCTGGTATACAGCCAGCGGACCGCAGGACGATTTGTGACGGAGGACAAAACCATGATTCAACAGGCAAAACGCAGTTTGGCCGAGCGGCATATCCAGGTATTTTTGGAGGCGATGTCCCATCTGGGCTTCCAGCGGGAGGAGATTCTTGCCCTGCTGGAACAGGAAATGAAGGAGGAGGGAGAAACCCATGCCAGTGCTTGAATGTAAGGAACTCTGTAAAAGTTATGGCCGCACCCCTGCCCTAGACCGTCTGACCGTATCCATCGAGCCGGGGCGCATTGTGGGACTTCTGGGCCCCAATGGCAGCGGCAAAACGACGCTGATCAAGCTGGCCAGCGGCCTGCTGACGCCTGACGCGGGATATATCAGCGTCTGCGGACTTCCGCCGGGACCGGAGAGCCGGAAAAACATCAGCTTCCTGCCGGAGCGGACCGCCATTCCAACCTGGATGTCCGCCAAACAGCTTTTGGACTTTTACGGCGACTTCTACGCCGACTTCCGTCGGGACGCCGCGGAGGAAATGCTGGCGCACCTGAACATTTTCCCACACCAGCGGATTAAGCAGATGTCCAAGGGCACGCGGGAGAAGGTACAGCTGATCTTAGTCATGAGCCGGGCGGCGAAATTGTACCTGCTGGACGAACCCATTGGCGGCGTGGACCCCGCGACGCGGGACTATATTCTTTCCACCATTATCGGCAACTACAACCCCGAAGCGGCGGTGGTGATTTCCACCCACCTGATTGCCGATGTGGAAAAGGTGCTGGACGAGGTGATTTTCATTCACCAGGGACGGCTGGCTCTGCAATCCGGCGTGGATGAAATTCGGGAGGAAAAGGGTATGAGTGTGGACGCGTTGTTCCGGGAGGTGTTCAAATGCTGAGGAAATTGATCAAACACGAATTTCATGCCACGGGCCGAACGATGCTGCCCTTGTATCTCATTTTGCTGCTCACCGCCGCTGGTTCCAACATTGCGGGACGGTGGATGCTTGACAGCCAGATTTTTGCCGTGAGTCTGCTGGGCGGATTGATCATTTTTGCCTTTATCATTGCGATTTTCGCCGTGTTTGTGGAGGCGTTTTGGCTGATGATCCAGCGGTTTTACAAAAATCTGCTTCAGGACGAGGGCTACCTCATGATGACGCTCCCCGTCTCCGTCCATCAGCACGTGTGGGCAAAGTTGACGGTCTCCGCGGTGTGGTTCCTTGCTACCATATCGGCCGTGATTCTGGCCTCCATGATCGTGGCCTACGACGTTCACATTTTCCAGGAGTTTTTCCATCTGATCGGAGACATTTTCCGGGTCCTGCAAAAGCTGAAAATCAGCGAGGCATTCAATGGCACCGTCATTATCATCGAAGGTCTGGCGTTGATTTTTCTGGCTCTGGCGGCGTTTTCCCTGCAATTTTACGCCGCCTTGGCTATGGGGCACAGCATGGCGAACCATAAAATGGTCTGGTCTGTGGGCTGCTTTTTCGGATTCCAGTTTGCGGTACAGTTTGTTGGAAGTCTGCTTCTGGTGAGCTTGAGTAAAATGCGGTTGTTCCGCTTCCTGAACAACTGGGACCCCGAGCCAATCGTTGCCGTTCATGTTGGATTGCTGATGGCGATTGGTCTGGTGGTCATTTACGGCACGATTTTCTATATTGTTACAATATTCTTCTTGAAAAAACGGCTGAACCTGGAGTAAACTATCCATAGCGGCGTTTGCGGAAACACCGCAAACCAAGTTATGGAGGAAGATCATGCCATTTTTAGCCAATTACACAGCGGGAATTCCCGAAGAACTGCTTACGTTTGCCGCCGCAATGGTTCCGGTTTTAGAGCTGCGGGGCGCGATTCCCATCGGAATTGCGGGCGGGCTTCCGCCGCTGGAAGCGGCCCTCATTTCCATTGTGGGAAATATGGTGCCGGTGCCGTTCATTATGTTGCTGGCCCGCCGTATATTCGACTGGCTGCGGGAGACGCGCTTTTTCGGCCCGAAGATTCGCTGGCTGGAAAACCGCGCGCACCTCAAGGGCCGTATGGTGCGGAAGTACCGGCTTTTGGGGCTGGTGATTCTGGTGGGAATTCCCTTGCCCGGCACGGGGGCCTGGACCGGCGCGCTGGTGGCTTCGGTTTTGGACATTCGCATGAGGCACGCGGTTCCAGCGATTTTTCTCGGCGTGCTGGCCGCCGCCGGGATTGTGACCGCTCTGACGATGGGAATTGTCCATCTGTTGTAAAGGTTTCATTTTATGGAGGATTTATTACTTCCGTAGCTAAAGATAGGAAAGCGCCGAGTGGAGGAAAAAGCAGGAC
>CAJUTB010000046.1 GCA_910589315.1 uncultured Oscillibacter sp. | reverse complement strand
ATCCTTTCCCCAATGCCTTCCTTACGGGCGCCATATAGTCCACGCCGTTGATCACGCACTTCATACTCCGCTTGTCCACCTCCCAGAGCTGCTTGCCGTCCCGGTAGGCGGCGAAATAGTACACCGCATACTCTCCGGAGGTATCCGCATTGCCCATCGGGGCCACCGTGCCGGGGCTGGCGTTCTTGGGCCGGACGATCACCACATATTTATCCGCCCATAAGCCGACTTCCGCCTGCTCCACGTCCCAATATTCCTCCGCCACCCGCATATCCAGCTGGTGCTTTTCCGGCGACATCAGCCGCACCGCGTCGCCGTGAGGCGTCAGCCAGTTAATGGTAAGCGTCATGGCGTTCACCATACCGTAAAGCGGAATTTCCATTTCGCCCATCATCCCCGCGCCGGAGATGGTCACGCAGGGATACGCAATGCTGGGAAGCTGTACCTTGGCGACGCCCAAAAGGTTCACGTCGTCTTCATAGATTTCCAGGTTGATATAAGCCGCCGCTTGTTCCATCCGTCAACGCCCTCCCTTCACCCGGCGAAAGCCGCCGTCATGTAATCGATATCGTATTCCAGGGTAAAATCAATCTCCTGGGCGGGAGAGGGCGGCGTCAGAAAGATATGGATTTTCATAATGCCGCTCATCAGGTCCGTTACCGGATTTTCCTCCGCCAGCAGCTCCGCCCGCGCCCCCAGCAGATACCCGGCAGCCGTCAGGCCGTTGAGCCAGATATTGCAGGTATCCAGAATGCTGTCCGCAAACCGCCGCGTCATGGGCTTGTCCAGCTTGCCCCAGAAGGTTCGGATGATGGTGTTTCCCACCCAGTCAAACATCCGGGAGACAGGAATGAAGTAGTCTTTCACGTCCGTGTTGGCGGGATAACAGGCGGTGTAATTGTTCCGGCAGGTCCAGCCCATCCCCAGGAAGTTCAGTGCCGTTACGATGCCATAGCCCGCGATGATGTTGGCCTGTTCAAAGGTCAGGGCCACTTCCGTGCCGTCCGCCAGACAGCAGCCGTCCATTTGGTAGGTCTTGTTGGATGGGGATTCGTAGGGCACGCCCGCGTTTCCGGCGTCCACCTGAGCAATTAAGCCCGCCAGCTGCGTGGACATATGGAACCGGTAATCCCCCAGCTTCACCATGGGCCAGCAGAGAATTTGATTTTCATCGACCAGGTTGTTTTTATTCTTCCAGGGCGTCAGGCCGGAGTATTCCCCCACGCCCTCCGGGCCGCAGTCCACGTCAATGAGGGCCTTTGCGCGGAACAGGCCGTTAATGCCCGCCGCTTTCGTGGCCATGACCGCCGCCAGGACGGGGTCATGGGACCAGCCCGGCGCACAGAGCAGATCGGGAAGCACGCCCACCGTGCTCATGCAGGCATCCACCGCGCCCGCGCCTTCCACCATGTCCGCCAAAACCACGGTATCCGGTTTTACATTCGCCGCTGTGATCTTCAGCGCGGAAGCGTCGTAGGCGCTGCCGGAGCCCAGCAGCTCCACGATGCACGCGGCCTGGTCCTCGTCGTAAAAGACGGTGTAATCCTCGTCCGCCGTCAGAGTGGTTTCACCGTTGGCAACTGTCAGCCCGTCCGCAATGGCCCCAAAGGGCAGAACGGCCTTGTGATTGGAAACGCTGTATTCCGTCTGTTCCGCCGCCTCCCGCATGGACGCGGGGTCCAGGACGTTGCAGAAGATCACCGGCTGGCAGCCAAAGAGCTGGAAGTGGGAATACATAAATTCGCAAAGAGAGTAGGTCTTCCAGTCGTAGCTGAAGCCCAGCTTTTCCACCGCTTCCGTCCAGCTGGTGCAAAGGACGGGGACGCTGGGTTTCGCCGGCTTGGCGGCCGCGTGGACGGGGGCCGTGCCAACCACAAAGGGAATCCCCGAGTTGGCCACCACCGGCGTGCTCACCGCCGTCGTCTTTTCATAGACATGTACGCCTAAATTCGGCATGTTTTCGTTTCCTCCTTAATTTCCTGCCAGACGCCGTGCGTTGACATAGAGCGCGTTGCCGGGCGTCTTGACCTGAATCCGGGCGTCCGGCAGCGCGTCGCCGGAGACGATCAGCGTCTTGACCACCGGATACTGCCGCACGGCATCCGCCGCGGCCCGCAAGGCGTCCGCCCGGCTCCCGCGGAAAATCGCGCCGTGCTGGAGCAGGCCCGCCAGATTTGGACCGATGTAGCAGTAAATTCCGGACCGGTTCCCCTCCGCCAGGGCCGCTTTTACCGCGGGCGGTCCTTCCTTGGGCTGATCCGGCTTCACCGGGGTTTCCCCGTCCATCGCCGGGGTAGAAACTTGTTTCTTCGTCATAGTGCAACCTTCCTTCCAACGGGAGGCAGTTTCCACTGGGAAACCATCTCCCCTAAATAATATGGGGCTGTGCTTGAACTGGCGTCGTCCGGATAGGCCAGGGATTCCAGGCCCTCTTTGAGATCCAGCCGGAATTGCTTTCCAATTACCACCTGTTCCAGCAGCGCGATCCGCAGCCGCTCCATCACGTTCAGAAGATGCATTCCGCCTTCTTCCTCATCCTTGCAGTAGACACAGAACACCGTCCGGACAACCGCGGAAGAATCCGGCGTCCTGTCTCCCGGCTTCTGAACGTCTTTGCCGGTCACGGCTTGATGCAGGATATACGGGGCTTTCCGGGTGGCCGCGCCGAATTCCGGCAGGCGCATCCGGTAGACGCCCGGCGGGCCATACCGGGGCGGAAGAAGGAGTTCTTCTTCCTGCGGAACCAGCGGGAGCAGGAGGTCTCGCGTCGCGGCAATAGTAAACGCCTTGAGCTGTTCCAGCAATAGCACCCTTGTCATACTACCTCCACCCGTTCAAAAAGGCGTTGATCTCATGATCAAGCCGGTCCTCGAATTTTTCCATCGACTCCCTGGCAAGCCGTTCCTCCACTTCCGGACTGCCCAGCATCTGCGGGACGGAGGAACCCATGATTTCCTGGATTTCGTCCTTGCCGGTGGAGGTCTTTCCGCCGGTGCGCTCAAACAGTCCCACATGCCCGGAAACAGGCATCCGCGCCACGAACGCGTTGTGAAACCGTTCCGGAGACGTGCTTTTCAGCTGGTGTCCGAAAGCGGGAGCATTGGGATTTCCAGGCACGGGATATTTCGGCGCCGCGCCGCCATAGCGGTGCAGCGGGATCTTGCGCCCGGCAAAGAGGATGGACGCCTGTACGCCGTCGTGATAGCTGTACCGGACCGTTACGTTTTCATTGGCCCGTACATCCGCCGCGGCGATGTCGTAGTGTTCCCGGACCGCCTTGACGCTGCTGGTACGCAGGTGGGAAACGGACCGGGCCATGGCGCTCCGGACGGCCTTTTCCATACCGCCGGGAATCCCGGACAGCATCTTTTCCGCCCGGGCAAGGCTGTCCCCGCCTGCGGTCTGTATGTGTATCACGCTCATTCCACAACAGCCTCCAATTCCAGCCGCAGCATCCCCATCTCACAGCCTGCGGCGGCGATCAGAAACTTCCGGGGCAGCGGGCTTCCGTCTGAAATCAGGAGCGTCTTTCCCAGCTTTGGTTCCTTCCCTCCCAGGTCGGAGAGGGCGCAGTACAGGACGAAAGATTTCCGGTACAGCCCCGGCGCGCCGTCGGACCCGCCACGGCCAAACCCGCGGGCCGTCAGCTGTTCCCGCTCTCCCGCCTCCTGATTTTGGAGGGAGGCGGGGACCTTGGCATAGGTTTTCCCGTCGTATTGGACGGTATATTCCGACGCAAATTCCTCCGTGTTCAGAAACACGTTATGGATGTCCCGGGCAATTACGTCCTTGAAATTCACCGTTTCCCCCGTTTCTTCTCCGCCTCCTGAACCTCCGGCCCGGCTTCTTCCTCGCGCTTCGCACTCCCGGCGCGAAGCCATGCGTCCGCCATAGCGGCGTTGTCCAGCGGAAGTGCGTCGCCCCGCCGGTAACTCCGGCCCTGGTACAAAACCGGACGCTGTGCAATCAATTTTGCCATGGCCGCCTCGCTCAGCCCAGGAGCTTGACCAAAACTACCGGGTCGTCTGCCGCCGTAGGAGCTACGGCGTACCCGGCAGGGATGCCGCCCTCCGTGATGGTGATCACGTCCGACTCCGCGTCATAATAGACCGCCGCGCCTTGGTCAATGGCTGTACCCGCCGCCTTCGACAGCTTGAATACGCCTTCCACATGGACGGTTCCGATACCGCCCGCCGGGATATCCCCGGCGGCAATGCCAATCCGCGTGCCCAGACTCACCACGGAACCGTTTGCCACAGCCTCCGCAGCTGTGTAATCCAGGGCCTCGCCCTTCTGCCAGTAAATCGCTTTCATCTTCCATGCCTCCTTACGCCAGCTTCACGCCGTCATTCCGCAGCAGGCCGCGGAAGTCCATAGCGTTAATGCCCCAATCCAGCCAGATATCCCAGACAAAGCCAAGATACCCCGCTTTCTCGCTCCGGCGGAAGGTGGGGGCCGTAACGCCGTTGAGGTAGTCCACCTGAATCCCTTTCACCTGCCGCGGGTCTGCGGCCATGAACCACGGGCACGCGTCCTCGCCCGCCAGGACGTTCAACGTTCCTTCTTCGATAATCTGAAGCTGGTTTTGATACCGGTTGTGGAGTACGTTCACGGTATGGCTGCCCAAACCGTCCACATCAATTTCCGCCGTATGGAACAGCCGGTAAAGCAGCATTCCCCAGCCCACCGGGACAATGAGCTTGGCCGGTTCCACCATAATGCTCTCTCCAAACTGGTCCGTCTGCATTCCCATCATTAGAATCATCTTTTCCAGCACGTCCAGGCTGGGCGCGCTGCCGGAAGAAATCAAATTCTTGTGGGCCGGATCAAAGAGCGCGGCCCCGTCAAAGACCGCCGGATTTTCAAAAATCAGCTCATAGACCTGTTTGTTGATCTTCCGCTTGGCCCGGCTGGCGTACTGGGCGGGCATATGCGAGAGGAACCCGATGTCGTCGTTGATAAACGCTTCCCGCGTCATGGTAAACTGGGTGCCGTAAGTTTCCAGCTTCCGGTTCGGAAGCATGTCGGTTTGGAGCGTGCTGTGTTTCAGCTCGCCGCCTTCCGAAACCTTGTAAAAATCACCGCCGCTCAAAACATAGTTGTGATCTTTGGTGAGCTTGAAATCTGTCAAGGTTCCCCGGCTGGTCCAGCTCTCAAAGGTGCAAGGGACATGGGCATATTGCTGAACGATAGACTTTTTGATCGCGTCGTCCAAAATGGCGGGAAAATCCGCCGCAGGAGAGAAGAACTGCCGGACTGCGGTGTCCCACAGGTCTGCGCGGGAGCGGCGCAGAAGCTCTGCCGCGCTGCCCTGTCCGCTGCGGGCCATGCTCTCAATCAGCAAGTCGCGCATGGACATTCCCCGCATCTCCTCCGCGCCCTGGGCGGGCGTGTCCACCTCTACGCCCGCCTGAAGCAAAAGCGCGTCCCGGGCGGCGTCGCGGAAGCTGTCCGCCCCAGGGTCCCGCGCCCCGGTCCGTACCGGCGCACCGTGCTGAATTAAGTATTCCACCGCCGCCGCCCGCACGGTGTCCAGGGAATCGCCGTTCTT
This sequence comes from uncultured Oscillibacter sp., assembly GCA_910589315.1. Classification (GTDB taxonomy): domain Bacteria; phylum Bacillota; class Clostridia; order Oscillospirales; family Oscillospiraceae; genus Oscillibacter. The sequence goes on along the minus strand of CAJUTB010000046.1, from coordinate 11,202 downwards.
GATGTATTCCTCCGGTTCCATACCGGTCTGGCGGCACAGAGACATAATGCCGCCGATACGCTGTCTCTCCGCCTCCATGGCCCGCTGGGCGTCGTCCATACAGCCGGAACCGTCTTCCGCGCCGCGCTGGGAACCCTCCGGCGAAGGCTCCGGTTCTGCCTCGATCTTCCGCTGAAGATCCTCAAATTCCGCCTGTTCCTCCGCCGTCAGGCCCCGGCCCTCTCCGCGGGCCGCGTTCAAAATTGCCTGCTGCCGGTCAATCCATTTCTTTTTCATTGACTGCCTCCCATTCGATTGATGTTAATTTGAATCTGCCGCTCATACAGGGACAGGTCCGGGACCGTTTCCTCCGACCGTCCCACGCCCACGGTGGCGTCCGCCGGAACGGACACGATGGACACTTCCAGCGGCGTCCATCTTCGGGCAATCTCGCAGGGCCCGGCAAAGCGTCCGTCCGCCGTGGCCGCGCCCGCCTTCACTGTTTCCCAGGTGTCCACGGTGTAGCGGACAGAGGTGGTTTTCAGGGTCCCGGACGCGACCTTTCCGAAAATTTTCTCCGCGTCCCCGTCGGTGTCGAATTCCACTTCCGCATATCCGCGCCCGTTCTCCACCCAGGCCCGCAGGACCTTTCCAAGCACCCGGTTTACATCGTGGTTAAACAAAAGCACGCCGCTCCCATTCAGCCGGTCCAGATTCACCGCGCCCTCGCCGTGGTCCAGGACTTCCATACCAAAATACCGCCGGTACGGCGTTTCGCTGGAAAAGCTAAGAATCCGTTTCCGGCTGGTTTCCGGCTCCTCCCCCGCCCGCTGCGGTTCCAGAATCGCCGCTTCCATCGTCCGGCTTGCCGCCGCTCCCGGAAGCGGCAAACTCTTTCTTTGGTCCCGTTCCAAAAATCATCCCTCCTATGTCGATTCCTTTTTCTCTGCCGTACCGGACAACCTCCGCCATCTCGTCAATGGCCTCCTTCCAGTCCTTGCCGTACTCCGCGCAAAGTTCCGGAAACGTCTTTTGTCCTGTCTGCAAGGCGATCTGGTTCGCCGTGGCCTCCTTTACCGGCTCAATCCATTTCTTCGGGGCCTTTACCCAGGCGTGATTCAAGTAATCGTCCTTCCGCTCCCAGAAGTCCGGGATCTGAAACAGCCCGGAGAGCACGCCGGAAATCACAAACGCCTCATACACCTCGCTCATGAAGGTAGTCAACAGCTCGATTTCCTCCGCATACGTCGCCTCGTCCTCAATGGCGTTCTGACGGGCCGAGGAATAGGTTGCCTGGGTCATATCCCGGCTTACCGCCTCATAGCTCAGACCCTGCCCGGAGGCAATCAGGCCCTGTTGGGTCTTGAGGAAGCCCGCGGCGTCGGTGGCGGTGTTCTTTGGGTCGATGATCTGCGCCTCGTCCCCCGCGCCCATTTCCATGATCATGCCGGGATAGACCGTTTTTCCGGCATAATCTACTTTGCCGTCCGGCCCCTGGACAAATCCCCGGCCAGGCGTTCCGCCGGAGGGCAGCGCGCGCTTAATCAAAATTGCCAGGATGGCCGACAGCCGTTCCTTCACCGCAACCGCCGTAATGAATTCGTTCACATCCCGAATCCGCGTGACGGTGGAAGCCAGATCGGACATCTCCCGCAATTGACTGGGCCGCCGCTTCGATTTGTAGAAAAACACATCTTTGGCGTCCACAAACACCGGTTCCATAGCTTGATAGCCCTCCAAATCATATTGCCGGAACCAGCAGCCAACCGGACGGCGGTATGTATCGTATTCAATCCCGCCTACGACCTTGTTTCCCCTGTGCCTGGGCGCAGATTGGGAGACATCCAGTTCATCCACTTCCAGGCATTGGAGCTTGAAGGGAACCAGTCCGCCGCGGGTGTAACGGAACAAGATCAAAATGCCGCCGTCCACCTTCTTCCGCTCCACCATCATCCGCAGGATTTCGTTAAAACTCTGTTCTCCGGTAACGTCGCAGTTCCGGGCGTCCGTCCACCGCTTCCACGCCTTTTCCAGCTGCCCGTCCAAGCCGTCGCCGCCGGTAAGGGCCCGAAGGGTATACCCCCGGCCCACCACGTTCCGCGTATAAGCCGACAGGACAGCCAAGGCAATATCGCTGTTGCGTTCCAGGTCCCGCGCCCTGGCCCGCACCACGTCCCGGCCAGGACGGTCCGTCAATTCCGCGCTTTCATTCACGACCCGCCAGCCGGAGTTGAGCCGCCCGCCGCCCGCGGCGTCATAGCTTTTTAAGCACTCATGGTACTGCCGCCACGCCGCCCGCCCGCAGCCCCAGCGGGGTGACACGGCCATAATCAGGTTGTCCAGCCAGCCCAAAGGCATCACCTCCCATCAAAACGGGCCGCATACGTCCTGGGCAGGAGCTCGTTTGCACCCTCCTGGGCGGCCTGGGCCGCCAGATCGTCCCGCAGAGCTTTCAGCATCGCCAGGTCCGCGCGGGTCACGGACCGGCTGCCCAGCCGGTAGCTCTGTCCGCCCGCCAGTACAGCCGTAATCGCCGCATTCACCTGCGCCAGCTGTTCCGCCAGGGTTGTCCTTCCGTCCATATCGCGCCCTCCTTCATCCAATTCTCATCCTTGCGTATCCACTCGGTTCCCCGCTCAGGTTCCGAAGCCGGGGCAGGCGACACGCTCGCTGGACTCTCTGCGGGAAGCAGGTTCAGCGACCGCACGCCCATCACATCCGCCGCTGCTGCGGCGTACACTTCCGCGTCCAGATAATGGTTATTTGCGTGGGAGCTTTTCAAAACCCACTTCTGCACCGCGCGGCTCCCGGACCGTTCCGTAATCTTCTGCTCTGCCGTCACCTGTTCCGCATAGTCCAGATCACAGTCCCGATCTACCATCCAGGACCCTGTGCCGTTTGGCCGCCTCATTCTAGCTGCAATCATGTCCTTGTATTTTCCGCCGTCCACCAGTACCAATTGCATTCCATTCGCCTTGCTTCCGGCCTTGTTGATGGTGGAAATCCGGTAATGTGCCTGCATCGTGGGCATACCCTTGCAGGGTAAAGCCCAATCCGAATTGGCAAGGCAGAATTCATAGACGAAATCCGTCTGGTCGCCGCTGTCGATCAACGCCAGATTCACCAGCATTTTCTCGCCGTTTTCTTTGGCGTACTCCATGTTCATCACCTGCGAAACCTGCTGAAAGGACAGCGCCTGTCCACAGGCCACCTTTTGACTGGTCATGCCGGCCCCCCAGGCCCGGACCGTCCAGTAAAAACTCCCCTCCTGCACATCCACGCCGCCGGTCAGCAGCTGCGTCCACTCCGGCAGTACCCACGCCGGGAACTCCGTCCGCCGTTCCAGAACAAGGTCCGCATTGGTTTTCAGCTTCGTATCCTCCCAGGGTTCCGCCAGCCAGGAGTTGACGAAGTTTTGCAGAAGTTCCGGATCATCCTTGGCCTTCATAAACGCCTCCGCGATCTCTGCGAAGGACGTAAACGGGGAATACAGCGTGGAGATCCAATAGGCTGCGCTTTTGGCGTTTTGGGAGGAGCCCCGCACCGTCTCCCACCGGCCAGCTTGGAGCATGGGGCCCTTGTCCCGGTCTGTGATCATTCCCTCGCACGCCTGGCAGCGGTAAACAGCCTGTGCGGCCCGCTTCTTCCGGTCCGGCACGGTTTCTTTGTCCGGCCATTTCAGCTGGGCAAATTTCAGCTCAATGTATTTGCCGCAGTGTGGGCAGGGGACGAAATAATGCAGCTCCTCGTCCGCTGTTTCCTTAGCCCGCCAAATGACTCCTGATTTTACCGTTGGCGTGGAGGTCATGAAAATTCTGCGGTTCGTGGTATACGTCTTGGTTCGTTCTATGGCAAGGCTCACCGGGTCCGCTTCTTTTTTGGAAGCACCGGGGTATTTGTCCACCTCGTCCAGAAACAGATAGCGGATGTTGGTGGAAGCAAGGTCCGCCGGAGAATTTGCGCCGTTGAGATAGACGGTCATATCCCGGAATTTCAGCCGCAGCTTCTTGCTGTCTTTTTCCAGATAATTCTCCGCCAGAGGCTTGCAGCTGCGGATCATAGGCTCCAGCTTTGCCTCCACTGTCCGTTCCGCCAGATCATCGGAAGGATACACAATCATCGCCGGAGCCGGGTCCTGGCAGATCACCGCGCCCAGGATGTTTTCCATTGCCGACGTACCGCCCACCTGGGTCGGTTTGACGAAGATGATTTTTTCTGCGTCCCCGCCAGTTACAGCGTCCATGATCTCCACCAGGTATGGCGTGACGCGGTTCCGCCAGGGGCCGGGAATGGCGTTGCCGGGCGGCAGAACACGGTTTTCCTCCGCCCATTGGGAGGCGGGCAGCCGCGGCCGGAGCCGAAGCGACTCCACTGCCTGCTTGATCCAGGCGGGCACATAGATCGGGGCGATACTGTAATTGGTCATCCCGCCTTTACCCCATGTCCCAGCTCCAGCACGGCGTCGGCGAAGGTGTTCAGCATGGCCTCCATCTCCGTCCGCATAGCGCGTTCCATGGCTTTCGCTGTCACCGCATCCACCTGGCCCGGCATAGACCGTACCGCCCGAGCGGGCATATCCAGGGCAAACTGCCGGAAGGAGCGCAGGAATTCCGCCAGCTCCCGCCCGGCGTTCTCCGTGTCCACGTATTTGCCTGCCGCGATGGCCGTTTTCAGACGGTGCAGCTCGCCCTGGCTTTCCTTCAGCTCTACTTCGGCACGCAGCTTCTTCAGCCCCAATTCTTCCAAATCCGAGGCACAGCCCGCTTTTTCTTCCGCCTCCTGCTTCACGTGGACAATATAACGCTGAATGGTTTTGCACGTGGGGTATTTTTTGGCCCTCCACCCCGGCGGACTCTCGGTTTCTAGAACGCCGGAGCGGGCCAGCTGCTGGATGCGCCGCTCGCTCAGACCCACCAGCTCGCCGATGGCCCCGACATCCGCCCAGCCTGGAACGGCGGTCAGAATAGCCGCTTTTTCCAGCCCTCTTTTGCTCGTTTTCTTCGCCGCCATGCGAACCTCCTTTCCGGCCCCGGCGGGGCGGACGGTCATTGCGCCGTTTGCGCCGCGGGTCCTTTCGCTTTTTTCACGTCCTGTTCTTCTTCGTTATCCCCCTATGGGGATAAGAATTCGCCTTTTTGCCGAAAAACGAAACGAAACCGCCTGGAAAAATGTTTCTTTTCTAGACGGAACCGCCGGGCCTCGCCAGCCCCGCGCCGGACACCCCGCCAGGAAGGACCCGCGCCATTCGCCGCCGCTCTGCCTGCTCCGGGCTATCACCTCCGGCGGCTTGGCGAAAAAACTACGGCCAACAACCATGCGTTTCCACGCTGGTCATTGGCCGTAGCTCTCAAAGCATTCGCCCTTCACGATATCCACGATATGCTCCGTCTTGCAAATCCGGCAGAAGGCAACGATCTTGTGCCCCTCGGTGTCCGGAAGCACTTGCATCATTTTCCGGTTGCGGTTGCAGTTGGGACATTCCAACCACCCATGCTTTACTGTCAGAATTTTACCATATTTTGTTCGACTTTGCAATGACTAACACGCTCCATCCCTAAAGTTAACATGATTCTCAAGCCTGAAAAATTTAATAAAAAGCTATTTCTTTTTTCGCCGCCGGTGTTTTGCACGCTGTCCACTTATTGCAACTGCGCCGCTGCGGGAAATGTATTTAATGTAACGGTAGTGCCCATAAGCCGTTTTGACATTGCCTGTATCCGCCAAACGGATGACCCGGCTTTCCGGCGGCATCTTCAGCGGCGTATCATCCGACACCCGGAAACACTCCCGCTCCGGCTTCCGAAGGTTCCGGCTCCCGGACCAGAGCCGCAAGCCCACCTTATCCCGCTGTTCCTTGCACAGATACCGCGCCAGAGTTTCATAGTGCTTTTCCTTATTTACCCGGATGCTGCGGAACTCCACGTTTCCTTGGCCCCACTGTTTCCGGATCTGCTCATAGTCCTCGCCGGTGGCGTTGACTAAAATATGATGGTGGAAGCGGCCGTCGCCGTGTTTGTGTTCGGTAACATAAATATAATAGAGGTCCTGATCTTTGCCTTGACGCTCTTTTCGAAGCCGTTTCCAGAACGCATTGATTCGCTTGATGGCTTCCTGCCGGGTGGGCGGAAGGTGTTCATCGTCATAGGTCAGCGTGGCGAAGATATCCTTCTGTCCAAAATTGGCGGCTATCAGCAGCTCTAATTTCTGATAGGCATATTTCAGATTCATCATTTGCTGGGCCTGGGAACTCAAAGCCTTCTTCCCCTGCCGGACTGCGTGGCTGTCCCGCGGGTGCGGGGCGGGATATACCGCCTCCACCACCAGCGGGCCAGCTACAATGATTCGCTTGAATTTCGACATAACGGCAACCTGCCTCCTTTACAGATGCAGACCGTCGCCCTAAAGGCCGTCGTCCTCTTTCGCAACTATTTTGTATGGTTCACCGTCTGGGCCTCGGATTCTTTCCGCGCCCACGGCACATGAATACAGTCATTTGCCGCTTCACCTTGCGCACCTCGCCAAGCAGACGCTCCAAGTTCTTGATTATGCCGCGGTTTTCCTTGATCCACACAACCACCCGCCCCGTCAGTTGCGTGGTGTCCTTGGCAGTGCAGCGTTTCCGGCGGCAGTCTGCACAGCAGCGCCGGTCTCCACGTTCGTCACAATAAAAACGGCTTTTCAGGTTTGTCCTCACGAACTCCCCCTCTGGCTTCCGTCCAGTATACGGTCAGCTTCTGAAGTCCGCACTGGATGGTGTGCTCATAATCTGGGGTGTAGATGTCTCCCACAAATGAAGCGGAATCACTTCCAGGTCTATGTGCAGGTGACGGTCTTGCCTACCCCGCCTTGTTATTCAAAATCACTAACGTTTTCATAGTGCGAATTCCTCCAAAAATGCAACAATTTCCATAATCAGGAAGTACGCCTCCTGGAAGCCCCCATCCGCTACGGGTAATATTTCCTTGTATTCTGTCGAATTTGGGAGGTATTATCTATGAACGCTTACAAAGATACCGCAAAAAAATATCTTGCCCGCTTTGCCAAACCCGCCCGCAAAAATATGAAGCTGACACAGGACAAAATTGCGGAAAAACTGCGGATTACAAGCCGTTCCTATGGAGCTTTGGAACGGGGAGAAGGCGGATTTTCCACACCAACCCTGCTTCTGTTCCTTGGCCTGCTCTCTGACGACGAGATCCTGGATGTGGTCAAGGGCTTCCAGAAGGAGGTGGATCGGGCGGAAAACAGCGGGGCGGAATGACATGGAAATTTATAAAGTTCATACACTCCTGCGCCGTCTGGGCGCAAACGCCACCTACAAAGGCTTTTTCCTCACCGCCGCCGCCGTTTGGCTTTGTACCACCAAGCAAAGCAGTCTGCTGCTGGTAACAAAGGACCTGTACCCGAAGGTTGCCCAGATGTACGGAACCAACTGGCGGGCAGTAGAGCGGAATATCCGCACAGTTTCCGCTCTCGCTTGGGAGAAAAATCCGGCGCTCTTGCAACGTCTGGCAGGGACAGCTTTGGCGCAGCGTCCAAACGCCTCCTATTTCCTCGCCATTCTCTCTGTCAGCCTTCTGGACGGTTCCGCCGGGTTATGATATACCTCCTACTGTCAAAAAGGCAAACTAGAAGCATTGCCGGATAGTTCTTGTATTTCCATCTGCCGGGCCGCGGCATCCCAACCCAGGGGCCGGAACGGATCTCCGCCGTCGGCATAGAACCGGCGGGATTTCTTATCGAATTGCAGCCATTGATTGATCTTCGAGCCGAAATCCCGATTCTTCAAGGTCATGATCATGGGCCGGATCTCCGGCTCGCCGCTCTTGGATGTAACGTTGTGCGTTGTGAGGAAAAACACGTTGTCCGCCCGGTTCGTGATATCGCCGCTGCCGTGTACATCGTCCGCCGTGACTTCGCTGTTTTTTCCGCTGGTGTTTTTGCGCGGGTGTACCACCAGATGAACATGGACATGCTGCCGTTTGCAGAACAATGCCAATTCCTGGGTGAACTGCGACTGCATCCGGTTGAAATCGGCGTCCCGGCGGATGTCAAAATCCACAGACATGATGTTATCCACCAGGAATACGTCTGCTCCATAACGCATTTTCGCATATGCAAACTGACACAAAATCGCTTCCAGATCATGCCGGGTGTTCTTTTCCAGGTCAAACAGCCAGAACCGCTCGTTCAGCCATTCCGAGATCATCTGCTCCGCCATGGAGTCTATGGAGGGAAGGTGTTTCCCAGTTAAGGCGTCGTCCCGAAAGACGATGTGCTTCGGCCCCGCCGCCTGCAAAAAGGCCCATTCCCGAAACTGCGCCTTGTCCAATTCGCCGGAGTAGGCGCAGACGACGTGCCCCTGATCAACGGCTTCCAGCAGAAGCTGACTTAAAACGGTACTTTTGCCGATCCCGCGCTTGCCCGTCCAGACCGACAGTTCTCCGGCAAAGAAACCGCCTATGCTTTGATCCAGACGCTGGAAGCGGGAGAGCGTGCGCGGGACCTTGGTCAAGTCCCGCTGGCGGACATCCGCAAGGTTCAGGATTCCGAAAGCAGGCAGCTCCACCGCGCCGCAGAGAATGGCGGGCAGGCGGTCCAGGCCGTGGGTTTCGATATACTCCGGCAGCGTCTTGCAGCCTTGGAACCCGGCGTCCTCGATGACGTACAGGCAGGACGCGGGCAGACGGGGCCGCAGGTTTTCTACCAGGGCTTTTCGGGCAATGGAGTTGGGCGTTACCGCCACGATGTATGGGAACTGCTCAAAGAAGGGCTGGCACTTCGCCAGATCGTTCCAGCTCGCGCCGGAAGCAAGGCACACGGCGTTGGTCTGGATTACCGCCACGTCCTCTGCGCTGTCGCAGAACCACAGGCCCTGGGGGAAACCTGGGTCCAGAAAACGCGGCTCAAATATCAGGTATTCCGACGCCTGCCGCATCGCTTCTTCAAATTCCATCATACCCCTCCTCGCAGTACCCGCCTGCTTCCGGCGTTTCGTCCGGCTCGTCCTCCCAGCGGCGATGCCTTAGCCAAGTGGCGGGGTAGGGGATATATTTCCCGCCTTCCTCAGTCCATTGGGCAGTACATTTCTGCCATTTCAACGCCGCTGCCATCGTAAAGCAAAGCTCTTTGTCTGGGTTCAGCTTCTCCCAGACCCGCCACGCATCCTGCTTGCCTTTCTTACGCGGGTATACCGCCCAGAAGCGTTCAAACAGCATATCCAACTCTGACGAACTTTTCTTTGTTTGTTTCTTTTTAACGTTCTTTTCTTCAGTACGTTTCTTTTGTGGCGACTTTACCGGAGCCGATAAATTATGACACGGCCATGGTTCCGTGTCATAATTTTTATGACACGCTTCTGCATTACCTTCCTCTCCGAAATCGCCGGGATTATCAGTTATGATATATTTTGCCTTAGCGAAAGCTCCCTTTTCGTTGTGGGGTTGTATCCGTTTAAGATATCCTGCTGATTCTATCTCCCGCAAATATTTTGACATCGTGTCTTTGGAGATGTCGAGTATAATTGCCATACCCCGGACCGAATAATCCCATGTGTCAGGCAGACTAAGCATTGCAATCAGGGAAAATCTAGCCATTATACTCAGCTTCTTATCCCAAATGATGCTATTTTGAATTCGGGTTTCTTTGGGCATCGTCCGGTGGATAATAATTTGTCTCTCAGCCATCTTCTTCTCTCCTGTTTTCATCCCCAAGCGCAACCCAGTAATACCCCCTTGTCATGCTGGGACGAATCAAAATCACGCCGCTGTCTTTCATATGCTCAACGGCCTTTTTTGTTGTTTCAGCATCAAACAGCTTTGGAAAGGGGTGGTACAAGATTTTTTCTGTAAAGCGCACCCAAAGATGCCCACCGTCTTCCATCGTTCCCAAAAAGTTATATTCTCGTTCTTTTTCAGATAACCGTTCTGCCAATGTAATTTCGTGTGCAATTCCGTTAAACAGAATTGCTTCACAAACTCCGTATTTCTCGGCAAAACGAAAATCAAAGAAACCTGCTGGATAAACGACCGGCCCTAATATGTATTGCATAATCTTAATCTCCTTTCGTAAAAGCCGCCGTGATGGCGGAGTCCATGTCGGCCTGGATGCGTTCCAGTTCCCGGAAGGTGGTGGTCATGGCATCGCAGCACGCTTTCAGATGGTCTGTACCCAGGAACTGCTGCCGTTCCTCCATGGCGAAAATGTCGCGGTACAGCCAATCCTGGATCAGTGCCAGGTTGGCAATTGCACAGGATAAAAATGTCCTGCTGCTCTCCAGGTCGAAGTCGAATTTGCTTTCGGAATTTTGACGCATTGTTCTAAGCCCTCCTTAAATTACGCCTGTTTTTGGCGTTTACTTTTACTTGAGTATATGCCAAAAATAGGCGTATGTCAAGAAAAAGTTTTGGAGGACTTATGATATTTAACGATAGACTAAGAGCCGCACGGATTACAAGAGGGTTTACACTTCAACGTGTGGCTGACGGAGTAGACACTACTTTGCGCCATTATCAGAAATACGAGAGCGGGGAAATTGAACCCACTTGCGAAATGCTCGTAAAAATGGCGGATTTTTTAGACGTTCCTACGGACTTTCTTTTAGGACGGGATGACTATTTGAGTTCTCTCGGAGTATCCGTTGATGTACCCCCAGAAGGTCCTCCAAGGCGTCCCAAACCGAAAAAGAGCCGTTAATGTCTGCATACTCAATTTTTTGATAATGCCGGAGCGTCAGGCCCAGCTTGTCCGCCAGAGCCTGCTGCGTCAGCCCAGCCGATTTGCTGGCACTGCGAAGATTTTCACGCATGGCTTCGCCTCCTAACGTTTTTTTCACCGGAAACGGGCGGCAGAGAGGGGGGGCGGTGTCTCTACCCTCCCCAACCGCCTCCGGACGATTCTAGGCGTGTTTTCCCTGTGCCAGACGCGCTTTTTTCAAAATTTCCGCCTTTTGTGCTTTCTGCACGTCTGTCAGCTTAATATTCGGGTTCTTCCCGAACCGAAATGGGTAAAGCGCACAGTTCTTACTTACGCACAGCTTAACCTCGTTGGAGCTGCCTCCGCAGCACTCCAGGCAAAAAGCACGAATAGCTTTCATTGGTGATCTGTTCATAATCTTTCCTTTCAAATATTAAATTGCATAAAATTCCCAAAGCCGGAGGTGTACTTCCTAGGCCTTGTTTGAAAAATACATTAAGCAGGTCAAAGTAACCAAATCATGATAGC
>CAJUTB010000045.1 GCA_910589315.1 uncultured Oscillibacter sp. | reverse complement strand
GTGGGAATGGACCAGCCGCCGGAAGCGGCTGACTATCCCCCGCGGCAACGCCGCGAGCAACCAGCCTGCCCGCCGCGAGGCGCGCCCCGCACCGCTGGGAAGCGGTGGAAAAAGCAGATTCTCCTTGACAGGGTAATCGTTTACGGATATAATAAGGCTTGCGAAAAAACGGAAACGGCTTCTTTACCGCCGGTTCCGAAATATAGCAGGAAAGGAAAGGATGAATATGATCTATTCCACCGAAGTCCAAAATATGTGCCCCGTCGCCAAGGGCGCGTATCACGGCCCCGCCCCTATCCCCGAGGAGGGCAAATGGGTCCAGGCCAAAGAGATCAAAGACATCTCCGGCCTTACCCACGGCGTGGGCTGGTGCGCTCCCCAGCAGGGTGCGTGCAAACTCACCCTCAACGTCAAAGACGGCGTGATTGAAGAAGCCCTGGTCGAAACCCTCGGCTGCTCCGGCATGACCCACTCCGCCGCCATGGCCTCCGAAATCCTCATCGGCAAAACCCTCCTGGAAGCCCTGAACACCGACCTCGTCTGCGACGCCATTAACACCGCTATGCGGGAACTGTTCCTGCAAATCGTCTATGGCCGCACCCAAACCGCATTCTCCGAAGGCGGCCTCCCCATCGGCGCGTCCCTGGAAGACTTGGGCAAGGGCCTCCGCAGCCAGGTCGGCACCATGTTCGCCACCAAGGACAAAGGTCCCCGTTACCTGGAAATGGCCGAAGGCTACGTCACCCGCATCGCCCTGAATAAAGACGGCGAGATCATTGGCTACGAATTCGTCAACCTGGGAAAAATGATGGACGCCATCAAAAAGGGCACGGACGCCGCTGCCGCCCTGGAGGGCGCAAAGGGCCATTACGGCCAGTTTGACGCCGCCGCCAAATATATCGACCCACGCCACGAATAAGAAAAGGAGGAATTGACAATATGGCTCTGTTTGAAAGCTACGAGAGAAGAATCGACAAGATCAATTCCGTCCTCGCGCAGTACGGAATCAAAAGCGTGGAGGAGTGCCGCGAGCTTTGCAAGGCCGCCGGCTTCGACCCCTACGAGATCGTAAAGGGCATCCAGCCCATCGCCTTTGAAAACGCCGGATGGGCCTACTGCGCCGGCGCGGCGATTGCTTTGAAGAAAAACGTCCAGTCCGCCGCGGAGGCCGCCGAGGCCATCGGCGAGGGCCTTCAGGCGTTCTGCATCCCCGGCTCCGTCGCGGAAGACCGCAAGGTTGGTCTCGGTCACGGCAACCTGGGGGCCATGCTCCTCCGGGACGAGACCAAGTGCTTCGCCTTCCTGGCGGGCCACGAGTCCTTTGCCGCCGCCGAAGGCGCGATCGGCATCGTCCGCAACGCCAACAAATCCCGCAAGGAACCCCTTCGGGTCATCCTGAACGGCTTGGGCAAGGACGCCGCCCAGATCATCAGCCGGATCAACGGCTTCACCTATGTGCAGACCAAGTTTGACTATTACACCGGCGAACTCGCCATCGTGAAGGAAATCCGCTATTCCGAGGGCGAGCGGGCCAATGTGCGCTGTTTCGGCGCGGACGACGTGCGCGAGGGCGTGGCTATCATGCACAAGGAGGGCGTGGACGTTTCCATCACCGGCAACTCCACCAACCCCACCCGCTTCCAGCATCCCGTAGCGGGCACCTACAAGAAAGAGTGCATCGAGCAGGGGAAGAAATATTTCTCCGTCGCCTCCGGCGGCGGCACGGGCCGCACCCTGCATCCGGACAACATGGCCGCCGGTCCCGCTTCCTACGGCATGACCGACACCATGGGCCGTATGCACAGCGACGCGCAGTTTGCCGGTTCCAGTTCCGTCCCCGCTCACGTGGAGATGATGGGCTTCCTCGGCATGGGCAACAACCCGATGGTTGGCGCGACCGTCGCCGTGGCCGTCGCGGTTTCCGAAAGCAAGAAGTAAGCCTGCAGGACCGCAGACAAAATCCCCGAAGCCTCACGCTTCGGGGATTTCCTCTATCTGCCATAGAAAAAGGCGTCACATTTGAGCATACCATTATAGAGTTTCCGTTTTTTGTCGGCCTGCCGGCCAAAAGACCGCTCAAACTCCGTGTGAGAGCTGAGAACCACCACCCTCCAGCGGGGCGGAAGCGTCCGCAGCGCGGAACCGAACCGGCCATATAACGCCTCGGCCTCCCGCTTTTCCAGCAGCCGCTCGCCGTAAGGGGGATTTGTCACCAGCTGGCCATAGTCCGAATCCCGGTGGAACGCGCCTGCGTCAGCCACTTCAAACCGGACACAGTCCTCCACGCCGGCCAGCTCTGCGTTGTGCCGGGCCAGCTCCACCGCCGCCGGGTCGATGTCGCCGCCCCAGATGTCATACGCGCCATGAAATTCCTTGTCCATGGCTTCCTCCGCCGCGTCCAGCCACAGCCTGGAATCCAGAATTCCCCACCGCTGGGCGGCAAACTTCCGGTCCAGTCCCGGCGCGCGGTTTTTCGCAATCAGCGCGGCCTCGATGGGAATGGTCCCGGACCCGCAGAAGGGGTCGCAGAAAGCATCCTGGCCCCGATAGCGGGAGAGCGTCACCAGGGCCGCGGCCAGGGTTTCCCGCAAGGGCGCGCCCATGTTCTGCGCCCGGTAACCGCGCTTATATAAGCCCTCGCCGGAGGTGTCCAGGTATACCGCCGCCCGGTCTTTGATGATCGCAAACTGAATCTGATAACGGAACCCGGTTTCCGGCAGGATTTCACAGCCGTAAGCCTCTCCCAGCCGCCGGGCCGCCGCTTTTTTGACAATCGACTGGCAGGCGGGAACGGAGTGCAGGGTGGAATTCAGGGAATAGCCCTTGACGGGAAATTCTCCGTCTTTGGGGATGTAGTCCTCCCAGGGCACGGATAAAACGCCCTGGAACAACGCCTCAAAATCCGGCGCGGGGAAGGATGCAAGCTCCATCAAAACCCGTGCGCCGCAGCGTAGGCCGATATTCAGCCGGGGAATGTCCGCCAGGGTCCCGGCGCAGTGAACGCGGCCGTTTTCCGCCTGTACGCCGGACATTCCCAGGCGTTTCAGCTCGTCCGACACCAGGGCCTCCAGCCCCAGCAGACAGGGAATGGTCAATGTCATAGCCGTACCTCCAAAAAGCAGCGGCGCAGAGGCGGACGAAGCGTCCGCGCTCCGCGCACAAGAATAGGGGACGGGTTTTCAGCGTTTGACCGGTTCCGCCGCCCGCAGGTATGCGACGCGGGCCTGAAGCCGGTCAAAGGATGTCACGCCGTCGTCCTCCCGCCGCAGCCGGTCCTGCATGGACGGCGGAAGCGTTTGGAAATATTCATAGGCGGACGGATTCTGGTCCAGCAAGTCCGTCAGGCAAAGGTAACAAGGATTCATCACACTCACCTCCGCCGGTTAGTTTGTCCGGCAAAGGTGCGGGAAATTGGAGCGAATGGATGGAAATTTTAGAAATCAAATCGAACAAGCGGGAATTTCTGCCGCTTTTGCTGCTGGGCGACGAACAAGAGGAGCTGATCAACGGTTATCTGGACCGCGGCACGCTGTTTGTTCTGTATGACGGCGGGATTCTGCGGACCGCCGCCGTGGTTACGGACGAGGGAAACGGCGCGTATGAGGTGCAGAATCTGGCGACGGCTTCCGAAAGCCAGCGGCGGGGTTACGGCAAGGCGATGATCGCTCACATTGTTCAGTTTTACAAGCCTGCCGCAAGCCGGTTGATTCTCGGCACCGGCGACAGTCCTTTGACTCTGCCCTTTTATGCCGCCTGCGGCTTTCGGGAAACCCACCGGGTCAAGGATTATTTTCTGACGCATTATAACCACCCGATTTATGAAGCGGGGCGGCAGTTGATTGATAAGGTTTATTTGTGTCTGGACCTTTGAGGGAAGGATTACTCGATTACCCGGACGCGGATGACATTGGTCAGGTTTTGGAGGTCCGACACGACGGAGGCATTCACCTTTTCGCCCAGGTCCACCATCGTGTATGCATAATTGCCTTTGGATTTGTTGCTGAGGTTTTCCACGTTCACGCCGTCCCGGCTCAAAAGCGTCGTGATATTGGCCAGCATTGCCGGGATGTTTTTATGAATGATGCACAGGCGCATAACGCCGCTGCGTTCCATGGCCACGGCAGGAAGGTTGACGGAATTGCGGATGTTGCCGTTTTCCAGGTAGTCTTTCAGCTCGTCGGCGGCCATAACGGCGCAGTTCTGTTCGCTTTCCGGGGTGGATGCGCCCAGGTGGGGCATGGCGATGACGTGGGGCGAGGCCACCAGACGGTTTGTGGGGAAATCAGTGACATAGGCGGTCACTTGTCCGGCGTCCAGGGCGGGAAGAAGGGCGTCGTCGTCCACAATGCCGCCGCGGGCAAGGTTGATGAGGCGGACGCCGGGTTTCATATTGGAAATGGCCTGTGCATCAATCATGTGCTTTGTTTTTTCGGTGAAGTGGATGTGGACGGTGATATAATCCGCTTTGCGGTACAGCTCATGGATGTCTTTGACGACGTGGACATGACGGTCCAGGCGCAGGGCGGCGTCGACGGAGAGGAAGGGGTCGTAGCCGTAAACGTCCATACCCATATTCAGGGCGATGTTGGACACCAGGGACCCGATGGCTCCCAGGCCGATAACGCCCATGGTTTTGCGGTAGATTTCGGGGCCGACGAAAGCGGCCTTGCCTTTTTCCACGACGGTGGATACGTCGACGCCGGAGGCGGCTTTTTCCCGCACCCAGCGGATCGCGCCGGGCACATCCCGCGAGGACATGAGCATGGCGCACAGGACCATTTCCTTTACGGCGTTGGCGTTGGCTCCCGGGGTGGAGAAGACGGCGATTCCGGCTTCGGAGCAGCGGTCCAGGGGGATGTTGTTGACGCCGGCTCCAGCGCGGGAAATTGCCAGGAGGCTGGGGGGAAAGCTGTAATCCAGCAGGTCTGCGGAGCGGACGAGGATGCCTTCTTCGGCGGTTTCCTGTTCGCTGACGGCGTAGCGGGCCGGGTCGAAGCGGCCGAGACCGGCGGGGGCGATTTTGTTAAAGGTTTTGATGCGGTACATGGTTCATACCTCCGAATTTCGTTCAGGGGTCCGACGGGGCCGGACGCGCTTTTCTTTATGGCTTTAGTATAGCGAAATTATTGCACTGGAACAATTGGCATTTTTCCCGCTTTTTTGCCGCAGAATGGGGCAACATTTGGAGGATGCTCATGGGAAATTTTATAAATGCACATTTTATGCCGCCGATTTCCTGCGGAATGCTTTTTTTGACTTGCTTTTTTCCTTTGCAGAACCTATTATAACATATGATGTAAATTGCCATTTGCAATGGCTGGCCCTTTTTTGAACCCCCCATTTTCTTTTCTCTGGCGAGAGAAAAGACTGCGCCCGCAGGCGCGTGTCGGAGGCCAACCGCCGCGGCGCGGCGGCTCTTAGGCCGGAGACAAACGGGCCGTTCACGGTCCAAAAGAAAAGAGCGTTTTAAGAGCTTGGCGGAAAACTTTGGCTTGGCGGAACCGAAACGAAAAGTCCAAATCGACTTGCCTCTGCGTCTATTTCCGCTGCCGCTGCATGGGTGATTGTAGGGGCGGGCCTCTGCGCCCGCCCGTCTCATTCAACCGCCATTGCCGCAAAAGAGACAAAATTCCCTGTGGGAACTATCCAGGTCATTTTTTCCTTCGTTTCACCTTGCCCAAATCAAATGCCTCGACGCTTTTTTACAATATAAGGAGGTTTTCTGTGGAAAACTATTTCAGCCCCTCCCTGTCCCCGGACAGCCTGCACGCAATCAGCTCCATCGGCCTGGCCCACATGGGCGACGCCGTGTTTGAACTCCTGGTCCGGACCTGGCTCTGCGCCCATGGCGGCGCAACCGGCAAGGGCCTGCACCGGGCCGCCGTCCAGCTGGTCTGCGCCGAATCCCAGGCCCAAAAAGCCGAACGTATTCTGCCCCTCTTAACCGAAGAAGAACGCGCCGTCTTTCGCCGGGGACGAAACGCCCATGTACACACGGTCCCCAGCCATGCAAGCCGCGCGCAATACAGCGAAGCGACGGCCTTGGAAGCCCTCCTCGGCTGGCTCTATCTCCAGGGCCGCCTGGAGCGAATCCACGAACTCTTTTGCAAAATGATGGAGGAAGAAGACCATGCCTCTTGACGCAATCTGTTTACAAGCGGTTTTGAACGAGCTGCGGCCTCAGCTGTTGGGACTGCGGATTGACAAGATTCAGCAGCCCGCGCGGGATCAAATAATCCTGGTCTTGCGGGGAAAACGGCTTCTGCTGAACGCGGGAGCCGGCGCGCCCCGGATTCAGCTGACGGAAACCCTTCGGGACAACCCGGCAGAGCCGCCGATGTTTTGTATGCTGCTGCGAAAGCACCTGTCTGGAGCAAAAATCGTCGGCCTGACCCAGCCGCCCCTAGAGCGGCTTGTCCGTTTGGAGCTGGACGCCTCCGATGAACTGGGCCGGTCCGGACGCCGGGTCCTCGTTCTGGAGGCGATGGGCCGCCGCTCCAACCTGATTCTCCTGGACGGCGAAGGGCGCGTGCTTGACTGCCTCCGGCGTGTGGACACGGATATGTCCGCAAACCGCCCGGTTCTTCCCGGACTCTTTTATGAGCCGCCCGCCGCTGCGGGACGCCTGCCCGTTACTGCGGAAACAAAAAACGGTTTTTCCAGTAAATTTTCCTCCGCGCCTGCCGAACACACCTTGGACCGTTTTCTGCTGGACCATTACTTCGGCCTCTCGCCGCTGATGGCGCGGGAATTGGCGTTTCAAGCGGCTGGAGACGTGGACACGCGGCTTTTTGAACAGAACGGCCCAGAATCCCTTTGGCACGCCCTGGAAGAATTTCTCGCCCGCATTCAGGAAAGCCGGTTTACGCCAGTTTGTCTTTTGCGGGACGGCAAGCCTATGGATTTTGCCTGTATGCCGGTAAAGCAGTACGGTCCGGCGGCAGAAGCTGTGGAATTCGCCTCCTTTTCCGCGCTGATGGATTTTTTCTACGAGGCGCGGGAACGCCAGGAGCGGACACGCCAGCGGGGCGCGGACCTTCTGCGGGCGGCGTCGACGGCGCGGGACCGTCTGCGGCGGAAGCTGGCGGCCCAGGAAAAGGAATACGCCGAAACCCAGAACCGGGACCGCCTGCGAATCTGCGGCGATTTGATCACGGCGAACCTGTACCGCATGGAGCGTGGGGCGGCGCGGCTGGACTGCGAGAATTATTATGCCGGTAATGCGCCAGTTTCCATCCCCTTGGACCCGCTCCTGACGCCCCAGCAAAACGCCGCTAAATATTATAAGCGTTACACGAAAGCCAAAACGGCGGAAAAATACCTGCGCCTTCAGATGGAACAGGCCGCGCAGGATTTGTCCTATATGGAAAGCGTGCTGGCGGAAATCGCCCAGGCGGAGACAGAACAGGACTTTTCGGATATCCGCATGGAATTGCAGGAGTCCGGTTTTCTTCGGAAGCAGGGGAAAAAGAAGGTTCCGAAGCGGGCCTCAAACCCTTGGGAATTCCGGACCAGCGGCGGTTTTCGGGTTCTGGTGGGCCGGAACAACCGTCAAAACGATCAGCTCACCACGAAGTCGGCGGACCGCCGGGACCTCTGGTTCCACACGCAGAAAATCCACGGCTCCCACGTGATTCTCTGCACAGGCGGCGCAGTTCCGACGGACCAGGATCTGCTGGAGGCCGCCAAACTGGCGGCCTGGTATTCCCAGGCCCGGGAGAGCGGGAATGTGCCGGTGGATTATACGGAGGTACGGAATGTGAAAAAGCCCTCCGGGGCCCGTCCCGGCATGGTGATTTATTCCACCTGCCGGACGCTGTACGTCACGCCGGAAAAGCCGCCGGTTTCCTGATCCTTCCCGCATAAGTTCCGCTCCTCTGGCGCAAACTACCTCCGAAACCAATTCAAGGAGGCAATACAACCTATGGCGGTCAATTTGAAAGACAGTGAAACCCTGCAAAATCTCATGAGGTCCTTTGCCGGCGAAAGCCAGGCCCGAAATCGTTACACCTTTGCGGCGGACGTATGCCAGAAGCAGAATCTCTATGTGTTGGAAGCCGTTTTCAAGTTTACGGCGGGCCAGGAAAAAGAACACGCGGAGATTTTTTATAATCACATGAAGCCCGTGGCCGGAGACACCGTGCAGATCGACGGCGGATATCCCGTGGACTTGACCAACGATGTCAAGGAGCTTCTCCGCAAGGCCCAGCACAACGAATACGAAGAATTTGACCCGGTATACAAAACCTTTGCGGAGACGGCCCGGAAAGAGGGGTTCCCGGAAATTGCCTCCTCTTTTCAGCTGATCTCCAAGATTGAGCAGACCCACGGCAACCGCTTCGGCGCGTTTGCAAAGCTGCTCTCCGAGGGAAAACTCTTTGTCTCCGACGTAAAATGCGCCTGGATGTGCCTGAACTGCGGCCACATTTTCGAGGGCACAGAAGCCCCTAAGAGCTGTCCGGTCTGCCACCACGATCAGGGTTACTTCATCCGCCTGGAAATGGCCCCCTATGGCGGGAATATCCTCAGTCAATCCTGATTTTTCCAGTTTCATGCAAATGCCTCTCTCCGCTGCGGATACCCGCGGCAGAGAGAGGCATTTTTTACATCAGTTATTCAATGCTACATATCCAGTCTTTCCGATAATTTTCTGTCCCTGTTCCGACAAAATCCAGTCCAAGAAAGCTGACAGCTCCGCATCATATTCCTCCGGCGCAGGCTGTCCGATCGGGGAGGCGGTGACGGCGTAAAACTCGGACGAAATCGGATACGTGCCGTCCCGGATGGTTTCCTTGGTTGGTTCCACGCCGTTAAGGGCCAGCAGGCGAATCTGATTGTCTGTTACCATCTCCGTGGCGTAAAACCGGAAGGAAAAGCCCAAGGCATTGCTGTAATTGCGGTAATTCGCCACCTGCCGGATGATACCGTCCATGGCGGAAACCCGGTCTTCCTGTTCCGGCTCGATCAACGGAAGTCCATCCATCAGCCGCTCCAGTGCGGACTGGCTCCCGCTGTCCTGTGCCCGCTGAAAGGGCCGGATTGCCTGGTTTCGTCCCCCGACTTCCTTCCAGTTGGTGATGTCCCCGGTGTAAATTCCCTGGATTTCCTCCACCGTCAGGCCCTTGACCGGGTTCTTGCGGTTGACGAAAAATACAAACGCCTCCCGGCCAATTGGAGTCAAATGCAGTTCCATTCCGGCCCGTTCCGCCGCGTTCAACTGCGCCCGGGACGGCGCGGCGGCAAAAATCATATCCACCTCCCGTTTGATCAGGCTCGTATAGGCGTTGACCGTGTTTGTACAACCGGCTACGTCGATGTAGGGAGAATCCCGGTATCCGTCGGGGAAAACCGCCTGTACAAATGCCGAATACACCGGATAGAGCGCGGTTGCGCCGTCCAGGCGGAGGCGGCAGGCCGTGTCCAGGCCAAATTGCAGGGTGGACGGCTCGTCCAGCGAAACCGCTTTGCTCTCCGGGTCAAAGGGACGGTATTCCCACAGCAGCTCGCCGCGGTCGTCCAGGGTGGGAATGCTGTTCTGATACGCGCCCCAGCCCACATAAACCGCCGAGAGAACACAGACTGCAAGTGTTATCCGTCCCAACCGCTTCAGGGCGGACTCATTTAAATATCCACTGGATTGCAGGACCAGTGCAATCAGCGTCGCACCCCCGGCAAAAGGAATAATTTTCGTAATGTAAGCCGGAAATGCGCCCAGGCTTCCAAACAAAAACAAAAAACCTACAAATCCACCGTAAATAATGGTAATTGCTACCGCACAAACCACCGCCCGCAGGGCTTTCCGCCAGTCAAAACGCATTACGTTCCCTCCTTTTGCAGCGTGTCCAGACACGTCCGTATCTGCTCCAAGTCAAACGACGAACACACGCGGCCATCCTCCGCGTCCAACGCCCGGTAGTGCTGGGAGAGGATGTTCTGCTGAATCCGAAATCCGCTGCGTTCCTCCACCGTCCGCCACCAGACTTTTCCGCCCATGGTTTTCGGGAAACGGGGCGGTTCCCGGAAGGCCAGGGCCTGAATCATATCGCTGGGTTCGCCGCCCCAGACGCCCGCCAGCACCTGACTGCCGGAGAAAATCGACGCAAATGCCGCCGCGCCCATCCAGCCCAGGGAGCTGCGGCCCTTTTCAATCTCCACCAGCGTCTTTTTCGACAGCCCCAGGACGTTTGCCATAGTTTCCTGGGTGAAGCCGTATTCGGTCCGCACCAGCTTTAGCTGCCGGTTCATCTCCTGCACGAATAATTCCCGCGTCATAAAACCGCCTCCTGACTTTAAGTGTAATTTTACACTATATAGGTAGTTTTGTCAATTATAATATAAAATTACTTCTACTATCTGAAAAAACGCGCCGCTCTCCGCCAAAACTGACGGGAACGGCGCGTGATTACGGACAGGCGCATGAAACGGTTTTCTCAGATATGGGCACGTTTTTTGGGAAGGGCGGCGGGCAGAGGCGGCAGGATACGCTGTTCCCGGTAGATTTCCCGGAGACGGTCTCCAACCCGCTCCAGGCTCCGGGACTCCGCTACGGCCCGCCCCGCGGCGGTCAGATCGGGAAGCTCGCCGTCCAGAATTCCAGATACATACTGTTGAAATTCCAGCTGATTCGACGCTTTGTATATATTTTGAGTGTGGCAAAGCCAGCCGTCATATACCGGAATATCCCGCAGAACAGTAGGAATTCCACAGGCGAGAGCTTCCAGCACCACGATGCCCTCGGTCTCCTCATGGCTCATGAACACAAATACATCCGCGCCGCAGTACGCTTCCCGCAGCTCCTCCCGGTCCACGTAGCCGGGGAAGATCACGTTTTCCGGTGCGTTTTTCATAGCCGCCGCGATTTCCTGGGGAATCAGGCGGGGGTCCGTCCAGCCAAACCAGATGAACCGTGCCTGGGGCAGCGACCGCGCCAACGCTAAAAATTCCGGCAGTCCCTTCCGGGCAATGGTGTGCCCGACGGAAACCACGGCTTTTTCCCCGTCCCCCAGGCCGTAACGCGCCCGGAACGCCGTCCGCTTTGCCGGGTCCGGGGCAAAAAAGTCTACGTCCACTCCGTTGGAGATGCTGTAAACCGGCTTTTTCAGGCCGTAGCTCTCCAAAAGACTTTTGGAATATTCCGTAGGCGTCAGAACGACGTTGCCCAGGCTGTAACAGAAGGTGATCCAACGGCGGAACAGCGGGGCCAGCAGATTGGACCCCTTGAAGGAGCATTTGAAATCCTCCATGGTGGAGTGACCGTAATACACAACCTTCCGTCCCCGGAGCCTGGCCCATAACGCGGCTAATACCGAGTCCGGCAGCACTGTGTTTACATGAACGGCCACCGTCTCCCGCGTCCACCGGTCCGTTGTGGCCACGCCAGAACGGCGCAGACACTCCCGCTGGTGGCGGATGGCCTGTCCAACGCCGCTTTTGCCGACGAGTTTTTCCCCGCCGCTGTAAATATAAATCTGCTCCATGACATCCTCCATCTCCGCCGCCCGTTGGACCGGCATTTTGCACACACTTTCCCAAGCGGGTGTTTCCTCCCGCTTTTTTTCGTCGTGATATGACTATTTTTCCACAAAAACCGCCAGACTATGACGGCAAATTCTATAAAACTTCCGCCCGCTTTTCCAGCCCCTTCGGAGTGCGGCCAGCGTCCGGGAACGGCGTCCCCGGGTCAGCCTGTCAGCGTTTGCCAGAGCGCGGTCAGACCCAGGCTGTACAGCGCGATAGCAAAGGGCTTGCCCAGCAGAATAATCGCCGTGTACTTCCGCCAGCTCATGTCGGTAGTCCCCGCCAGGTAGCACAGGAAATCATCCGGAGCTACCGGCAGGAAAATCGCCAGAGCAAACAGGCGGGCAAAGCGGTCCCGTTCCTCCGCCCAGCAGCTGTATTTTTGAATCATCTTTTCCGAGAACAGCAGAGACAACAGTGGTTTTCCGCAGCTCCTGGCCACTGCAAAAGCCATCAGGGAACCCACGCAAATCCCCATATAATTATACGCAAAGCCCCAAATCGGGCCAAACAATATCACGCCAACCAGACAGCCAAGGCCGCCCGGCAAAATCGGAATCACGACCTGCACCGCCTGGAACACCGTAAACAGCAGCGCGCCAGCCGGACCGCACTTTTCCACCAACGCCTGTAATTTCTCCTGAGAAGTCAAAACGCCGGTCTGCCAGCCCCAAACGGCGACCAATATGCAGATCACAAAGCCCGCCGCCGAAGCGATCTGCAACACCTTTTTCTCAACAGGCTCCTGTTTCATGCCGGAATCCCCCTCACTGTACACCGCGCAATCTGTTCCAGATAAATCGCTTCCACCCGCTCTGCAAAACGCTTCGCGGAATATTCCTCCGCCGACTGCCGGGCCTGCCGGGAGATCTGCTCCCGGCGGTGCGGATGGGCCAGGAAGTTATCCAGCTTCCGCCGGAAATCCTCTTCCCCTCGGTACTGCCAGCCGTTTTCGCCGTCCCGGACCACGCCCGTCAGACACGGGTCCGCCCGGCACAGCACCGGCACTCCCGCCGCCAGGGCTTCCGCATAGGTCAGGCCCTGGGTTTCGCTGGTGGAGGCGTTCACGAACAGATCGCCCAGCTGATACCAGTCCGCAATCTGTTCCGCCGCCACCATGCCCGCAAACACCACGTCCGGCGTTTCCAGACCCAGCGCGGCGGCTTCCGCCTCCAGACGCTGCCGGTCGGGGCCGTCGCCCACCAGCAGGAGCGTCACGCCGCCGGGACCAAGGTTTGCGCGGAAGCGCAGAAGCTCGGACAGATTTTTTTCCTCCGCCAGACGGCCCACAAATACCAGAACCGTATGTTCCTGGGGAATGTTCAGGCTCGCTTTCAGCACAGCCGTCCGCAGCGGGTCCGGCTCGCTGCGGAACCGGTCCAGGTCGATGCCCGAGGGCACCACAAACACGGGCCGTTCCACCTGGTAGTTTTGCAGCAGCATCCGGACTTTTCCCGTGGGGGCTATCAGGCAGTCTGTGTGGCGGGCCACCCAGCGGGTGAAAATTGCGGCGGCCTTTTTGCCGAAATGAACGCTGGGAGAGAAATAATGGGTGTAGTCTTCGTAAACGGTGTGATAAGTATGAATCAGCGGGATATCCAATTCCTCCGCAATCCGCCGGGCCAGAAAGAAGGTGGAGAATTCGCACTGGGAATGGACCACGTCCGGACCCCATTCCACCAGTTCCCGGACCCACTTGCCGCCCAGGGCCGTCCGAAGCCGCGCGCCGGGATAGATCAGTCCGGCGGCCACGGAGCCAAGGTAGGTCACGCCGTCCCGCTCGCCGGAGCGGGTGGTTTGGGACAGGGTCAGGATACGGACTTCATGTCCCCGGCGTTCCAGCTCCTGCCGCAGATTTTTTACCGAGGTGACGACGCCGTTCACCGCGGGGATATACCAATCAGAAGTAATCAAAATTTTCATCGCACATTCCTCGATTCTTTGCCCTTGTCTGTCTATATAACGAGACAGCGGAGATAGTTTCTTCAAATAGGGCGGAAAAATTTTCCGACCTGTGTTATTGTACTATCGTATTAGATATAATAATACAGTTAATACACATTGTCAAGGGGCCGCCGCCAATTTTTTTACTGGGAATTTCCCGGGATATCCCAAAGAATAGCACAGGGGGGCCGGGAGAAGGTTACAAATCAGGTACAAATTTCCGTCTTTCCAGCCGGTTTTTTCATTTCTATCAATATAGCACAAAAATCTGTCCACATTCTTTCCGAATTCTAACACATTTGAAAGATTTGCAAAAAGGCCCGGCCAGGGGATCAAAGCCCCAGCCGGGCCGGAACGGTCAACGCCGCTCCGATGCGCCTACAATCCGGCCATACGTCCGGGCCGTCAGGAGAAATACCAGGGCGTAAATGGCACAGAATACCAGCATCGTCCCGCCGGCGCAGGCGGCAAACAGTTTTACATCCGTGATCTGGAACAGCTGAAGCAGCCGGGACAGCATGGGGAACGCCGCCAGAATATGGACCCCCGCCGCGCCCAGAGGCAGGAAGAACACCAGCAGAATATGACTGTGAATGGAGCCCTGAACCTCCCGGTTTGTCATGCCCACCTGACGCATGATCTGGAACCGCCGCTGGTCCTCATAGCCTTCGGAAATCTGCTTGTAGTACATAATCAGCACGGTAGCCAGCAGAAACAGCGCGCCAAGGAAAATCCCCAGGAACAGGAATCCGCCGTACATGGCATAGAAATCAATCGCGTTGTCCTGCTTGCTGACAGAGCCGATTCCGCCTTCCAATTTACTCAAACGTAGAATCACCGCCTCGGACTGGGCCAGTTTCCCAGCATGATTCTCGCTGGTCAGGTTCATCTGGACGCGGAACTGTGCGCCGCCGCGGCTGCGGTCCAGATCCAGGATCGCGTTTGCTGCCGCCTCGTCCGCCACCACCAGGAACAATAAGGGTTCATTCCCTACGATCATCATTGTGTTTCCGTGATGGATATAATCCGATATCGTATCCCGGACGTGGAAGGGATACGCGGTTTCCCCGAACTGGGCCGAAATGGCAAAGTCATTGGGAAACTCTTCCAGACCCTGGTTGTAAAGCAGCACTTCATCCGGCGCAAGAATCACATTCTGTCCGGTCAGGCGGCCATAGTCCGCTGCGGTGACAATTTCCAATTCCGTGCGGATGCAGTTCTCGTCCAGCCGCAGGGCTATTTCGTTCCCGCGGACGCCGCAGTAAGCCCAGTAGCGGTTATAATACCGCATTTCCACCGCGCATTTCTCCGCCTCAACCGCCTCCTTGATAGTTTGCAGGTACGCCATGGAATCCCCCGGCTGTTTTTCCGGGTCCTGGATAAATTCCAGGTCATAGGGAAACATCGTGTTCAGAGAATTCTCCAGGCCGATATTCAGGCAGACCGTCGTGGAGACCGTCACCAGAACCATCGTGGAGAGAATGCAGATGCTGGCCAGACCGACGGCGTTCTGCTTCATGCGGTACAGAAGGCCCGAGACGGCGGTGAAATGCCGGGTTTGATAATAGAATTTCGGCTTTGCCCGCAGACGCTTCAAAATCGCAATCGAACCGGCGGTAAACAGGCAATAGGTGCCAATGATCACCAAAATCACCGCCACGAAAAACAACATCATGGCCTCGATGGGATTCTGTGTGACGGCGGCAATGACGTAACCGGCTCCCAACGTCAGCACGCCCAGGAGCACCAGCAGCCATTTCGTCCGCGGTTCCCGCTCGCCGGCCTGCGCGCTGTGGAGCAGCTCCACCGGCTTGGATTTGCCTATCCGGTACAGATTTGTTGCCAGCGTCAACAGAAAGAGTACGCCGAACAGCTGCACCGTATTGGAAACGCCCTCCCAGGAAACATCCATGCCGAACTGCACCGCCATCCGGGCGGTTTTCAGCAGGAGGAGAAGCATCGCCTTGGACAGCAGCACTCCAGCCGCCACGCCGCCCGTAATGCCCACCGCCGCGCACAGCAGCGTTTCCCAGAAGCATACCTGCGCGATGTGCCGTTTTTCCAGACCCAGTACGTTGTACAGGCCCAGCTCCCGCTGACGCCGTTTCATGACAAAACTATTGGCATACAGCAGCATGACTGCCGCCAGCAGCGCGGCCACAAAACAGCCGATGCTGGCAAAGGATTTGAGATACATCGCGCCCCGAACATTGTCCAGACCCTCGTTGCGGCCCAGGAACTGAAGGATGTAAAACATGGCCGCCGTCGCGCCGCAGGAGAGGAGGTAGGGGCCGTAAAACCGCCCGTTCCGCACCAGATTCACCAAAGCCAGGCGGGGAAAGAAACCAAATTTACGCACGCGGCTCACCGCCTTGCGTCAACACTGTCAGCGTGTCCGAAATCTTAGCGAACTGCGCCTCCGGCGTCTGGCCGCCCCGGTAGAGCTGGTGGTAGACCTCACCGTCCCGCAGGAATAAAACCCGCTTGGCATGGCTGGCGGCCTTGACGGAGTGCGTTACCATGACGATGGTCTGACCACCCTCGTTGATTGCGCCGAACAGCTCCAGAAGGTTGTCGGAGGCGCGGGAATCCAGCGCGCCGGTAGGCTCGTCGGCCAGAATCAGCTGGGGTTCCGTAATTAGGGCCCGGGCTACTGCCGCCCGCTGTTTTTGTCCGCCGGAGACCTCGTAAGGGTATTTGGTAAGCAGCTGGCTGATTCCCAGCTGTTCCGCCAGGGGCTGGATTTTCTTCCGCATTTCCTGGTAGCCGGTCCCGGCCAGAACCAGGGGAAGAAAAATGTTGTCCTGGAGCGAGAATGTGTCCAGCAGGTTGAAGTCCTGAAAGACAAAGCCCAGGTGCGACCGCCGGAACGCCGCCAGATCCCGTTCCCGGATGGCGGAGAGGGGCCGTCCGTTCAGGAACACATCTCCCGCGGTGGGGCGGTCCAGGGCGGCAAGGATGTTCAGCAGGGTCGTTTTGCCGGACCCGGATTCGCCCATGATGGCAACGTATTCGCCCGGCTCTACGGAAAAGTTCACGTCCGCCAGGGCCTTGACCTGGGTTCCGCTGAAACGGGTCGTATAAATCTTTTGCAGATGCTGCACTTCTAACAATGTCATGGCAAGCGCCTCCTTGTTGGATTCTGGCTCTATTGTAACAGGTTCCGCAACCGCCAGCCATGGATTTGTCTTACAGTTTTGGGGGCGTACCTTACAGTTTTGTAAGATTGGACGTAAGAAACCCCTTGGTTATATGAAAAACAACCGGGGAAACGGAGGATGAAAGAGCCTTTCGCTTGACACAGGGAGGGGACAGTGTTATACTGTATACATTTTCAATCGTACATAAGTATTTCAGTCAGAGGAGGTCATTTCATGCAAGGATTGTGGAGTATGTTTTTCCAGGGGCCAAAGGAGAGCGTGAAAAAACTGAACGAGGCGGTTCTTGCACTGGAAAACAGCGAGGAGTACCGATATGTTGTGGAGGACTGGCGTTATTGTCTTGACGAGCTGCACGCGCTGCGGGAAGACGGCGGCAGGGCGGAACTTCGAATCGACACAGGCAGCTCCGGGAATATCACGGGTATGCCGGAGTGTTTTCAGGAATTTGTGGACTTCGCGCCGGAACTGGAAGCGGTTTATTCGGACCACTCCTTGGAGGCCAATGATTTTCGGAATATTCTCTATTCCAAACCGGGAGACAGCGGCAAGGACGCCGTAGAGTTCGGCGTTTCCTACTACCGGGGCGGAGAACGCATTCATATTTCTCCCGACGGCTGGCGGTGTTATCACAGCAACGAGGAGGAGGACATCGACGAGCCCGGAATTTCTCTGGAGGATGTCGAGGAACTTCGCAAGATCGGCTGGGGCGAACGGGATGAGCCTTTGATTTTCACCGCGCGGCTCTCTCATTACAATGACAAAACAAAAACGTTTGACATCGTAGAGAGAACCTTTAACAGCGAGGACGGGGAATTTGAGATGCAATATGACGGAGACTTTGAAGACGAAGAAGATTGGTGCTGGGTTGAGAACACCGGACGGGGTATATGGTTCTTTACAAATCCTGATATGGAGGAATACCAGTTTGTGCTGAAGCTGCTGGGCCTGAGCAAATAAACAACAAAGGAAAAGCCGTCCGCTGGAAAATTTCCGGCGGGCGGCTTTTTGATTTGCACTTTATGACTTATTTCGCAGCCTTCGCGGCGCGGATGGCTTCCGTCAGCATGGGGGTGACTTTGAACAGGTCGCCGCAGATGCCATAGTCCGCAATCTCGAAGATCGGGGCGGTGTCGTTCTTGTTCACGGCGATGATGCACTCGCTGT
>CAJUTB010000044.1:17825-18660 GCA_910589315.1 uncultured Oscillibacter sp. | reverse complement strand
CAGCTCCGTGGGCTGGATGCGGCCCATCTCCACCCGCCGGTTGTCCAGCATACGGATAACCCACGGGTCCTCCATGAGAAACGCGCCCACGTCGGAGGACACCAGAAGATCGGTCGCGGGCATACCGCGCCGCTTCTGCTTCGCCACCATCTGGTAGATGTCCTCGTACCAGTTTCCCACGGTGATCTGTCCCTTGGTGTCAATGGTGCTGTGCTTCCATGCGGCGGCGGGGGTGAACAGGGCGGGGTTGGTCGCCTCGTCGTAGAACTTCACTTCCACGTCCTCGTACACGCCCTCTTTGTCCGTCTCGTGGCGCATAATGCACCCGTTGTTGAGCATGGTCTGGCAGGCCATCCACTCCTCCGTCCGGCTGATGCGGGCGGACAGCTCCTCCATGTCATGGAGCTGCAAGTGCCTTGCCCGCTCCTCCGGCGTCATGCCGGACATGATGCTCTCCCCGAAGCCCCGTTTCTGGAGCTGGTCGATGGTCAGAGGCATGGACAGGCCGATGTACGCAGGTTCCAGCTCGTAGGTCTTGAAGCCCTCGCGTCCCACGGGCACGCTTCCAATGCGCGGGACCACAAAGGGCGCTTTCTTCCGCTTGCCCTCCCGGTAGTCCGCAAGGACCTTGCTGGTGTTGAACACGTCCATCATGTCGTCCGTGGGGAAGTAGCGGCTCTTGAAGAAGGTGTGCTCCAGCGGCAGCTCCTCAATGGCCGCCAGCATATAGATTGTCTCGTAGATATTCATGCTCGGTCCCTCCTGTTACTGCATATTGTCATTCAGGACAATGCGGTATTTCCGCAGGCTGTCCCGGTCCGCCTCGGTCAGCTCG
>CAJUTB010000044.1:0-17815 GCA_910589315.1 uncultured Oscillibacter sp. | reverse complement strand
CTCGTAGCCCTCCGCCACGATCAGGGCCTTGGTGTTGAAGTTACCGGCGCGGTAGGCAGCCGTCCCGATCTCCTCCGTGGCGTCCACGTCGTCGGCCAAGATATAGGCGGCCTTGCCGGTCGTCTCGGTGCCCAGCATTACACATCCGGCGTCGCTCTCCGCCAGCACCGTCCCGCGCAGGAGCTTGCCCTGTCCGGCGGCAATTTTGATTCCGGTAAACTCCGTAGGGGGGGATACCCCGGCAATCAGGTTGTCCTGGCCGGTTTCCCCGGCCTTGTTCATCAGCTCGCGCATAGCTTACTTCCTCCCTTTCTTGCTCTCCAGATACGCCTCGGCGTCCGCCTTGGCGCGGGCCTTGGCGGCGCTCACAGCGTCTTTGTCCTCCGGGGCGGGCGTGTTGCCCACGTCACCGGCCCCGCTCTCCTCGCCATCCTCGCGCATGGCGTCCAAGAAGGCCGCGCCCTTGGTCTTGGCCCCCTTCACCAGCGCCACGGCAAAATCGCTCACGCTCAAG
The DNA here is from genome assembly GCA_910589315.1 of uncultured Oscillibacter sp. GTDB lineage: Bacteria > Bacillota > Clostridia > Oscillospirales > Oscillospiraceae > Oscillibacter. Next base: position 17,301 of record CAJUTB010000044.1, on the reverse strand, counting down.
GGCTTGGTGAACTTGGCCTCTGCCGTCAGCTCCTCGCTGCCCGGAAGGGCCACATCCTCAATGCCCTTGATGCGCTCCCGCTCGGCGTTGGTGGCGGCCTCCGCCGCTGCCTGCTCGATTTGGTCAACCAGTGCGGGATAGGCTTTCCGCAGGTCGTCCACGGTCTTGATGTCCATGTCCTGTACCTCCTGTTGTTTTTCCGGCTGTCCCGCCGGTTGATTGTCCTGCGCCTGCGCAGGCGGTGTAATATTTACGACCCGCTGCACGCGGTTTCGCACAAACTCCGGGGCCTTGTCGAACTCCGCCCCCATGCTGACGCTGTTTACAAAAAGAACGCCGCCCCTATTTTCATAGGTAGCGCCGTCCTCTTCGTCGGTCAGCTCGTCCACAAAGCCGTTTTCCTTGGCCTGCGGTCCGGTCCACCAGCTTTCTGCATCCATCCAGGCGGTCACTTCATCCTTAGTCCGCCCGGTCTTTTTGGCGTAAAGGCTGATGATGTTTTCCTTGATGGTCGCCAGTGCCTCCAGGTATTTTTGCAGGTCTGTTTCGTTGGCGTACCCGCAGTACATACTTACCGGATGCACCATGTAGGTACTGTCATTGGCCGCAATAACCTTGTTGCAATGACTGGTAACAACTGTCGCCGCGCTTGCACACACACCGTCAATCCGCGCTGTCACCGTCGCCGGGTGCTGCTCCAGCAAATTTCCGATGGTCTGCGCAGCGAACACATCCCCGCCGCCGCTGTTGATACGAACGGTGATGTTACTGACCGTCCCCAGTGCGGCCAGGTCCTCGGCAAACTGCTTGGGCGTCACATCGTCGCTGTACCAGCTCTTTTCCCCCGCAATGCTTCCGTACAGCAACAGTTCCCCGCTCCCATCCGCCTGATTTCTGAATTGCCAGAATTTCTTAGGCATTTTGTTTTCCCTCCTCTTGCTGCTTCCCGCCTCCCGGCGGCTCCTGCTGTCCCTGGAGCTGTGGCGGTGTACCCGCCTCTGTGACTTTCCGCTTGCGCTCGGCCTCTACAAGCCGCTGCCGGATATTCCGGTTGTAGTCTCCGCCGGTGAGCTGGGCCGTCTCCTCCGCTGCCGTGGAGAACCCATTTTCCACCCGTTTCACCGCCGCCTCGACCTCCTGGGACGGATTCATGGCCGTTCGCGCCGGTCCGTTCCATTTGCAATCCATATACGCCTTGCGGGTGGCCGGGTCGTCGAAAAATCCCGGCGCGTCGATTCTCCCCCGCGCCACAGCCTCCGTGAACCACATTTCATAGACCGGCTGGCAAAAGTCCTCCGCAAAGTTGTCCCGCATCATGCCGCAGCTCCGCCAAAACTCATTGAGAGCGCCACGGGCGCAGGAGAAATTGACATCGAAGTGCTTGTACAGCACATTCACGGGGATTTCCATAGCGGCACTCACTTGCTTCATCCGGGCCATCATAAACGTGTCATAGCCGGAGTGCGGGTGCTGTGTCTCCACCGTGTCCACACTCTCGCCCATTTCCAGGTCCATAATGAGGCCCGCGCCCAGCTCCAAGTCGTTAGGGTCCCGCTCCCCGCCGCCGGTCATGCGCTTTAACAGCTCGTCCCGCATCATCTGACCAAACGGCCCTTCGTCGGTGATGCTGCCCTTTTTCACAAACACGGTGAAGATCGCGCCCAGCAGGGCCGCCGTCGTCTCCGCGTCGGCGTACCGCTCCAGCTGTTTCAGCGTCTCCAGCACCGGAGCCAGAACGGGTACGCCACGCCGCTGTCCAGCCCGCTCCCTCTGCATGATGTGGAGGACCTGCCTCATTCCGGTTTTCTTCCCGTAAGCCTCGACCCGTTTCCAGTCCTGGGCCTTTAGCGTGGTGTAGGAACGCGGGTGCCTGTTGGCAATCCAGTAGGCGATTACCTCTCCGTCCCCGTCTGTCTCCACGCCCTGCACGATGCTCTCCACGTCCCGGCCCAGCACTTTCCCCGGCGTCAGCCGATCTCTATAGTTTGGAGAACACACCCGGTCCGCCTCGATCAGCCGCACCCGGAGGTCATAGGGCTGTTGCGGCCTCGTTTTCAAAGTCAGGGTAGCGAAAGCGTCCCCGTTCATCATGGAGCTTAAAAAGGCAAGCTGCTGTAGACCGTAGAAGTCGTCCACCCGGTCGGCGTCGCAGGCGGTGGAATCCGCCCACAGGGAGAACTCCCGGAGGATTTGCGCTTGCAGCTCCTCCACCTGCCCGCTCGTCATTTTGAGGTAGTCCCCGTCAATCTGCGGGGAGGGCATGAGGCCCCCGGCAATCACGTTTGTTCGTAACGTCTTTAACGCGGCGGTGGCCGACGGGATGCCCATATATGCGTCCCGGCTCCTCTGCCGCAGGAGGTCCAGGTTATCCTCAATGTCCTCCTTGGCACTCCCGCTGTAAGAGTTCCAGCCCCGCATATTGGCTTTGTCGCGGCTTGCACCGTAGTGGGAATACCCGCTGTTGATAACGGAGATCGCCGCCCGCGCCGCCGCCGCCTGCCGTATCGCTCTGCTGCTCTTTACGCCATCCGGCAAGATAAGCCCGGTCGCTTGTTCCTTGTACACGTCTCCGCCCCCCTTATGTATCCTGTGGGACAAACTGGAAGATACGGTTCCTGCCGCCCCGCTGCTCCGCCGCTTCCGCCTCGGCCAGTTTCCCGGCCCAGTATTCCATTTCCTCCCGCACTTGTTTCAGGTTGGCGCGGGTCAGCATACGGGTCCCCATCTGGTAGCTCTGGCCGGTGGCAATGGCCTCCTCCGCCGCCAGCCAGGTATTCAGTTTTTGCTCGCATAGCTTTTTGCTGAAAATCGCCATTGGTGGTCCTCCTTGCTATATCCCGCTGAATCTGCCCCGCCGCCGGGTAGCTCTGCGCTTCTGCCGCTCCACTTCCTCGCCCGGTACAGGCGCTTTCAGAATGTCCGGCCCCAGGATTTCCATTGCCGCCTGCGCGTAGTCCCGAAGGTCCAGCGGCTCGTTCCGCTTAAACTCGTTCCCTTCCCGTGGCACCCATGCGCTCACCAGTACGCCGCGCCGCCAGTGGTTCACCATCTGCTCGGCGGTCAGCCCGGTAAAGTAGTCCTCGTTGTATCCTGCCTCCTCGTTCATGGGGAAATGGCAGTAGTTCGGCCCCGGCTCCGGCACCTTCAACCGTTGAAACAGGAGCGTCTTTCCGGCGTCCACGCCCAGCGTAAAGAGAGGAGCACCCTCCCGGTTGCTCCTCGTTTCTTTCGGTATGTAGGGGACGCCCATGCCGCCCTTGCCCTTGACGGCAAATACCCGCCGGTATGTCCGCTCCTTGGCGAAGGAGCACACGGTATTGGACTGGTAGCCGCTGTCTATACAGGTGCAGGTGATGGTCAGTGCCGTCCCGTCCTTCTTGTAGAACGGGGAGAGGAGAAAACGGTCCAGGTCCTCCCACGCCTGTTCTTTCAGCACGTCGCCCCAAATTTTGGTGTATCGGACGCCCCAGCTTTCCTTGCCAACGCCCCAGCCCACCACTTCTACCTCGAAGCGGTCCTTTTGCACGTCCACACCGGCGGTCAGCACGATCACGCCCTCCGGCACTTCCGCGTCGTAAATCTCCCGGCGGTTGAAAAGCTCCGTCCCGTCAATCCGGGTTCCTGGCTCTTCCCAGCTTTCCCCAAGCTCGGTATTCGTCCAGGCTTTCAGCTTCTCCAGGTCGCCTTGCTTGCGCTGCTCGTCGGCCAGCACAAACTTCTCCACCACTTCTTTCCAGCCGCAAAAGCTGGAGGAAAGTGTGTTCAGGTGGAAGCCCCGCGCTTCCGCCCCCGGATTTTCCGCACGGAACCGGCCCTTCTGGCCCTGTTGCTTCCACTCGTATTCCCCAAACACTTCTCCGCACCGCTCGCATTCATACACGATTGGTTTACTAAGGTCCTCTTTGTCGTACTTGATACCCCGCCACACAAGCGGCTGGTAGTGTCCGCACCCAGGGCAGGGGACCGTCCACTCCTCCTGTGTGCTTTTCAAAAACTCCGTTTCAATCCGGCTGTGCCCTTTGATGGTGGGTGTGGAGACGATGATAGTCTTTTTATCCCAAAAGGTCGTCTGCCGCTTCTGCGCCAGCATAAGCGGGTCGCCCTCCGTTCCGGCACTGGGAGGGTATCGGTCTACCTCGTCCGCCAGCAGAACCTTGATAGGCCGCATGGCAAGTCCCGCCGCGCTGTTCGCCCCGACAATGGTAACGTGGCCGCCTGGGAAGTTCTTCTTCAAAATGGTGTTTCCGCTGTACCGGCTTTTTGTGTCCACCAGCACCCGTAGCACCGGCGTATCCCGTATCGTTGGAGCAAGGTTATCTTTGGAAAACGACTGCCCCATTTCCAGCGTCGGCTCGATCACCATAATGGGTGCTGGGTAGTAGTGCATATAGTAGCCCAGCACATTGATAAGCATGGCCGTTTTCCCGATCTGTGCGGCAGTCATAAGGACCACCTTGCGCACATGAGGGTCGCCCATTGCGTCCATGATCTCCCGCTGGTACGGCGCGTTGTCCGTGTGCCAGCGCCCAGGAGAGGCGCTGCTTTCCGCCGGTAACATCCGGTACATATCCGCCCACTGGGAAAGCGTCAGCTCCGGCGGCGGCTTCAAAACAGACAGGCACCGGGCAAACAGTTCTGCGGTCTGCGGCGCAAGTTCAACTGCCCGTGCCTTTTTCTCCGGCTCGGTATCCCTGCGTATCTCTCTAAGAGCTTCCTCCGCCTGTTTTAGTGTCTGCTCCATTTCCAGTTTTAGCAGGTCCTCCTCCATGCTGTTCATTCCGCTTTCTGTCCTTTCCGGTTTCTATCCTCCCCTTCACGCAACGGTGAAATGGGCAGAAGATCAGCCCCTCGCTGATTCTTGACCCCCATATACATCCTTTACACGGATTCTTCGGCTTCTTCATTTGCTTCCCCGTCCTCGCCCTCTCCGCCGGACAGTATGAGTGTCAGGTCAAGTCCTTTCAGCTGCTCCAGCAATTCACATACAGCGCGGTCCAGCTCGTCAAAGATTTTCCCCTGGTCGCCCCCAAGCTGTGCCAGTTTTGGCGCTTCTTTCGCTGGCATGACCATCATGCGGCTACGGAAGTTCAGAAGTATGGTTTTGATTCCGCCCTCCAGCTCCTCCGTTTTGTGCAGTTCACCGCGCCGCAGCGCGTTATCCATTTCCGCCGTCTCGCGCTTCGCTTTCGCAAGCAGCGCCCGCTCGTCCTGCAAGTCCGCCCGCTTGCCCTTGCGTGTATAGTCGATGTATCGTATCACCGACACCCGGAGATCATAAAGCCCCGGCGATTTCTCAATCAGCACGCCCTCGTCCCGGAGCTGCCGCACACGGCGCGGCGTCAGTGCCAGCCAGTCCGCCACTACTTTATCCGTGCAAAGTTTCAAGGCTTTTCCCCACTTTCTTCTGGTTGCTCGTCCTCAATTTCAACGTCGCCCAGGTCGTCCGGCCCGTCCTCGCCGTCTGGTGTCTCGACAATGCCCGTAGCCCGCATCCGCAGAATTTCAAGCCGCTCCTTCTCCAGCCCAATCTTGATGTCAAATTCCTCCATCATTCGTAGGCTGTCCGCGATCTTGGCAATGCGGCCCTGGATTTTATAGAGAGCTTCCTGGAGCTTCATCACACGGTTAAAGGCGCTGTCCTTCGTGTACATACCCATGGTCTGCTTCACACCGTCCTTGCCGCCCCTCGGCTCCCGCATATCTAAAACGCTGCTTACATATAGGGCATCCTCTGCCGCTTCCTCATACTCCTTGATCTTTAACAGGATTTTGTTCTCCCGGAATTTCAGGATTTTCATTTCATGCTCCAGCGCGGCCTTGCTCTTTAGCGGCGTCTGCTCGATCATCGCTTTTTCCTCGTCGGTTAGGCCATCAAAAAAGACGGTGCTGTATGCCCCGTCCTTCTCGGCGTTCTTATTGTGCGGCGGTGCTCCCGGATGGGACCCCGCCGCATTTTTCTTTCCTTTGCTGTTCGTGTTCCCAGGCTGCCCGCCCCGCTTCCTTTTCGGCGGCGGCGGCACAGCTTCGTCCCACTCGTCCATACGCTTCCAGTCCCGCAAGGTCTTATAGTTGACGCCCAGTGCATCGGCAAATTCCCGCAGGTTGACCTTCTCGCCACGGCTCCGGCGCTCGACGTATTCAGCCTTGGCGGTGTCGCGTTTCTCGCTCCGCTTCGGCATATCCGCCGCACCCCCTCCAATGGCGGCGGCCCGCCCTGCCTACATATACCCTACGCAGGGACGCAAGGCTTCGGCAGGCGCAGGCCGCAGAAATGGAAAAGGCCCGCAGCGTTTCCGCCGCAGGCCAATTATTCACGCTACCAATATAGCACGGAAATCTGCTCACTTCTGCTCATTCATAAAAATTTAACATTTCCCACTCCCCCATTTGCCCCACCGATTTTTTGACCCCCCTCTACTTTTTTCAGCCGGGGCCGGGGGAAGTGAAAAAATTGCCCTCATACCTAAAAAAATTTTGCGCCTCCGCACCCGCAGGGTTTACGGAGGCCGCCGGGAGTACCTACGCGCACGCGGGCGCGTTTTGATTCGGGCGCGGGCGCGTTTAGTTGGAAGCGGGCGCGGGCGTTTTGGTTTGTCGCGCCTGTTGGCTCCTGGCTGGCTGTTGGGCTGTTGCCTGTGGGCTGTGCTGTGTAGTCGCTGGCTGTGGGCTGTGGCTCTGCGCCTGTGATCGGCTGGCCGGTGGGCCGGGTGCTGTGGCTCCTGCCTGCTGGCTGTGGCCTGTGGTGGCCTGTGGTGGGCTGTGCTGCTATGGCCTGGAGGCTGTGCCCCTGGTGGGCTGTGCTGTGCGGCTGTGGGCTGGAGGCCGTGGCCCTGTGCTGTGACCGGCTGGCCGTCTGCCTGCTGGCCGCGTGCCACGCCCGGAGGCCGCGCCCCCTGCTGGCCGTCCGGCTGTGGCCTATTGCCCGGATGCCGCCGCCCTGGTGGGCTGTGCTGCCGGAGGGCTGGAAGCTGGCCGCCATCGTGGGCCGCCGCTCCTGCCGTCTGCCGGTCCCCCCTGGAGGGTGGGCGGCCCCTGTGCTGTGCTTTCGGCTGGCCTCTTGCCTGCCTGCTGATCTGCCGGAGCGGCCCGCCGCCACGGAACGCCGCACAGAAAACGCCGGGAAAAATGCCCCGAAAATTTCCAGCGATTTTTCCGGCGAGGTATTTTACGCGCACGGTCTAAGTCTTATTACCTGGTATATTAACGCCCCCCTATAGTCCCCCCACGGCTGGAAAAAATTAACTGGAAATTCTGGACGCAGAAAAACAGGGCAGGCCACACGGCCCGCCCTGCTACTTTTCCGGTCTATTCTGTTTTGCCGTCCCGCTCCAGATCGGCGGCCCGGTCGCGCTCCATCCGTTCCCGGCACGCTTGCAAGATATAGCCTTGTAAACTTTGCCCCGCTTGCTCTGCCGCTGTCCGTATTTCCTGCCCGGTGTCTTTCTTCGGCCTGATGCTGATATAATCGCAAGTCGCATTGTACCGGTCAAGGCTTTTTCTCTTGTTTTCCGATACCGGCATATTATCCCCCCTTTCGTGGGTGGTTTTATATTACCATATAGCGCGGCAGAACGCAACAGTGCAACCTGCACAATGGAACGCAACAGTTTTTGTGCAAATCGGAGAAACCGAAAATTCAGGCTTGACAAATGGAACGCAACAGTGCTATCATACGGCCATGGCAAGCGGAACGCAACAGTTCCGAAACGCCACAGCACCTTGACAACCGAATCCCGGCACGGCAGGAACGCAGACCCGGAGAAGTCCGCAAGACACACAGCAGCGGGCCAAGGGAAAGCAAGTACAGCCGGAGACCGGCGCGGATACCCTGGAGCCGTCGCACCGCATAAAGCGGCGGCACCCCATGACGCAATAAGCCAATTTTGACAGGCGAAAGCCGGAAAGGACATAAGACCATGAAAAACAGTTACAACGTGAAATCCCTCCTGGACATGGCGCAAGAATACCTGAACGCGGAAAATGAATACCGCGTTTTCTGCCTGACCTTCAAGGGCGGATGGGTCCCCAGCATGAAGCCGGAGGAGTACGGCGCGTACTGCCAGAAGGAAACCGCCAGCAAATGCACCTTCTACGCTCTGCGGAGTGCCTGCGAGGTCGTTTCCGCCGACGTGAACGCCGTAATTGCTATGGCAAAGGCTATGAACCGCTACGAGAAGCGGAACCGCTGGCAGGTCTGCGCCTCCATCGGCTGGAGGGCCGAGGACAACGCCCGCCGCTTCCTGGCAAAGGGCGACGAGTGGACCGGATTCTTCCGCAGCACTGGCCGCCGCTGCCCCTGGGCCGCTTAAAACTTCCCCCGTCTGACGATGGCCCGCCGGTCACGGGCCGAAACGCTCCAGTCCTGGAGCGTCACGGGAGACCAAACCCCGAACCCACACACCACGACAGGCCAGCAGGCCGGAAAGGACACAACGCCATGACAAACAGCCAAATTATTTACAACGCCGCCCTTGCCCACGGATTCACCGAGGAGCAGCTTTCCCAGGCCGCCAAGAAGTAAACCCGTCTGACGATGGCCCGCCGGTCACGGGCCGAAACGCTCCAGCCCCGGAGCGTCACGGGAAACCAAAGCCCGGACAACATCAACAACGCCGACAAAAAACAGGAGGTTTACAACATGAAAGCCAGCAAGAACACCGTTTTGAAGTACAGCAGCTACACCGCCGCCCTGACCCGGAGCCTGAAAGCCACCGAGCGCATCCACGTCCGCACGGACGAGGAGAACAACGCCGTTTACGTCTGTAACGGCTATTTCTTGGTCAAGCTCAACCCGGTGGAGTATGACGCCCTGGTCCGCCCCGTCACCCAGCGCGAGGCGGGCAATTTCGTGATCTACGAGGGCGAGACGGACACCGCCCGCGAGCCGCTGGACATGGTGAAAGCCCTGGCCGACGCCGCCCGCGAGGCCGTCCACGATCTGACCCCCGCCCCCTTCCTGGTGGACCCCTGCGCCAAGGGCACCAAGGCCAAAATTGCCCCCTACTACAGCGAGAGCGGCGACTTTGTAGCCGGGTTTAACTCCGACTATGCCGCGATTATCTCCGCCGATCTCCCCCGCAAGGGCAAAAACGCCGTTTCCCCCATGGTAGTCTATAGCGGCGACGAGCCGCAGGCCATGATTCTCCCTGTGCGGATTGACGAGACAAAAAGCCGCGTTCCCGCCGCCGTCCGCGCCTATTTCACCGACAAGCCCCAGGAATCCGCCGATGAAAAATTGACCCGTGCCCGCAAGGAGCGCGACGACTGGCAGGAGACGGCCCGCCGCCTGGAGGCCGAGCGCAACAGCCGCGAGGCGGAGGCCGCCCAGCTCCAGCGCAAAAACGAACAGCTTCGCCAGCAGTACGCGGAAAAGCACATTGAGGCCGAGGAGCTGCGCCGCCAGATCGAGGCCCTGACGGAACGCTTGAACGCCCAGCCGGAACCCCAGCCCGCCGCCGAGGAGAGCGCCCAGGAGCAGACCCCCGCCGACAAGGCCGCCGCCCTGGTGGAGAAGCTGGCCGCCCTGGATGGCGTCGCGGCCACGGTCAAGGGCGCACAGACCGCCGCGCCGGTTGTATGGCTGACGATGGAGAACGACGCCCACAAGGACGAGATCGAGGCCATGGGCGGCAAGTGGTCCGGCAAGCGTTCCGCGTGGTATTTCAAAATCTGACCCGCCTGATGATGGCCCGCCGGTCACGGGCCGAAACGCTCCAGCCTTGGAGCGTCGCGGGAAACCAAAACCCGAAACGAAAACAGGAGGACAAAACACCATGACAAAAACCCTATACCATGAGGAGATCGGCGGAGGCTACACCATGCAGCGCCATATTACCATTGACGCCGCCGACCTCCGCGACACCTTCGGCCATATCGAAATTATGGCCCTGACCGACGACGGCGACGAGCTGGACAGCGCCACCGTCACCAATGAGGCCGCCGCCCTGGTGGAGTTTAACCGGATGCTCCAGAAGTACGCCGGGCCGCTCCAGAAGGCCATGAACGCCGCCGACCTCAAACACGGCCACAGATACACCCTTGTTTATCTGTCCGAGTTTGGCTTCCCAGTAGCGCAAAAGATCACCTTTGACAGCATGAGCTTTACCACCTACGCCCAGCACAGTGACGTTGTGAAGATGGTATTTACCCCCTTCCGCAAGCGCACCAAGTACAGCCGAAGATTTTATAACTCCTCGCTGATGATCTTTGAGGGCTGGCAGGACATGGACGAAAGCGCCACGAACGAAATCTTGAAGGACGACGGCGAAATCAAGATCACGAAATCCAAATACGGTTGTTTCTCCGCCTCCTATATTGAGGACCTGGAAAAGCTGTTCACGAATCCGGTTATGATCTACAAGAACTACAAAACCGGCGTAAACGGGAAGGTTTACGCATAACAGCCCGCAAGGCCGACGGCATCCGCCGCCGCTGGTGGAAGTCCAGCCGCCCCACCTGGGGCGGGCGCTCATGGGCGATAAAACCCAAAATTGCAAAATGGAGGTACACAAAATGACAACGAACGGAACGAAATACGGCATCAGCTATTTGCCGGAGGATTGTTTGGCCTACTTTGACGGCTACCGCTTCGGCGCGTACAAGCGCAACCTCTCCACCGGCGAAACCCATATCACAGAGTTTTTCAAAACCAAAGACGAAATCCAGGCATTTGTAAACGCCAACCCGGAATACGGAAAACCCGCCTGACGATGGCCCGCCGGTCACGGGCTGAAACGCTCCACGGCTGGAGCGTCGCGGGAAACCACAAATCCCCAAAACCAAAACGTAGGAGGAAACGCCATGTATTACCCGATAGACGAAGTCACCGTCCGCCGTTCCCACGACATGATGTCCATGAGCGACTATAAGGAGGGCAGCGCGACAGCAGGCTACCGCGCCGCCGTGGACGAGGCCGCCTCCCTGGTGGAGCAGCAGAAGCAGAAGGTCAGCCCCTTCTATCACGAGAAGCTGGACGCGCTTCTGGACCGCTACGCCCGCCGCCTTGCCCAATGGACCAACGACCACAACCGCAACGGCGCAAGCTGTCCATCCGTCCTGGTCTGCGGACCGGCCAACTTCCCCACCCGCAAGAAGCAGAAACAGAACGCCCGCGAAGATGCCTTGTGGAAGGAATACAACGAAATCCAGGACATTTTGAACAAAATCAAGAGCGTGGGCACCGGTCCCATCGACCCGACGGACCCCCACGCCCGCGAGCTGCACGCCGACCGCCTCCAAAAGCTCCAGGCAGAGCTTGAACGCGGCAAGGCCATGAACGCCCATTACCGCAAGCACAAAACCATGAAGGGCTTCCGGGACCTCACCGACGAAACCGCCGCCGAAATGGACAAGGCCATAGCCAACGCCCCAGCCTTTGCCCGGACCCCTTACCCCGACTTTGAGCTTTCCAGTCTCCGGGGGAAGATCAAGCGCACACAGGAGAATCTTGCCAAGCTGGACAGCCTGGAACAGCACAAGGACGACGCCGCAAACAATCTGGATTTTGACGGCGGCAGGATTTTCCTGAACATGGAACAAAACCGCCTGCAAATCTTCTTCGACGAAATCCCCGACGAGGAAACCCGCGCCGCCCTGAAATCCCATGGCTTCCGCTGGTCCCGCCGCAACGAGGCGTGGCAGCGCCAGCTTACCCGCAACGCGATCTATGACGCCAAAAGAATCCTTGGCATCACTGACACAAAACCGGCCACCGCCGCCAATCAGGGCGACGCCACCCAGGAGGCCGCGCCTCTGGCAACTCCCAGCGCAGAGGACAAGGCCGGCGAAATCCACCCCGCCGCCGGGATTGATGGCTACCCCCAGTGCATTATCCCCGGCGCATAACAAGCCCGCAAGGCCGACGGCAACCGCCGCCGCTGGTGGAAGTCCAGCCGCCCCACCTGGGGCGGGCGCTCATGGGCCACGAAACCCCAAACCAAAAGGAGGACCACAAAATGGATTATCACGGCTTCCGCTCCGTGAAGGAGTACGAGAACGAGTGCGCCCGCGTGGGCTTTACCACTCGGCGCTTGCCCTTCCGCCGCGAGGACGGCGGCAAATTCTTTGCCCTTGTCACCAACCCGCCCAAAACCGCTACCAGCGTAGAGGCGTGGACCCTGTTCACCGCCGACGAAACAGCCGTTGTGTTGAACGGCATTATCAACGGAGTGGACGCAAACTACCTCGGCAAGCTGGCCGCCCACGGCTATCACCTGGACAGCCCGGAGGAGATCACAGTCCCGGCTCCCGCTCCCGCCCTGGAAATCGTAGAGGACGGCACCGACTTCCCCCAGCTTTCGCTCCTTCCCATGTAGCAAAACGCTGTTGTATGTTATGCGATAAGGTGCTATAATTTTAAGCATGACCACAAAACAAAAAGGCAAAAGGAGGTTTTTGCCCATGAACGAAACGAAAACCGAATGCTTCCCGGCGCACCGCCTTGTGGCGGAGTTTGCCGACGGTCAGCGCCTCACCTTCGACGGCTTCACTTACGAACAAGCCCACGACGCCATGGAGGCCGCCCAGGACGAACACGGGGACATTACATGGTTTGACGGCGTGACCGACCAGCACTACGAAAACGGAGTGTTCCACGCCGCAGTCCCGCCGCCGCCCCACAGCCCTTTCCCGATCATCGACACCACAGGCGACCCCAACTTTGAACAGCAAAGCCTTTTATAACATCCCTTCACAGGCCCGCCGAACGCAGAAGGGAAATGGACCCACCCACAAAAGCCAAAGCCCTCCAGAGGCCGTGCAAACGGCTCCCGGAGGGCTTTTCTTCTGCCTATTCGCAAATTGTTTTTCCAGCGGCCTTTTCGGTATCCGAGAAATACCTCGCGGCGCGTGAGTTTATTTCTCGAAAAACCCTTTACGCTGTCCGTCGTCCCGGCCTCGTTCACAGGCTCCGACAAGGCCCCGGCGGGCGGTGTTCCAGACCATTTTCCTGACCTCGCGAAAATGACAAAATCGGTCCCGGATACTTCTATACGCGCGCGCGCGAAGCACGCCCCAAAAGTTCCTCCACCATCGGCGTATCTTCCAGCAGTTCCCCCAGCCGGTCAACCGCCCGATCATTCCACCTTCGGGCCGTCGCTTCCGGCGCTCCCAGGGAGGAGGAAATCTTGGCCCAGCTGTACCGACGAAAATACTTCATGGACAGGAGGGATTTGTACCGACCGTTCAACGCGTCCACGCACCCCCGGATTGCGGCCTCGTCCGCCTGGAGCACCTGCACCTTGACGGTGATCTCCTGAATACGCCCCCAGGTGTTATCCGCTTCCATCTTCGCGGCCAGTTCCTCTGTCGGTTTCCCCGGCATGGAGCTATGCGGCACGCCGTCATAGGACGTGCCGCGCAGGCCGTTGTATTCACTCTCCAGACGCGCCCGCTCTGCGGCAAATTCCATCCGCATAGCCGGAATCTCGAAATAATACGCAATCACTGTTTTCACGTCCGCTCGCCGCATAGCTCCATGCTCCTTTGCCAAAAATAATTTACAGGTGGTCCCGCTCGCCGCGCTCGTACTCGTCCGACCGCTTCTCCGCCTCATACAGCCGCAGATCAGCAGCGAGTTCTCCCCGCCGCTTCCCCTGGTCAGCCTCCAGTGCCTTACGCTGGAGGAATTTCTTTTGCGCGTGCTGCACAATGTTCTTGCCGTAGTAACCCGGCATCTGCTTTTTTCTGCTCATGGTCAATTCTCCTTCCACGGCCCACGCCACTCCCGCCGACGCTGGCCGGTCCTCTTCTTCACGGACCAAGCACTTTCCCGGCCCTGCTGCTGGCGGAAACGGGCGGCGGTTGCCTGTTCAACCATCCCCCGCCGGTCCCGCTCCCGTTTTTTCTTCCGGGCGGTCGGCTCATAGCCGAATATGTAGCACTTTTCGACTTCTTCCAGCGAAACTTCTTCCAGCGTTTGTGCCAGCATATTGTTTGCCAGCCGGGCCACCTCCTGCATTTCCTGGTCAAAATCGTCCCAGGCCCGTACAATCTCCCGTACCGCCTCCCGGATGATCTCGCCCAACTTCACAACATCACCCCCGGCCAGCTCGAACGCCCGCTTCCACGCTTTTTCTTCTTCGACGGTCATTCCCACGCCATTACCTCCGCAGCGCGGCGATTGCCACCGTCAGCGCGTCGGCCCGCTCCGCCCATGTGTCCGCCAGCTCCGCTTCAATGGCAAGCATTTCCTCGCAGTATATTTGCAGGTCCTCCAGGATATTTGCCGCCTGCCGTCCGCTCATGCGCTCCGGCGCTTTCGGCTCCTGGTCCGGCTCCCGCTCCACGGGCGCAGGCGGGGGAGAGGGCGGCGCGGGGAAGTCCACAATCTTCCCAGCGTTTTCCACGGCGGGCGGCTCCGGCTTCCGGACAGGCGCAGCGGGCGCTTCCTGTTCCACAGGCGCGGGCGGGTCCGGCTCCGGCGTCACAGGAGGCGCGGGCGGCTCTTCCGGCATCCGCATCCCCTCCCGCAGACGCTTCACTTCGTCGATGGACGGTCCGCGCTTCATGCTCCTGGCCCAGTCCAGCGCTTTCAACTGCTCCCGCTCGTTCATGGTGGACAGCTCGTAGGCCACGGAGATATTGATTTTCCCTTCCTCCAGCCACGTTTTGAACGCCGCAATCAGGTGTTTTGCAATACTGTCATAGCGCCCAATCTGTGCGGGCGTGGTCCCCAACTGCTCGGCAATGATTTTCCGTGTCTCTCCTGGGATTTTTTCAAACCGGCGCTTTTGCTCCAAAAGCGCACGCAGGCGCGTTGCCTCCTGCACCTTGTCCCAGTCCGTCTTTTCCCGCTGGCCGTTGGTGGCGATAAGCAAAATCGCCTCGTCAATGGCCCGCAGCTCGTCGGTTTCCTCCCCCGGCTCCCGCGCCGGGTCCTCCACCATGCAGGGCATTTTCCGGTACTGCTCCTTGCCCTGCTTCACGAGCTGGAGGGAGGCCAGCCGCCGCCGGTGGCCGGAAATCAGGCGGTACTTCCCACCGCCCAGCGGGGAGACAAGGCCGGGCTGCTTCACGCCGCCGGAAACTTCAATCAGGCCCGCCAGCTCGTCGATGTTCGACATGGAGTAGAAATTATCCTCGCTCGGCACAAGGTCGTCCACATCTATGTACTTCAAGACGGCCTGGCCCTCGTCCGCCTTGCTTCGCGGCGCTGTCCCGCGCCCACGCTGCAAACTCAAAATATCAAAAGCCACGGTTTATCCCTCCTGTCCCTTCAACGCCGTTTCCGCCTCCTTGCGTGTCAAGAAAACGGTTTTCCCGATTTTGTCAAAATCGACCGGGAATACTCTTCCGTTCGGAAACTGGATGTGCATAAACGGCTCGTTGCTTAACCCAATGAAAACAACTTCACACGGATACGGTCTGTCCTTCATCCGCAGATAGTCCCCTTCGATGCTGAAATTTACATACACCGTTCCGCCCAGTCTGCACGGTAACTCCGCAAGCCTGTCCTCGACTTTCGCCCGCAGGAGCGGCACAGCCTCTTTCTTCATTGCGTCGAAACTCTCCCGCAAAGCCACGACTTCCTCCGGCGTCAACCCGGTTTTTTTGTAGGCTTTCAGTTTCTTCAACCAGCCGTTCAGTTCTTCATACTCACGGGCAAGTTTCATTTCATCACTTTTCCGGCATCTTTTTACCGCTTTTTCAGTGCGTTTAATAGCTCCGTCAATGGTCATTTCCGCTTCACCCCCTTGTCCGAATCGGTCAAGCCCAAATACTCCGCCGTCAGCCGCTTGTACTGGATAGCGGCCCAGGAGCGGGGCGCGAACACGCACAGCGGCTTTTCCGCCAGCGTGCTTTCCGACACTTTGGGATTGTATGTGATGGCCGTCTGGAATACCGGGCAAATCCCGCTCCCGGCCAGAGAATCCCGCGCCTCCGTGAACGCGGGCCGGTTCTGCCAGTGCGTGAAGAACGCCCCCCGGATGGTCAGCCTCGGATTGACGCTCTCCCGCACGGTGTCCACCTGTTCCACCAGGTCCAGCAGGCCGGAAAAAGAGAACTCGTCCGGGCGGATAGGGATAAGCACGTCGTCCGCCGCTGTCAGCACGTTCAGCGTCACAGTGTCCACCGACGGGCCGTTGTCGATGATGCAGAAGTCGTAATCGTTGCGTACCCAGTCCAGGGCCGAAAACAGCTCCCGCGCCGTGTCCTTGTCCTTGCTGTCAAACAGCGCCCGGTCCGCCGCATACAGGTCCAGGTTTGACGTGATGATGTCCAGGCCAGCGTACCCCGTCCGGTAAATCACCCGCTCCACGTCCTCGGTGTCCAGCGCATCCGCCAGCAACAGCGCCGCCGTCCCGTCATGCTCTCCGTACACGCTGAAATACCTGGAGGCGCTGCCCTGTTTGTCCGCATCCACCAGCAGGACGCGCTTGTGGTGGACCGCCGCCAAGATGTGGGCAAAGTTAGCCGCCGAAACGGTTTTACCGGTCCCGCCCTTCAAGTTGATAAAGGCTACTGTCCGCATAGTTACTCCTCACTTTCCGGCGGCTTCTGGTTCTGCTGGTTTCCAAACAGAAGTGCCGACAAATACGCCTGGGTCAGTCTGATAGCCTCCGCAGGTGTCGCCTCGGCTTCAATCGCCGCCCGGTAGAAGATCAGGCCCATTTCCGCCGTAGCACCCACGGCCTGCACCATCTGCTCAACCTGTTCTTTGCCTCGTTTTCCGGCCATTACTCCCTCGCCTCCCACGCAATATGATTTTTCCGAACGGCCTCGGAGATTGCTTCCTGAATCAGCGCATCCGGGTCCGGCGCTTCGGCCAGCGCCTCGTTTGCGATCTCCCCGCTCGCAATTCCGGTCAGCCGAAAAGCCTCCTCCCGGATGTCGTAGTGAAACCCCGTCATGTAGTTATACTGAATTGTGACGGTGATCTTCCCGCCGTCCCGCAGAGCCTTTTTCATGCGGTCGCTCATTCTCCCGCTCCTTCCCCTACAACTTCCCCGGTGCCGCTGTCCACCTTGAACATCGTGCTTTGCTCCGGGTCCGGCATAGCCGTACCGCATTCCGCATTCCGCATTCCGCTTTCTCCGGTTGAAAGCCGCCCTGCACTGATGGGTCAGTTTTCCCAACAGGCCCATAAAAGCCTCGTCTGGCAGGTCCATAGGCATAATGATTGCCTGGATAATCATGCCGATCTTTGCCACGATGTAAAGCCCGCCGTCGGTGCCTCTCCGTTCGTAGAGCTGCATATACTCCAGACTGTCCAGCGGTGCAAGGTATTTCTCCTGGATGAACGTAATGCCCGCCGACGTTTCCAGCGGCAGAAGGTCCCGCCCGTCATAGCGCACGCACAGC
>CAJUTB010000043.1 GCA_910589315.1 uncultured Oscillibacter sp. | reverse complement strand
GCGGCGATGTCGCCGATTTTCTTTTCCATCATGGCCTCGTGGGCCAGAATCAGCGGCGTAGCGTTGCCCTGGGCGATGGTCGTATTCAGTTCCGCCACGTTGGATGCGTTCAGGGCCTTCGAGCGAAGCGTGGATTCGTAAAGCTCCCGGAAAACCTTTTTGGAGGGCTGGAAGTCTCCCAGCCGCCGGGGGTCCTTCTGGGCGGGCAGACGCAGGACAAAGCCGTTTTCAAACAGTTCCAGGCCGAAGCATTTGATATAGCTGGTATTGGGCACCATGTAGCCGTAGAAATAATTCACAAAGCCGTCCAGGGAATAGATGTTGACGTGGGAATTGACCCGGAAGCTGAGGAGCTGGGCCTTGTGAATCAATCGGTTTTGACGGAAAATCTCCATGGCGTCGTCCGTGCTGAGGGCCTGTTTTTCAATGGGCAGGGCCTGGGCCGACAGCTCCCGCATACGGGCTTCCACCCGTTCCAGCAGGGCTTTGTCCAGGGTGAAATTGCCTTGGGCCAGGATAAAAAGCGCGCTGCTGAGGGAGTATTCCACCGAAATGCGCTCCACGTTTTCCCGGCCCGCCACGTCGTAAAAGGCTTTCAGCATCAGAAAGACCGCGCTGCGCTCATAGGTCTGGATACCGGGCTTATCCAGGGCGGTGACCATCCGAAGGGAGCAGTCCCGGTCCAGGACCTTGTGAAGCTCGCAAAGTTTTCCGTCCCGGTTGACCAGCAGGATATCGCAGGGCGTCCGGTCCTGAAAGTCCGCCGCAATGGTTTGATAAGAGGTTCCGCGGGGATAGACGTATTCCTCGCCGTCCACAGTAACCTTCAGCAAATTTTTTTCTTCCATGGGATGGCCTCCTTTATGTATTTGAGGGGGATCGGTTTGCTGGGGGAACCCGGGCGGTTTGTTTCCCGGGGGTTCTCTTTTATCATACGATATTTCGCGGGAAAATACAAGAAGGATTCCAGCCCTTTCCTTTGGGGCAGAGCGGGGTTTTGCAATCGAGGTTGCACGCCGTATGAATTTATGCTATACTTTGGTCACAAGAAACCGCCGGTCCGTGGAACAACTGAAAGGGGGAAATGAGATGCCGAAAACCGTAAAATTACTTTGTGCCGGAATTCTGCCGCTGATAGTTGGATGGATATTCCACTTTCTCTTGCTGTATTCGCCGCTTCCCATCTGGTTCTATCGCCTGGCCGGGCTTGCCCTTCTGGCCGGATGGGCTTATCTGTCCTATCGGCTGTCCGATTCTGGAAAAAATCCGGTTCTCCAGGCGTTTTTCCTGTCGGCATTCGGACTGCTGATGTTGGTTCTGGCGTTGTATCAGGAAATAGGCATGGGCCAATATTGGCTCAATTTGGCTGGAGTCAGCACACAGCTATATTTTCTTCCGGTCCTGACGTTTGCGGCTTCCGTGACCGCGCCCTTCAAAAGCATCACGCAGGTGTGGCCCATGTACATCGTCGTTTGGCTTTTTCTGTTCGCTGCCGGCTGCATAGGCTGTTATAAAAAACGGAGCGGGATGCGCGG
Organism: uncultured Oscillibacter sp.; assembly: GCA_910589315.1. GTDB lineage: Bacteria > Bacillota > Clostridia > Oscillospirales > Oscillospiraceae > Oscillibacter. The sequence continues at coordinate 18,204 of CAJUTB010000043.1, read as the reverse complement.
CTGAAAGAATCCGCGGGGAAAGGGGCGGCATGATGGACGGGTTACAGGAATGTTTTCAGCGAATCCCGGAGGGCGGGGTCGTGCGGGCGGTGCTGAGCAAGCCCGCCGGAAAAAACCAGCCGCTGAAAAAAATTACGGCGGAACAAAAAGGCGGCGTTTACCAGTTCAGCAAGTATACGGAGAAGCAGGTGTTTCATGAAAACGTCCCGGTCTCCGCTTTTTTGGAGACCTGCGGGCGTCTGATGGAAAACCAGTTTTTGCAGTGCAACGCCTGGGACGGCCAGTATGAATATATGATTCGGGTTTCCCGGAAAGGACGCTGCGCCTTTCAGCGGCGGGCCTTGCGGGAGACGCGCCCGCTGCCGCAGGACGCCCACAACCGGGAAAAAAACTACCTCCTGGAAGCCGGAGCCGGGGCGCTGCCGCTGGTTGACATGGGCGTGTTCACCAAAGAGGGCCGGATTGTAAACGCCATGTACGGCAAGTACAGACAGATTAACCGCTACCTGGAAATCATTGACGATGCGGTGAAGGATCTGCGGACATCCTCTGTGAACGTCATTGATTTCGGCTGCGGAAAATCCTATCTGACCTTTATCGTTTACTACTACCTCACAAAAATCAAGGGAATGGAAGCCCATATCGTGGGCCTTGATCTGAAAGAGGATGTCATCGAAAAATGCAACGCCGCCGCCGCGCGGTACGGATATGAGAATCTCCGCTTTGAGCTGGGGGACATCAACGGCTATCAGGCCCCCTTTCCTGTGGACATCGTTATGACGCTCCACGCCTGCGACACGGCGACGGACTACGCCCTGTTCAACGCCGTCCGCTGGAAAGCGAAGATCATTTTTTCCGTCCCCTGCTGCCAGCATGAGCTGAACCGGCAGATTCAGCCTCAAACGCTTCCGATTCTCTCCCGGTATGGGATCATACAGGAGCGTTTTTCCGCCCTGGCAACGGACGCCATTCGGGGAAATCTCCTGGAATACTGCGGCTATAAAACTCAGCTGCTGGAGTTCATTGATTTTTCCAATACGCCGAAAAACCTGCTGATTCGCGCCGTTTACAAGGGATATGCCCCGAAACTCCACCGGGACAGGATGCTGGAAGAAGCGGAACAGCTCATGGCGCAGTTTCACTTTTCCCCCACGCTCTACCGGCTCCTCTTTCCCGGCGCGCCGGACGGACAGCCCGCGGCACGCGGAACGGGATAAAAAGAGTCCCGTTTTATATGGGAGCGTCGTACGAAAATCTTGACAAATTCCGATCATTCCCGTATAATAAAGCCATATTGTTTGCAGGAAGCAGACAAAAGGAGCAAAGAAGCTCTGTTCCCCCGCAAGTCCCCCGGTGAAAGGTATGCCAGAAGGCATACGGTTTTTCGTGCGAAAAACCGTATGCTTTTTTTGCTCTCCGGCGGCTGTAAACTGTGAAAGGATTTTGTGACCATGAAAAAAAGAATGCTGCTTCTTTTGGCTTTAACGTGTCTGACGGTCCTTGTGGCCTGCGGCCAGAACTCCGCGTCCGGCGGCGCGCCGGACCCAGCGGAACCGTCCGTCCTGGTGTACGGCAGCGGCGATTACACCCGCATCAATCCCGCCATGGACGAACATGGCGAAATCAACCTCCTGCTGTTCAACGGCCTGACCGCCCACGACGGCGAAAACCAGATTGTACCGGGCCTGGCCAAGTCCTGGACCTTCGACGAAGAAACCTGTACCTATACCTTTGCGCTGGAAGAAGGCGTCGTCTGGCACGACGGCGAACCCTTTACGGCAGAAGACGTGCGTTTTACCATCGAGGCTGTTATGGACCCGGAAAACGCCTCCGAAAACGCGCCAAACTTTGAGGATGTTCTGGAAATCGCCGCAGCGGACGAACATACCATTTCCTTCTGCTTGGACGCGCCAAACGCTGCGTTTCTGGACTATATGACCATGCCGGTGCTTCCCAAGCACCTTCTGGAAGGCGAAGACTGGCAGACCGCGGACTTTTTCCGCAGTCCCATCGGTACGGGTCCCTACCGGCTGGAAAGCTGGGACGAAGGGCAGGCCATTACGCTGGTTAAAAACGAGGATTACTTCCGGACGCCCGCCCAGATTGACACCGTAATTTTCAAAATCGTCCCCGACAGCAACGCCAAAGCTCTCCAAATGCAGACCGGCGAGCTGGACCTCGCCCTGCTGACGCCCAAAGATGCCCAGACCTTCCAGGGCCGGGAGGGCTGGACGGTTTACGAAATGAAAACCTCCGATTACCGGGGCATTTTGTTCAATTTCCGGAACGAGTATTGGACGGAAAACCGGGACTTGATTCCCGCGATCTGTTACGCCATCGACCGGCAAGCCATTTTGGACGCCGTGCTTCTCGGGCGCGGCATCGCCGCTTACGGGCCCTTGCAGCGGAACCAGTACAACAACGAAAACGTGGAGCGTTACGACTATAACCCCGCCAAATCGGAGCAGCTTCTGCAAGCAGCGGGCTGCACAAAAGAGGCGGACGGTTTTTACTACCGGAACGGCGAGAAAATCGGGTTTGTCATCAGCACCGGCGCGGGAGATCAGGTGCGTCTGGACATGGCCCAGGCGGCGGCCCAACAGCTGCAAGCCGTGGGCATCAACTGCACCGTAGAAGTCCCCGCCCGCGTGGACTGGTCCGGGCAGATGGCCTATCTCATTGGCTGGGGCAGTCCCTTCGACGCCGACGACCACACATACAAAGTGTTCGGCACGGACAAGGGCGCAAATTACTCCGGCTATTCCAACGCCCTGGTCGACCAGTACCTGACCGAAGCCCGCCGCTCGAATGATCCCGCCGTCCGCGCCGCGGCGTATGCCAGATTCCAGGAGGAGCTTGCCAACGACCCGGCCTTCGCCTTCCTTTGCTACGTGGACGCGGACTATGTTGCCGTATCCGGCTTGCAGGGCATTTCGGAAGATACCGTAATGGGACATCACGGCGTAGGAATTTTCTGGAATATCACCAGCTGGACCTTGACAAAATAACGCAATGGCGGAATTATTGGAAGTCAAAAACCTCTCCGTCAGCTTTCAGACCCCGCAAGGGGAAATTGAAGCGGTGCGGGATGTGTCTTTTTCCGTAAAAGCGGGGGAGGCGCTGGCGATTGTGGGGGAGTCCGGCTGCGGCAAGAGCGTGCTTTGCAAAAGCATTCTGAAGCTCCTGCCCCCTTCGGCACAGATCAAAAGCGGAACCATTTCCGCCGGAGGCGCGGACATCACGGCGATTCCAGAGCGGGAGATGCGGAAACTGCGGGGGCGGCTGTTCTCCATGGTTTTCCAGGACCCGATGACGGCTCTGAATCCCACCATTCCCGCAGGGCGGCAGATTGCCGAGGCCGTCTGCGTTCACCGGCCCCGTATGCCGAAGGCGGAGGTCCGCCGCCGGGCGGACGCCCTGCTGGAGCTGGTGGGGCTGGAGCCGGAAAAGGCGCGGCTGTACCCGCATCAGCTCTCCGGCGGAATGCGGCAGCGGTGCGTTATGGCAATCGCGCTGGCGGCGGAACCGCAGATTTTATTCGCGGACGAACCCACTACCGCCCTGGATGTCACCGTCCAGGCGCAGATTCTGGACCTTCTGCGGGAAATCCAGCGGATCCTTGGCACGGCAACGGTTCTGGTTTCCCATGACCTGGGAGTGGTGGCCCGGGTGGCGGACCGGGTGGCCGTGATGTACGCCGGGAAAATCGTCGAGATCGGAACGGCGGAGGAAATTTTTTACGACCCCCGTCATCCCTACACCTGGGGCCTTCTGCTGGCCCTGCCAGCCTGCGCGCGGGAGGGCGAACCCCTCCGCGCCATTCCCGGCGCGCCTCCCAGCCTGCTCCATCCCCCCAAAGGCGACGCCTTCGCGCCCCGCAGCCGCTACGCCCTCGCCATCGACTACGAGGAAACGCCCCCGATGTTCCAAATTACGGAGACCCACTTTGCGGCGACGTGGCTGCTGGACCGGAGGGCTCCTTCGGTGGAATCTCCGGTGAAAGGCGGCTTTTATGGCTGAAATTCTCTTGGATGTGCAGGAAGTATCCTGCCGGTTCCCGATGCCTGGACGGACGGTTCTCCGGGCCGTGGACGGCGTTTCGTTTCAAATCCGTCGGGGCGAGGTCTTTGGACTGGTGGGGGAATCCGGTTCGGGAAAATCCACCCTGGCCCGCTGTATTATGAACCTCTGCCGTCCCTCTGCCGGAAAAATTTTCTACCAGGGGATTGACATCTGGGACAAAAAACAGTTCCGGGAAAACCGGAAACGCCTGCAAACCGCGCGGCAGATCATTTTCCAGGACTCCACGTCCAGCCTCAACCAGCGGATGAAAGCGGCGGACATCATCGCAGAACCTATGGTCATTCACGGCGTCACGCCCCCGCGGGGGTCCTGGCGGGCCGAGGCGGCCTTTCAGCTCCATTACGTGGGGCTGGACGCGTCGTATCTGGACAAATACCCGCCGGAGCTGTCCGGCGGAATGCGGCAGCGGGTTGCCATTGCCCGCGCGCTGTCCATGGAACCGGAATTCCTGGTGGCGGACGAACCGGTTTCCTCTCTGGACGTTTCCATCCAGGCCCAGATTCTGAACCTGTTCCGGCACTTGCAGGAGGAGCACGGCTTTACCTTCCTGTTCATCGCCCATGATCTGCCGGTGATCCGGTATCTGTGCGACCGGGTGGCGGTGATGTACCGGGGAAAAATCGTGGAGCTCGCGCCTGCGGAGACGCTGTTTGCAGACCCGCGCCATTCCTATACCCGTGCGCTGCTGGCGTCGGTCCCCCTTCCAGATCCTAGGCGGGAACGGGCGCGGAAGCCGGTGGAATTCGGGGAGTTCTCCACTGCGGGCACGCTGCGGGAGCTTGCGCCGGAGCATTTTGTTTTGACGGAGGGCTGCGGATGAGCCGGAATCTCGTTTGGTACTGTCTGAAAAAGCTGCTGCTCTTTTTTCTGAGTATGCTGCTGCTGTCTTTGGCGGTGTTCTGCGCCGCGCATTTCGCGCCGGGAGATCCCCTGGTCTCCTACTACGGCGAGCGGGCGGAAAAGCTGACCCCGGAGGAACGCGCCCAGGCCGAAGAACGCCTCGGCCTGTACGACCCGCTCCACACGCAGTACCTCCGCTGGCTGTCGAATGCCCTGCGGGGGGATTTCGGGATGTCGTACAAGTACAAAACCGGCGTGCTGGAGGTCATTGGCAAGCGGCTGAATAACACGCTGCTGTTAGGCGGCACGGGATTTTTGCTGATCTTTCTGCTCTCCCCGGTCCTGGGCATCCTCTGCGCCCGCTTCGAGGACAAACCGCTGGACCGCCTTCTGTGCTGGGCCGGATCTCTTTCCAGCTGCATTCCGGAATTCTGGCTCTCCCTGACGCTGATTTTGGTTTTCTCCGTCTGGCTGCGCCTTCTGCCCAGCAGCGGGGCCTATGCCGTTGGAAAAGCCGGGGACTGGGAAAGCCGTTTGACCCACCTGATTCTTCCGCTGGCGGTTGTGGTTTTGAGCCATTTGTGGTACTATGCCTATATGATTCGCAACCAGCTCCTGGAGGAAGTGCGGGCGAATTATGTGCTGTTGGCAAAAACCAAGGGCCTCAGCCGGCGTCAGATTCTTTTACGGCACTGTCTGCGGAACGTCCTGCCGCCGTATTTCAGCATGATGGCCGTTGCGGTCCCCCACATTCTGGGCGGGACCTACGTGGTGGAGACGGTGTTTTCCTATCCGGGACTGGGCGCGCTGTCCTACGAGAGCGCGCGCAACCAGGACACCCACCTGCTGATGGCGTTGTGTCTGCTCTCCGGCGGGGCGGTAATGCTGTGCAGTATGCTGGCCCAGGCGGTCAACGAGCGCGTTGACCCCCGTACCCGCTCCGGCGGGGGAATGGAGGTGGAACGCCGTGGATGACCGGTTCGCATGGGCGGGTCCCCCTCCGGCGGAAGTTCCCCCCGAACCGCCAAAGAGGATTCCGCTGGAAATTCCGTGGATTTCCTGGTTTGTACTGGCGGTTTTGCTGCTGGGGTGTCTCTGTCCGGTTCTTCCGAAGGACCCCGCCTATATGGATCTGGCACACACCAGCCTGCCGCCCAGCCGGGCCTTTTGGTTCGGCACGGACGCCATGGGCCGGGACATCTTCTCCATGATCTGGTACGGCGGAAGAATCTCGCTGTTCACCGGCTTTGCCGCGGCGGCGGTTTCGACGCTGGCGGGCATCGTGTTCGGCGCGGCCAGCGGTTTCGCCCCCCGCTGGGCGGACGCCCTGCTCATGCGCCTGACGGAAATCCTGCTGAGCATTCCCGGCCTGCTGCTGATTCTCCTCCTGCAAGGGACGCTGGGAAAACCGAATGTTGTCAGCCTCTCCCTGGTCATCGGCGCGACGGGCTGGACCGGGATTGCAAAGGTAGTCCGTACGGAGGTCCTGCGGCTGCGGGAGAGCGGGTTTGTGGCGGCGGCGCAGTGCATGGGGGGCGGATTTTTCCACATTCTCCGGCGGCATCTGGCCCCGAACCTTCTGCCGTCGATTCTGTTCATGGTGGTGATGAACGTCCGAAGCGCGATTTTGACGGAATCAACCCTGAGCTTTTTGGGGCTGGGCCTGCCGCTGGAGGTCATTTCCTGGGGAAGTATGCTCTCCCTGGCGGAAACTGCGCTGCTGAGCGGCGCATGGTGGATGATTTTAATTCCCGGCGGGTTTTTGACGGCTGCGCTGCTGTGCGTGACCAGCATTGGCAGCGGACTGCGCCGCTGGCTGAACCGGGAACAGAGCAATTTGTAGAAAAGAGGGTTTTATGACGCTGGAAGCATTTTTCCAAGAACATCCCCGGGCCGCTCTGGCGTTTTCAGGGGGCGTGGACTCGGCCTATCTGCTGTATGCCGCCCGGCGATGGGGCGCAGAGGTGCAGGCGTATTATGTACAGACGGCGTTCCAGCCCCGGTTTGAGCGGGCGGACGCAGAACGTCTGGCGGCGGAGCTGGGAGTCTCCATGCGGGTTTTGACAGTGGATGTGCTGGCCGTGCCGGAAGCGGCGGCCAATCCGCCGGACCGCTGCTATCACTGCAAGCGGGCGATTTTTAAGGCGATTGCCCGCGCGGCGGCGGAAGACGGCTTTTCGCTTCTTCTGGACGGAACCAACGCTTCCGACGACGCGGCGGACCGCCCCGGTATGCGCGCCCTGCGGGAACTGGCGGTGCGGTCGCCCTTGCGGGAATGCGGCTTGACAAAGGCGGATATCCGCCGCAGGTCCAAGGAGGCGGGTCTCTTCACCTGGAACAAGCCCGCCTATGCCTGCCTGGCTACCCGGATACCTGCCGGAACGCCCATTACGGCGGAAATGCTGCAAAAAACCGAAGCGGCGGAAGATTACCTGTTCTCTCTGGGGCTGACGGACTTCCGGGTCCGCTTGCTGGACGGCTGCGCCCGCATCCAGGTTCCGGCGGCGCAGATCCCGCGGCTGCTGGAAAACCGGCGGGAAATTGTGGAGACGTTGAAAAAAACATACGGCGGCGTGCTGTTGGATTTGGAGGCGCGGAGTGAATAACGAAATCAAGCGAATTCTGGAATCGGTGCGGGCGGGGGAACTGCCGGTGGAGGACGCGCTTCTCAAGCTGAAAGCGGCTCCCTTTGAGGACATCGGCTACGCCAAGGTGGACCTTCACCGGAAAATACGCCAGGGCGCGGCGGAAGTGATTTACGGGGCCGGAAAAACCCCGGAACAGATTGCGGGCATTGTAGCGGCCATGCGGAAAAACGGGCAGGAGAGCATTTTGATCACCCGCATGACGCCGGAGGCCGCGGCTTTTGTGGGGGCGGCCCACCCGCTGGACTACCACGGGGAGTCCGGCACGGGCGTGATTGGACCCCTGCCGGAGCCGGACGGTATTGGCAGGATTGTAGTTGCCACCGGCGGCACCAGCGATATTCCCGTAGCGGAGGAGGCCGCCCTGACCGCCCGGATTCTGGGCAACGAGGTCACGCGGCTGTATGACGTAGGCGTAGCGGGCCTGCACCGGACTTTGGCGCACCTGGACGATATCATGGGAGCCAGCGTAATTATTGCCATTGCGGGCATGGAGGGCGCGCTGGCCAGCGTGATCGGCGGCTTGGCGGACTGCCCTGTAATCGCGGTGCCCACCAGCGTGGGCTACGGCGCGTCGTTTCACGGGCTGTCGGCCCTGCTGTCCATGCTGAATTCCTGCGCCAGCGGGGTTTCGGTGGTGAACATCGACAACGGCTTCGGCGCGGGTTATCTTGCCAGCATGATTAACCATATGGATGTGAAAAAGGAGACGTAACGTTATGAAGACGCTGTATTTGGATTGCGGCATGGGGGCTGCGGGGGACATGCTCGCCGCAGCCCTCCTGGAGCTGCTGCCGGACCCGGATGCGTTTGTCCGGGAATTGAACGGCTTAAACCTTCCCGGCGTTGCCATTGCGCGGGAACCGGCGGTGAAGTGCGGCATTACCGGGACCCATTTTTCCGTAAAAGTGAACGGCGTGGAGGAGGAGAGCCACGACCATTCCCACGAGCATCCCCACGGCCATTCTCACGGCCATTCTCACGGCCATTCTCACGGCCATTCTCACGGCCATGAACATGGTCACGCTCATGACCATAACCATTCCGGCCACGATCACGAACACCATCACGGGCACGACCACCACCACAGCGGCCTTCATGACATTGAACACATCGTCCAGGATCACCTGCGTCTCCCGGAAAGCGTCCAGGCGGATGTCTTGGCGGTTTACGGCCTGATTGCAGAGGCCGAGAGCCATGCCCACGGCGTTCCGGCGACGGAAATTCACTTTCATGAGGTGGGTACGCTGGACGCTGTGGCAGACATTACCGCCGTGTGCCTGCTGCTGGACCGCCTTGCGCCGGAGGAAATCGTAGTCTCGCCTGTTCATGTAGGCTGCGGGCAGGTCCGCTGCGCCCATGGAATTTTACCAGTGCCCGCCCCCGCGACGGCCTATATCCTGCGGGATGTCCCGATATATGGCGGAAGCGTTCAGGGCGAGCTTTGCACGCCCACCGGCGCGGCGTTGCTGAAGCATTTTGCGGCGCGGTTCGGGGCTATGCCGGTGATGCGGGTGCAGTCGGTTGGCTATGGAATGGGAAAAAAGGATTTTGAGGCGGCCAACTGCGTCCGCGCCATGCTGGGAGAGACGGAAACGGCGGCCGGTTCGATTCTGGAGCTGTCCTGCAACGTGGACGACATGACGGCGGAACAGCTGGGGTTTGCCATGGAGCGTCTTTTTGACGGCGGCGCGCTGGATGTGTACACCTCCCCCATTGGAATGAAGAAATCCCGCCCCGGCACGCTGTTCCGGGTCATCTGCGAGGAAGCGGACCGGGAAGCGATGGTGTCTTTGCTGTTCCTGCATACCTCTACGCTGGGCGTCCGGGAGGCCCGCCTTGTGCGCCACACGCTCCAGCGGACGCTGGAAACGGTGGAGACGCCTTATGGTCCCGTACAGCGCAAGGATTCGGAGGGCTGGGGGGTTGTACGGCGGAAGTACGAATTTGAGGACCTGGCCCGGATTGCCCGGACGGAGGGCATCAGTTTGACAGAAGCCGTCCGGCGGCTGGAAACGCTTTGAAACGCTGTGCAGGGAGCGGGCATGAACGCCCGCCCCCTGTCTGTTTTCACATAGATGCGTTCCATATAAAATACGCAATGGGGTATCCTTCCGGCGATTGGGGTTGACAGGCGGCGAAAATACGAGTAAAATATAAAAGCCTGTTTGAGCGGTACGGTCCGGAAGCGGCTGTTTTCCGAACGGCGGGCCATTCGGCAGACAGGGATATGCGCCAGCAGCTCAGTTGGACAGGGCATCTCCCCTCTTAAACGCATATCGTTTCGTCCGCTTTTTTCGCCGAATGCAGACTGCGCCGGATTAAGTCTATTTGTACAAGTCAATAAGCCCTGATAGCTCAGTTGGATAGAGCATCCGCCTCCTAAGCGGAAGGCCGCTGGTTCAAATCCAGTTCAGGGTGCCAAAAAGAGCGTCAATTTCGTTGGATTTTCGATTTGAAACCCAAGAAATTGACGCTTTTCTGTTTAATAGACTTCATCCACTCCATATGCGTATCAAAAAGAGCCAGTCTCCCCTTGATTCTGCTATTACATAAAGCGGCCCGCTCAGAGGGCTGGGCCGTGGTTCGTTTACATAGCCGCCTGCGTCAAAAAGCGCGGGCGGCTATGATTGGGAAAGGAGGAAGACGCCCATAGCCGTCAACAAACCGGTCCGTCCAGCTTGCGGTCAGTCCTTTCTCTTGTCAATTTCCCTCAAAATGGATTGCAGCTCTTTTCGATTCTGCTCCATATGCGCCTCCATGGCTTTTTCCGCCGCTTTGGCGTCGCGGGCACACAACGCCGCCAAAATCGCCCGGTGTTCCGCCACCGTTTCAGATTGCAGCGCGTTTCCATTCAGCGAACCAAACAGCTCCACCGAATAAATGATAATGGGTATCAGCTTCGGAACCACCAGATTTTGCGTACACCGGGCAATACTGATATGGAATTCCGTATCCCGTTTCAGGTGGTTGCGGCCGGAAAAAACCTCCTGCTCCACCAACAGGCACGCCGACCGCACCTGTTCCAGATCCTCCGCCGACGCCCGCTGCGCCGCCACCGCCGCCACCCACGGCTCCAGACGCATCCGAACCTCCAGCAAATCCATAGCCAGACGCATTTGGTCCGGATAGTAAGCAAACCCCAGCGGGTCCTCCACTTCGCCGGGATGCCGGGCAATAAACGTCCCCTTGCCCCGGCGGATCACCAGCACATTCCGCGCCGCCAGCAGCTTGACAGCCTCTCGCACCGTGCCCCGTCCGACCCGGAGCTGCGCCGCCAGCTCGAATTCGTTTGGCAGTTTGTCCTCACAGGTCAGGTGCCGGTCAATGATGAGCTGAGAAATCTGCTCCGCAACCTGTTCCGGAAGCGAACTGTCATTCGGTTTTACGTTTTCAAAAAAGGAAGCATCCATCATCCAGCCCTTTCTGTCCACAGAGGACAAACGTCGTATGTCCCATGTCATACGCATAGTATACCCCACCCGTCTTGGAAAAGCAAGCCGTTCCCGGCCGCCTATGCCGGATTTGTAGAAAACTGCCGGGACTTCCAGACCGAAATTGTCCAAAGGCTCTAAAAAAGTGCGGAAAATATAGAGGAAGTCACAGTTGAATGGTATGACGTATGATGTTATAATGAGGGCGTGCTTTAGGGGGAGCGGCGGAAGGGGTCTCCTCCTGCAAATCCCCTTCCGCCCCTGCTTTTTCCTGAACAAAACGGCAGGCAAAAACAGTTTCTCACGGACCGCGCTCCTCCAGACTGTCCGGCAGCGTCTTGCCGGCGGCCTCACTCCGTTCTCTTTTAGGCGTTTTTCAGGTGCGCCTTTTCTCTCCCGTCTCACCTGATACCGCAAAATTTTTTTGTAGGAAGGATGTCTTAATATGTTAGTCAGCCAGGAAATGCGGAAACTCGCTCCCGAACTCGACCCCCTGCGCCTCGGCACCGGCTGGAAGCCCGAGGACCTTGAAAAACCTCAAATTTTTGTAGAAAGTACATTTGGCGACAGCCACCCCGGCTCCGGCCATCTTGACAAGCTCGTCCAGGCCGCCTGCGAGGGCATTGCCGCCGCAGGCGGCAAGGGCGCACGCTATTTCTGCACCGATATGTGCGACGGCGAAAGCCAGGGCACCGACGGAATCAACTACTCCCTCGCCAGCCGCGAGATGATCGCCAATATGATCGAAATTCAGGCCAACGCCACGCCCTTTGACGCCGGCGTTTATATGGCCAGCTGCGACAAGGGAATGCCCGGCAACCTGATGGGCATGGCCCGCGTCAATATTCCCTCCATCATGGTTACGGGCGGCACCATGGCCGCCGGTCCCGACATGCTCACCCTGGAGCAGCTGGGAATGTACTCCGCCAAGTATGAGCGCGGCGAAATCGACGAGGCCAAGCTCAACTGGGCCAAGTGCAACGCCTGCCCCAGCTGCGGGGCCTGCTCCTTTATCGGCACCGCCTCCACCATGCAGATCATGGCCGAGGCCCTGGGCCTGACCCTGCCCGGCTCCGCGCTGCTCCCCGCCACCAGCCCCGACCTCATCGAATACGCCCGCCGCGCCGGCGAACAGGCCGTGAAGCTGGCTTATATGGACCATATGCGCCCCAGCGACATCGTCACCATGGACAGCTTTGAAAATGCCATCATGGTCCACGCCGCAATTTCCGGCTCCACAAACTGCCTCCTGCACATCCCCGCCCTGGCGCACGAATTTGGTCTGGAAATCACCGGCGACACCTTCGACCGCCTCCACCGCGGAGCCCATTACCTCCTGGATCTCCGGCCCGCCGGACGCTGGCCCGCCGAATTCTTCTACTATGCCGGCGGCGTTCCCGCCATCATGGAGGAGATCAAGAGCGTACTGCATCTGGACGTGATGACCGTCACCGGCAAAACCCTGGGCGAAAACCTGGAGGAACTCAAGCAGAACGGGTTCTATGACCGCTGCCAGAAATGGCTCGACCAGGCCAATGCGAAATACAACATTCACATGACGAAAGAGGACATCATCCGTCCCTTCGACAAGGCCATTGGCACCGATGGTTCCATCGCCATCCTCAAGGGCAATCTGGCCCCCGAGGGCGCGGTCATCAAGCACACCGCCTGCCCAAAGGAGATGTTCTCCGCTGTGCTTAACGCCCGTCCCTTCGACAGCGAGGAAGAATGCATTGACGCCGTTCTCCATCACCGCGTCAAGCCCGGCGACGCCGTGTTCATTCGTTACGAGGGTCCCAAGGGTTCCGGTATGCCGGAAATGTTCTATACCTCGGAGGCCATTTCCTCGGACAAAGAGCTGGGCCGCAGCATCGCCCTGATTACCGACGGCCGGTTCTCCGGCGCGTCCACCGGCCCCGTCATCGGCCATTGCAGCCCCGAGGCCCAGGCGGGCGGTCCTATCGCGCTGGTGGAGGAAGGGGACCTCATTCAGCTGGACGTGAAGGAGCGGATTCTTGCCATTGTCGGCGTGAAGGGCGAGCGCAAGACCCCCGAAGAAATTGACGCGATCCTTGCCGAACGGAAAAAACACTGGCAGCCGAAGCCCTCCAAGTATCCCCGCGGCGTGCTGCGCCTGTTCTCCGATCTGGCGGAATCCCCCATGAAGGGCGCGTACCTGAACTACGACCGGTAAACGGTCCTCCAGCCACGAAAAAAATCTTGCTATTCGCCAAAAATCATGTATGATAGAAGCAGAGCCGCCGTTCGGATGCGGACGGCGGCCCGCTTGGAATCAAAAACAGGAGGTAACTTATGAACGCAATGAATGAGGCCATTTCCAAAATTGGTGTCGTACCGGTCATCAAGCTGAACCATCCCGAGCGGGATGCGGCCGCGCTGGCAAAGGCTCTGTGCGCAGGCGGCGTGCCTGTGGCGGAGCTGACGTTTCGTGCCGCGGGCGCGGATACGGCTATGAAGCTGATGAAGGAAGCCTGCCCCGATATGCTGGTTGGCGCGGGCACCGTCACCACCACCGCCCAGATCGACGCCACCATTGAAGCAGGCGGTCAGTTCATCGTCACCCCAGGCTTTGACGCGGAATTGGTTGCCTATGCCCAGGAGAAAAACATTCCCATTTATCCCGGCTGCACCACCCCGACGGATTACCATGCCGCGCTGAAATTCGGTCTGGAAGTGATCAAATTCTTCCCCGCAGAGCAGTCCGGCGGCCTGGCGAAGATCAAAGCCATGTCCGCGCCCTTCCCCCAGTTCAAGGTCATGCCCACCGGCGGCATCTCCCTGAAGAATCTGGCGGAGTATATCAAGAGTCCTGTGATCGCGGCCTGCGGCGGCTCCTACATGGTGACGGCGGACCTGATCGACAACCAGAAGTGGGACGAGATCACCGCGCTCTGCAAGCAGTCCCGCGAGATCGTGGAGGAGGCCCGGAATGGCTGAATATACGCTGGCTCACATCGGCCTTAACGGCGCAGATCTCGAGGACGCCAAGAAAACCGCGGCGATGTTTGAGACGCTCTTTGGCTGGAAGGTCAAGGAGGGAAACAGCTCCGTGTTTGCAGACACCCTGGTTGAGGTGATGAAGGCCCCCTTCCTGGGCGAACACGGTCACATTGCGGTCGGCACGCCGGACGTGGCCGCCGCCAAGGCGGAGCTGGAGGCCAAGGGCTTTACGTTCCGGGAGGACACCGCCAAGTACAAGCCCGACGGCACCCTGAACGCGATTTATCTGACGGAGGAAGTCGCCGGCTTTGCGATTCATCTGGTGGGTAAGAAATAATCATTTTCATTGTCGTGCATATCCGGCAGAAGGAGAAGACTTTGAAATGACCATCTATGACTACATGTGTGATGTGTTGCGTATAGAAGCCTGCGTTGACTGCCCCAACTTCAATAAATCGAGGTGGGAGTGTCCTGGTGATTATACGCAAGGAGATGCTCAATGTTTGGCATCTCTTGGCGTTACGGCGGAAGATCTTGCGAATCGCGAACACCCCAACGCACGGCAATGGCGTGAAATTCAGAAAAAGCTAAACGGCTTTTGACTCGAATTCCCAAAATAGGCATTGCAGATTTTTAAGGAGGAACATTATGGCTAAAGTAATTACGTTTGGTGAAATCATGCTGCGTCTGGCCCCTAACGGCTATCTGCGCTTCTTCCAAGACGACCAGCTTCAAGCCACCTTCGGCGGCGGCGAGGCCAACGTGTCCGTCTCCCTGGCAAACTACGGCCTGGATACCGCGTTTGTCACCAAGCTCCCCGCCCACGCCATCGGCCAGGGCGCGGTGAACAGCCTGCGTGCCCTGGGCGTGGACACCAGTAAAATTGTCCGCGGCGGCGACCGCGTGGGTATTTACTATCTGGAAAAGGGCGCGTCCCAGCGGGGCAGCGTGTGCATTTATGACCGCGCTCATTCCGCCATTCAGGAAGCCAAGCCGGAAGACTTCGACTGGGATTCCATCTTCGAGGGCGCGGACTGGTTCCACTTCACCGGTATCACGCCGGCCCTGGGTCCCAATCTGGTGGAAATCTGCCGTCAGGCGTGCAAGGCCGCCAAGGCCAAGGGCGTAAAGATCTCCTGCGACCTGAACTACCGCGGCAAGCTCTGGACCCGCGAGCAGGCCCGGGAGGCCATGACCGATCTTTGTCAGTATGTGGACGTCTGCATCTCCAACGAGGAGGACGCCAAGGACGTGTTTGGCATCGAGGCGGAGAACACCGACATTTACGGCGGCAAGCTGAACAAAGAGGGCTACAAGTCCGTCGCCAAGCAGCTGGCGGACAAGTTCGGCTTTGAGAAAGTGGCCATCACCCTGCGCACCTCCATTTCCGCCAGCGACAACGATTGGGCGGGTATGCTGTACGACGGCAAGGATTACTGCTTCTCCAAGGAATATCATCTGCGTATTGTGGACCGCGTGGGCGGCGGCGACAGCTTCGGCGGCGGTCTGATCTACTCGATCCTCAGCGGCAAGACGACCCAGGAGGCGGTGGAGTTTGCGGTGGCGGCTTCTGCGCTGAAGCACTCCATCGAAGGCGACTATAACCGCGTTTCTGTGGCGGAAGTGGAAAAGCTGGCAGGCGGCGACGCCTCCGGCCGCGTCCAGAGATAAGACAAGCACAGCAAGGCGGGAGAAATTTTCTCCCGCCTGTTCCTGTTTTTGGAAATTTGAGAGGAGGCTTTTCTTATGGAGCACACAAATCCCCTGCTGGCGGGCGCGGAAGGCGGAAAATTCATTACCATCGGAGAAATCATGCTGCGCCTCACGCCGCCGAATTATGAGAAAATCCGTATGGCTTCCAGCTTTGAAGCCAGCTACGGCGGCGCGGAGGCCAACATGGCTATCACGCTGGCAAACCTGGGGATTGACAGCACCTTTTTCAGCGTGGTGCCAAACAACAGCCTGGGAAAAAGCGCGGTGCGCTGGCTGCGTTCCAACGACGTGCATTGCACGCCTATGATTCTCACCACGCCGGACCAGACGCCCACCCACCGTCTGGGTACATATTACCTCGAAACCGGTTACGGCATCCGCGCTTCCAAGGTGATTTACGACCGGAAGCACAGCGCGATTACGGAATTCGATTTCTCCCAGGTGGACGCCGCCCAGCTGCTGGACGGATATACCTGGCTGCACCTCAGCGGCATTACCCCGGCCCTGGGCGGCAACTGCCCGGACTTTATCATGACCTGTCTCAAGACGGCGAAGGAGAAGGGGCTGACCGTCAGCTTTGACGGCAACTTCCGAAGCCGCCTCTGGACCTGGGAGGAGGCCCGGGATTACTGCACCCAATGCCTGCCCTATGTGGATGTGCTGTTCGGCATTGAGCCGTATCATCTCTGGAAGGACGAAACCGACCACGCAAAGGGCGACTGGAAGGACGGCGTACCGCTCCAGCCCAGCTACGAGCAGCAGGACGAGATTTTCCAGCAGTTCATCCAGCGGTATCCGAATTTGAAGTGCATTGCGCGGCACGTGCGCTACGCCAACAGCGGCAGCGAAAACAGCCTCAAGGCGTTCATGTGGTACGAAGGGCACACATTTGAAAGCAAGCTATTCACCTTCAACATTCTCGACCGCGTGGGCGGCGGCGACGCCTTTGCCAGCGGCTTGATTTACGCCATGATGAACGGCTACCGAACTATGGATATGATCAATTTTGCAGTCGCCAGCAGCGCCATTAAGCATACGATTCACGGCGATGCCAACATTACCGACGACGCGCAGACCATTCGGGACCTCATGAACATGAGTTACGACATCAAGCGGTAAAGGGTCCGCGGACGGACGCAAAAAAAGGGGGGCACAGCCCCCCTTGGTTCGGTTACGTTTTATGCCTCCTCGTCGGTGGCGATCAGGCCGTAGCCGCCGCTCTTGCGGCGGTACACAATGCAGAGGCTGTCGTCCTCGCTGTTGCGGAAAACGAAGAAGCTGTGGTCCAGCAGGTTCATCTGCAAAATGGCTTCTTCCGCACTCATGGGCTTCACGGAGAAGCGTTTGGTCCGCATGATTTGGAACTCCTGCTCCTCCTGCACCTCGAACTCGCTGGCTGGAGCCGGGGGTGGAAAACCCTCGCTGCGCATCCGCTTGGCCAGGCGCGTTTTGTTTTTGAGGATCTGGCGTTCAATATAGCCAACGGCGGCATCCACCGCGCCTCTCATATCGCCGTCCGGGGCCTGCGTCTGGGCCCGCAGGAGCGGCCCTGCGCCCCGAATCGTAATTTCCACGGTGCACAAATGCTCTTTTTCCACCGAAAACGTCACATTTGCCGTGGCGTCCTCACGGATATAACGTTCCAGTTTGGAAATCTTTTTCTCCGCGTAGTCTTTGATGGAATCATTCAAGGAAACCTTCTTGCAGGTATACGTGTACTTCATCAAGATCGCTCCTTTCATCTAAAAGGGACGCCTGTCCCTTCTTGATTCTTATCATATCACATTTGTGGGCCGATGGAAAGAGGAAAGCCGCGCATTTACAAAATATTCAAAAAAGAGAGAAAATCGGCCCTCTTTTTTGTCTGTTTGCACAGGAGGCCGCCGTCCGCTTGCCAAAGGGCCTGCTTTTCCCGGAAAACCCCGCGGAATTTGGGGTGTTTCTGGGCGGCGGACATTGAAAAAAACGGATTTTTTTTAATGTTAGTGAAAATATCCATTGACGCCGGGGGGAAAAGCGTTTATTATGGTATCATCATTCCTTAGACCCTAGTGTTTGGAAGCTGTTCACCCCAATCTTGGTATAGAAAAGGAGAGCTGCATCATGTATACGCAGGAAATCATTGTGAACAACGAAGTTGGTCTGCACGCCAGACCCGCCACCTTCTTCATCCAGAAGGCCAACGAATTTAAGAGCGGCATTTGGGTGGAGCGGGAAGACCGCCGCGTCAACGCGAAAAGTCTGCTGGGCGTTTTGTCTCTTGGCATTGTCAAAGGCACCGCCATTACGCTCATTGCGGACGGCGCCGACGAAAAAGAAGCCGTGGGCGCGCTGGCGGAGCTGGTGAACGACAATTTCGGCGAGTAAGTCAAACAGGTTCCCCCGTGCGGCCCCGCCTCCTGCGGGGTCGTCCTTTTTTCCTATTTCGCATAAGGGGTCGCGCCTCGCGGCGCGGGGGTGGTCAGCCAGTTCAAATGGCTGGTCCAAATTTGAACCCCCCATTTTCTTTTCTCTGGCGAGAGAAAAGA
>CAJUTB010000042.1 GCA_910589315.1 uncultured Oscillibacter sp. | reverse complement strand
ACGGCCCGTTTTCTCTTTTTCTTCGCGAAGAAAAAGAGAAAATGGGGGGTGGAAATGGACCAGCCGCCGGAAGCGGCTGACCACCGCCTCGCGGCGCAAGCCGCGCCCGCCGCAGGTGCATACAAAACCCCCCGCGCCGTGAGGCGCGATTCCTAATTTTGGGAAAATTTGAAAAGGAGGTCATCCCTTTGGAATATGAGAGCGCGCTTCCGCAGGTGATGGAGGAGGCGTTTGGAGAGGAAAGTTTTTTGCGCCGCTTGGGACATAACCGGGCGGATATGAACCGGCTGTTCGGCGGCGTGGATTGGCGCACCCTGTTGGCCCCGTTGCTGCCAATCACAAAACGCCTCTCCTGTGCGCAGGCTCTGGAAGTCTTTCTCCCCCTGCTGGATAAAATCGCCCTGGTTCCGCCGGAGGGCTGGCTCAAGTACGCCTATCAAACGGCGGTCTCCATTCTGTATCCCCAGGAGGACTTGAACCATGCCCCCGCTCAGCGGGACGGGGCGATTTGTTTTTTACAATTCCTCCGCACGCTCTTTGACGAAGAACGTGCCGCCCTCCCCTTTGACCCTTGGCTGGATTTCGCCTTCTGCACGGAGGAAGAACTGAAAACCTGTACCCTGGCCAGGGAATACCGTCAGTTCCTCCTCCGCTTCCGGGAAGAATACGTCTACGAACTCCTCCGCCTGGGCCGGGAAGTCACGCCCTTCCGGACCCTGGAACACATTGCCGGCGTTCATCACGTCTCTATGACGGTTTCCCGCGCCTTCAAAGCCGGAGGCGGTTTGATCGACCTCGCCCTGATGTCCGGCGCAGCGGCGGGACACGACATCGGAAAATTCGGCTGCAAGCCCGGCGAGCGCGTTCCCTACCTACACTATTTCTACACCGATCAATGGTTTGACGCCCACAGCCTCAAAGCTCTCGGACGCATCGCCGCAAACCATTCCGTCTGGGACCTGGAAATTGAAAACCTGTCGTCGGAATCCCTGGTGCTGGTGTACGCGGATTTCCGCGTCAAACAGTCCCGCGGAGAGGACGGACAGGAAATCGCCCGCCTCTTTTCCCTGAAAGAAGCCTTCGACGTGATCCTCGAAAAGCTGGACAACGTGGACGACGCCAAACGCCGCCGCTACCAATACGTTTACGCCAAACTGCAAGACTTCGAGGACTACCTGACGACGTTCGGCGTGGACATCACCCTGGAAACCACGGATATTTCCGTCCCGCCCCGGAAAAACGCGGCCCTTATGACGGCGGAAGAAGTGGTCTGCGGCCTGCGGCGGACGGCGGTGGACCACAACATCCGCCTGATGCACCGCTTGAGCCGGGAACGGCTTTTTGTCGCTACCCTGGAATCGGCGCGGGGCGAAAAGGACCCCGCCCGCATCCGAGCCTATGTCTCCATTTTTGAGGAATATTTTACATATTGGAGCACCGCCCAGAAGGAACAAACCCTGGAGTTTCTCTATGAGCTGCTTTTGCAGCCGGACGGCTACGTCCGCCGCCAGGCCGCGGCGTTGATGGGAAGGATTCTTGCGGGATTCATCTCCGGATACAAAAAGGAGCTTCCCGCCGGAACCGCACCCAGTCCCCAGGAGGACCGGCCCTTTGTGCTCTGGTCGGAGTACCTGGAAAAGCTCATCCAGCCC
This sequence comes from uncultured Oscillibacter sp., assembly GCA_910589315.1. Classification (GTDB taxonomy): domain Bacteria; phylum Bacillota; class Clostridia; order Oscillospirales; family Oscillospiraceae; genus Oscillibacter. The sequence goes on along the minus strand of CAJUTB010000042.1, from coordinate 19,220 downwards.
GACCGCCGTTTGACGGCCCGTCAAATCAGCATCATTCGCTATCAGGCGAAAAATGTGGCGGACGCCCTGCTGGAAGCCTGCTCCGGCAGTGCGTTGCCCCGGTTTGCAAACCGGCTGTTCCAACACTACCAGGACCCCGAAGCCGTGGACTCCGACGCGGCCTTTGCCCTGATGGACGCCATGCTGAATGTCCCCATGGAGCGGTTTTCCTCTGGAAACTGGGGAATGCCCGCGCGGTTTGCGGCGTGGTGGCTGGAACGGGGCGACGCGCCCCAGCAGGCCGCCGCTATGCGCCTGATCCGCCGCCTGCTTCCCTATCTCCCGGAGGACGCGCCGGAACGGGACATGATTGCCGCCGCCGTGGCAAAAGCCGACTGCGTTTCCAGCACGCCGCTGCTCTATCTTCAAGCGCAGCTGGGCGGGGCCCTGGGGCTGGATGTCTCCGCCCACTACGTCCTCCTGGACCGGGCGGACGCCGCCAGCAGCGTTTTTCTGGATAACCTGAAAACCGCCACGCCCTGGATTTTGAAGGCCGTGGGCGTAGAGTACCTGCTGGACCAGGCCGGACGGCTGGAGCAGTCCAACTCCCTCCACATCGCAACCCATTTCTCAAACCTTCTGAAAGTCAGCGAAAACATCGTCGTCCGCCGTATGGCGGGCCGCGCCCTGCTGGAAATCGCCCCCATGCTCACCCCGGACCGCCGCAACGAGGTCGCCGTGGAGCTATCCGAGGCTCTGGAAACCGGTCAGGCGGAAATTTCCCAGTACATTCCGCAGTATCTGGGACAATTCGTCCTCTGGCTTTCTCCGCGGGAGCTGGACGAGATGGTTGGACAAATGCTGCTGTTTCTCTCGTCGTCGAATACCAGCGTTGCGGCGGCCGCGCTGTCCACCGTGGGCGCGATGCTGGAATATTACGCTGTATACGCCGAACGCTTCCAGGAACCGGCGGAGGCGTTTGCCGCCCGGCGGCGGAAAATGGCCGGACTGCTGCTCAAGGGCCTTGCGTCCTGCATGGAGCCGGTGCGCCAGGAGGCCCTGCGGGTTTTGGGCGAGTCCCTGTTCGCCTCCGAGGTCCTGTCTTATGAGGACCAGACCGCGCTCTTTACCCTCATGGCAAAAAAAATCCTGTTCCTGATCTCCGAGCAGCCGGAACAGGAGCTAACCTTCTTCTACAACGCCGCCGCCCTCTCCCACATCTACCGCTTTGCCGTCCGGCACCGGATTGAGACGGGTCCCTTTCAGTTTGAGAGCCGTCCTAAGGCGGCCTTCTTTCCCGGAACCTTCGACCCGTTCTCCCTCTCCCACAAGGGCATTGCCCAGGCGATTCGGGATTTGGGGATGGAGGTCTATCTGGCCGTCGACGAATTTTCCTGGTCGAAAAAGGCCCAGCCGTCGCTGATCCGGCGGCAGATCGTCAGTATGTCCGTGGCGGACGAGTTTGACGTGTACCTGTTCCCCCATGACATCCCCGTCAATCTGGCGACGCCGGACGACCTGCTTCGTTTGCGGAAGGTGTTCGAGGGACGGGAGCTGTATCTGGCCGTAGGGTCCGACGTGGTGGCGAACGCCTCCTCTTATCAGGCGCAGCCCCAGGATGGATCGGTCCACTCGCTGAATCACATCCTGTTCCACCGCTCCAACTGCGCCGAAACCCCGGAACAGGCCGCCAATCTCTCGAACATCACCGGCGAGATCATCCGCTTGCAGCTCCCGCCTCATTTGGAGGACATCAGCTCCACCCGTATCCGGGAAAACATCGACCTGGGCCGGGATATCTCCAATCTGGTGGACCCCACCGTCCAGGATTACATCTACCGAAACAGCCTGTACCTGCGGGAGCCCCAGTATAAGCAGCTGGTCCGGGCCAGTATGCTGGACTTTTTCCGGGTAGAGACGCCCGATCAGGCTTTACTGGGAGAACTGTCCGACTCCCTGGGAGAGCTTCCGCCCCTGGACAACCGGGACACGCTGTTTGTTCTCCGGGTCGCGGAACCCCGGCCCCGGATTCTGGGCTTCCTCACAGCGCGGATTCTCAATTCCAGCGGGCTGTACGCCGCCTTCAACAGCGGGATCCTGGCGGATTACGTCCGCACCCATACGGCGGGGCGCATCCTGCTTTTGACAGGACTTTACAGCGTAAAGGCCCCCGGCGGAAATTACGACGTCCGCCAGCTGCTGCTGACCGAGGCTTTGTTCCAGGCGTTGGCCAAGGACTGCGGCTACGCCGTCTGGTGGGGCGGCAGCGAGGACGGCGAAACGCTGGACCTCCTGCGGCGGCAGGGATTTGTTCAGGCGGGGATAGAGTCGCCCCATCCGCTGCTGCTGGTGGATATGCGCTCGCCGGTGGTGCTGCTGCAAAACATCCCCACCACCTTGAAAGAACCTTTCTCGTCGGACCGTCAGGTCCTGTCCGCCATCCGAAAAGCACATCTGCGCCTTCAGGAAGCCGCCTGCGGACTGTATCCAAACACGCTGGTGCTCTCCATTAACGCGGAGGTCATTTATCACCGCATGGTACGGATGCTGACGGAGGAAAACGGCGTGCCTGCCGAACCCCGGACGCCCCGCGTGCTGGGGCCGAAAATGTGCGTGCCCTTCGGCAAAATCCTGCGGGGCAACGCCGTGCCGAATACCGTAACCAAAACCATCCACACGGATAAGGAATACGATTCCGACCTGCAAGCCTTTACCATTCGCCCCTATCCCGGCTACGCGCCGCTGGAGAGCCAGATTCGCAGCATCCGTTCATTCCGGCGTCCGGTGATGCTGGTGGATGAACTGCTGCACTCCGGCAACCGCATTAACACCATTGCGCCGCTGTTCCAGGCGGTGGGCCTGAGCATTGACCGGATTCTGGTGGGCCTGCTGTCCGGGCGGGGACGGGATCTGATGGACGCGAAAGAGATTCCAGTCAGCAGTGTGTATTATGTGCCGGATTTGCAGGCGTGGTTTACGGAATCCACCCTCTATCCCTTTATCGGCGGCGACGCCGTGAGCGGAGCGATGCCCTCTGTCCCGGGCCTGACGCCGGCGGTCAATTTGATTTTGCCCTATGCCTTCCCGCGCTTCTGCCAGGACAGCGCCCGGCAGGCGGTGTTTAATTTCTCCCGCGTCTGCATTGAAAACAGCCGGGATATCCTGCTGGCGTTGGAGCGGTCCTATCGGGAGCGGTACGCCCGGAATCTGACCCTATCCCGGCTGAGCGAGGCGGTGATTCTGCCGCTGTCGCCGGATAAGGGCCTGGCCCTGCACTACAACCCGAATCTCTCCGCCTCCCTCTGCCTGGACGGTGATCTGCACCTCCTTCAGCGGATGAAGGACCGAACGGAACAGGAGCCAAAAACGAATATTTTCTTCTGAGAAAACAGGAGGCGTTATGTACTACCATCTGGAAAACCGGGACCCCTATGCCGGTCCCGTGGCGTTCCGCGTGACAGACCTTCGCCAGCTGACGGTAAAAACCCCGGACGTTTCCTGGCTGGACCCGAACCGCCTGGGGGACGGTCCTTCGGAATTGACGCCGGAGACTTTCACGGCCTTCGCGGAGGAGACGCTGGGGGGCGTGGCGGTCCGGCATCCCCGCTGGCAAGCGGCGGTGGAGTTCGCCGCGCCGAAGCCGGGGAAAAAGCGGGTCCACCTTCTGGCGGTGGGGGACGTGGGCGGAACGCTGCTCACCGCCCTGAAGCTCCTGGGCGGGGACTGCATTGCGGCGATTGGGATCTGCGATCTGAACGAAAAAACCGTCGCCCGCTGGACGGCGGAAATGGGCCAGATTGCATGGCCTTGGGATTACGACGCCCTGCCGGAGACTGCGCCGGTGACGCCGGAGAAGCTGTTTGACTGCGACGTGTTCATTTTTGCCGCAACGAAGGCCATTCCGCCGGTGGGCAGCGGCGTCCGGGATGTGCGGATGGCGCAGCTGGAAGCAAACCGCCCGCTGGTGGAGCGTTTCGCCCGGCAGGCCAGGGAGGCGGATTTCCGGGGGCTGTTTATGGTTCTCAGCGACCCGGTGGACCCGCTGTGTCAGGCGGCGTGGCGGGCCTCCAACACCGGCCCGGACGGAACCCTGGACGGGCTGGGCCTTCTGCCGGAACAGGTGCAGGGATTCGGCCTGGGCGTGATGACGGCCCGCGCGGCCTATTTTGCAAAACAAGATCCCCGTTTTTCCGCCTATCTGACGGAAGGCCGCAGCTTCGGTCCCCACGGCGAGGGACTGGTGATCGCCAATTCCGTGCAAAATTACGACGGTGCGCTTTCCCAGGAGCTGACCCGTTTGACCCTGGAAGCAAACCTCCGCATCCGGGACCTGGGCTTCAAGCCCTACGTGGCCCCGGCGGTGTCTTCCGGGGCAATGCAGCTTCTGCTGGCCCTGCGGGGGGCGTGGCACTGCGGCTCGGTGCCCTTGGGGGGCGTCTGGTTCGGCGTGCGGAACCGTTTTACCCCGTATGGGCTGGAAATCGAAACCCTCTCCCTGCCGGACGCGCTGTTCGCCCGCCTCCGGGAGACGGAAGAAACGTTACGGTCCATCGGATGAAACCCATTCGCTGGGGGCGGGCGTTTGCCCTGGGACTGGCGGTGGTGTTCGCGCTGCTGGCGGGAATGCCGGTGGCGGACCCGCCGGTCCGGTTTTATGACGGCGCGGCGGCCATGGCGGAGATTTCCGCCGTTCTGGCGGTGGTGTTCGCCTGGATTTCTCTGGCCGCCTCCAGCCGCCGGCGGCGGGATTTTATCGCCGCCTTTGGGCTGAACCTGCTGGCCGTTTTCTTTCTCTGCCGTGCCCTGAACGACCTCGGCGCGTGCTATTCGTACTATGTCACCGGCTGAACCGGCGAAAGGAGGGAGCCTATGGAACCGGAGCTGTGGATTCTTCACGCGGGCCGTCCCGGACAGCTTACCGGACGGTTAGCGCAAACCCTGTCCGCCGCGCTGGAGGGACGGAACATCCGCTGTTTGGAGGACGGTTCTTCGCTGGAAAACCGGCGGGTGCTGTTCGCCTTTTCCCTGCCGGAGAACGGAACAAATTTCAGCCTCTACGGCCTCCTGGGCTGGCTGCGGGACCATCCCGGCTGTCTGCGGGGAAGCGTGGGCGGCGTGGTAATCGACGGCTGCGGCGATTTGTACACGAAATCTGCCGGGCGGGAACTGGTTCTGGCCGCAAGCCTTGCGGGCTGTACGTTTCCGGGCCGTCCGCTGGTGGAGGCGACTGGAAACCTGCAAAATTTCACCATCCAGGCGAAAAACGCCGGGTGTTCCCTCCTGGAAGCCTACCGTCTTGCCGTGGAGGACCTGGCGGGCCGGGTGCTGGACTTTGCGCCGCCCCGGAAAAAACGTCCCCGCCTGCTGGCGCTTCACGCTTCCAGCCGCGGGACCTCCAACACCATGGACCTCTGGTCCCGGTGCCGGGAGCGGTTGGATGACCCATGCGACATCACGGAAATCGGCCTGCGGAACGGCGCCTTGGAGGACTGCGCCGGGTGTCCGTATACCATGTGTCTCCACTACGGCGAAAAAGGCGGCTGCTTTTACGGCGGCGTCATGGTACAGGAGGTCTATCCGGCCATCCGGGAAGCCGATGGGGTGATTCTGCTTTGTCCGAATTACAACGACGCCCTCTCCGCCAACCTCACCGCCGCAGTCAACCGCCTGACGGCCCTTTACCGCACCGCTTCTTTTACGGATAAGGCCGTGTTTGCAATCGTGGTTTCCGGCTACTCCGGCGGCGATCTGGTCGCCAGTCAGGTCGTCTCCGCGCTGTGTATGAACAAAGGCTTTTGGCTTCCGCCGGAATTCTGCCTTCTGGAAACGGCCAACAACGCCGGAGAAGCCCTTGCCTGTCCGGGAATTGAAACCCGGCTGGAGACGTTTGCAGGCCATATTCTCAACCAGCTCCAAGGCTGAAATCCGTTTGCGCGGACCTTACGCAAAAAACAGAGCCGGACGCCCGAAAAAGGCCGTCCGGCTCTGCTTTGTATGGTCTGTTACCGTTTTTCGTATTTCCGCAGGAAGTCCGCCAAGGCTTCCACGCCTGCTTTGGGCATTGCGTTGTAAATCGACGCCCGCAGGCCGCCGACGCTCTTGTGACCCTTGAGGTTCTCAAAGCCCGCCGCTTTTGCGGCGGCAATCACAGCGGCGTCCTCCTCCTGCGACGGCGTGACAAACCGCACGTTCATCAAAGACCGGCTGTTTTTTTCCGCCGTGGCGCGGAAGAATTCGCTTCCGTCCAGGAAATCGTACAGCACCGCCGCTTTTTCCTCGTTCCGCTTTGCCTGGGCTTCCAGACCGCCGTTGTCCAGCAGATACCGGAACACCTTGCCGCAGCAGTAAATCGCCCAGCAGTTGGGCGTATTGTACAAAGAGCCGTTGTCCGCATGGGTTTTGTAGCGCAGGTAGGTTGGCACGTACTGGGGAAGATCGTCCCGCAGCAGGTCTTCGCGGATGATGACAACGCTCATGCCCGCCGGGCCGACGTTTTTCTGCACGCCCGCCCAGATCAGGCCGTAACGGCTCACGTCGCAGGGCCGGGAGAGAAACATGGAGGATTGGTCCGCAACCAGCGTCTTGCCCTTTGTATCCGGCAGAGAGGGCCAGGAGATGCCGTTGATGGTCTCGTTTTCGCAGAGATAAACATAGTCGGCATTTTCGGGGATTTCCAGGTTGGAGCAGTCGGGAATATACGAATACTGACGGTCCGCCGACGACGCGGGAACCAAAACCTCCCCATACCGCCGGGCCTCCGGGATGGCCTTTTTCGACCATACGCCGGTTTCGATGTAGCACGCGACGCCGTTTTTCATCAGGTTCATCGGAACCATGGCAAACTGCACCGTTCCGCCGCCCTGCACAAACAGCACCTTGTAATTTTCCGGAATTCCCATCAGCTTCCGCAGGTCCGCTTCGGCGTCGTCCAGAATTTTCTGGTATACCTGGGAACGGTGGCTCATTTCCATGACGCTCATGCCGCTGCCGCGGTAGTTGAGGACTTCTGCGGCGATGTCCTCCAAGACTTCCTCCGGCATCATGGCAGGTCCGGCGGAAAAGTTATACACACGTCCGTATTTCATCATAAAACCTCCCCTGAGTTTCTGTTTGTGCCTTTTAGTATACGGCAGCCCGCCGCGGGAATCAATGCCCGTTTCGCACAAAAAAGGCGGATATCCCGCCGGGGATATCCGTCATGCATTGCGTTTGGGCTTCATGGGGTAGACCGAGAGGGTTTCACTGCCGTCCCAGAGGGCGAGAAACACCTCGCTCTCGTCCCGGTAGCCCTGCCGCAGCAAAGCGCGGCGGACCCAGTCGTCCTCTTTTCCGGCCTGCCGGACGTTGTTGGCCAGCAGTTTGCCGTCCATAACGAAGGGCGTCTGGACCTGGGACTGCTTGGGGTTGAGGTTCAAGTCCGTAGGCGTTGCAGGGCGGTCAGCCTCCTTGGGGAGAAAGCTGACGGTGCCGTTATGCTCAAACACCGCCGTTTGGAGCTGGTTCAGATCAAACCAGCCGCCGATACGGCAGTAGGTCAGAAATTCGTTTAGGTCCAGCTTGGCTTTTTTGAGATTTTCCCGGTAAATAACGCCGTCTTCCAGCAAAATCAAGGGCTTGCCCGTTACCATGCTGCGGGCCTTGAGGGATTTACTGGTGAGGAACGAAATGCAGACCGCCACAATGCCGTATACGATCAGGGCGGTAAGGGGCTTGGCAGGTTGTTCAAGCTCCGTAGCCAGCTCTGCCGCCGCAGAACCGATGGTAATGCCAACCACATAGTCAAACATGGTCATTTGAGACACCTGTTTTGCGCCCATAAGTTTTGTCAGCAGAAACAGAACGCCGATGGAGAGCAGCGTCGTGAGAATGGTGAGACCAATCTGTTCCATGGTTTGCCTCCCTTGTCAATTCGGGCGGTTGCCCGTGTTGGGGTAGTATGCCGCAGGAGGCTGGGATTTATACCAGGCTTTGGCATAAGGCGTGGAAATTTTATGGATAATTGAGGTTAAGAAATCGGGGAAATAAATCGGGCTTTCTATAAAATGGGCTTGTATGGTTTACAATTTGTTCATAATAATTTTCTTGACACATCCTGCCTGGCGTGGTATAGTAGCCGCTGTTCACATTTTCAGCCCAGGAAATGCGGGCCAAAAATAGAAAGGAGTGAAGAATATGTTTGGAATGACGCCTTTTGGTCATAATGAAGACTATTTGTTCACACTGTACGACAACTTTGCGCACAATTTTTTCCATGGGAGCGGCAAAACGCTGCCGGACTTCCGGACCGATATCTGGGATGAGGGCGACGCTTATGTTTTGGAAGCGGAACTTCCCGGTTTTAAGAAAGAGGATATCCGCCTGGAGCTGAAAGGGCAGGTGCTGACCGTCGCCGCTTCCCGCACCACGAAGCGGAACGAGGTGAAAAGCTATGTGCTGCAAGAGCGGAAGGAAGCGGCGTTCAGCCGTTCGTTTGATGTCAGCGGCATTGCTGAGGATAAAATTTCCGCATCGTTTGAGGACGGCGTACTGCGTCTGACGATGCCGAAGATTCAGTCTGCTGCCGGCGCAGCAAAGCAAATCCAGATTCTCTAATTTCTACATAGGGCACAAGGAGGCACGGTTTTCACCGTGCCTCCTTGTTTTTGAAATTTTTTATTAAGGGTTGTGACGCTAAAAGAGCAATGGTCTGAACAATCCCGCGCCAGACCGCTAGGAACAGAGGCCAGCTTCTACGAGCACCAGCAGCAGCGGCAGCGGGGTTAGACGCAGAGGCAAGTCGATTTGGACTTCTCGTTTGGGGGCCACCCGTCTAAAGTTTTCTACCAGTCTCAACAAACGCTCTTTTCTTTTGGACCGTGAACGGCCCGTTTTCTTTTCTCTCGCCAGAGAAAAGAAAATGGGGGGTTCAAATTGGACCAACGAATGTTTCGTTGACGCCGCCGTTTTCTTCGGCCAGGAGTCTGGTGGAACGTCGGATAAAATCTTCATAGCTCTGCATATTCGGTCCTACATACGCAAAACACGCAACAAACGGCGTCTTTGTAAACACGATCCCCACATCATGCGCCTTATCCGATTCGTCGCCCGTCTTATGCGCCATCGGGAAGTCCATTGGCAAAAAGCCGCCCAGCTTGTGGTTGATCTGCTGCTGGCGCATAATGTCTTCCAGCCACTCCGACGCTTCCTCGTTCACCAAAGTCCGCTCATACATCTTTTTCAGCAGAATTCCCAATTCCTCTGGAACAAAATAATTATTGATGCCCCGGCTTTCCCGTTCTTCATCCCAATATTCCCGGTTGAACTGCGTTCCGATCATACCCAGTTCCAAAAACGCCTCGTGAACCGCCGCCGCGCCATAATGCCGGAACAAACCGTTTGTCGCAGTATTGTCGCTGAGCGTAATCATGAGCTTGCTTAATTCGCCTACCGTCAGCGTTACGTCGCCGTTCAAAAACTGTACCGCGCCGCAGCCCGGAACCTTCTGACTGTCCAGAATCGTTACCGGGTCGTCAAAGCTCGTCCTGCCTTGGGCCCTCCAGTGCAGAATGGCCGCCATCAGCGGCAGTTTTACAATGCTGGCCGCCAGATACGGTTCCTTCTCCCGATACCCCCAAGCCTCGCCGGTTTCCAGGTTCCGATAGTAAATTCCGGCCTGTCCTTCAAACTTCTGGATTCCCTCCAAAATCTGTTCCTTCGCTCCCATTGCTACATCCGTCCTTTCCTAAGAATCCGGCCGCTTCGCGCACCGGTATGAACGCCATCCAGGGCCGTCAGCACACCATTCACATAAACCCGCCGAATGCCCTTGCATGGCTGCTGGGGTTTCGCAAAACTTGGAGTGTCCTCAATTTCATCAAAATCAAAAAGCACCAGATCGGCCTTCATGCCCGGCTTGATCAGCCCCCGGTCCGCCAGACCCAGGCGGGACGCGGGCAGTCCCGTCATCTTGAAAACCGCCGTTTCCAGTGGGAATAATTTCCGTTCCCGGCAGTATTTTGCAATCACCCGCGGAAACGTTCCAAACCAGCGGGGATGGGGCTGTCCGGCATAATCCAGAGAAACCGCATTGCCGTCCGAACCAATCATGGTATAAGGCTGGCGCATGATATACTCAATATCTTCCTCGCACATCCCATAGTTGATCTCGTCTACCCGGCAGCGTTCGTCAAGAATCAAATCAAAACAGGCGTCGGCGGGGCCTACGCCTCGGATATTCGCAATTTCCAAAATGGATTTCCCTACCGCCCACCGGTTTTTCTCCGATTCAACATAGGAAATGTAAATATCTCCCCAACGCCCTGCGTGACTGGCGTTCGCTTCCGCGTTGATCCGCTTCCGGATCTCCGGGTCCTGAAGACGCGCCAAAAGCGATTCAACGCCGCCCTCAAACGCCCAAAGCGGCGCGTTGCTGTCCAGCGACGTAGCGGACGCGCTGTACGGATACTGGTCCAGCTTCACATCTACTCCCTGACGGCGGGCCTGGTCCACTAACGCAATTGTTGTCTTGCAATGCACCTGCCATACGGTTTTTCGGGTTACTTTATGGTGCGCGATTTGCAGCGGCGCGCCGGAACCGCGGGCGACCGCAAGGGCTTCCTGCACGGCTTCCACCACGCCCTCGCCCTCGTCCCGCATATGCGTCTCGTAAAACGCGCCGAACGGGACCAGTTCTTTGCAAAGCTCCGTCAGTTCTTCCGCACCGGCGTAACAGCCCGGCGGGTAAATCAATCCGCTGGACATACAAAACGCACCATCGGCCAAGGACTGCCGCAGCAGCGCGGCCATTTCCGCCAGTTCCTGTTCCGTTGCCTTACGGGCTTCAAAGCCCATAACGGCCAGGCGAATGCTGCCATGGCCCACAGCGGAACCAAAATTGACGCTGGGGCCAAGGGCCTCCATATAATCCAGGTACTCCCCGAACGTTTCCCAGCTGTAATCCATGTCGCCAACATAGTCCCGAAGCTGGCGTTTTTTCTCCGGGTCTCGGCTTACCGGCGCAACGGATAATCCGCAGTCGCCGCCGATTTCCGTGGTGATGCCCTGCAAAATACGGCTTTCCGCCTGGGGATAGAGGGGAAGGGTAGTATCGCTGTGGGCATGGATGTCGATAAAACCAGGCGCAAGGTACTGGTCCTCGCCGTCCACAATTTCCGCCGCGGCAGGAGAAGAACCCGCCCCCATTTCCGTAATTGCGCCGTTTTTCACAGCCACCCAGCCTCGAAACCAGGGCGCGGCTGTTCCGTCAAGGATTCGGACGTTTTTCAAAAGCAAGTCGTACATAATAAAAGAACCCCTCCCGTTCTCTGGATCGGATATTTTAATTTTATATGCAAAAAACGTGCCATGTTTTCCGCCGCGGCGAACCGCCGCCCCAATCCGGCTTTATGAAATAGGATATCCCGTTTCGGCCTCCTGTAAAAAAGCGATGCCTTTTTCCGTAATCTGCGCCCCGCAGCGGCCCGGACGAATGGTAATGAGGCCCTGTTCCCGCAGCTCGTCCAGAAGCAGACGCAGCTTGTGGTCGCTCAACTGGGGATAACGCCCCCGAAGCTGGTAGAGCAGATTTGTCCGCCCAATGCCGTGGGCCGGACCCGTGTTCTGCCGGATCAGGCGCAGAAGATCGAACCGTCCTTCCGCGCCGCCTGCGGGAGAATGGACGGCGGCGCCGGTGTAAACGTAATCGGGGAAACGGTGCATGGTGCGGTAAAAGGTGCAGGCGTTTTCCAGTTCCCGGACATTGCCCGGCCATCCATAGCGGTTCAAAAAGGCGAATTCCTCCTGGGTGACGCCGGGATACAGCTCCCGAAGAAACCGTTTCATCAAGGCCGCCAGGTCGGCCCGCCGCCGCCGCAGGGGCGGGAGGGACAGCGGCAGAACGTTCAGCCGGAAATAGAGGTCGCTGCGGAACGCGCCCTCCCGAACCTTCTGCCGGAGGTCCCGGTTTGTGGCGGTGATGAAACGGACGTCAATGTCAATCAGCTCCTTTCCGCCGACGCGGATGATCTGCCGTTCCTGAATCGCCCGGAGAAAACTGGCCTGAAATTTCGGGGAAATTTCCCCGATTTCGTCCAGAAAAACCGTGCCGTGCATCGCCAGCTCCAGAAGCCCTTTCCGCCCCCGCGCGCTGGCCCCGGTAAAGGAACCGGGCTCGTAGCCGAACAGCTCGCTTTCCAGCAGCGTATCCGGCAGAGCGGCGCAATTGATGGCGATAAAAGGACCCTTCCGCCGCCGGGAGGCGTTGTGGATGGACTGGGCGAATAATTCCTTTCCGGTGCCGCTCTCGCCATAGATTGTAATCGTATCGTCTGCGGAGGCAATCTGCCGGGCGGTGTCGATGACCTGCGCCATTTCCTGGGACTCGCTGACGATATCCTTAAAGGTATATTTTGCCGCAAACCCCGCGCGGGCGTGGAGCTGTTTCTGACTTTGGGCTTTCGTGTAGTCCTGCAAGATGATGTAGTAGCCAACCACGTCGTCCATGAGGCGGATGGGGTTCTTTTCCACGCTGTATTCGTCGCCGTCAATGACGGCGGGTTCGTCCGGCGGTTCGCTGGCGGAGAGGACCTCCGGAGGGACAAAATCGGTAATGTGAATCTGGTTTTTGTTCACGGCATGGAAGATTTTCAGGGCCTGCTTGTTGGCGTACACCGGCTGGAAGGAGCCGTCCACCAGCAGCATCCCGTTTTCGCTGGTGTTGACGACGGTACTGAGCATTTCGGATTTCAGGTAGCCATAGACGTAATTGGAGTGAAAGCCCTCGTTGGATTCAACGACGGAGTGAATGTGCCGCTGCAAGTTGCGGTTGATGATGCTGATGTCCAGGTCCAGGAGCTGCATGAGCTTGAACATGGTGTCAAAGCTGACCCGCCGGTAGCCGATGTCAATGATCTTTTGAATGTGGGGCGGAACGAGGTGAGGCTCCGAGGGAGTGACGGCAATTTCGATATGGTCGTAAATGCCGGTATGGAGCAGGGCGGGGTCATAGGGGATCAGGTTGATATGACTGACGCCGACCTCATAGAAGGCGTAAACGGTGTTGAGGGTGGATTCATAGGAGTCGTTCACCAGGAGGACGCTGGTTCCGGCGGGGATGTCCGAAACTTGCTTGAGAGCTTCCCGCATGGGGCTGCGGTTGACGACGATGATTTTGGAAAAATCATCCACAAAAGTCCGGGCCTCCTGCAAAAGCGTTTCGTCCCGGACAAGAAATGCGTCCGCACGCAGAACGGTATGGGGGGCCAGCTGGTTCAGGAAGCAGTTGGAAAAGGAGATGTAACGGCCGAAAATTTCCTCAAAGTTCTCCTGAATGAAGCGGATGGCTTCCAGATTATCGTTATCCGAATATAAAAGAATGGCTTGCAACAAAAAACGACGCCTCCATTTTACGAAACTTGGAAAATCTTAATGGGATTATAACACGAATAATAGGATAAAACAAGATACAATCGGATAATGACAGGAAAAGAATTCCAGGGAAAAACAGGGAGGCCGTCCCGATGGAGGAGTATTTCGGGCTTTTCCGGTATGGCATGATTTTTGCTTATTAAAAACAACGAAGGGGAAACCCGGCTGCAATCAACATTTTGTGTTTTGAGAGGAGAGCTGTATGGAAAACAAAAACGGAGGCCAGGAGGTTGGCCTGAAACGGGAAATGGGACTCTTTGGCGGCATCGGCATTATTGCCGGCATCGTGGTAGGCTCGGGTATCTTCTACTTGGGGTCCTACGTTCTGGAGCGGACCCACATGAGCATGGGACTGGCCCTGCTGTGCTGGGTAGTCGGCGGCGTGGTGTCCATCCTGGGCGGCCTGTGCTTCGCAGAGCTGGGAGCGTGCGATCCGTCGGCCGGCGGCATGGTGGTTTATCTGGACAAGGCGTATCATCCCGTTGTGGGCTATATGTTCGGCTTCACAAGCTGGCTGCTGAGTGGGGCGGGTTCCATCGCCGCGGTGGCAATTGCCCTGCCCACTGCTTTGCAGGGGTATTTCGGATTCTCTGAAATGACCATCAAAATCATTGCGATTGCCCTGATCGTCGTCCTGACGGCTTACAACTGCTGCGGCATCAAGCTGGGCGCGCTGCTGCAAAACGTGTCCCTGGTGGCCAAGCTGATACCGATTGCCATTATCATTATCGGCGCGTTGATTATGGGCCGTCAAAGCCCGGACCTGAGCCTTGTCCCGGCAAACTACGACGGCGGCTTCGGCGGCATCATCGGCATGATCGCCTTTGCGACGGTTGCGACCCTCTGGGCCTATGAGGGCTGGACCAACGCCAACGCCGTTGCCGAGGAAATCAAAAACCCCGGCAAGAACCTCCCCGGCGCATTGATTATCGGAATCGGCTCCTGCACCGTTCTCTACGTTCTGTTCAACTTCGCCATTTACCGCGTTCTTCCGCAGGAGGAGGTCGTCTCCATGATCGGCGACGGCAACCTGTACCTGGGCACCGAAGTCGCAAACCGTATTTTCGGCGGTCTGGGCGGCGGTTTGGTGCTGGCAGCCATGCTCATTGCCATGCTGGGTTCGGCCAACGGCATGATCATTGCCTTTGCCCGCTATTACTATGCAATGGCCGTGGAAGGCCACTTCTTCAAGAGCCAGGCCAAGCTGTCCAAAAAGTATCAGGTTCCCACCAACGCTCTGATCTGGCAGGCCATCATTTGCATCGTCCTGGTTCTCCTGCGGAATCTGGACCAGCTCACGTCCCTGGTGGTGTTCTCCGGCATGGTGTTCAATACCCTGGTGGTCATTGCGGTTATCATCTACCGCAAGAAGTTCCCCAACCTGGAGCGGCCTTATAAGGCGTGGGGCTATCCCGTTACCGTCGTGATCAGCGTCCTGCTGTTCGCGGGTCTGATGATCAACACCCTGATCGAAGATCCCGTGACCTCCGTTATCGGTCTGGTAGTTCCGGCCATTGGCGCGGTGGTCTACTTCCTCTTTGACGCGAAGCTGAAGAAGGAGCGCGGCGAAGCCTGATTAGAAAAACGCATACCACCAACAAGCCTAAGGAAAAACGGCCCGGCGGCCTGCGCCGCCGGGTTTTTTCTCAAAAATATAGGAAGTAAAGGAGTTTTTGCTATGGGTTTACCGGAAGGAAGCGGTTTAACGCTTTACTCCAAGCGGAAGCCTGGAAAACGCAATCTGATTACTGATGTTCCCGGCGTCACCGTGGGACAGGTAACGATTCAGGACAGGGAGATCAACACCGGCGTCACGGCCATTCTGCCCCACCAGGGGAATCTGTTCCAGGAAAAGGTGATGGCGGGCGCAGCGGTGATCAACGGCTTTGGGAAAAGCGTGGGACTGGTGCAGATCGAGGAGCTGGGGACCATCGAGTCCCCGATCATCCTGACAAATACCTTGAGTACCGGCACGGCCCTGACGGCCATGGTCAAATATATGCTGGCGCAGAATCCGGACATCGGCGCAGACACGGGGACGGTCAACTGCGTGGTGACGGAGTGCAACGACGGACGCCTGAACGATATCCGGGGCCTTCACGTAAAGGAAGAAGACGTGCTTCAGGCCGTGGAGAACGCGGCGGAGACCTTTGAGGAAGGGGCTGTGGGCGGCGGTACGGGCATGGTCTGCCTGGGTCTGAAGGGCGGCATCGGCTCCGCTTCCCGGACCTTTGAAAGCGACGGCGGAACATACACCGTCGGCGCGCTGGTGATGTCCAACTTTGGTGAGGCTGGAAATCTGGTCATTGGCGGACGGCACTTTGACACCCGGAAGTGCATCGAGGATTGCAAAAACAAGGACATTGGGTCCATCATCATGATTCTTGCCACAGACGCGCCCTTGAGCGAACGGCAGCTCAAGCGGGTGGCAAAACGGGCCATGATTTCTCTGGGCCGGGTGGGTTCGTACAGCGGCAACGGCAGCGGCGATATCGCCATAGCCTTTACCACCGCCAATAATCAGCCGCATTACAGCAAGAAAAATATTCTGGAAATGAAGATGTTCTACGACGAAAACATTGACTGCGTTTTCGAGTCCGGCGTGGAGGCGGTGGAGGAGGCCATCATCAGTTCCCTCTATCATGCGAAAACCACCACCGGCGTTCGCGGAAACACCTACATGGGATTGCAGGAATTTTTGAAACGGTACGAGAGCTGACGGGAAAGGAGTGTTAAAATGGAGAAGAAAATTTTCATCAGCGCGGATATTGAAGGCATTACCGACGTTACCACATGGGCCGAAACGGAAGTGGGCGGCAGCGGCTACGAGGATGCCTGCGCCCAGATGACCCGGGAGGTGTCCGCCGCCTGCGAGGCGGTTTTGGAGGCCGGATATGTGCCGGTGGTCCGGGACGGCCATGAGACCGCGACGAATATCCGCCATATCGACCTGCCCGACGGGACGGAGCTGATGCGGGGCTGGGCCTGCCATCCCGGCTCCATGCTGGCGGGCGTGGACGGTTCGTACAGCGGCGTGTTTTATATCGGCTATCACGCGCCGGGCGGCAGCAACGGAAGCCCCCTGGCCCATACCATCGACCGGGAGAAGATCCGCTGGGTGAAAATCAACGGAAAACTGGCGTCGGAATTCACTATAAATTCCCTCTATGCGGCGTCCAAGGGCGTACCGTCGCTGCTGATTACCGGCGACGAGATGATTTGCCGGATGGCAAAGGAAGAAGTGCCGCAGATGGCGGCGGTTGCGGTGAAGCACGGCCGGGGAAACTCGACCCACAACCTGCATCCCCTGGAAGCCTGCCGCCGGATTAAGGAAGCGGCTGCCCGCCAGCTGGAACAGTTTGCGAAAGCTCCCTATGGCCCCCAGCCGGTGCCGGAGGCGTTGGTTATGGAGCTGTGCCTGGGGTCCCATCAGGCCGTACGGAGCGCGCTGCACCTGCCGGGCGTGGAGAAAGTGGATGAATTTACCGTGCGCTGCACCACAAAGGACCCAACGGAATTCAACGTTGTCCGCGAGCAGATTCACCATTGAGGCGGAACGTGGCAAAGAAGACCAATCCCGAAAAATGCGCCGAAGGGAATTCCCTTTCGGCGCATTTTTATGCGTTTTTCCAGTTCCGGCGGCGGCAGACGGCCTTGAAAGGCTCCTGCAGGGCGTGCAGAACCTTCTGCCAGGGCGTGACGGCCCCGCCCAGCGGCTCCACCATCAACGCCAGAACCCCCGCCCGGTTTGCCGCCAGCATATCCGTCAGCAGCTTGTCGCCCAGCATGGCCGTATGGCTGCGGTCAACGCCTGCGCGTTCCATGGCGGCATAAAGCCCCTTTGCGGAGGGCTTTCCCGCGCGGCCCTGGAAGGGAATTCCAAGGCCGGCACAGAATTCCGTAACCCGCTCGCCGGAGCGGTTGTTGGAGACGATCATTACCTGAATGTCCTCCGCCGCCAGGGCCGCGATCCAATCCCGCAAGGCCTGGCCGGGACTCCGGCAGGACTTCGGCGCAAGGGTAAAATCCAGGTCGCTGAGCAGGAGCGTGATTCCGGCGCGGTGCAGAAACTCCGGCGTGATTTCGTCGTAACGGCGGAACAGACGGGCGGGAACGAGAGAAAGGGACATAGGCGGCTCCTTTGCTGCATAAAGTGGTGAGAAGCCGTCTGGAAGAGACGGCGGACGTTTGCCTCAGTATAACAGGTTTGAAGATTGTGTGCAAGGGGGAGAATTGCCGGTGCAAATTTATCTGGCCGTACCGCCGGAAGCGGCCCGGGAGGCCGCCCAATACTGCCGGACGCTGGCTCATGTGGCGTACCGTGTCGGACCGGATTCCACGCTTCTGCGGCAGAGCGTGCTGCTGCAAAGCCGGGGCGGGCTGCTGTCCGTCAGCGATTGGGAAGCCCCGCTCATCGAGGACCCGGACGCTCTTTGCGCGGCGGTTTTGCGGGAGTGTGGGCGGAGAGGCTACGGCGGAGTCGTTCTGGATTTCGAGGAAGCCGCCCGGCCGGACCGTCTGACGTTTGCGGGCCGTCTGGGGCCTGCCCTGGCCGGAACCCGCCGGGCGCTCTATGTCCCGGAACCATACGCCGCCGCCGCGCCGGAGGCTGTAACGCTGATCTGCACAGCGGTTTCCGGCGGCAGCTTTTCCCAGCGTTTGCAGGAGGCCGCCGCCCGGGCCGGAGGCGCGAACCGTCTGGCGTTGGACGTGCAGCGGCTTTGCATGGACTTCCGTCTTCCTGCCCGGGCCGGAGAGGGGGAGCCTCTGCCTGCGGAGGCGTTCCGGCGTTTGATGGAGCGGGAAAACCCGCCGGTGTTTTTCTCCCAGGATTTATGCGCCCGGTATTTTACCTATACCCAGGAGGGCGAAGCGCATTTCGTGCTGTTTGACGACGCCGGGACTCTGGCTCAAAAGCTGCGCCTGGGCGCCGGAATGGGATTTTTCGCGGCGTTTTTCATGTGGCCGGAAATCAAAGACATTGCGGCAAAGCTCTTTCCCCCTTTGTCCGGCGGACGGGGACGGGGCTGAATCAAAAATGGCAGCGGCGTTTGACTATTTTGCCAAACGCCGCTGTTTTTGCGGGCCGTAACGGTCAGTTGGACGAATGCTTCCGGCTTTTCCAGACAGAGGACAGGATGTCCTTGAGCACCAGAAACGCGTCCAGCTCGTTGTACCCGTACCGCTTTTGCAGGCCGTCCAGCAGTTCGGTCAGACCAGCCGCGTAAGGGGCGGTCTCCACCTCGGCCGGATACTGGGCAAGAACCGGGTACTGTTTGCTCCATGCTTTCGTCCAGTCGATCTTGTCCGACACCTCCTGGCTCGTCCGGTCAATCACGTCCTGGATTTCCCGGATGCCCAGGTCAAAGGAGATCAGTTCGTCCAGGGACAGCCCGTAGAGAATGGAGAGCCGTTTGGCCTGCCGGATGTCCGGCAGGGTTTCGCCGGTCTCCCATTTGGAGATGGTCTGGCGGCTGACCCCGAGCTTTTCCGCAACCGTTTCCTGGGACAGACCATTGTTTTTGCGCGCGCTGAAAAGATGACTGCCTAGATTCATAATCGTATCCTCCCTGAATCGGATTTGGTTGTATTATAATGGATTTTGCGTCGGAAGGACATCAATTTTTCCGGACAGTTTCGCACGGTTTCCAGACAAACGGCGGTTTGGGCGGGGAATAAACATGAGATGATTCAAGCCCCCCCTTTTCAGAGCCGCTGATTCCTATAGGCAGGCGTTTTCGAAAGTGAAAGCTGTTGATTCAGCCGCCCCATAAACGCCGCTTTATATAGAGCTTGCTGAAAAAAGCACATAAGGGAACAAGAACAGAATGGAACGG
>CAJUTB010000041.1 GCA_910589315.1 uncultured Oscillibacter sp. | reverse complement strand
CCTTGATCTGACCGGGGTATTCCATTTCCTCCTCGATCTTCTTGGCCAGATCCCGCGCCAGAATGACCATCTGGTCCTCGCTGACCTGTTCCGGCTTCACCATAACCCGGACTTCCCGTCCCGCCTGGATGGCAAACGCCTTGTCCACGCCGGGATAAGAAGTAGTAATCGTTTCCAGCTGTTCCAGACGTTTGATGTAATTTTCCAGGTTTTCCCGGCGCGCGCCGGGACGGGCGGCGGAGATGGCGTCCGCGGCCTGTACCAGACAGGCGACGATGGTTCGCGGCTCCACGTCGTTATGATGCGCCTCAATGGCGTGAATCACGTCGTCCCGCTCCTTGAACCGCCGGGCAAATTCCACACCCAGGGCCACATGAGTGCCCTCCATCTCGTGGTCAACGGACTTGCCCAGATCGTGGAGCAGGCCCGCCCGCTTGGCGGTCTGTACGTCCACGCCCAAATCAGCGGCCATCATGCCCGCGATGTGGCTGACCTCTACGGAGTGTTGTAAGACGTTCTGACCGTAGCTGGTGCGGTAGTGCAGGCGGCCCAGCATTTTCACCAGCTCCGGGTGCAGTCCCCGGACGCCGCATTCAAAGGTAACGCGCTCGCCCTCGGCCTTGATAGTGGCGTCCACTTCCCGGCGGGCCTTCTCCACCATCTCCTCGATGTGGGTGGGGTGAATGCGTCCGTCGGAAATCAGCTTTTCCAGGGCTAACCGGGCGATTTCCCGGCGGACCGGCTCGAAACAGGAGACCGTAATGGCCTCCGGCGTGTCGTCAATGATCAGATCGACGCCGGTCAGGGTCTCGATGGTGCGGATGTTGCGTCCTTCGCGGCCGATGATACGGCCTTTCATCTCGTCATTGGGCAGGGGAACCACACTGACAGTCATATCAGCCACCTGGTCGGCGGCACAACGTTGGATGGCTTGCGCCACCACTTCCCGGGCGCGGGTCTCGCATTCCTCTTTCATCCGGGATTCCACCTCTTTGATTTTCAGGGCGGTTTCATGGGTGACTTCGGATTCTACCTGATCGATCAGGTACTGCTTGGCCTCCTCGGTGGTAAAGCCGGAGATGCGCTCCAGCATTTCGGTCTGGCTGCGCTTGATGAGCTTGATCTCCTCGGTTTCCTTATCGGCGGCGGCGTGCTTCTGCGCCAGGGAATCCTCCTTCTTTTCCACGGCCTCAATCTTACGGTCGAGGTTTTCCTCCTTCTGCTGCAAGCGGTTTTCCTGCCGCTGAAGGTCGGCGCGGCGTTCTTTGACTTCCTTTTCGTACTCGCTGCGGTTTTTCAAAATCTCCTCTTTGGCTTCCAAGAGGGCCTCGCGCTTCTTGGACTCCGCGCTTTTGATGGCTTCATTAACAATTCGTTTTCCCTCTTCTTCGGCGCTGGAGATTTCCCTCTCCGAGACATTTTTCCGATAGCGAATACCAAGCAGGAAGCAGACGGCGCCGCTGATCACCGCGCAGATGAGCGCAGTGACGACGGTTTGCATCACGGTGTTTCCTCCAATCGGTTTGGTATCAGTTCG
Organism: uncultured Oscillibacter sp.; assembly: GCA_910589315.1. Lineage (GTDB taxonomy): Bacteria > Bacillota > Clostridia > Oscillospirales > Oscillospiraceae > Oscillibacter. The sequence continues at coordinate 21,095 of CAJUTB010000041.1, read as the reverse complement.
CTGTACTTTTTTGAACGCTGGGTTTGGCGGACAGCCGGAACGCGCCCCTACGCATTCGAAAGACTGCCCTCTCTTAGTTTAATCTTTTACTGGACCGCTGTCAAGGAAAAACATCGGAAACGGCGGAAAACTTCCGCGGCCTCTTGCCAAGGTAGGGAAAGTGTGGTAAAATCTAAGAACATTGAATGTTCAGGAGGTCGATGATCATGCAGAGGAAAAAGATGTTTGCCGTTGTGCTGCTGTGCTACTTGCTGGCGGTTCTGCTGGCAGTTCCGGCGTTTGCCCATGGCGGACATCATGGCGGCGGTCACGGAGGCGGATACTGCGGCGGATACAATGCCGCGCCGGTCCCGGCCTGCGGTTATAGAGGGTGTGCGGTTTCAGGCACGCACAGCCATACCTGCGCCTATCATCCGGGTGCGGTCTGCGCTGGAAGCTGCTGCGCGCTTTGCCCTGTGGAGGGCTGCGGGCAGGCAGGCCGTCACGTTCATGACGGCGTAACGTACTGCGGCAACGCTCATACGGCGGGCTTCTGCGACGGAACCTGTTACGCGCTTTGCGCCGCGGAGGGCTGCACGCAGGCCGGCCGTCATACGCATGACGGCGTAACGTACTGCGGCAACGCTCATGCGGCGGGTTTCTGCGACGGAACCTGTTACGCGCTTTGCACCGTGGAGGGCTGCACACTGGGGGGCCGTCATGTCCATGACGGCGTGACCTATTGCGGCAATCATCATGCAAACGGCTTCTGCGAAAGCAACTGCGCCGCGTGGTCTTATCGCAAGTGCCACCGGTAATAAGCGGCGTCTTTCTTATTAAAAAAGCAAACGAGCGGGCAATCCAAGTCAAGGATTGCCCGCTTTTGCGGTTCTGCGAAAAAAATAGTCAGGTGTCGATAAAGGCCGCGGCGGCGTAGCCGACCAGATCGCCGTAGTGGACCACATACCAGCCCTGCCACTCGCCGTAGACCGTTACAGAGGCCCCGTTGGGGAGATTGGCAAGGATTTTGCCGGTAGGGGCGGGGTAGCTCCGCAGGTTCAGCGTACCATAGTTGACCCGCACCGTACCGGCAATCGGGTCCATGGGATAGATGAAGGGCAGGCCGAAAAACTCCGTCAGCGCACGGGCGAGCTGCTGGGCAATGGCGTCCATATGGCCTTCCACCCACTGGGCGTCGGAATAGTTGTCATGGTAGCCGATTTCCACCAGCACAGCGGGGGCTTTTGGCTGGCGGACTTCCCCCAGGGTGGTGGTGGAGCGGGTAGTCACCTTGTTCGGCAGCGGGTAAATTTTGCGCAGCTCTGCGGCGATCAGCTCCGCCGCGCGCTGGCCCTGTGCGCTTCCGGGGTAGTAAAAGGCAATGATGCCCCGTTCTTCGCCGTAACGGCCTTCCGGCGCGCCGTTGGAGTGAAGGGCGAGGTAAAAGTCATAATCCCCCTGGTTTGCCTCCCGGATGGACGAACCCGCAGTCATCTCCGGACGGTTGCGTTTGTATTGAATGCCGTTGGAGACCAGATAGGGGATGAGCGCGTCCGCCAGGAGGTTCATGTTATATTCCTCCGAGCCGCTTCCGGTTACATACTGGTTCCATTCCTGCGTTGAGGGACTCAAATAAATAATAGGCATGGCGATTCCTCCTCCGTCCATTTTATGAAAGCTCCGGCAAAAGCGTACCCCCTGGATTCTGACAGCGGAATTTGTACCGTCAGGGCCTTTCCGCAAAGAAATGCTTGCACTTTCAGGGGAAGTGTGGTATATTGCATATGTTAGAGTATGGTAGTAGGGTGAGAAATTGGGAGTGGGCCGCGGGTCCGCTCTTTCTTATTGGCTTTTTCACCCGGCTGAAATTCAGAAAAGCACAGGAGGACGTGCATGAAAAAAATCACCGAGCTGACCGCCGAACTGGCTGCGCCAGCTATCGCGGAGGCGGGCTGTACCTTGTGGGACGTGGAGTACGTCAAGGAGGGCGGGACCTGGTATCTCCGGGTTTTGCTGGACAAAGAGGGCGGCGTGGATATTCTGGACTGTGAGGCCGTTTCCCGGAAGCTCTCCGACCTGCTGGACGAGGCCGACCCCATCGAGGGCAGTTATACGCTGGAGGTCGGCTCGGCCGGGGCGGAACGGTCGCTGAAGCGTCCCGGTGATTTCCAGCGGTTCCTGGGCAGTCCCGTGCTGGTGAAGCTCTACCGCCCCATTGAGGGCCGGAAGGAATTGGCCGGAACCCTGTCGGCTTACGACGCGTCCTCCGGGGCCGTGACCGTCGCCCTGCCGGACGGCCCCCGCATTTTGGAAAAAAAGGATGTCGCCCTGGTCCGCCTGCGGGTGGAATTCTAAGGCGTTACAATCTGACAGTAAGGAGAATCAACGATGAAAGGCAAAAAACAGAAGGAACCAGCGGGCATGAATCCCGGGGAAATTTTTGCCGCCCTGGAGCTGCTGGAAAAAGAACGCAATATTCCCCGCTCCTTCATGATGGATAAAATCATTCAGGCCATCACCACCGCCTATAAGCGGGATCATACGGACGTGGAAAACGTGATTGTGGATGTGGACGAGGAGCACCGTGATCTCCGGATGTTCGTGCAGAAGGTGGTCGTCGACGAGGAAGATTATGTCGACCCCTTCAACGAAGTGCCCTTGGAAGAAGCTAAAGCCATGTCCGCCCGGTATGAGATCGGAGACGTGATCAATTTCCCCGTAGACAAGATGGAATTCGGACGCATTGCCGCCGGAAATGGAAAACAGGTCATCATTCAGGGCCTGCGGGAAGCCGAACGCGGCATGGTTTACGACGAGTTCAACTCCAAACAGCATGAGATTCTCACCGGCGTCGTCACCCGCATAGACCCTCGAAACGACGCCGCATCCCTCCGCATCGGCACCGGTTCGGAGTCCACCGAGGCGTTGCTTCTGGCTGGAGAGCAGGTGCCCGGCGAACCCCTGGAAGAAGGGATGCACATCAAGGTTTACGTGGTGGACGTGCGGCGTTCCACCCGCGGCCCCCAGGTGCTGATCTCCCGGACCCATCCTGGTCTGGTGAAGCGGCTCTTTGAATTGGAGGTCCCGGAGATTTTCGACGGCATCGTTGAAGTCAAGTCCATCGCCCGGGAGGCTGGAAGCCGGACGAAAATGGCCGTCTGGTCTTCCGACGAAAACATTGACCCCATAGGCGCGTGCGTTGGCCCCAGAGGCCAGCGGGTGGCCGGAATTGTCGACGAGCTGCGGGGAGAGAAAATCGACATCATCAAGTACAGCGAGGACCCCGCCGAATTCATCGCCGCCGCCCTGGCTCCCGCCGACGTGGTGGAGGTGCGGATGGAACCCGAGGGCAAGGCCTGCCGCTGTCTGGTGCCGGACGACCAGCTGTCTTTGGCCATTGGCAAGGAGGGCCAGAACGCCCGTCTTGCGGCCCGGCTCACCGGCTACAAAATCGATATCAAGCCCGAGAGCTACCAGGAGCCTGTGGCGGACGAACCCGCGGAGGAGGATGCCGGTGAAGATGCGGCGGAGCTTCCTTATGAGATCACCGAAGGCGGAGAGACGGACGCCGGGATGTAACGAATCGCTGAAAAGTTGACCATGAACAGTTGCTGAGGCAGAAAAACCGGCTTCTGTAAGCGCTGCGGAATTCATGGTCCATTCCAAAAAGAAGGGCGGCCTTATGAAATGCCCAAGCAAAAAAAGATTCCTCTCCGGCAGTGTGTAGGCTGCCGGGAGATGAAGGAGAAAAAAATTCTGCTGCGGGTGGTGCGTTCCCCCGAGGGGGCGGTCAGCCTGGATTTCGGCGGAAAAAAACCTGGACGGGGCGCGTATGTCTGTCATGATGTGGCGTGCCTGAAAAGAGCCAGGAAGTCCCGGGCCTTGGAGCGGGCCTTTGAGACGGCCATCCCGCCGGAAGTGTACGACGCCATGGAGGCAGAGTTGGGAGGCGAGACATGAATCCTGTTTTATCCATGCTGGGCTTGGCCCTGCGGGGCGGACGGCTGGCGGTGGGCGACGAGCCTGCGGCCCTGGCGGCGCGGGCCGGAGAGTGCCGGCTGCTCCTGACAGCCTCCGACGCAGGGGGAAGCGTTCTGCGCCATGCGGAGCATCTGGCGGAAGCAGGCCATTGCCTGTGGCTGACCATTCCCTTCAGCAAGGCGGAGCTGGGCGGCGCGCTGGGCCGGGGCACGGCGGCAGTGGCCGCGGTGACGGACCTGGGGCTGGCGGCTGCCGTTGTCAAGCGGCTGGCAGCGCTGGACCCGGACGCTTACGGCGAAGCGGCGGAGCGTATGGAACTGAAAGTCCGCCGGGCGGCGGAACGCAAGAAAACGCCCCGCCGGAAGCCGCCGGAAACGGCCGGAAGGAACCGCCCAAGACCGGCCCGCCCGCCGGAAGGACGCGGTAAACGTTCGGAGGAACGCCGGAAGGATTCTCCGCCGGGACGCAGCCAGCGTCCTCCAGGGAAAGAGGGGCCGGACCGGGGAAAGCCCCGCGCCGCAGAAGGCCGTTTTTCCCGAAAACAGACGGAGAACCGTTCCCGCCCCTCTGACCGGCGGGGGAGTTCCTTCCATGGTTCGGGCCGGGGGCCGGGACGCCGTTCCGGCGGTCCGGGACGGGGCGGAGGCCGTTGAGGTGCCGCGCCGTGCCGACCGGTGGAAAATCCCGGCTTGCGTTTCATTAAAATTTACGGGGCCCAGTCCGTCTGAAAGCCGCCGGAACGGCTTGGCGGTTTTCAAACGGATTGGGGACCGGCATATAACGAGGTGTTTTGATTGGCTATTGAAAAATATAGAGTGCATGAGGTTGCAAAGGATTTCGGCGTCCCGACCAAGACCATTACGGAAATTCTGACCAAGTATGCGTCCGCGCCGAAAAACCATATGCAGGTTTTGACGGACCATGAGCTTTCCGTTATCTTTGACTGTCTTACCCAGCAGAATCCGGTTTCCGACATCCAGGTTATTTTCCAGGATACCTACCAAGAATCCGCCAAAACGGCGGAGGCGGCTCCCGCCTCCGGGCAGAAGCCCGCTCAACCCTCCGGGCAGAAACCGGCGCAGGCACCGGGCGGCGCAGGACAGAAGCCCGCTCAGCCGCAGGCGTCCGGCCAAAAACCGGCGTCTGGACAGCCGGCGGGGGCTGGACAGAAAGCCGCCGGGCAGACGCCGCGTCCTGCCGGACAGGGACAAGGCGGACAGAGACCGGCGGGACAGCCGCAGGCCGGGACCGGTCAAAAACCGGCGGCCGCGCAGAATCCGGCCCAGGGCCAGAATGCAAAACCGGTTTCCACGGCGGGCAAACCGGCAACGCCGACCAGCCGGGTACCGCAGAAAAAAATCGTCGACACCCGCAAGGGCGGCGACGTGAACCTCGCCAAGTATGACGAACGCCTGGAAACCCTGGGCGGCCAGCAGGGCGAACGGATGCAGCGTCAGCAGCGCAGCGGACGGGAAAAGGTTCGCAGCGGCCAGCAGCGGCGGGGCGGTCCCGCCTTCTCCAATAAACGGCGGCAGGACGAACAGGAGCGGATGCGCCGTCTCCAGCTGGAGATTGCCAAAAAGGCTCCGGTAAAAGTCTCCATTCCCGACGAAATCTCCGTGGGCGAACTGGCCTCCCGGATGAAGAAAACCGGTGCGGAAGTGGTCAAGTGCCTGATGAAAAACGGCGTGATGGCCTCCCTGAGCCAGCTGATTGACTACGATACCGCCGCGCTGGTGGCGATGGAACTGGGCTGCAAGGTCGAAAAAGAAGTCGTCGTTACCATTGAGGAGCGGCTCATTGACGACCGGCAGGATAATCCCGAGGACCTCATTCCCCGCGCGCCGGTGGTGGTGGTCATGGGCCACGTCGACCATGGCAAAACCTCATTGCTGGATACCATCCGAAATACCTCCGTTGCCTCCGGCGAGGCGGGCGGCATTACCCAGCACATCGGTGCGTATCAGGTGCAGGTGAACGGAAAACCGATTACGTTCCTGGATACGCCGGGCCACGAAGCGTTTACGTCCATGCGCGCCAGAGGCGCGATGGTGACGGATATCGCCATTTTGATGGTTGCCGCCGACGACGGCATTATGCCGCAGACCATTGAGTCCATCAGTCATGCCAAAGCGGCGAATATTCCGATTGTTGTGGCGATCAACAAGATCGACAAGGAAAATGCAAATCCGGATAAGGTCATGCAGCAGCTCACGGAACACGGGCTGGTCCCCGAGGATTGGGGCGGCGAGACCATTTGCTGCAAGATTTCTGCGAAGAAAAATATCGGCATTGACAACCTTCTGGAAATGGTGACGCTGACGGCGGAAATGGCTGAACTGAAAGCCAATCCGAACCGGGCGGGTCAGGGTACGGTTATTGAAGCGCGTCTGGATAAGGGCCGCGGTCCTGTAGCGACGCTGCTGGTGCAGAATGGCACGCTGAAGCAGGGCGATATCATCATAGCGGGCACTGCCGTCGGCCGCGTGCGGACGATGCTGGACTATAAGGGCGGACGGCTTGCGGAAGCGGGACCGTCCATGCCGGTGGAGATTGCGGGCTTGAGCGAAGCTCCCACAGCGGGCAGTCCGTTCTTTGCCGTCAGTGACGAGCGCATGGCGCGGGAGCTGGTGGAACAGCGCAAGGCCGAGGAGCGTGCGAAATCCGCCGCGCCGGTGCAGAAGGTTTCGCTGGAGAATTTGTTTGATCAGATTCAAGCAGGCGAGCGGAAGGAATTGGCATTGATTGTCAAGGCCGACGTACAGGGCAGCGTAGAGGCGGTGAAGGCTTCGCTGGAGAAGCTGTCCAATGAGGAAGTAAACGTGCGGGTGATTCACGGCGGCGTTGGCGCGGTGAATGAATCTGACGTGATGCTTGCCTCGTCGTCCAATGCGATCATCGTAGGCTTTAACGTCCGGCCGGACGCGGCGGCCAGAGACGGCGCGGCCCGTCAAAATGTGGATATGCGGATGTATCGGGTAATTTACGACTGCATAGACGAAATCACGGCGGCGATGAAGGGTATGCTTGCGCCGAAGTTCCGGGAGGCGTTGCTGGGCCATGCGGAAGTACGGCAGACATACAAGGTTTCCGGCGTGGGCACTGTGGCGGGCTGCTACGTGCAGGACGGCAAGATAGTGCGCAATTGCTCAATACGGCTTGTGCGTGACGGCATTGTGATTCATGAGGGCCAGCTTGCGTCTTTGCAAAGATTCAAGGACGCGGCGAAAGAAGTTGCCAGCGGCTACGAGTGCGGCCTGACGATTGAGAAGTTTAACGACATCAAGGAAGGCGACATCGTAGAGGGCTATACGATGGAGGAAATCCCGCAATAACGCGCATAATAGGGGCGGCGGCTGTGCCGCTGCCCCTATGTTTTGCGTTTCGAGAAAATGACAACTATTTTTACGAACAAAGAGTCTTTTCAAGCAGATCCATGACAATTCAAGCATTAAAAGGATATCCCTTTTTTAGCAGCGGCAGCAGTTGAAAAGGAGCCGCCGCCAAAGACGGCAATCCCGAACAACCACCTATGTAGCGGCAGCGGAAACAGACGCAGAGACCAGCTCCTCCCCCACAGCGCCGCAGCAGCGACAGCGGAAATAGACGCAGAGTCAAGTCGATTTGGACTTCTCGTGAAAGTTCCACCCGTCTAAAGTCTTCCGCCAGTCCTCACAAACGCTCTTTTCTTTTGGACCGTGAACGGCCCGTTTTCTTTTCTCTCGCCAGAGAAAAGAAAATGGGGGGTTCAAAAAAGGACCAGCCGCCAATAAGCGGCTGACCACCGCACCGCGCCGCAAGGCGCGCCCGCCATTGCAAATGGCAAAGGAGGTAATCTATGGCGAGCAATCGAATTGGCCGGATTAACGAAGAAATCCAGCGGGAACTGGCGGAGCAGCTCCGCCGTTTGAAAGACCCCCGCGTGTCGGGGACCGGCATGGTCTCCATTACCCGGGTGGACACCACAGGGGATCTGCGCTATGCGCGCGTGTACGTGAGCGTTTTGGACAAGAGCCAGGAAAAAGATGCGCTGAAGGGCCTCAAATCCGCCTCCGGCTTTCTCCGGCGGGAGCTGGGCCACGCGCTTCAGCTGCGCTATACGCCGGAGCTGCAATTCATCGGAGACGACTCCATCCAGCACGGCGCGCACATCCTGGAAGTCCTGCGGCAAGTGGAACGGGACGCCGCCGCCCGCGGCGGCGCAGAAACGGAGGAATGACCTATGCTGACAGTTTCCCAGGCCGCAGAACTGCTGCGGTCCTTTGACGAGGTTCTGATCTTAACACACCTGCGCCCCGACGGCGACACTGTAGGCTGTGCCGCCGCGCTCTGCGCCGGACTGCGGGCGTTGGGCAAGACGGCTTTCCTTCTGCCCAACCCCGACCTGACCAGCACCTGCGCCCCGTATTTTCAGCCCTATGCCGCGCCGGAAGGATTTATCCCGGAAAAAGTTGTTTCCGTTGACTTGGCTGCTGTCGGCCTCTTTCCGGAGAACGCCAAGTTCTACGCCGGACGTGTCGATTTGGCAATTGACCACCATCCCTCCTTTGAGGCGTTTGGCCAGGCCAATATCCTCCGGACGGAGGCCGCCGCCTGCGGCGAATTGCTCTACGACATCCTCGCCCAGCTTGGCCCTGTGACAGCCGAAATCGCCCTTCCGCTCTATCTTGCCGTCTCCACAGACACCGGCTGCTTTGCCTACAATAATACCACGCCCTATTCCCACGCCGTAGCGGCGGCCCTGATGCGCACCGGTATCGATTACAAAGCGGTCAATAAAGCCTTTTTCCGCACGAAAACCCGGAAGCGTCTGTCCTTGGAAGCGGCCATGCTGAGTACTATGGAATTCTATGACCGGGAGCGGGTAGCCGTTCTGTCCGTCCCCTTGTCCCTGATGGAGCGTTTCCGCGCAGACGAGAGCGATGCCGAGGATTTGTCCGCCCTGGGCGGCCAGATCGAAGGCGTGGACTGCGCCGTTACCATGCGGGAGCTGCGGCCCGGCGTCTGGAAAATTTCCCTTCGGACCGGAAATCGCGTCAATGCGACCAAAGCCTGCGCCATGCTGGGGGGCGGCGGCCATGCGGCGGCGGCGGGCTGTACCGTTGAGGCCCCTTGGAGCGAGGCGAAACGCCGTATTCTGGCCGCCGTTGCGGAAACGGCGGAGGACTTTTGCGAGAGCTGACCAATGCCAAACGGAATTATCATCATTGACAAGCCCGCCGGGTGGACCTCTATGGACGTGTGCGCCAAGCTGCGGGGAATTCTCCACGAAAAACGCGTAGGCCACGGCGGAACCCTGGACCCCATGGCCACCGGCGTGCTGCCGGTGTTTGTGGGGCAGGCCACCAAGGCGGTGGAATTCGCGGAAAACAGCCGGAAGGAATATGCCGCCGTTCTGCGTTTGGGCTTTGTCACCGATACGCAGGATGTGACGGGGGAAGCGCTGGAATGTCGTCCGGTAACGAGTACCCTCCAGACGCTGGAAGCGGCTCTGGAGGGTTTTCGGGGTGAAATCCAGCAGATTCCGCCGATGTATTCCGCTGTGAAAGTAGACGGACAGCGGCTCTATGACCTCGCCCGAAAGGGAAAGACGGTGGAGCGGAAGCCCCGCCCTGTCACAATCTATGAGCTGGAGCTTCTGGGGCAGGAGAGCGAAACGGATTTCCGACTTCGCTGTGTCTGCTCCAAGGGCACATACATTCGGACTCTGTGCCATGATATCGGTCAGACACTGGGCTGCGGCGGAGTCATGTGCGCCCTGCGGCGGACCATGGCGGCGGGGTTCACGCTGGCGGACGCTGTGACCATCGAAGATGTTCAGACCCAGGGCGAGGCCCTGCTGCGGCCCGTAGACAGCCTGTTTGCTGCCTACCCTGCCCGGACGGTGCGTTCCGCCGGACAGGAAAAGCGCGTCCGCTGCGGAAACCCGGTCACACTGCCGGGAACCCCGGACGGAACCTGCCGCCTCTACGGCCAGGACGGCGCGTTTCTCTGTCTTTCCAAGGCGGAAAACGGCCTGCTGACTGCAATCAAAAACTTTTTCTGACCTTATGCGGCTATACGGATTTTTGAAATCCCCGCTGCCGAACGGGAGCCAGGATTTGATCTATAAAATTATGCTTCACGAGACCAGACGGAAGGATGCGTTTGCGTATCTTTACACCAGCTTGGAGGCTCTGTTCTGCTCCTATGACCTTCACTATGAAACCTTGGCGGACGCTTTGGAGGATTGGGAGGAAGAAATTGGCCCCGAGGGATGGAGCATATTAGAAGACCCTCTGCCGTACTGCCAGCATGACTGCCCTTTTCCCGTACGGGTCAAGGGCCGGGAATGCGGGACGCCCCAATGGGGACAGTATGAACGGCTGGAAAACGGGGAATGGAAGGATTTTGTACCATGAGCGACCTGAAACGGAAAGAACGCGTCATAGCCCTGGGCTTTTTCGACGGGGTACATCTGGGTCATGCGGCCCTCCTGCGCCGGACTGCGGAGGAAGCCGCCCGCCGGGGCTGTGTCCCCGCCGTGTTTACCTTTGACCGCCCGCCGAAGGAAGTCGTAACCGGCGTGCCCTGCCCGCTGATCAATTCCCCTGACGACCGGCGGGACCTGGTGCGCCGTTTTTATGGAATTCGGGAGGTGATCATGGCCCCCTTTGACCAGGAGATGATGACGACTTCCTGGGAGGATTTTGTGACGAAGCTGCTGGTAGGCCGTTACCATGCGGTCCATCTGGTGGCGGGGCATGACCACCACTTCGGGCATAAAAATCAGGGGACGCCGGAGCTTCTTCAGGCAAAATGCGCGGAATTGGGTCTGGGCTGCGACATCATCCCAAAAGTGGAGCTGGGGGGCGTGACGGTCAGTTCCACATACATCCGACGCCTGCTGGAGCTGGGCCAGCTGGACCGTGCAAACCGTTATCTGGGCCATCCCCACACGCTGACCGGCGCGGTGCGGCACGGACGGGGACTGGGGTCTTCCCGCCTGTTCCCTACGGCGAATCTGATGATTCCGTCCCATGTATTAGTACCCAGCCATGGCGTTTACGCAACGTGGGTGAGCCTGCCGGACGGCAGAGGCTGTGCCGCCGTGACCAACGTGGGCACCCGCCCCACGGTGAACAACGGGAGCGATGTAACCGTAGAGGCGTGTCTGCTGGATTTCGAGGGCGATTTGTACGGACAGACGCTGCGGGTGGAGTTCTATGAACACTTGCGGAGCGAGATTCGGTTTGATTCCCTGGACGCGCTGCGGACGCAGATTGCCGCCGACGCAGAGGCTGTCCGACGCTATTTTGCGGCGAGGGGAACCGCGCCGGCGGACCCTCAGAGGTGACGGAGAACAATGGATAAACGTACCCGCCCAACGCTTTTAGCGGCGGCGTTTTTGGCGGGCTTTCTGCTGATGGCCGCTACGAATGCCGTTCCGCCGAAAGAATTTCGGAAAACGCAGGAACCCGTTTCCGCCGAACCCCGGCAGATGGGAACCCGCGTGGAGAGGCTTGCAAAAAAATCCTCCAAACCCGTGCTTACGTTGGAAACCGTCCGTCAAGCCGGGCCGTCGGATGTTCCGGCGGACAGCCCGGCTTATGATGCCGTCAGTTACCTGATGTATCAGGGGATCATGCAGGGCCGGGGAGCAGGCGTATTCGACCCCTATGCCATGGCAACGCGGGGCGCGGCAGTGACGGCCTTATACCGCATGAGCGGCGGTGCGCCGCCAGCGGAGGGCAAAGTCTTTTCCGACGTGGACGCGCGGTATGCCGGCGCGGTTGCCTGGGCTGTGGACGCGGGCATTACCCAGGGCATGGACGGGGAGCGGTTCGGCATTCGCGAGCCGGTCAGCCGGGGACAACTGGCCGTATTGCTTTACCGGTTTGCAAAGGCACAGGCTCTGCTGCCAAAAACCGGCCTGAACATGGCCCCTCTTGCGTTCTACCCAGACGGGGACGCCGTGCCGGATTATGCGGAAGAAGCCCTCTCCTGGGCGTTGGGCAACGGTATTTTCCGCGCAACGGTTGGAGAATCCATTCTCGCACATATGCCGGTTTCCCGGCTTCAGATGGGACAGGCCCTCGTTGCCCTGGCGAGATTCCAGGACGACGCCCTGGCGGCGGACATTCACGCCGCGCAGCCGGTCCGTATGCTGGAAAGTGTTTCCAGGAGCCGTCATGCGGACATTCAAACGGCCATTGAGGACGCGGCCAGGCGGCATGGCGCGGTAGGCGTACAGGTGGCGGTAGTGGAAAACGGCGCGCTTTGCGATACGTTTTCCTACGGCTGGGCGACGCGAAACGAAACGCCGATGACCGCAGAGCATAAAATGCGGGTCGCGTCCATTTCCAAATTAGCCGTTGGGCTTTCCGCCATGCTGCTGCGGGAGGAAGGAACCGTTGATCTGGATGCAGATATTGGAACCTACTGGGGCTGTACCGTGCAAAATCCCCACTATCCCGAAATTCCAATCACACTTCGCGCACTTCTGACGCATACGTCCTCTCTTTCCATTTTGAAAGATGCAAGCCAATCGTACGGCAGTGTAAAGCAGCGCATCCAGGGCAGCGGCTTCGATCCGCGCAAGCCGGGCGATATGGCCTCCTGGGAGTATAACAACGACGGCTTTGCCCTTCTGGGCATGACGCTGGAGCTGGCGGCGAACCGGGAGCTTGACGGTATTTTGCAGGACCGGCTGTTCCGCTGGATGGCCATTGACGGCGCGTTTGCCTCCGGCGATATCCGGCGCAGGGACTTGCTGGTGACGCTCTACCGGGATGACGGGAGCGTTTCCTGGACAACGGACGCGCAAAAGAATTTCCATCTGTCCGGCGGTCCCGGCGCGCAGGGAGCCTATTTTGCAGGCGGTTTGACCATCAGCGCGGCGGACGTTGGTAAACTGGTGAGCCTGTTGGCCGCCGATGGACGGTATGAAGGCGTACAGTTCTTGTCTGAGGAGTCCGTGACGCAGATGGAGAGCCGCCGGTTGGTTTCCGACGGGATGTATCAGGCCGTACCGCTGCGTTACCGCGACCATATGTATGGCCGGGACGGCTTGTACTATCATACGGGAAGCGCGTACGGCGTATTTAATTGTATCTCTTACGACCCCGATACCGGGGACGGCGTTGTGGCGCTGACCACCGGAGCCGACGGCGTGCGGGATGAAAACGACATCTATGCCGTCTGCGGGGAGATCGCCGCATACATATATAATATAATCTGAATTCAGCGAAGGACGCGCCCGGCGGCGCGTCCTACATTTTTGGAAACCGGAAAATAAGGGAAATTCTGGTGGCTGAATTTCATATTGGGGGAAATGCAAACGCCCCGTTTAGGTTCCAAAAAAAATCCGGACCGCCAGTGCCGCCGCGGCAAAACCCGTCAGGTCGGCTACCAGGGCCGCGGGGACCGCATGCCGGGTTTTGTGAATCCCGGCAGAGCCAAAATAGACCGCAATGGTGTAAAATGTCGTCTCCGTGCTGCCCAGCATCACCGCCGCTACCCGGCCGGTGTAGCTGTCCGGTCCATGGGACGCCATGAGGTCGCTGGCCACGGCCAGAGCCCCGTTTCCCGACACGGGCCGCACCAGCATCAGCGGCGCAGTTTCGGGAGGTATGCCCAGAAGACTCAGAATCGGGCTGCAAGCGTCCGAAACCCACTCCATGGCTCCCGATACCCGGAACATGGAGACGGCTGTCAGAAGGCCCACCAGAGCCGGTACGACCCGTAACAGGACCGTCAGGCCCTCCTCCGCGCCGCGGGTCAGGGCCGCATACACGTCCACGCGCTTTCCTGTGCCGTAAAGGGCAATACCCGCCAGCAGGAGCGGGATAACCAGGGAACTCCAATTCATACCCGTTTCCCCCAGTGCGAAAACAGCCAAGCCGCCAACAGGCCCGCCAGAACCGACAGCACCGACGCCAGCCACACCGCCGGAAGGATGTCAAAGGGCGTCTCGCAGCCCGCCGCTGCGCGGACCGAGGCAATGGTGGCCGGGATCAGCTGAATAGACGCTGTGTTGAGCACCACGAGCAGGCATAATTCGTCGCTGGCTACGCCGCCGCAGCTCCGGGCCATCCGCCGGGCGGCCCGAATGCCAAGAGGCGTAGCGGCATTTCCAATTCCCAGTAAATTAGCGGAAATATTGGAAGATATTGCCGCAAGGGTTTCCGTATCCTGACAGGCGTTTGGCAGAAGCCGCCGCAGAAGGGGACGGAAGGTCCGGGCAAGTCCGGCGGAAAGTCCCGACGCGTTCATGACCTCCATCACGCCGCTCCAAAGGCAGAGTATGCCGGCCATGGATAAACTGAGCTGTATAGCGGACTGTGCGCCTTCCAGCGCGGCATTTGCAACAGCATCCAGCCGCCCGCAGGCCAAGCCGGCCACTAGGGAGAGAACGACCATTCCCGTCCAAACGCAGGTCATTGCCATGAAATTCCTCCTTACGCAAAAATGTGAACAAACTGTAAAATATGGAAAAAGTAGTTGACAGGCGGTTGACAAATACCGACAGGGAGTGATATTGTCATTCCAACCTGAGAGTAACAGTGGGAGACCAACGGAGAAAGGAGCTTTATTGTGAAATCGACTGGAATCGTGCGGAAAGTGGATGAATTGGGGCGTATTGTACTGCCAATTGAGATGCGCCGGACACTGGATATCGCAGAGCGGGACGCATTGGAAATCTATGTGGAAGGCTCGTCGGTTATTCTCAAAAAGTACAAACCCAGCTGCATTTTCTGCAACATCACCAAAGACATTACCGTATTCAAGGACAAGAATGTCTGCCCGAAATGCCTCAAGGCGTTGAAACTGCTGTAAGACCAGTGGGAGTGTCTAAGAGAGGCGGCCGGAGCTGCCTTGCAGCTCCGGCTTGATGATTTTTTCCGCCAAAAGGTTCCAAAACACCTCGCTGCGATTGGGAAAAAATAGAAATGATTCCCGGACGGATTTTTGGAAAAGACTGGCTGCGATTGGACGTGAGAAGCAGGAGGTTCTGTATTTTGTGTCTCCCACAGAAAGACAATGGCAACAAGAGGAGTCCCGCAAAGGCGGGGCTCCTCTTTTGCGCTGGATTTTCCGCCCGCCTGGGCGGGTTCGCCGCGGCGGCCCCTTGACAGAGATGGAAAAAGCGTTTATAATCCATAAATGGCAACCCACATACTGGGAATTTATATATGCATGACTGTGCCGCAGACCTGCGGACGGCCATTTTTCAGGAGGCGTTTCACTATGGCGGTTTATACGTCTGCCGAACAGCTCATCGGCGGTACTCCCTTGCTGGAGCTGACCCGCATCGAACAGCGGGAAAACCTGTCCGCCCGTATTTTGGGCAAGCTGGAATATTTGAACCCTGCCGGTTCCTCCAAGGACCGCGTGGCAAAGGCCATGCTGGACGACGCCCAGGCCCGGGGGCTCTTGCAGCCGGATTCCGTCATCATTGAGCCGACCTCCGGGAATACCGGCATTGGCCTGGCCTCCGTCGCCGCGGCGCGGGGACTGCGGATGATTGTCGTCATGCCGGAGACCATGAGCGTGGAGCGGCGTC
This sequence comes from uncultured Oscillibacter sp., assembly GCA_910589315.1. GTDB lineage: Bacteria > Bacillota > Clostridia > Oscillospirales > Oscillospiraceae > Oscillibacter. Next base: position 5,590 of record CAJUTB010000041.1, on the reverse strand, counting down.
AGATTATGAAAGCCTACGGCGCAGAGCTGGTCCTTTCGGACGGCTCTCAGGGAATGGCAGGCGCGGTGGCTAAGGCGGAGGAGCTGGCAAGGGAAATTCCCAACAGCTTCATTCCCGGACAGTTTGTAAATCCCGCCAATGCCGCCGCGCACCGCGCCACAACCGGCCCTGAGATTTGGGAGGACACCCGTGGCGAGGTGGACATTTTCGTGGCGGGCGTCGGCACCGGCGGCTCCATTACCGGCGCGGGCGCGTATTTGAAAAGCAAGAAACCCGCTATAAAAATTGTCGCCGTCGAACCGGCTTCCTCGCCTCTTTTGAGCAAGGGCGTTGCCGGTTCCCATAAGATTCAGGGCATCGGCGCGAATTTTATCCCCGATGTGCTGGACACCTCCATCTATGACGAGATCATTCCCGTAAAGGACGAGGACGCTTTTGCCGCAGGCCGTCTCGTTGGACGGGCGGAGGGCGTTTTGGTAGGGATTTCCTCCGGCGCGGCGGTCTGGGCGGCGGTTCAGCTGGCAAAACGCCCGGAAAACCAAGGGAAAACCATTGTTGCCCTTCTGCCCGACACCGGCGACCGCTATCTTTCCACTCCGCTGTTTGCAGACTGATGCAACAGGCTTCACGAAGGAAATTCGTGAAGCCTTTTTTCATCTTATTACGGATTCCACTGGCTCGCCGTGAGATCTACCGTTCCGTCTGGACGAAATACGACGCCCTCGGTTTCCAGCCAAGCCTGTTGGGTTCTGGGACCATAGGTGTCGAAGGCGGCTTTTGTTCCGCCGTTTCGGTCTACGACCCGGTGGCAGGGGACGCTTGCATCCCGACAGGCCGCCATGGCGTTTCCGACGGCGACGGCATAATTCGGCATCCCAATCAGGCGGGCGATCTGGCTGTAAGTCATCACCTTTCCCGCTGGAATTTGCCGCACAAGGTCGTAAATGGCCGCGAAGGTACGGACTGCCGGGGGTTTTGTTGGAACGCGTTCCCGCAGCTCATACAAATCCGTGCGCCTCGCCGAGAGAATGGGGAGCTGCTGGCGAACGGCTTCCAGGCGGTCGAAATCCAGAGTGGCAAACTGGGTGGATTCCTCCGCTCCGGCCCGGCAGAGGACGTTTCCCCAAGGGTCTGCGGCAATCGAATTGCCGTAGGCAACGTAGGACGCGCGCTCGTCCCGCGCCGGGGAGACGCCTATGGTAAAGCACTGGTTGTCCACGGCCCTCTGGCGGAACAGAAGCTCCCAGTGAGCCGGGCCGGTGGTTCCGTTGAACGCCGCCGGGACGAAGATGCACCGTGCGCCCCGCAGGCACATACAGCGGGCCAGCTCCTCGAAGCGCAGGTCAAAGCAGATGCAAACGCCCATGGTTCCCAATTCGGTTTCAAAGGTCGTCACCGCCCCGCCGGGGGACAGGGTTTCGGATTCCATGAACCGCTGGCCGCCAGGGATGTCGATGTCAAAGAGGTGCGCCTTGCGGTGCTTTGCGAGCCGTTCTCCATGACGCCCGAATACATAACAGGTGTTGTAAACCCGGTCTCCGTCCAGCTCCGGCAGGGACCCGCCTACGAGGTAAATTCCCAGCTCCGCCGCCAGGGCGGACAATGCGGTCTGGGTTTCTCCGCCGTCGGGTTCTCCGTAGGCGCGAAAACGCGCGTTGTCATATGGACAGCAGAACATCTCCGGCAAAACCGCCAGATCAATCCCCTGGGCCTCCCGGATTTTGGCGCAGGCCCGCCGAATATTTTCCTGCTTGTTTTCCGCTACCATCATCTGAATCAATGCAATCCGCATCGTTCGTCCTCCGTTCTTCCGCCCTTGGCAGTTCTTGAAAAATCTGCTATGATACCGTCAAAGGGGGTTGATTTTCATGGGACTGACCGTTGGGCTGGGCGTCATTCTCGCCTTTGGCGGAGCCGCGCTTGGCAAAGTCTTTTTTGACGAAGGCCAACGCCTCCGCCTCCGGTTCCGCCGCCCGTATACCGCCGCGTTTTTCTACCTGCTTGCCGTTCTCTGCGGCGTCTCGGCCGTTGGGGGAGTGCTTCTTGCCTATGCCATTCTGGACGCCTTTGTCTTATGACTCCGCTGAAAACCGGAAAACTGTAGTATGCTCCCAGGTTTCCCCCGCCCGCAGAAGGCAGTTTTCAAACTGAGGCTTGTTGGGCGCGTCCGGGAAAAACTGCGTTTCCAGACAGAATCCCCAGCGTTTGTCATAGGACGCGCCGTCCTTACCCGTGGGGCAGCCGTCCAGATAGTTCCCCGCGTAAAACTGAACGCCGGGCAGGGTGGTTTCCACATCCAGTACGATCCCCGTTTCCGGCGAAACCGCCCGGGCTGCCGGATGCAGAATGCCGGTTCTGCCGCGCAGCGCCCAGTTATGGTCATAGCCGCCCGCCTGGGTCAGCTGGACGAAATCCGCCTCAATCTCCGCGCCGATGGCCTTCGGCGTCCGCAGATCCATCGGTGTCCCGGCCACGTCTTCCAACGCGCCGGTGGGAATTGATGCGGCGTCCGTGGGGGTGTACTGGTCTGCGAAAATCTGTATGGTTTGCCCCAGCACCGTCCCGGAGGCGTGGCCGCTCAGATTAAAATAGGCGTGACTCGTCAGGTTGCACAGCGTATCCTGGTCGCTTTGGGCGAAATAGGAGATTTTCAGGCCATCCTCCGACAGCGCGTAGGTTACGCGGACGGCCAGATTTCCAGGATAATTCTCCTGTTGGTGGGGGCTGTTCAGCGTCAGCGTCAAAAACGACTCTCCGGCCTCCGCCACGGTCCAGACCTTTTTGTCAAAGCCCTCAAGCCCGCCGTGCAGGTGGTTTGGGCCATTGTTGGCGGCCAGGGGGTATTCCCGGCCGTTCAGCGGAAACGAGGGCACCTTGTATTCCTGACCATTCATCACAACCAGCTTTCCGCCGATACGGTTTGCCACCCGGCCAACCAACGCGCCCAGGTATTTGTCCTGGTTCCGGTAGTCCTCCAGGCGGTCGAAGCCCAAAAGCACGTCCACCGGGTTTCCGTTCCGGTCCGGGACCCGCAGGGCCCGCAGCGCGCCGCCGTAGGTGATGATCTCGCAGGATAAGGCCCCTGCCCGCAGGGTGTATTGTTCCACCGGCGTACCGTCCGGCATGACGCCAAAGGGAATGTTCTCCATCATGGCAATGACTCCTTAATACATATATTATATAGTATAAAAAACGCGAAGTCCTATCCTTCCAGCAAAACGCCCAGTGTTTGCAGGGCTTCCTGAACCCGCCGCCAGGCGGCCTCGTCCGGGCAGGACAGCGTATGCAGGTGGATGCCGCCGGTTAAATCCGACAGGGGCCGCGCCTCGGACTCCCGGCAGCGGCGCAGAAACTGCTGTACATCGTACCGGCTGGACAGATGCAGGGAACCCGTCAACTGTCCGTATATTGGATGCTCAACAATTACATCTTGTACCGTGCATCCATGGTCTACTATGGCATTGAGTTCCGCTTCCATCCCTGCCGCGCTGTGACGGCAGGGGACTTTTCGGATCAGCCCGGCGGCGGCTTTTACGATCACATAGCCCCGTGGCGTCGCGGAGATATCGGCCCCTCCGGCCCGCAGCAACGCCACGTCGCCCACGATGATCTGACGGCTCACGGAAAACCGTTCCGCCAGATACCCCGCGCTTACCGCCCGTTCAGCCTGCTGTAAGATTTCCAAAATGGCTTGCCGCCGTTTCTCTGCCGCCATAGCGGTCCCTCCTTTTGTATGAATCAAAACCAGTATACCATATCCTGCCGGAAAATCCTACTCTTAATTTTTGTCCCGCCGCCGTCCGGTTTTTGAATAGGGATTGGTCCGAACCGAAAAAAGTCCGGCGCGGTAAAACCGCGCCGGAACATTTTATCGCCGGAGAAAATCAGTCGGCATACATATCCTTGAGCTTCAGCAAGTGCTGATACCGCTCCATCGCCGCCTTTTCGTTGCGCTGGAACAGCTCCGTTGCACGATCCGGGAATTCCCGCGTCAAACGGCTGTAACGCGCTTCGTTCTTCAGGAAGTCCTGATAGCCGCCTGCGGGCTCCTTGGAGTCCAGCGTGAACTTTGCGCCTTCCGCAGCGGGGTTGAACCGGAACAGGTTCCAATAACCGCACTCGACAGCCTTCTTCATCTCGACCTGGCAGTTGGCCATGCCGCCCTTGATGCTGTGCATCTCGCAGGGAGAATAGGCGATGATCAGGGACGGGCCGGGATACGCCTCGGCCTCCTGAATGGCCTTCAGGGTCTGGGCCGGGTTCGCGCCCATGGCGATCTGGGCAACGTAGATATAGCCATAGCTCATGGCGATTTCCGCCAGGGACTTTTTCTTCACTTCCTTGCCGGCCGCGGCGAACTGCGCCACCTGCCCGATGTTGGAAGCCTTGGACGCCTGTCCGCCGGTGTTGGAGTACACTTCGGTGTCAAATACGAAGATGTTCACGTCATTGCCAGAGGCCAGAACGTGGTCCACGCCGCCGAAGCCGATGTCGTAAGCCCAGCCGTCGCCGCCGAAAATCCAAAGGGACTTTTTGGAGAGATACTCCTTGTCCTTCAGGATCTCCAGGCAGAGCTTGCAGGCGTCGCAGTCGCAGTATTTTGCGCCGCTGTCCTTGAGCTCCTTGGCGTGAGCCTGGAACTGAGGCAGCTGATCGCCGAAGACCTTGGCGGCATCCGGACTGCCCGTGAACGCTACGATACCGTCTACGGTCATGACGCTTTCTTCCAGGAGCTTGACATACTCCTTGGTGGCTTCGGCGTTGGCCTTGCCGTCCTCCATGGTGTCCAGCCACTTCTGAGCGGCGGCCTTCAGAGGCTCGTAGGTGTGAGGCACTGCAACGAGGGCCTCGGTCTTGGCCTTCAGGCTCTCGCGGATGGCCTTCTGACCCAGATACATACCCAGGCCGTGCTCGGCGTTGTCCTCAAACAGGGAGTTGGACCAGGCGGGGCCGTGGCCTTCCTTGTTGGTGCAGTAGGGAGAGGTGGCAGCCGGTCCGCCCCAGATGGAGGAGCAGCCGGTGGCGTTGGAGATATACATCCGGTCGCCAAAGAGCTGGGTGACGAGACGGGCATAGCTGGTTTCGGCGCAGCCTGCGCAGGAGCCGGAGAATTCCAGCATCGGCTGACGGAACTGGCTTCCCTTCACGCCGGGCAGAGCCTGCATATCCTTCTTTTCGGAAACCTCGGCCACGCAGTAGTTGAACACGTCCTGCTGAGCGGCTTCCTGCTCCTGGGAGACCATCTTCAAAGCCTTTTCGCCCTTCTTGCCCGGGCAGACGCTGACGCACACGCCGCAGCCCATGCAGTCCAGCGGGGAGACGGCGATGGTGAACTTGTAGTCGTTCTTGCCCGTAGCGTCCACAACCTTCGCCGCGGCGGGAGCCTTGGCGGCTTCGTCGGCGGTCAAAGCATAGGGACGGATAGTGGCGTGGGGGCAGACATAGGCGCACTGGTTGCACTGGATGCAGTTTTCGGGCATCCAGGTGGGAACGCTGACGGCCACGCCGCGCTTTTCGTAAGCCGCCGCGCCCAGCTCGAACTGGCCGTCCACGTGCTTGACGAAGGCGGAGACGGGCAGGCTGTCGCCGT
>CAJUTB010000040.1 GCA_910589315.1 uncultured Oscillibacter sp. | reverse complement strand
TCTTTTGCGCTGTTTTTCTACCCCCTTCTCTTGCTTTTAAACCTTGATTCGCATATGGAATGTAACATTTGATGATGTGGACTTGATAGTTGACTTGGATGGGGGCTGGCGGTTTCCTACAGATGAAGAATATAAGAATCAAAAATTAAACTAATTCCCATTTATCAGGCAGTTATCCACAATCGATAACTGCCTGCTCAGTCATTTCGTCGGATGAGAAAATTTAGCAGAGCCAGCAATTCTATCTATAAGCGCGCAAAGCAAAATCGTAAAAAGCATATCCACAAGGGTACAGCCAACGAGCAAATCCAAGCGCATAAGGGCGCGATAAGCCGCGAACCCGACGCACCAGATTATAAAATTCCGCCAATCGAGAGCCGTTCGGGAACGGTCACGTTTCAGCAGGAAGAAATCAGCGATCTGAATTGCGGCCATCGGAGCAAAGACCGAGCCGATCAGGTAAAGGAAGCCGGAGATATCGTCCATAGGGAAAAGGGCAGCCGCAAAGGTTCCAAGGATTGCGACTCCTGCCGCAACGGTTTTCCCCGGCAGGAGTGAAGAAAGGGATTCGGCAGAAATTCCAGCGGACCAAGCGTCCAGGAAAGTCGTCGTAACGGTAGAAAGTACCAGAATCACCAAAGCGGCGGCCCCGAGTCCGGCTTTAAGCATAATCACGGCGATGTTAGATTCCCCGGTAAAAATAGCCGCTCCCATACCAATTGTGTACATCCAGACAGAAACCGCACTGTACACCAAGGTACTGACAAGGGTTGCCTGAAACGGCTTCTGTGCCTCTCTGGTGTAATCGCTGATCAAGGGCAGCCAGCTCAAGGGCATTGCGACTGCGAGCTCGACTGCCGCGCCAAAGCTGACCGCACCGTCCCCCGCGCCGTCAACGGCAAGCGAGTCCGAGAAAAAGATCACTTTGCAAAGGACCAAAGAAAGGACAAGGAGGGCCGTCATTGCGATTCGGTTTAACCACCCCAGATTTTTGACTCCGGCGAGAATCCAGACAAGGATCAGTCCGCCAATAACCATACACCAAACCCAGTGTCCGGCCTTAAAAATCTGTCCTGCCGCCAGTGCGCCGTCATAAATCATAATAGCGGTCCACCCAGTCAATTGCAGAACATTCAGCAAAGCGAAGAACAAGCCGCCCTGAAAACCGAAGCTGATTTTCACAGATTCCATAGAACTCCGGCCCGAGCGGCCGCCGATCAGCCCGGCAAAGAAAAGCAGGATACCGCCAATCACGTGTCCGATTAAGATTGCGGCAAATCCGTTAAAGAAGCCCAGCGAGGCGAAACTCGCGCCGGTCAGGATTTCGGCCAAAGAGACCGCCGCGCCGAACCAGATGAGTCCGTTTTGAAACGTAGAAGATTTCATCAAGGCGTTCCCTCCCCGATAAAGCGGCTGGTGAGGTCAAAGGAGTGATCCAATGGACCGGAACCATGTCCCAGGTCCAGCATAGCGGAGAGCGCGCCAAAGACATATTTTTTAGCGCGTTGGATTGAGGTTTCGAGATCAAATCCCCGGGCAAGATTGGAAGCAATTGCGCTAGAGAGCGTACAACCAGTTCCATGGGTATTGGGGTTGTCGACACGTTTGGAAAGGAAGAAGCAAACGGAGCCATTTGCGTCAATCAGCACATCATCGGCATCATGGACGTTGTGACCGCCCTTGCATAAGACGGCGCAGCCGTATTTCTGATGGATGGTTTTCCCCGCAAAAACCAGATCGTCCATGGTATGAATGGCCATACCGGAAAGGATCTCAGCTTCCGGGACATTCGGCGTCACAAGGGTTGCGAGGGGCAGGAGTTGTTCTGTCAAAGCGTCAATAGCATCCTCTGCGATCAAGCGGTCCCCGGAGGTAGCGACCATAACGGGGTCCACGACAAGGTTTGGAGCTTTGAAGAAAGCGAGCTGTTCTGCGATCACGCGAATAAGCGGGACGCTTGCAACCATACCGGTTTTAACCGCATCCGGGAAGATATCGGTAAAGACGCATTGGAGCTGTTCTGCAAGGAAGTCAGGGGAAACCTCGACAAAGGAGCGGACGCCGGATGTATTTTGCGCAACGAGCGCGGTAATGGCAGACATAGCGAATACGCCATGCGCGGTCATGGTTTTGATATCGGCCTGAATACCCGCGCCTCCGCTGGGATCGGTGCCGGCGATTGTCAAAGCAGTTTTCATAAAAGGGACTCCTTTCAAAAAGATAGCAAATTTGAACCCCCCAATTTCTTTTCTCCGGCGAGAGAAAAGACTGCGCCCGCAGGCGCGTGTCGGAGGCCAACCGCCGCGTTGCGGCGGCTCTTGGGCCGGAGATAAACGGGCCGTTCACGGTCCAAAAGGAAAGAGCGTTTTGCGCGGACTGGTGGAAAACTTTCGCTTGGAGGAACCGAAACGAGAAGTTCAAATCGACTTACCTCTGCGTCTAACCCCGCTGCCGCTGCATGGCTTTCTTGTGGAACCAAGCCCCGCCTAAAGCAATCAAACCCCCTCCTCCCATAGCCGAATCAAATTTTCTGCGGCAGTTTTCACATCCGGCTGTGCAAAGATAGCAGAAACGACGGCAACGCCCGCAAGCCCGCACCCTTTCAATTGAAGAATATTTTCACAGCTAACGCCGCCAATCGCAACCACTGGAATCCGCACAGCCTCCGCAACGCCCCGAATTGTATCCTTGGAAACGGTCCTGGCGTTTGACTTTGTAGCCGTAGAAAAAGCCGCGCCAACGCCCAGATAGTCCGCGCCATTTTCCTGTGCGGCGAGGGCTTCCTGTACAGAGTGCGTCGAAACGCCGATAATCTTTCCCGTCCCGAGGATTTCCCTGGCCTGCGAAACGGCCAAATCCGCCTGTCCGACATGAACGCCATCCGCGCCGCACGCCCGAGCGACTTCCGGAAAATCGTTAATAATGCTAATCACATTCAGTTCCTTGCAAAGAGCCGTAAACCGTTCCGCCAAAGCAAGCAGGCATTCCGGCGAAAGATTTTTCTCCCGCAGCTGAAACACCCGTACACCGCCGCTGGCGGCGTCCCGAATCTGCCGAAAGAACGCCTCCTCACCCTCGCACCAACTGCGGTCAGTGACTGCATAAACCCGGAAATCATTATGATTCAGCTTCATGAACACCCCTCCGAAATAAAAGTCCAAAAAAATCTCAAAGTCAAAGGTCAAAGAAACGGGTAAAACAGCAAAAAGCCGCAGACGAACCAACCCAGTTCATCCGCGGCAAACGCGCACGTTATCTCCCTACGTTGGCATAATCCAAATCAGGTAAAACGGGTCGAGACCAGGCCGTCTCCTCTCAGCCCACGCAAGGGCTCCCCAATTGTCAAGAAATATTATAAAGCAAACCGGAACAGAATGCAAGAACAAAATATTTTGGGGATACAAAGGTCAATCATCCCAATCAAGATCAAACCCATCAAGCAGTCTCCATTGAAACATACCAGAAAAATCCTGAAAACAAGTTTCACAAATACAACACGATAAATCAACGGGGAGAAACCAATGCTGATACGCGCAATTTTGCACTGGTTCAAAACAAAATACACAATGTTCGAAATACGGCGCGTTTCTATGTATTTCCTCCCCATCCGTTGGATTTATACAAGCCATTTTCAGGCAGGAAACCTGACTATGAAGCAGTCTCCAGTCATCTTGCTCAATCATATTGCCCTCCTCAAATCCAATTTATAAGGGATATATTCCCCTTTCCCATCGCATCCCCAAACCCGCATAGCGGGGTCCGGCTTACTCTCTCCAAACGCCGCCATGATAGCAGACATAGCATGGGCAGTGAAATGCCAGCAATTTATCCAAAGACGTTTGCGCCGTTATGAGATCGAGGCAGAATTCCGGATTTGCAACAGCCAAGGCATGGTTTTCAATCACCGCCGCATCTCCAGTAATCAAAAAGTCATTGTTGCTTGCACGAATAGAAATATGTCCCGGCGTATGTCCAGGCGTTTCCACGATCTCGCATCCTCCGCCCCAATCAAACACATCGCCGTGAGAAATCACATCATCAACCCAAACGGGTCTCACTTTTTTCAACCTCTCGCAGAATTGCAGTCCGAACTCTTTTTGGTTTTCCGGAAGGCTCGCCTGAATTTCCTCAGCCTGTTGCAGCCGAAGGTTTTTCCGCTCGCCGGAGATAAACGGCGTTTCCCCCTCTGACGCAATTATTTGAATATTCGGATAGGTTTCTTTCAATTCCGCCGCCGCGCCAACATGGTCGTCATCCTGATGTGTCAGCAGCAGTTTAGTAATGGATTCCGGTTTCAGTCCAAACCGCCGCATTTCGGCATCCAAAATACCCAAGGACCCCGGATACCCGCAATCGACTAAAACAACATCATTTTTCCCAAAAAGCACAACAGGGAAGAGGTGTTGTTCCACCCCGCCAAACCGGTATAAAAAATCCAAAACAAGGTATGGTTTTTTCATTTTGATTCTCCCCCTTTAACGAATCTACGTCATAAAAAATCTCAATTTTGCGCTGATTATATCACCGCAGTCTTCCGGCGTCAACGCACACCCAAGAAATCACCAGATCATTGTAAAATCAGTAAACGCCGTTCTTTCGCAGGAAATTTGAAATAGGGCTTGCAGTTTCGAGCGATTTGTGGGATAATCAATCTAATCGCCTGAAAGGGAATAAATGAAAAAGGGAGTTGAGGATGTGTCCCCGCAGAAAATCGCGCTGCTCACGGATTCCTGTGCAGACCTGTCGCCCCGTCTGGCCGCCGAGAATAACATCTACATTGTACCGCTGCGGATCTTGTGTGACGACGGGGAATATTCGGACGGCGTCGACATTCGGAATGTAGACATATACCGCCGTCTTCAGTCCGGCGAACTGCCCCGAACCTCGCTGCCTTCCGGCGAGGCCATCGGCGCAGTATTTGAGAAGATCGCCGAAGCGGGCTATGACGGCGTCATAGCCGTCATGCTGTCCAGCGGGCTGTCCGGGACATATAACCTCATGCGGCTGATGGGGAGCGAGTGCAAAAATCTGACCGTAGCGGTATTCGACTCGGTAAGCGGCTCGCTGGGCATGGGACTGACGGTTTTGCAGTTAGCGGAAGACATTCGCAGCGGCATGGACTGGGAAACGCTGACTACCCGGCGCACGCCGCAGCTGATTGCGAATACGCATCCCTTTTTCTCGGTTGATACGTTGGAGTACCTGCAAAAAGGCGGACGAATCGGAAAGGTGACGGCAACTGCCGGAACGCTGCTGCAAATCAAGCCGGTCATCACCTTTGCGCCGGACGGGCAATTGCAGTCCATCGCCAAGGTCCGCGGCCGAAACCAGGTAATTGATAAGCTGGTCTCCATGGCGGTAAAGAGCTGCGGCGCGCACCGGCGGTATAATTTGGCGGTAGCCCACGGCGGCGCGCCGGCGGAGATGGAAACGGTCCGGCAAAAGCTGACCGCCGCTCTGCCCAATTACGATCATCTTTGGGACGGCGAGATTGACGGAACCCTGAGCGTATACATTGGCGACGGCGTACTAGGCGCCGCCGTACAGGTATTAGATGAAATGGAATAAGTGCGGAAGCGAAACGCGGGAGTCTCAGGCAACGAGGCTCCCGCGTTTTTGCATCTGCCAAGCGGCATTTGGATGTACAAATAAACTACATATAATACATATAAAATATATTTTAAGTATTGACATTTTGCAAAAGATAGGTTATCCTATCAGAAAGGCCACAGGAAGGAGAGTCGTATGAAGGACATGGATCTTACCGCCCTAACACAGGAATGGTTCACGCGAAAGGCCCGCAGTCCCGGGAGTGAAATGAAGGATTTCATCCTGGAAAAGCACCTGGAACGCCACAAATCGGACCCAAAAAGTCCAGAAGAAAAAGCAGATTTTATGGAGAGCCTCCAAAAGAGCTGGGCAGAAAAAACCCAGGAATATGACGCCGCACTAGACGCGTACCCGGATGACCCAACACTGGAGCAGTGGCAGGCCGTCGAGATGCTGAATAACGTCATGCAGGAATTTGCCGCCTCACCCGCCGAGCGTTTCCGGTACTTGCTGAACGTAAAATATCTGGTGAGCTGTCAGCTGGCGGCGGGGCAATCGGAAACCGAAGCGGACGCCCTGCAAAGCGCGTTGCAGGAATCCTACGAAGCAAAATGGCGCACAGCTTCAAACGCAAGCGAAGCGGAGCTTCAGGAGCTGTTGTCGGAGACGGTTCGCCTGATGCAGTACGCCGGCGTACAGTACAACCGGGATACACGGCGCATCCTGGCCAAAATAGGCGCGGGCCAGGACGCGGTTTTTTCCACCAAGCCCTCTCGTTTTCTCAAAGAGGACCTGCGCCTTCTGGCGAACTTTCTCACTGCGGAGGCGGTTCTTTCCAGCAAGGACCTCCCCTGTACCGCGCAGGAGCGGGAATTTCTGGCAGCGGAAGCGGTGCCGGTCTGCGTTGCGTCAGCCACCGCGGCCCGCGGCGGAGCGAATCCGGCCCGCACGGAAAGCCTGGCGCAAAGTCTCATCGGCAAGCTGTGTACCAAACAGGGCGCAGCCGTTCTCGCCGGCACGGCGGCGGTTCTGCTGGCCGCGAAAGCGGTTGTGTTCGCGTTGGAAGCCGCTGCCGCCGGCGCGGTCGTGGCGATTAGCCTGAAAACGCTGTGGCGCAGCTGCCGGGAGCAGCGGATTCCCCTGACGGATGCCATCCGGGAGCATCTGACGCCTGAAACGGCGCGGCAAAAGTCCCCGTCCTGGGAGGAAGCCCCGCCGGCAGAAGAAACGATGGAATACGACTGGGAAGACGAGTTGATATAATGGCAGGACATTCTTTTCAATTTACGGTCGGGATGCTGGCGGAGCTGACCGGAAGCAACCGCCAATACCTGAGCCGGAAGATCAAGCGCATGATCGAAGACCCGGAAATACGTCTTCAGGCGGTCATCCGGTCCAACAAGGAAGGATACCGCATCGCAGAGGAAGAAGTTCTGCGTTGTTTTGACCGGGTAACGCCCCAGCAGATTGCGGATTTCAAGGAACAGTATGACCACACGCCCCGCGCCCGGATGCTGACGCAGGAGAAGGAAAAAAAGGCGTCCAAATATTTGGAGAAGGAAAACGAGCTTCTGGTTGAGTGGCGGATTCAGCATGCGGCTTCATCCGCAGAGGAAAAGCAGTCGGAGTCCATGCGCGAATATTTGGAAAAAACCCTTCAGGAGCTTCGTTCCATACAGGCGGAGAAGCAGCGGGAGTCCGTGCTTCTGGAAGTATTTTTAGCGGAATGCGAACGCAGCGTACAAAAACTGGAGACCCTTCTGGCAGACTGGCCCCAAGGCTAAACCCTGGACATTTTCAGGAAGGCGGCACAGAAATGATCAAATACAAGCGGAAAAAAGATACGGCAATCTTGCTGCTGATGGGCAGGGAAAGCAGTGGAAAAACGGCGTCTGCCATAGCAGGATTCTCCACGCTGGCCAAGGGGGTTGCATCCCCCAAGCGAACCGCTCGGTTCTCTCTGCGTACAGACGAGGCGAACGAGCGCGAAACCGTATCCACAGACCACTTGATCAAAGCATACCAGTCCATGAAAAAGGGCAAAGACCTCCCCGGCAAGACCGAGAACAATCAGATATATAGTTTTCGCCTGGAGAAAAACGGCCGTGAAATTTGCAGGCTGGCGCAGCTGGACTACCCGAGCGGCCTGCGGAGCTCCAAATCCCCCGCAGAGGGGCAGGACGAAGCGTTCAACAGCTTTCTGGCGCACGCATCCATATTGGCCTTTGTTCTGCCGGGCGATCTGCTGCAAAGTTACATTCAGCTGGGCGGCAAAACTCTCGAAGAAGTGACAGACCCCGTCTGTATGGAAAACGTTCTGTCCATCAACCGTGAGATCAACCACATCAAGACGCTGCTGCTGAAAGCCGGCGAAATAAACCCCCATGCGCCGCTTCTGTTCTATGTAACGAAATCGGATCTGGTAGCCTATCCCCAAAACATCCCCCTCGTCCTGGAGCGGCTTCTCCGGGAATGGAAGCTTCTGGACGGAAATCGAAAAGTCCTGGGATGCAGCTCCACGCTTGGCAAAAGCGCGGTTATCAACGGAAATCAAATACAGTCCGGCTTTGCGCCGGAGGGCTTTGAAATTCCGCTGCTGCTGGCGGCGGCCCGCCGTCAGTACGTGCGGGGGCGGAAGTGGAACGAAAAAGAGACCAGATTCATAGACGGCACGATCCGCCGCCTGACCCAAGAACGAGACGAAGCGGCAGCCAGCCGGGCGGCGCTGGCGGTGCATCTTCAAACCAGACTCATCAAAATATTCCGCCCGGAAAAAAAGGCCATACGAGAACTTGACGAACGCATAGCGCAGCTTGACAAAACCCTGTTGGAGAAAGAGAAGGAAAAGGAGATGATTCCGAAGCGGAACCCCCACCAGAAGCACGCGCGAGATATTCTGTCGTATATTGAAACTGCATATCCAAATGAGGTTTTGTATATCAACAAAAAAGGACAAAAACGCAAACTTCAGAATTTCATTTAACCGGCTTTCCAAATCACAAATGAAACAGAAACAGGAGGAATAATTCATGGGTCAGAAAAATTATTTGGATCAGAAAATTTGCCTATTATCAACGGGTGGGGTTGGCAGCGGAAAAACGGTAGCGATATGCAGTTCCTTCACACACATGACGCTGGAAGGCGGCATCACGGCGGTAACGTCCAGCGGCCGGACCATCAACTGCGAGTTGGTTGCCACAAACGGCTGTGACGTGGACCACTTCCACTCGACTTATTTTGCCATGATGTCCGGCAAGCCGTTCCCCAACGGCAACACGGAAAACCGGACGTACGAGCTGATTTTCAAGCTCAACGGCGAAATCGTCTGCTCCATCTATTACATGGACTACCCCGGCGGCCTCACCCGGAAAAATGTTGACAACATAACGCGGGAAGCGGAAGAAGAATTCAACCAGATGCTGGTAAATTCAGGAATTTTAATTTATATCGTCCCCGGCGACATTCTGGACGCATTCATCCGCCTCGGCGGCAGGGGGAAAGACGATTTTTCAGATATGACGAATGAGGAGCGGGAAAATTACCTGAAAATCAACCAGGAAATGAATCAAATCAAAACCCTGATGGAGCGGGCGGATTCTCTTGGCTCAAACGCGCCGGTTTTGTTCTATGTAACCAAATCGGACAAAATTGCCTATGAGAAAGAGATCATTCCAGGACTTAAAAACCTGATCGAGCAGTGGAAGCTCCAGCCAAAGGACCGAAAAGTGTTGGGCTGTCATTCCACACTCGGCAGAAATATCGTCATCAACGAGGACCATCCGGACGGCCATATCATGGAGGCCGGCTTTGCGCCCACGGGCTTTGAAATCCCACTGATGCTGACGGTTGGCTACCGTCTGTCAACCGCAGGGAAAAAGTGGGCAATGGACCAGATTACCGCCATTGAGGCAGAACTCGAAGCAGACGGGCAGAAAAAAGACGAGGCTATTGAGAAAAAGGCAAGGAAATCGGCCGGTTTTTCCGGCGCGAAAAACAAGCTGTTAAAGTTCCTGGGGCGTACGACTGCAATTGATACGCAGGAGGAGATCATTGCAGAGATCGAAAAAAAGATTGCAGATTCAAGAAAGCGTCTGAACGAAGTCGACAATAAAAACGCCATCAAGCGGCATTCGGCAGACATCCTCGCCTATCTGGACACGAAGTTCCCCGAAGAGATTTTATATCTCGATGAAAACGGCCAGCCGCAGCCGTTAAGCGAGTTTTTCAAGTAACCCGGGGCATAGGAACGCCCATGCAGGGCATACGTATGAGCAAAAGGCCGCGGGTCCGCCGCGGCCGCCATCCAAAAGGGAGGATAAAGCATGGCTATAGAATGTTGGATTTGGGGCAATGCGAACCAGGCGGACCAGGACTTGCAGGAATACCAAATCCGCTTATGCGGCGGCGGCCTGCGGGCCGCAGGGCGCAAGGACCGCCTGATTGAGCTGTCAAACCGGATGCTGGCGGTCACAAAACGCCGGGGCGGCCTGCGGACGCAGCGATGCTGGTTTGCGGGCTACTTGGATAAAGAGGTATATCTGGTCGCGCTGGCCGGAGAGCAAAACAGTCTCTTGGGTACAAACCTGGTTGGAAGCCGGGGCCTGTACGGAATGCTGGCCTACGGCTTCACCGGCAAGGACATCCGCCGCATCCGGCGGGACGAAGATTTTTTCGAGCCGCTAAAGGCCCTGCTGCGGGCCGTAAACGAGACCGGCCAGTGTCCAGCGCCCGGTCCCAGCGTTGAAACCCTGGCAGAACTCTGCGCGGCATACGCGGACGAATCCCCCGCCGTTCCAGCGGATGCCGAAGGAAATAATATTATAAGGAGCAACCTGGAAGCAGACGAATATCTGTGGCGGCAAAGCCTCTCCCGCCCAGCAGCGACGGGAATTCTCAGCGCAGACGACGCGGAACGTCTGCTGGACCACTTCCCCGACGGCGCGGTAAGCGTGGCGGAGGACGTATCCTACTGGTATCAGCCCCGGATACGAAAAACGGAGGCTCTGAAAAAGGATGAAAAAGAGGTAACTGAAACGCTGCGGGAGGCCCGTCAGGCACAAGCGAACCAGGAACAAGAAGCACGGGAAAAAGCCCTCCGGGAAAAGATGGCGCAAAAAGAAGCGGCGCAAGCCCCCAAGAAAGCGTGCCCCCAGAAACCAGCGGCCGAACCGGCTTCCCGCCTGGGCGGTGTGAGCAAACTCTTACAAGGAATACGGCCCGACCCTCCCTCCCCGCAGGAACAGGATCTTCAGACGATCGTGGATTTCCTGGACCGGCTTCCCGCGCTGAAGCGGCGGATTGACGAAGCGATGGAAGCGTATCTTGAGACCTACCAGAGGACCCAAGCGGCCGCAAAACATCCAAGGGAGCCGCTGACGCTGCAGGAGCAAAGAAAGATGAAAGCATTCTGCCGCTATTATATCTGCCGCTACGGCTGCTTTCCGAAAAACTTGCTTCAAGACGCGTACCGGTTAGCCATTCTTCCGCAGAAGCAAAACTAAAACCTATGTAACGATACAAAGGAGGACACATCCATGGCCGTAGAACGTTGGATTTTCTGCAATGCGAATTTTGAAGACCCCGATTTACAGGAATATCAAATCCGCCTGTGCGACGGCGTACTGCAAACTCCCGCCTGCAAAGACCGCCTGATTGAGCTGTCAAACCGTCTGATGTCCGTAACGCACCGCCGGGACAGCCTGCGGACGCAGCGGTCTTGGTTTGCGGGCTATCTGACGCCGGAGCTTTATGTAGTTGCTCTGGGCGGAGAGCAAAACAGCCTTATGAACACGAATTTTTCCAAAAGCCGGGGTCTGTACTGCGCGCTGGCTCTGGCCTTCACAGGCGCGGACATCCGGCTTTATAAAAAGGACGAGGGCCTGTTCGCGCCTTTGAAAAAGCTCCTGCTGGAAATCACCCAAACAGGAAGCTGTCCCAGCGATGGATTAAGCGGCGCGGCCCTGGCCGCCGCCTGCCGGGACTATGAAGAAACGCCCCTCCGCGATTCCATCCCCCAGAAAACCGGCAGTCTCGTAAGAAGCGACCCGGAGACAGACGGCGCACTCTGGCGGCAAAGCCTCTCCCGTCCGGCAATGACCGGCCTTCTAAGCAGCGAAGACGCCCAGCTGCTCCTGGAGGATTATCCCGACGGCATGGCAAGCGTCGCAGGAAACGCACCCCTCCAGTTCACATCCCAGGACGCCAGCTCGAAGAAATGGAAGCAGGAAATCGAGGAAGCCAAGGCCCGCGAGGCGGAGCAGGAGCAGCATACCAAATCGCTTCGTGCCAAAACCGAGCGCGCCAAACAGGAGCGGGAAGCCCGCAAGGCCCAGTTTGAACGGGAACAGGCGGCGGCGCGCCGCGCCCGCATCTGGCTGACGGTGGGCGGTATATGCGCCCTGGGTGCGATGGTTTTTCTGTTCCTGGGCGGAAGGGGGTGAAGAAAAATGTCCACAGCCGTGCAGATCGCCAGCGAGATCATGCAGACGCGGCAGAGCGGAAAGCGGTGCATCGTATTGGAGATGGAAAACCGGCAGGAATGGGATTCCGTCGCCGCAATTCTCCAAAGGGATTACCTGAGCGGTAAATGTTGTCTGGAGGTCCGCTGTTCCCGGCGGAAGTTCAACGGCACATCGGTTTTTTCGCCGGTTTTTTACCAGATGCAGGACACGCCCTGCGAAGTCATCCGGGACGAGCTGGACCAGGCCCGTCCCGGGAGCTACCTGGCGATTGGCCTGAGCCGGTTTGGAACCGACCCCAGCGTTGGTATGATTCTCATCGGCAGCGTTCACCTGCTGGACGCCGAATCCAAGGCGCAGCTTCTGCAAGCCCTCACACAGCAGCTTCAAACCGGCGTCAACGAATACCCTCTGATTCTTCTGACAGTAAACCGCCTGGAGCAGCTTCCAAAGGACCTCTTTCCCTATGTATACATTATCCGCGGGCGAAAACCGGACCCGGCGGAAATCCGCGTCTGCATGGAGGCGGCTCTTGCCGGGAAACCTCTGGCGGAGTCGTTCAAGCAAGAAATCGTATCCTACCTGCAAGGCTTTCCGGACTATGAAATCCCCTATTTGTTCCGCCGTGCGGAGCTGCTGTATGGCGAGGAGGCGTTCGACGAAGGAAAAAAGCGAATTCTGGAACTAATCAGCAGCGAAAAGATCCAGCTTCTGGAACGGGAAAACCTGCTGGAGTGGAAGATGGCGCGCCCGGTAGATCTGGCGAACATGACCGTATTAAAGGCCCATTTGAAAGAGAGCGGCAAAATCATGAGCTGTCTGGAAGACGCGGTGCAAAACGGCGTAGACGTGCCCAAGGGCATTTTGATTCTGGGTCTTCCGGGGACCGGCAAATCCCTGTTTGCACAGTACGCGGCGGCGGCGCTGAAAATGCCGCTGATTCGTCTGGACATGGGAAAAATGATGGGCGGCCACGTGGGCGACAGCGAACGAAACCTCCGGAACGCCCAGCGGCAGGCGGAGGAAATGGCCCCCTGCATTTTGTGGATTGACGAGATTGAAAAAGGCTTTTCCGGTTCCGGCGGAAAGGGCCGGGAGGAAGGGGCCTATCTGCGCCGGATGACGGGCAGTTTTCTGACTTGGCTCCAGGAGAAAAAAAGCTCCTGTTACATCATTGCGACGGCCAACAGCATTCAAGGGCTTCCGCCGGAGTTCTTCCGCAAGGGCCGGTTTGACGAGTGCTTCTGCACCTCCATGCCAACGGAACACGAGTTAGAGGAGATTCTGCGGGTTCACCTGGGAAAGCCCGGCCGCGCTCATGTAGAGCCGGTGGCCCAGGAGGCCGTCAAAAAAATCCTCCAGATTGCCACTGCATCCAAGCGATTCCTGACAGGAGCCGACGTGGGCGCATTAGTGTCCAACACCTTCCGGCGGTTGTACCTGGATTTCTGCGAAACGGCGTCCCCACTTTCCGAGAAAGCGGCCTACGACCGGGAACACCTGTTGGAAGTTATGGAGGCGGAGTTCAAGCAAATGAAGGTGTTCAGCGAAACGAACGGGTCCGACATTGCAGACCACGCGGCGGCGGCGAGGCTGTCGAACTTCGTGGACGCCTCCGGCAGCGAACAGGGGCCGGGCAAGTATAGCCGGTGTCTGGAGGCGTTCATTGCGGCAGAGCAGAACAAACAGAAAAAAACCGAGAATGTATAAACAAAATACATATAACATATTGACAATGGCCGGATTATCTGTTATAATAACAGCATCTTACAGAGAGGAGCCGGATTCAATATGACAATCAATCAGAAAATGGAGGCAATGCTTCAGGAGGTTCAAAACGGAAATTCCGTTGATAACGCCATTCAAACGGTGCTGGGCGGCGAGGTAAAGCCGGAAGCCGTGCGGAAGGAAGTCCAGGCGTTACTCTCCAAGGCGGCCCAGCTGGAGGAAAAGTATGTCGGGACGGAATGGCATACGGCGTTGTTTCAGGAAGTAGCCGAACAGTGCGGCGGAAACTGCGCCGAACAGTTCCGGCAGTTATCCGAATGGAAACGGTTATCCAATCTGCGAAACCTGCGGATATCGGAATCCATTCTCCGGGAGCAGGGGACGAACGTGGAGTTCATGCGGCAGACCATCGAGCGGGCCTATGAGGAAGAACAGCGCATGGCGGCGGCGGCCACGCCGGAGGAGTTATCTGCCCTTCAGGACGAACTTGTCCAGTCTCTGCCCACAGAAAAGGAATCGCTGCGGGAGGCGCTGCGGGAGGCCGCCCAGGAGGACGCCGCGCCTCTGCTGGAACTGCTGGACGCGCCCCGCCAGGGAACGCCCCAGACGCAGGAGGATTTTTCCGTGATGCTGGCGGCGGCGATTTTAAGCGAGCGGTCCGACGTTTCGGAAGAAGAGGCGGCGGCGGTGGCGGTGCTGGGCGCGAACCAGGGCGCAGGCCAGCGAAAATTGCAGTTCCTGTGGATGGCGTTGCCGGTCACGCTGGCGGCCATGGTTGGAAATTTGCTGCTGACGTTTCTGGCGGCGATGGCTGGATTGAGCCTGCTTTCCGAAGTGGCCCTGCTGCTGTTCAAGGGGACGGCGGTGGGACTGGCCCTCCTCTCCCTGGCAGCGGCTGGCACGGGCGTTTATCTGGGCGCAAAGAAGGCCGCGGAGCTGGTGCGGGACGTATGGCCCCGCTGCAAGCCCTACGTGCTGAATGCGGCGAATAAGGCGAAAGCCGCCGTGCTGGCGGTGGCCGGGGTTCTTACGGGCACAGTTTTCCGTCCGGCAATCCGCTGGGTCAGCCAAACGGCTCTGCCGGTGATCCGGGAGAAGGTGATTCACCCCTTGAAACGGCGTCTGGAAGGGCTTTTAGGATGGCTGAAGGAGAAAAAAGATCAGTTCGTCCAATTTGTCCGCGACGCCGCCGCGCCCCAGACCCAGGAAACGCCGGAACAGACGGACGAGGAACCGCAGCTGGTCTACGACGCCGAGGACGCCGTGGAGGGCAACTGGATATTTGCCTGACCGGCTCCCGAAAAAGCCCCTTATGAAGCAAATGAAAGCTCCCCCTGTGAACGCCGTACAAACGGCTTCTCACAGGGGGAGTCTTTTTCCGTCCAGGCAGACGGGCGGCAGATTCCGCATTCGCAAGCGCGTTTTACTCCGCCGCGCCCTCCAAATACTGGATAAACTGCTGGGCGGCGCGTCCGGAGTATCCGCCGTGGCGAATCTCCCAGGCCTGGGCCATTTCCAGGAGCTTCTTTTCCTCCATTTGAATCCCGTGCCGCTGGGCCAGGGCCTTGACGATGGCCTGATATTCTTTCGGCGTGGGGGCGTTGAAATTGATGGCAATCCCGAACCGTCCAGCCAGGGACAGTTTTTCCTCCACGGTGTCGGACCGGTGAATATCGCCCACGCGCTCCATGTCGGTACGGTCGTTCCAGGTTTCCCGGATGAGGTGGCGGCGGTTGGAGGTGGCGTAAATCAGCACGTTTTCCGGCCGCGTCTCCACGCCGCCCTCGATCACAGCTTTCAGGAACTTATACTCCACTTCATTTTCCTCAAAAGACAAATCGTCGATGAAAATGATAAAGCGGTAGTTCCTCTTTTTGATCTGAGAGAGCACGGAGGAGAGTTCTCCAAACTGGTGCTTGTAAATCTCAATAATCCGCAGGCCCTGGTCGTAATACTCGTTGATCAACGCCTTGACGCTGGTGGATTTGCCGGTCCCGGCGTCGCCGTAAAGAAGGACGTTGTTGGCGGGTTTTCCCGCCAGGAACGCCTCAGTATTACGGCGCAGCTCCTGTTTTTGGGATTCGTTGCCCAGCAGGTCCCGCAGCATGGCCCGGTCAATGTTGCTGATGGGCAGGAATTCCAGTTCCTCCTGTTCCCGCCGCCGGACACGGAAAGCCCGGTTCATGGCGAACACGCCGAAGCCATATTGCTTGTAGTAGCTGGTGAGCAGAAGGAACATATCCTCTACATCCGCGGCGGCCAGGGCGCGGCTCAGGGTCCGCACCTGACGGCTCACGTCCTGGTTGTACATCCGCTGGCGTTTGGGAACAGCTTGATAATCGCACAGAATCGAGAAGCAGTCAATCCCCAGGTCCTGTTCGACGGCGGAGAAATCGTAGTCAAAGAGCTTGCGGAAAATGGCGAAATCGCTTCGTGCAAAGCGGTTGACGCTTCCCTCGCTGGCCCCCACCCGCTCGCAGGTCCGGGCAAAAGGGTTGTCATTGGTCATCAGCACCCAGGTCAGATAGCAATGCCAGAGGTTGCCGTCAAAGCCGCAGACGGTCCCCAGGTCCAGAATCCGCTTGATCTGTTCATAAATTTCGTGAATCAGATCGTCCTTTTCATAGCCGCCTTCCTCCCAGTCCCGGAAGATGTCCGCCAGGCGAATCAGAATACTGGAGTTTCCCAAATTGCCGTACAGCAGCAGGCGGGAAATTTCACGATACATAAAAACCGCCTTCTTTCGTTATGCGTCCAGAATCGCGCCCTTGTCCGCCGACGAAACCAGCTTTGCATACCGGGCCAGATAACCGGTTTTGATCTTCGGTTCCGGGCAAACCCACCGGGCTTTCCGGGCGGCAAGTTCTTCCTCGCTCACCTGGAGCGTAATGGTGTGGGCCGGAATGTTAATGGCGATAACGTCGCCTTCCTCCACCAAGCCAATGGGCCCGCCGGAGGCGGCCTCGGGGGATACGTGTCCAATAGACGCGCCGCGGGTAGCCCCGGAGAAGCGGCCGTCGGTGATCAGGGCCACGTCCTTGTCCAGGCCCATACCCGCAATGGCAGACGTGGGGTTCAGCATTTCCCGCATACCGGGGCCGCCCTTCGGACCTTCGTAGCGGATGACGACGACATCCCCCGCGTGGATATTTCCGGCATAAATGGCGTTGATGGCGTCTTCTTCACTGTTGAAGACGCGGGCGGGGCCGCTGTGGACCATCATTTCCGGCGCGACGGCGGACTGCTTCACGACGCAGCCGTCAGGCGCAAGGTTGCCCTTGAGGACGGCAATGCCGCCGGTTTTGGTAAAGGGATTTGCAATCGGGCGGATGATCTCCGGGTCACGGTTGACAACGCCTTCGAGGTTTTCGGCAATGGTTTTTCCGGTGCAGGTAAGGAGGCTGGTATCCAGCAGGCCCGCGCCCGCCAATTCGGCCATAACGGCGTAGACGCCGCCGGCGCGTTCCAGGTCCTCCATATAGGTGCCGCCCGCGGGGGCCAGATGGCAGAGGTTCGGGGTTTTACCGCTGATTTCGTTTGCCATGTCAAAGCTCAATTCCACGCCGCACTCGTGGGCGATGGCGGGGAGGTGCAGCATGGTATTGGTGGAGCAGCCCAGAGCCATGTCAATGGCCTCCGCGTTGTGGAAGGCGGCCTCGGTCATGATGTCGCGGGGGCAGATGTTTTTCTCCACCAGTTCCATGATTTTCATACCGGCGTGTTTGGCGAGGCGCAGCCGCGCCGACCAGACGGCGGGAATGGTACCGTTGCCCCGCAGGGCCATACCGATGGCTTCCGTGAGGCAGTTCATGGAGTTTGCGGTATACATACCGGAGCAGGAGCCGCAGGTGGGACAGGCATTGTTTTCGTAGTCCTCGAGACCGCTTTCGTCCAGCTTTTTGGCATAGTACGCGCCTACGGCTTCAAACATATGACTCAGGCAGGTGCGGTCGCCGTTCTGGAGGCGTCCGGCCAGCATAGGACCGCCGGAAACGAAGATGGTGGGAACGTTCACCCGCGCCGCGGCCATAAGCAGGCCGGGGACGTTTTTGTCACAGTTTGGAATCATAACCAGTCCGTCGAACTGGTGGGCCATGGCCATCGCTTCGGTGGAATCCGCGATCAGGTCGCGGGTGACGAGGGAGTATTTCATACCGACATGTCCCATGGCGATACCGTCACATACGGCGATTGCCGGAAATTCCACCGGCGTACCGCCTGCGGCCCGGATACCGGCCTTTACGGCTTCTGCGATTTTGTCCAGGTTCATGTGACCTGGGACGATTTCATTATAGGAGCAGACTACGCCGATCAGGGGCCGTTCCAGCTCCTCTTTCGTATAGCCCAGGGCATACAGCAAAGAGCGGTTTGGCGCAGCCGGAACCCCTTTTTTTACAACATCCGAACGCATTGCATTCAGCCTCCTTTGTTTGTCAGCCGCAAACTGGCGGCTGGTCCTTTTTGAACCCCCCATTTCTCTTTTCTCTCCGAGAGAAAAGAGAAACGGGCCGTTCACGGTCCAAAGAGAAAAGAGCGTTTGATGAGCCTGGCGGAAAACTTCGGCTTGGCGGAACCTAAACGAGAAGTCCAAATCGACTTGCCTCTGCGTCTAACCCCGCTGCCGCTGCTGCGGTGGTTGATGGCCCTGCCGGTCTTACCAATCATGTCGGGTTGTATCAATCCCATTTGCCTCAAATACATTTACAATGGCTTCAATCTGCTGAAAACATTCTGAATCATTCAATGCTTCATCATCCAGAATCGCCTTGATTTTGGAGATCACATCAATTGCCGTTGACTCCATTGCCGAAATAATTTCTTCCTGCCCCACAGACTCCAAAAAAACGTAGCGTTAAATCTCCCATAGCTCTTGCATAAATATCTTTCAAAATTTGTTTGTTCATCGAATTCACCTCAATGAACATTATACCCATAATATCGGGTATATTCAATAGAAACTCTGCAAAATATAATAGGAATTGCAAGGAGGTGCTTCTTGTGATTTCCTATCGGCCCCTTTGGGAAACTATGCAGAAAAAACACATATCCACCTATGCATTGATTCATCAGCATCATTTCAGCAAAGGAACCCTGGATTCCCTGAAGCATAACCGCAACATCTCCACCGCTACGCTGGACGATCTTTGCCGGATATTAGATTGCAGAGTGGAAGACATTCTGCTCTATATTCCCAATGAGCAGTAGAAGCCCCGGTTTTCCGGGGCTTCTATACATTTACAATGCCGTTTTTTAGTTAGAAGCCGTGTCCGGATCGGTGTCTTCGCCCCAGAGCATATTCTTCCGCAGCTCCTCGCCGACAACCTCCATCTGGTGCTTTGCCAGCTGCGCGCGCTTCGCATTGAAGAAGGTGCGGCCATTCTTATTCTCCGCAATCCACTTGCCCGCAAACACACCGTCCTGAATGTCGGTCAGAACCGCCTTCATGTTCTTCTTCGTTTCCTCATAAGGCAGAATGCGGGTGCCGGACACATACTCGCCATATTCCGCTGTATCGGAAATGGAATAGTTCATCATGGCAACGCCGCCCTTGTTGATCAGGTCAATGATCAGCTTCATCTCATGAATGCACTCGAAATAAGCGTTCTCCGGCGCATAGCCGGCCTCTACCAAGGTCTCGAAGCCCAGCTTCATCAGCTCGACCACGCCGCCGCACAAAACCACCTGCTCGCCAAACAGATCCGTTTCCGTCTCGTCCTGGAAGGTGGTCTCCATCACGCCGCCGCGTGCGCTGCCGATACCAGCCGCATACGCAAGGCCAATATCATACGCCTTGCCGGTTGCATTCTGCTCCACCGCCAGCAGGCAGGGCACGCCCTTGCCGTTTACATAAGTGGAACGGACCGTATGTCCGGGACCCTTCGGCGCAATCATCAAAACGTCCACATCAGCGGGCGGGACAATCTGCTTGAAGTGAATGTTGAAGCCATGTGCAAACATCAGCGCGTTGCCCGCTTCCAGGTTGGGGGCGATATCGGAATAATACAGCGCAGCCTGGGACTCGTCGTTCACCAGAATCGTGATGATATCCGCCCATTTTACCGTTTCAGGCACAGACATAACCTTCAGTCCGGCATTTTCAGCCTTTTCCCAGTTCTTGCTGCCGGGCCGCAGGCCAACGCACACATCACAGCCGGATTCCTTCAGGTTCAGCGCGTGGGCATGGCCCTGAGAGCCGTAGCCGATGATGCCGATTTTCTTTCCGTTGAGCTTATTCAGGTCGCAATCCTTCTCATAATACATTTTTGCCATATTCATATTCCTCCTTCAATTTGCTGTCGTCGTATATTGTGCTACGCCCTCTTTCAATGGCGATAGTACCGGTTTTGGCAATTTCCAGGATACCGAAGTCCTCCAGCATTCCAATTAACGCGCTGTTTTTCTCCTGGCTTCCGAATACCCAGATCGTCAGGCAGGACCGGTCCACGTCGATGACCTTTGCCCGGAAGATGTTCACAATCTGGATAATTTCATCCCGTGCGGAGCGTTCCTCCGCCCGGACCTTGATCAAGGCAATTTCCCGCCGGATGCAGCTGTTTTCGTCCAGAATTTTGACCGCTTTCACCGAAAGCAGCTTCCGGCACTGGGCGGCAATCTGTTCAATCATCAGGCCGTCGCTGATCAGCTCAATGGAAATGCGGACGATGCCCAGCTTGTCCGTTGCGCCGGAGACGATGGATTCAATGTTGTACCCCTTCCGTGCAAACAGCCGGGACACCTGGCTCAAAACGCCATACACGTCCTCCACCAGCAGGCAGAGGGTATAGAGCTTTCTCTCGGAATTCATAGGTTGTTTCATCGGTTCTCCCTCCCTCAGCTCAACAGGAAATCCGTGATGCCGGACCCGGCGGAAACCATCGGGCGAACCATCTCGTTAATGTCCAGCGTACAATCAATCACCGCGCCGCTGCCGCAGTTCATCGCCTGTTCCAGCGCGGTCTCCATCTCCTGCCGGGTGGAGACACGGAAGCCTTTCAGTCCGTATGCCTCAGCCAGTTTCACGAAGTCCGGCCCGCGGTCCAGCGTGGTTTCGGAATAGCGTTCCCGGTACAGCAGGCTTTGCCACTGGCGGACCATGCCCAGCGTACCGTTATTGAAAACGACGGTGATTACCGGCAGGTTGTAATATTGGACAGTAGCCAATTCGTGGCAGTTCATGCGGAAGCAGCCGTCGCCGGTGATGTGCAAAACCCGCTTGTCCGGGTTGCCCATCTGCGCGCCGATGGCCGCGCCCAGGCCAAAGCCCATTGTGCCAAAGCCGCCGCTGGTGAGCAGCTGTCCGGGGTAGTCGAAGTGCAGGTATTTGATGGCCCACATTTGATGCTGGCCCACGTCCGTGGCAACGATGGCATTCCCGGGGGCCTTGAGGCGGATGACATCCAGAATCTGCTGGGGCGTCAGATGTTCGCTCTCCTCCGCGAAGGACGGTGCCCGGAGCGGAAGAATCTGATCTTTCCATGCGGTGTGCCGGTACTGCGGAAGTTTTTCATTCAGCATTTCCAGAACCCTTCGGGCAGAGCCGATGATATGATGATCTGTCAGGACGTTTTTGTCAATTTCCGCCCGGTCAATGTCAATCTGGACAATCTTGGCCTGTTTGGCGAAGGACGCCGGATTCAGGGCGACCCGGTCGGAGAAACGGCATCCCACCGCTATCAGCAGATCGCAGGCGTCACAGGCTACGTTGGAGGCTTTGGAACCATGCATCCCGATCATGCCGGTTGTAAGGGGATGGCTTCCGGGGAAGCCGCCGCCGCCCATGACAGTAATGGCCACCGGCGCGTCCACCTTTTCCGCAAACTCCCGAAACGCCTTATGTGCCCGGCTCCGCACCACGCCGCCGCCGCAGATCAGCAGGGGACGTTCTGACGCCGCGATCATGTCCAGAAGGGTATCCGCGTCCTGGCGGTTGGGTTCGGGGTTTTTCAGACGGCTCGCGCTTAATTCCCGCACGCCGGCGCAGTCCCGGTTATCCCGCCAGTGGACGAATTCGTAATCAATCATCTGGTCGGGGGCGGTGACGTTTTTCAGGAAATCAATCAGGACCGGCCCTGGCCGTCCGTTGGCGGCGACGGCGAACGCCTGCCGCATGACGGCGGGAATGTCCTGGGCGTCGCGGACGAGGAAAGCGGCTTTGGTAATCGGCATGGCGATGCCGGTGCTGTCCACCTCCTGGAAGGCGTCCCGTCCCAGGAGGCTTTCGCTGACGTTGCAGGTAATGAAAACCACCGGGGAGGAATCCAGATAGGCGGTGGCAATACCGGTAGTGAGGTTGGTTGCGCCGGGGCCGGAGGTGGCGAAGCAGACGCCCACCTTTCCGGTGGAGCGGGCATAGCCGTCCGCGGCGTGGGCCGCGCCCTGCTCATGGGCCGTCAGCACGTGGCGGATCTTGTCCTGATAGCTGTACAGTTCGTCGTAGACGTTCAGGATCGTGCCGCCGGGATAGCCGAAAATGGTGTCTACATCCTGTTCCAATAAACATTCCATGATGGCTTTTGTCGCTGGAATTTTCAAAGCGCATTCCTCCTTTTCCAAGTTGGGAAGGGTTTACGGCATGGACGGGGGAAAGAAAAAATCCGTGGCCCTATGTCGGGTCACGGACGTTACTTCCTTCAGGATTACGACCGCCAGCGGCCGTCCCAGTTTTGTCGAAATCCGGCGCTTGCAGTCAATTTATGCATGACCAAACACATTATTCTTTTTCCGGGCGAAAATAATTCGTACCAGAACCAGAATAATGTTCAGAGCCAGAATGCTGTTGACCGCAGACGACAAGAACATAAAAACCTCCGCTGTCCATCCAGCCCGAAGCGGCGGGAAGACAGCCTTCCTAAGTTGTGCTTTATTATACAGACCGCCGGGCAAAATCGCAACATAAAATTTGACTCTCCGGCACATTCTGGCGGTTTATCTAAATTGAGCCGGGAGTGTCCCGGAGTTTTTATTGCGATACGCACAAAAGATAAGGCGGTTTTTTCCTGTAAACGTGGAGGAAACAGTAAATATATGTGTGAACGCAATGGGGATGCAAAATTTTTTTGAAAAAAGCAAAAAAGGGGTTGACAAAAAAGCGGAGAATCTGGTATACTTACTATTGCCCGCGGGGTGAGCGGGCAAAGATGGCGGCATAGCTCAGTTGGCTAGAGCATACGGTTCATACCCGTAGTGTCCC
>CAJUTB010000039.1 GCA_910589315.1 uncultured Oscillibacter sp. | reverse complement strand
CATCGGGGTAGGGGCTGTTGGTGGTGGGGAGAGCCTCGGCGGCCTCGGGGCCGATCAGCAAAGACACGATGATCTTTGCAGCCGCGCCGCGGGTCAGCTCGCCCTCGGGACGGAAGTCGCCTTCAGAATAGCCGGTGATGATACCGAGCCGGTTCAGAACGGCGACCGCTTCCTCGTACTGGATTTCATCCTTGTCGGTGAAATCTTTGTACTCGGTGGCGCCGGCGCTGATAGTGACCAGAGAAAGGGTCATGATCAGGGCCAGAGCCAGGGATAAGAACTTCTTCATGGATTTTCATCCTCCTTTTGATTTTGGCGGGAAGTTCACCGCCATTATTTGCGGAACGGTGTGCTCGGGACTTTTCCGGCGCACATACAGTGGCTAGCCGTTCCCGTATCTGCTCCGGGAGGGGGTCTGCCGTGCTCCGTTCTGCATGATGAATCATAACACAGCCTTTTTTGAAAATCAATATGTTATAGGCGTTTGTAACATAACAGTAACAAAGCAGACTGCCGTTTCCATACCTGCCAGGCCAGAGGAAAACCGGCATATTCCAGGTAAATATCCTGGTTTTCTGCACAAATCCGCCCTATATAACGCAAGCGTTACGAGAATTATGTTTATTATATAGGTGTAACATTGATTTGTCACCCCCCTAGGGGGTAAAAACGAAAAAAGCCTGGCTCTTTCCGCCCAAATACGGAAAGAGCCAGGCTTTTTTGCTTTTATTTAATTGTATCGTACCCAAACGCCGCAGGCGTCAGCCGCCCAGATATGCCTTCTTAATCGCCGGAGACGCCAGCAGCTCCGCGCCGCTGCCCGATGTAACCACCTTGCCGGTTTCCAGCACATAGCCCCGGTCTGCGACGGAGAGCGCGGCCTGCGCGTTCTGCTCCACCAAAAGAATGGTTGTGCCGTTCTTGTGCAGCTTCTGGATGATCTCAAAAATCTGCTCCACCAGAATCGGAGCCAAACCCATGGACGGTTCGTCCAGCATCAGCAGCTGGGGATGACTCATCAACGCCCGGCCCATCGCCAGCATCTGCTGTTCGCCGCCGGACAGCGTGCCCGCCACCTGCTTCCGCCGTTCCTTCAAACGGGGAAACTGCTCATAGACCATCTCCAGATCCGTCTCCGACGGCTTGCCCTTCTGGGTATAGGCCCCCATCTCCAGATTCTCCTGGGTGGTCATCTGCAAAAAGACCCGCCGTCCCTCCGGCACCATGGCAAGGCCCTTCGCCACCATCTTATGCGGCGACACCTTGCCCAGGTCCTCCCCCTGAAAGGTCACAGAGCCGGTTTTGCTCCGCAGAAGCCCCGCAACCGTATTCAAGGTCGTGGACTTGCCCGCGCCGTTTGCGCCGATCAGCGTCACAATTTCACCCTTGGCCACCTCGAAAGATACGCCCTTGATGGCGTGGATGCTGCCGTAATAGACGTTAATATCTTCGACTTTCAGAATTGCTTCCACCCTTACGCCTCCTTCTGTTTTCCAAGGTATGCCTCAATGACCGCCGGATTCGCCTGGATATCCGCCGGACTGCCCTTAGCGATAATCCGTCCGAAGTTCAAAACGCAGATGCCCTCGCAGATATTCATAACCAGATTCATGTCATGCTCGATCAGCAGCACCGCAATCTGGAACGTATCCCGGATTTTCCGGATGTTCTCCATCAGCTCTGCCGTCTCCGAGGGATTCATACCCGCCGCCGGTTCGTCCAGCAGCAGCAGGGAGGGATTCGTCGCAAGCGCACGGACGATCTCCAAACGCCGCTGTGCGCCGTAGGGTAGGGACCCCGACCGGACCTTGGCAAGATCCTCCATGTTAAAGATGGATAGCAGTTCCAGAGCGCGGTCATGCGCGGTCTTTTCCTCTTTCCAGAAGCTGGGAAGGCGGAAAATGCCCGTCCACATATTATAAGTCATCTGGTTATCCATGGCGGTCTTTACGTTGTCCTCCACCGACAGGTCCTGAAAGAGCCGGATATTCTGGAAGGTCCGGGCGATGCCCGCCCGGTTCACTTTAATCGTATCCATGCCGTGGGTATCGTGCCCGTCCAGCAGAATGGTGCCCTTCGTGGGCTGGTATACCTTTGTCAGCAGGTTAAAAACGGTGGTTTTGCCCGCGCCGTTGGGACCGATCAGTCCCGCGATCTCCGTGCGGCCAATCGTCAGGTTGAAATCCTCCACGGCTTTCAGGCCGCCGAAGGTAATCCCCAGGTTGATACACTCCAAAATCGGAGATTTGCCAATGTCCCGGTCTGGGATCAAGCTGCCCGAAGGGACGGGTACTAATTTGGAAAACATATCAGGCCGCCTCCTTTTTGCCGCGTTTTCCGGTGAAAACGCTCTTTGCCCGGTCCAGATAGCCGCGAAGAACCGGGTTGTTCGTAGCCAGCATCACCAGAATTAAAACAATGGCATACACCAGCATCCGGTAATCCGCGAACTGCCGCAGGGCCTCGGGCAGAATGGTCAGCACCGCCGCGGCCACAATGGAGCCCAGCATATTGCCCAGGCCGCCCAGCACCACAAACACCAGCACCAGAATGGACGTGTTGAAATCGAACTTCGCCGCAACGATGGTGGAATAGTTCATCGCAAACAGCGCGCCCGCCGCGCCCGCCAAAGCAGCCGAGGTCACAAAGGCCAGCATTTTGTATTTCGTCACGTTGACGCCGATGCTCTCGGCGGCTATCCGGTTGTCCCGAACCGCCATGATGGCCCGGCCCGCCCGGCTGTTCACCAGGTTGAACACCACCACCAGCGTAACCAGAATCAGCAGGAAACCGGCGGTAAACGTGGAGATTTTCTCAATGCCGCCCATGCCCATCGGGCCGCCGATGATGAGCTTCCCGCCCTCGGCCAGATTGGTTTTGTCCTCCAAAATGCTCATATGCAGCCCGGAACTGTCCAGGCCGACATAGAGATTGGTGAAAATGGACTTGATGATTTCCCCAAATGCCAGGGTGACGATTGCCAGATAGTCGCCTTTGAGCCGCAGAACGGGAATTCCAATCAGAAACCCGGCCAGGGCCGCGCAGGCCGCGCCTGCCGCCATGCCCAACGCCAGCCGCAGCGGCGCAAAGGGAATCAGGGACTGGAAACAGGTGGAGGCAATCACGCCGGTGAACGCGCCCACGCTCATAAAGCCCGCATGGCCCAGCGACAGCTCGCCCAGAATGCCTACCGTCAGATTCAGGGAAACCGCCATAACCACATACGCGCAGATCGGCACCAGCATTCCCTTCAGCGAGGAGCTCAAAGACCCATGCATCACCTGGAGAATGATATACGCCAAAATCACCAGCCCATAGGTCAGATAGTTCCGGCGGGAGGTCCTGCTCATTTTTTTCAACGACAAATTCAAAGAAGCCATGTTCCCACCTCACACTTTCTCGCTGATCTGACGGCCCAGCAGTCCGACGGGCTTCACCAGCAGCACGATAATCAGCACCGCAAATACAATCGCGTCGCTCAACTGCATGGAAATATAGGCTTTTGCGAAGGTTTCAATCACGCCCAGCAGCAGTCCGCCCAGGAAGGCCCCCGGGATGGACCCAATGCCGCCGAAGACTGCGGCGGTAAACGCCTTGATGCCCGGCATGGAGCCGGTTGTGGGCACCAGGGTCGGATAGGCGGAGCAGAGCAGCACGCCCGCAACGGCAGCCAGGCCGGAACCAATGGCAAAGGTCATGGAGATCGTACCGTCCACGTTGATACCCATCAGCTGGGCCGCGCCCTTGTCCTCGGAACAGGCCCGCATGGCCTTGCCCATTTTCGTATGGTTGATGAAGGCGGTGAGTCCCGCCATGATCACCACGCAGGTCAAAATCGTGACAATGGTCACAAAGGAAATGGTCAGCTGCCCGTCGAACAGCTGCAAGCTGTTGCGTACCGTTTCCGCTCCATCCGCAGCGGTCCCTTTCAGGACGAAAAACGCGGGGAACATTTTCGGCGTGGAGCTCCACAGCAGCAGCGCGCTGTTTTGCAGGAAATAGCTTACGCCGATGGCCGTGATCAGAACCGCCAGGGACGGAGCCTGCCGTAAGGGCTTATAGGCTAACCGCTCGACCGTCATGCCCAAAACCGTACAAACCGCAATTGCCGCCAGAATCCCCAGCGCCGGAGGCAGATGAAAGGACGACGAGGCGAAAAAGCAAATGTATGCGCCCACCATAATCACATCTCCATGGGCGAAATTCAGCATCTTTGCAATACCGTAAACCATCGTATACCCTAGGGCGATGATGGCATAAATGCTGCCCAGGGAAATACCGCTGATTAAAAAATTCAGAAAATTCATACCCTTCTCCCTCTCTTGGTGTATTTCTCCTGCGCGTATTGGAAAACCGCCGGAAACCCGGCCGCTTTTCAATACGCGCCGGAGGCGGAGGGCGGAACCGCCCTCCGCTCCGCAGCTTTCCAATGCAGGCCGCTCAGTCCATACCGACGTACGCGCCGCCTTGAATGATCATGCCCTTGGGGCTCTTGGACACCGCGCCGCTGGTCTCCCAGGTGATGCCCGCGCCGTCGCCGGTCAGGCCCTCGAAGGTCATGGAGGTAAACTGCTCTATCATCAGGTCGCACAGAGCCGCCGCATCCATGTCGGGGGTTGCGCCGGCGGCTTCCAGAGCCTGCTTGTATGCGTACACGCAGTCATAGGCATCCGCCGCAAACTGGTTGGGGATCTCGCCGTGACGGCTCTGGTACTCGCTTACAAAGTTCTTCGTGCGCTCGTCGTCCGCGTCGGCCGCGAAGGGGGTCAGCAGCATGACGCCTTCCGCCAGGGAGGTGTCAAAGCCGTCCACGGAGAGGATGCCGTCCATGCCGTCCACGCCGAACCACTTGGGCGCGTAACCCATGGTGTTGGCCTGTACGAAGATCAGGGCCGCAACGTCATAGTACATCGGCAGGAACACCAGGTCCGCGCCCTTGCTCTGGGCATCGGTGATCTGGACGGAGAAGTCCGTGGCGTTGGCGTCGTTGAAGGTGGTGTCGGAGACGATCTCCAGGCCCTGCTTGCCAGCTTCTTCCTTGAAAGTGTTGTAAATACCGGTGGAATACACGTCGTCGTTCTTCCAGATGACGGCAATCTTCGTACCCAGCTTCTGGGTGGCGATATACTCGGCGGACTTTGCGCCCTGTCCGGGGTCCGTGAAGCACATCTGGAACACATTGTCCTTGCCCTCGGTGGTGGCCACAGAGGACGCCGACGGCGTAAGCGCGAACACGCGGTCCTCAAAGTTCATGCTGGAGGTGGCCTCGCAGGGCTTGGAGGTAACGGAACCCAGAGAGAGCTGCATTCCCCAGTCCTTCAGGTTGTTGTAGGCGTTGACGGCCTTTTCGGCGTCGTGGGTGTCATCCTGATAGTTCAGCTCAAACTGAACCGCGCCGTTTTCCGCGTTGATCTCGTCAACGGCGATCTGCGCGCCGTTGCGGGCCGCGAGGCCGTAGACGGCGACGGGGCCGGTGAGGGGGCCGGTGCCGCCCAGCTTGAAGGCCGCGCCGGAGGGAGCGGAGCTGGAATCGCCGCCGGTGGAATCACCGGAGGTCTGGGACCCGGAATCGCCGCCGGTGGAATCGCCGGAGGTCTGGGACCCGGAATCGCCGCCGGTGGAACCGGTGTCGCTGCCGCAGGCGGCCAGGCTCAACACAAGAGCCAGGGCCAGGACGATGCTCAAAAACTTCTTCTTCATCATACTTTTCTCCTTTTGCGATAAAATATTATACAAAAAAGCAGCTCCGCCGTCCAAGCGGAGCCGCTTTGCTGTATCTGGACAGCTACGCGAACCATCTCGCTTCAGACGGATTTGCCTTTCCGCATACCAGCAGAATTCCCAGGACCGCCAGAATTACCAGGACGCAATTGCCCAGGCTGCGGAAAATAATAATGGACGCCACAAAAATGGCGTCCAGAAGGAAGATAACGTAAGAATCGGCCATCGTACGGGCGCAGGCGGACGCAGCGTCTGCACAGGCGGCGGACGCAGACATCTGCATGGTATACATCGAAAACTTCGTCATGGGGTCCGCCTCCTTCCCGTATAGCCGGGTGAATTTTTATGTTGTTTATTTTAGCGGCTTAAAGCGAAAATGTCAACGGCTGCGGAATGGAAAATTATACGGAAAATACCGCCGCCTCCGGCCATATTTCGATAAATGATACAAAAAACGGCTTCCGAGGCCCCGTTCTCTCCTTTACATCCCCGCCGCTTTCTGGTATGATGCTCTTGTAAGCCCGCCCAAATCCCACACGAAAAAAGGAGGCAGCGTCATGCTGACATTCAACCATTTCAATTTCAACGTCACCGACCTGGACCGATCCATTGCGTTCTATAAGGAGGCCCTGGGCCTGGAACCCGTGCGCCGGAAGGAAGCCGAGGACGGCAGTTTTGTCCTGGTATTCCTAGGAGACGGAAAGACGGATTTCCGTCTGGAGCTGACATGGCTCCGGGACCATCCCCAGAAGTATGACCTGGGAGAGTGCGAATTTCATCTCGCCCTCACGGCGGAGGACTTTGCCGCCGCCCGCGCCAAGCACGACGAGATGGGCTGCGTCTGTTTTGACAACCCGAAAATGGGCATCTACTTCATCATGGACCCCGATGGATATTGGATCGAAATTGTTCCCCGCCGCTGACCGCCCCGCCGGGCCTGCAACTTGTTTGCAGGCCTTTTTTTGTATTTTTTATTGGAAATCCAGCCCTCTGCTCTTGCCAGAGCAGAGGAAAAATAGTATACTTGTCCAGTATACCATTGCGAGAGGAGATCTGTGATTTTATGGAACAGACTAACCAGATCCGCCCCCAGGCGGAGGTGCGTTATCAGGACGAGCTGGCCGCTCTCGCCGCCGCGGACGGCGGGAACCGGAAGCCCCTGGGCTGGAAGCTCAGTCCAAAGGCCGTGCGGGATTTCATCCTGGGCCGGAAAAAGCCGCTGGAATACCAGGGACGGGAAATCGCCATCCATAAAAAATACCTGGGCAACGACGCCCTGGTAGAACGCTGCATCATCACCCTCACCGGTTCCCGGGGGCTGATGCTGGTGGGCGAGCCGGGCACCGCCAAAACGCTTTTATCCGAGCTGCTGTCCGCCGCCATCAGCGGGATCAGCACCAACACCATCCAGGGCACCGCCGGAACCACCGAGGACATGATCAAATACAGCTGGAATTACGCCCTGCTGCTGGCCCAGGGGCCCTGCCGCCAGGCGTTGGTGCCGTCGCCGCTTTACGTCGGCATGGAACAGGGCATTCTGGCCCGGTTCGAGGAAATCACCCGCACCCCCGCCGAAATTCAGGACAGCCTGATCAGCGTCATGAGCGACAAGGTGCTGAACGTCCCGGAGCTTGGAAGCGAAGGGCTGCTGTTCGCCCGGCCCGGCTTTAATGTGATCGGCACTGCCAATACCCGCGACAAGGGCGTGAATGAAATGAGCAGCGCGCTGAAGCGGCGGTTTAACTTTGAAACCGTGCGGCCGGTGGGGGATGTGAAACTTGAAAAAGAAATCATTCTTCGGGAAGCCGCCGCCATGGCCAGAAACGCCGGCGTGGAAATGGAACCGGACAACGACGCCGCGGAACTCCTGTCGGCCACCTTCCACGAGCTGCGGGAGGGCGTGTCCTCCATGGGCCACCGCATCGAAAAGCCCAACGCTGTCATGAGCACCGCCGAGGCAGTTTCCGTCTACTACCAGACCATGATGGGGGCTTACTACTACGGCGGCGGGAAAATCGAACCCCGCGCCCTCGTCGCCAATCTCACCGGCGCGCTGGGCCAGGAGCCGGGCGAAGATCTGGAAAAGCTCCGTGGGTACTTCTCCACGGTGGTACGGGACAAAGCAGAGGAGGTCGGAGGCCCGTGGAAAGCGTACTATCAGGCCCGAAACGCCCTGAAATGATTCCCTTTGACCTCTCCGCACCCTGCGTTTATTTTCCCGTCCGGCATCACAGTCCCGCCTGCGGTATCCACCTGGAACGGACGCTGGAAGCCTACCGGCCGGACTGCGTGCTGGTGGAGGGGCCGGAAAACGCAAACCACCTCCTCTCCCTGCTCACGGACCCGGAGGGTTCTCCGCCCTTGGCGTTTTACTACGCCCTGCGGGATGAAAAAGGGCTGCTGGGCGAGGCGGAAGCCTTTTATAAATGCTATTATCCCTTCCTGGACTGCTCCCCCGAGCTGACCGCCCTGCGCTGGGCGGCGCGGTCCGGCGCGGAGTCCCGGTTCATCGACCTGCCCTATGGCCGGATTCTTCTGGCCTCCGCCAAGGGCCGGGGGCTGCGGCGTCCGGGAGAACGGCGGTCATATCAGGACGAGGGATATTTCAGCCACGGCGAATTTCTGGAACGCCTCTGCGAAAAAACCGGCCTGCGTTCCTTTGACGAATTCTGGGAAAAATACTTCGAGGTCAACAGCCTCGCCATGGAAACGGCGGATTTTGTCGCGCAAATGCATACTTACTGCGTCCTGGCCAGGGAAAATACCCCGCCCCAGGAGCTGGAGGAGGACGGCTGTCTCGCGCGGGAGGCCCATATGGCGGAAGCCGTCGCCGCCGCCTGTCAGACGCACCAACGGGTTTTGGTCGTCACCGGAGGGTTTCACACCTGGGGGCTCCTGCATCCCGCGCCTGTGACGCCTCCCGCTGAAACCTTCCCCGACGGCGCGGAGCAGGTCTATCCTATGGTTTACTCCATGGAGGCCGCCGACGCCCTCAACGGCTATGCCAGCGGAATGCAGGCCCCCGGCTTTTACCAGCGCGTCTGGGAGTACCTGCACGGCGGCGAGCCGGAAAACGCTTACGGTCAGGCGGTCCTGGACCTGCTTGCCTCCGTGGGCCGCAGGCTGCGGCACAAGGGGGAGACGCTCTCCGTTGCAGACGAGACCTGCGCCCTGGATATGGCGCGGGGTCTGGCGTGGCTGCGGGGAAAGCGTCAGCCCGGCCTGTACGAGCTGCGGGACGGCGTTCTGACGGCCTTTGTCAAGGGCGAGGCCACCGCCGCTACCTGTCTGCCTCTGGAAATCCTCCGCCGCTTCACTACCGGCGATCAGGTCGGCAAGCTGCCGGACAGCGCGCTGATTCCGCCCCTGGCGGCGGACTTCCAAAATCAATGCGCCCGCTTGGGACTGCGTTTGAAATCTTCCCAGCGGCAGCAGGCGGTTTTGAACATTTTTTCCTCGCCCAAACACCGGGAAACCAGCCGTTTTTTCTATCGAACCGTATTTCTGGACTGCCCTTTTGCCAAGCTCACAAAAGGCCCCGATCTGGCAAACCAGAAAAACCGCGCCCTCATTCGGGAAACCTGGTCCTGGCATTGGGACGGTTCCGTTA
Source organism: uncultured Oscillibacter sp. (assembly GCA_910589315.1). Taxonomy (GTDB): domain Bacteria; phylum Bacillota; class Clostridia; order Oscillospirales; family Oscillospiraceae; genus Oscillibacter. The sequence goes on along the minus strand of CAJUTB010000039.1, from coordinate 14,813 downwards.
TGGCCGCGCTGGTGGACCAGTCGGTCTCCGGCGGTACGGTGGAGGAAGCCTGCACGCTCCATCTGGAACGCCGCATGGCGGAGGCCAATCTTGCCGGTGACGGCGCGGCTTTGCTGGTACAGGGTTTTTTGATGGGCCTGGAGGATTTGTCGGGAACCCTCCACCAGCGTCTCCGGATTCTCGCCGCCGGTGACGGCGACTTCTTCTCCCTCTCCAACGCCTGCAAGCACCTTAACACCCTCCTGGAAATGGGACGGCTTTACCAGCAGGAGGACAGCTATGATTACGCCGGACTGCTGGAGCAGTGCTTTGGAAAAGTCTTGTCCCTTTTGCCCTCCATGGCGGCGATTAAGGACGACCAGCTGAACGCCTGCCTTTCCATCATGGCGCTGCTTTACGAATTAACGGCCCGGCCTTTGTTTGCAAGACGGCGGGAATCGCTGCTTTCGGCGTTGAAAGCCCTGCTGTCCGACCCGGACCTTCATCCCGGACTGCACGGCGGCGCGCTGGGCCTGCTCTACGGCGCGGACCCCGCATGGCGGACGGAGATCGAAACCGCCTGCGCCGGTTACCTTCGGGGCACGCGGGAGCGGATGCTGCAATCCGCGTCGTTTCTGCGGGGAATTTTCTCCACCGCGCGGGATCTGCTGCTGGTCAGCGGCCAGTTTCTTCCCTCTTTGGACCACCTGTTCTCCCGTCTGGAAGAACCGGACTTCCTCGCGCTGCTTCCGGAACTGCGTCTGGCGTTCCGGTACTTCACGCCGTCGGAGGCGTCCCGCATTGCCGGCCGCGCCGCGGCCCTTCACGGAACCACGGCGGAACAGCTCCGCCGCCGCCCGATCCTGCCCGGTCAATATGCCTACGCCGAGTCTCTTGACGAATGGGCGGCCCAAAAACTGACGATGTAAAGAATGGACACCGACCATGCGGGCGGACGCGAACGCGCTGTACAGCGAAACAGAACTCCCTCCGCAAGCCCTGCATGATCCGTTTTGAAAGGTTTGATCACATGACCGAAGGCGCGATTTTGAATCGCTGGCGTCTGGTTCTGGGAGACCCGGCCCAGTCCGCCATCCCCCTCGCCGGCGGCGCGGCGTTGGAAATGGACCAGCTTCTGGATTTCTTATACAGCCGCGAGGCCGGTGAGGACGAACACCAGGACACCGGCGGTTCCTCCCCCAGCCAGCTCACCATCCCCCAATGGCTTCAGCGCGTCCGCACCCTGTTTCCCCAGCAGACCGTCCAGGTCCTGGAACGGCACGCCCTGGACCGCTATCAGCTCACAGAGCTTTTAACCGACCCTGAAATTCTCGAACGCATGGAACCCAATCAGGCCCTTCTGGAAACCATCCTCGCCCTCCGGCCCCAAATGTCCGGGCAGGTTCTGGCCGTCGCCCGGCGCATCATCGCCAAGGTCGCCGGAGAACTGATGAAAAAAATGGAAATGGACCTCCGCCGCTCCCTCCTGGGCCGCCTCCGGCGGGACATCAGCAGTCCCGTTCCCTCCATGCGAAACCTGGATATTCAAAAAACCATCCGCCGCAACCTCCGCCACTACGACCCGGAAAACCGGCGGCTCTTACTGGAAAAAGTCTACTTCAGCGGGCGGGTGAAGCGTTTCAACACCTGGCGCGTCATCATGGCCATCGACGAAAGCGGCTCCATGGCCGACGCCGTGATTCACAGCGCGGTCATGGCCGGAATTTTCTCCCGAATGCCCATGATTGACACCCGCCTCGTCATTTTCGACACCCAGGTAGTGGACTTGAGCGACGCCGCCGCCGACCCGGTGGAGGTCCTCATGAGCGTCCAGCTGGGGGGCGGAACCGACATCGCCCGGGCGATGAACTACTGTCAGTCTCTGATCGTCAACCCCCATCGGACTTTGATGATTCTGGTTTCCGACCTCTGCGAAGGCGGGTCCCTGGCGACGCTTTACAAGGTCTGCAACGAAATTCTGGAAAGCGGCGCAAAGCTCGCCGCCCTCACCGCCCTGGACCGCAACGCCAACCCCATGTATAACCGGTCCGTCGCCTCCGCCCTGGCAGGAATGGGCGCGTTTGTCGGCGCGCTGACGCCGGAACAGCTGGGCGATTACATCGGAGCCATCATGCAATAAGGAGGGAAACGCTGTGCTTGCTCTGCCGGAACCGCTCCGCACCGCCTTGACCCAGGCCGGTGAGGAATACCTGGTGGGCCTTTGCAACAAAGGCACCGTCAACCGGGCCAAAAAAGATCTGACTTCCCTCACCCCCACGGCCCAAACAGACGGGGACGCCGTGCGGGTCGCCTTGGGCGACGTGGAATGCATCATCCGCGCCCCCCTGGGCGACAGCGGATGCTCCTGTCCCGCCCAGGGGATGTGCCGTCACCGCGCCGCCGCGATTTTATGGCTGAAAACCCAAACCGCCGCGGAATCCGGTCAGCCGGAGCCCCCGCCGCCGGAAATGGATTTGTCTCCGCTGCTGGAGGTCCCCGTGGAGCAGATTCGTAAAGCGATCGGCGCGAAAAATTTCCATGCCCTGGTCTTCCGCCTGGGCCGGGACGGCCTGCCGCCCATCTCGGAAAGCTCTTTCGTACAGGTCGCTCTGCCGGACGCAACCGTAAAACTGCTGACGCCGCTGGAGCACGCCTCCTGTTCCTGCCGCAGCCGGGAGCTGTGCCGCCATAAGGCCGCCGCGCTGCTCTGTTATCAGCTCAAAAAAGAACGCCATACCCTGGAAGAACTGGCCGGACCGAAGGACGCCCCGGAAAGCCGCTGGGACCCGGAACAGGTTTCCGCCGCCGCTCTTGCGGTGCGGGAGCTGGCCGCCGGGATTCTCACCACCGGCTTATCCCGCCTCTCCCCCGGCGCGGCGGACAGCGCGCAGCGTCTTTCGGCTCTCTGCCACACCGCGAACCTGCCCCGCCTGGAAAGCGGCCTCCGGTCCCTCTCCACGCTGCTGGAACGGGCCTGGAAGCGCAGCGCGGCGTTTCGGACGGAGGATCTGCTCTTTCGCCTGGCCGAGCTGAACCACCTGGCGCAGCGGCTGGAGGCCCCGGACGCGGACCTTCCCGCCCTGGCCGGTTCCTTCCGGGACGAATACCTTCCCTGTCCGTCCCTGACGCTCTCCCTTCTTGGGGAGCGGCAGTTCCACGCCGACAGCGGCTACGCCGGAACCGTCTATTATTTCTGGGAGCTGGACCAACGGCGTTGGTACACCTACACCGTGGCCCGTCCCACCTTCTACGAGGGCCGGGGACGCCGCCGTCCCGCCTCCCGCAATCCCGCCCCCTGGGGTCTGCTGGACTGCCTCATGGACCAGCTCTATAACCTCACCCTCACCCTGAAAAACGGCAAGGCGACTTCTGACCGCCGCCTCTCCTCCTCGGAGGAATCCCGCGGGACCATCGGCGCGAGCCGCAAGCCCTGGGAGGTCTTCCCGCAGGAGCTCTGCTGGACGGATTTTTCCGCCATGTTTCAGCACCTGGAACCCCACCTCCTGGACGGACCGGAGACCGAACGGGTGGTATTCCTGCGGCCCGCCGCCTGCAAGGCGGAAGCCTTTGACAAAACCAACCAGCTTTTCCGGATGCTCCTCTCCGACCAGGACGGGCGGACCGTCCCGCTGGAAGTCCGCTACCGGGCGGAGGAAAAGGCTTTGGTACAAACCTTGGAAATCCTTTCCAAGAACATCGAACGGCATCCCGGCGGCGTCTTTCTGGCGTTGGCCCGGCTGTCGGGGGAAAATCTGTCCCTCTATCCCATTGAATACTATTCCGATTGGGGGTGCCGCGCATGAAAGCCCTGTTGGACGACGGCCTGTCCGTTCTCTCCGACCTTCTGCAAAGCGGCGCGGGGTCCTGCCACCCGGAGACGGAAGCCCGCCTGAACCGTTTGTCCCAGAGCTGGGAGGACGCCGGACTTCACACCGGCTCCACGCTTTTGGCCCAGCTGGCCCAAGCCCTGGCCCAACGCCGTCACGGCGGGGAAAGCGGTCCCCTGGACCTGATGGAAAAAACCGGAACCGCCGTCCGCTATATTCGATTCTGCCAGCAAAAATACGGCCTGGACGCCGCCAAGGCGCGGCTGAACCAGGTTGAAGAACAGGAGGATTTTGACCATGAGACAGATTCATAACAACAAAACGCCCCAGGACAAAGCCGTGGAACGGCTGACCACCGAGCTCACCAACTCTGGACTCTCCCCGGCCAACATTGCCTGGCTTGTCCCGTATCTGGACATGACGCAGCCGGAAAACCCGGAGCTGCTGAAACAGGCAAAGAAGCAGTCTGTCCGAACGCTTACGGCAGACCAGTGCCTGTATCTCAGCGCGTTCCTTAACAACCGGCTGATGAGCCAAAACAACAAGGGCTACACCCAGGAGGCCAAAAACCTGCAAGACCGCGTTATCAAGGCAATCTTCTCCATCCTGGGGACCGCCATAATGCACAGCTCCCTGACACAAGCCCGGTCCTGGATGGATTATGGCCCCAAGCTGATAAACAATCCCCAGGAACTGGACCGGCTCCTGGGCGACGGCGCGGCCCTGGCTTTGAGAGCCAGTTACTGGTTTGGCGGTCCCAACGCGGCCAACAGCCTGAAAGCCGCCAAGCCGGAACAGATCGAAAAGGCCCTCGCCTTCTGCACGGACGCAGCCGATACGGCGCGGGTGGTTCTGGGGTGCCTGTGGCTGGCGAAACAGGGCGGTGTGCTGAACGCCCTCCTGGGCGGCGGGAAGAAACAGGAAATGATCAAGCTGGTGCAGGAAAGCGCGGCGGCCCTTCTGCCGGAGGTGGCCCCGTCCTTGAATCCCTCCGATCAAACCATTCTCGTCCGTTACATGAAACAGGACAACGTGGATACCCTGCCGGTGAAAATGCAGAAAATCGCCAACTCCCTCGGCTCCCGCACCACCGACACCGCCGCCGTTGGCAGCGCGTGCTTTCTGGCGATGGAGACCGCCCCCGCCCTGCAAACCGTTTTCATCGTCTATGCCGCGCTTCATTCCGGCCTGACCTTGAAGTATTCCGCCGACCTGGCCGGAGACCTGCGCTTCCGCGCCAAAATTCCCTGGCTCATAGAACATACCGTTTTCCACGCGGTTATTCCCTGGCTCTGTACCAGCCGCCGCCATGATCTTGCGATTCAGATTGCCAAACAGTACCCGGAGCAGTTTGAACTGGCCCTCAAGGGGAAGGATTATTTCAGCTCCAGGGATATGATCGCCATTCTCGAACAGGCCGACCCGGAGCGGGCCAAGCGTTACCAGGACTCCAAGCGTCCCGGCGACCAGAAACAGATGGTAAACGCCATTGTAACCAACATCCCCGGATTCACCCCTTCCGACGAGGCGGAATTGAAACAGTTCGTTCTCTCCGGCGGAGATCTGAGCGGCCTCCTGGCGCGGCATCCGCTGAACGCGGGCGGCGGCAAGGGCTGGGGGTATCACCAGCACGGCACCGACTATGCCTCTCAATACGGCCTGGACCCCTTCCTGGCCCGCGCCATCATCTCCATGATGTTCTCCGGCCACTCGTACCACTTCTACCAAACCTGGAACCGGGTCTATTCCAATCTCCCCGCTGAGCAAAAGCACATGGGGACCCTTCTGGACGCCGTTGCCGCGGAGGGCCTGCCGCCGGCAAACTGCCTGATTCTCGCCGAGTGGGAGGATAACCACAGCTACAGTCAGAAGGACAAGAATGAGATCATGGAGCAAACCGCGGCCTGGATGCTGAAACAGCCGGAAAGCCTGATCACGGAAACCATGGAAAAAGGTTCCGCCTATGCCCGAACGCTGGCGGCAATGACCTTGGAGAAAAAGGGCGATTACGACGCCCTCCTTCCCCTGGCGCAAGACAGCTCCAAGCAAGTCCGAAAGGTGGTTGAGGACGCCTTCACGGCAAGACCCTTCGGCGAAGGCCCCAAGGCGGCCCTGAAGCTCCTGCAATCCAAGAAGGCAACCCCTCGGGAAACCGGCATTCGCATTCTGATGAACCTGGACAGCGGCGCGGAGAAAAAAGGCACCTACGTCCAGACCTACCGCGCCCAGCTGGAGGAAGCCCTCGAGAAAGAAAAGAGCGGCAAACTGGCGAACGCCCTCCGCGCCCTTCTGGGACTGGAACCTGTGGAGTCGGATAAAAAATCCGTCCCCGCAGCCGGAGGCGACCCGGTGGCGGAGACCCTCAAGGGCGGCAAAAAGCGGAAAATACAATGGGTTCTGGACGGCACCCAGCAGCTGGCAAGCCGCGCCCCCGGCGGCGCGCTGGAGGACGAAGACCGTCTCGCGGCGGTCATGCTCTGCTGCATCGACAGCACGGGCCTTTCTTTCGCCGCGGCCCTGCCGGACCTCAAGGGCATAGAAGCCATTGAGAAACTTCCAAATCTCGCCACCGGCCGGAACGTAGCGGCGGCCAAAAAACTGGCGGAACCTTTGGACGCCAAGGAACTGGCCGCGTTTGCCGGGGCCGTGTTCAACCTGTGGCTGGAACAGGGCGCGGCCTCGAAGCATAAGTGGGTGCTGACCTTCTCCTCCGTGTTTGGCGGACAGGAGATGGTGGAAAACCTGAAACGGCAGATCAACCAGTGGCCCCAGGAATCCCGGGGCGCGATTGCCTGCGACGCCGTCAACGCCCTGGCCATCAGCCCGGAACCGGAAGCCCTTCTGCTGGTGGACAGCATTTCCCGAAAATTCAAATTCAAGCAGGTGAAGGCCGCGGCGGGCAAGGCTCTGACCTTTGCGGCGCAGGCTCTTGGCCTCTCCACGGAGGAGCTGGCGGACCGCATTGTCCCGGACCTGGGCCTGGACCAGCGGGGCACGCGCACGTTTCACTATGGTCCCCGGAGCTTTACCGTCACGCTGACTCCCGCCCTGGAACTGGAAATCCAAAACCAGGAGGGAAAGAAGATCAAATCCATGCCCGCTCCCGGCAAGCAGGATGACCCGGAGCTTGCAAACGCAGCCTCCGCCGAATTCAAGTCGCTGAAAAAGCAGATCAAGGCCACCGTTTCCACGCAGACCGTCCGTTTGGAGCAGGCCCTTTCCACGGGTCGTATCTGGACCGGCGCGGGCTGGCGGGAATTGTTCGTGCAAAAGCCCATCATGCGACAGTTTGCCGTCGGTTTGATCTGGGGCGTGTACGGCGAAAACGGAACGGCGGACGCCACCTTCCGTTATCTGGAAGACGGCAGCCTTAACACGGCGGACGAGGACGAATATGAGCTGGCGGACGACGCGCGTGTTGGCCTGGTGCATCCGGTGGAGCTGTCCAAGGAGGTCCTGGACGCCTGGAAACAGCAGCTGGAGGACTACGAAATCAAACAGCCCATTGAACAGCTCTCCCGACCGGTGTCCCGCGTTTCGGAGGAAGAAGCGAACGAAACGTCTCTGGATACCTTCGGCGGCCGGGTGCTGAACGACCTGTCGCTGTCCGGCAAGCTGCTGGGCATGGGCTGGTATCGCGGCAGCGTTCTGGACGCGGGCGGCTTCTACGACTTCTACCGCGAGGACGGCCCCATTGGCGTACAGCTCAATTTCTCCGGCTCCTACGTCGGCGGCGGCTTTGACGAAGAAGTGACGGTTTACGACATCCAGTTTTACCGCTCCGGCACCGTCCGGCGGGGCAGTTATATTTATGATTCGCTGGGCCAGCCCGGCAGCCCGGACGCCCCCGCGGGCGCAGCCGGACCGGACTTTGTTCTGGTAGGCGGCGTTTCCCGGCCTTCCGACAAGCGGCTGTTTAAGCTGGGCGAGGTTCCGGCGCGGCTGTTCAGTGAAATTGTGTATCAGGTACAGAAGGCCACCGCTTCCAGTACGGAGACCCGGGACGACTGGAAAGACAAACGTTAAAGGAGGCGCGGCATGGCGGATTTGTCCACGGATGTCCGGCATATCAAGGGAGTCGGGGAGCAGCGGGCCAAGGCCCTGAACCGTCTGGGCATTTTTACCCTGCGGGATCTGATCGCGTGGTTTCCCCGACGCTATGAGGACCGTACCCAAACCCGCCGCATTGCGGACCTGGCGGAGGGCGAGACGGCCTGTGTCGCGGCGATGGTCGCGGCCCCGCCTGCGGTTACGCATGTGCGGAAGGGAATGGACCTGGTTAAACTCCGGGCGGTGGACGAGTCCGGCGTGCTGGACGTGACGTTTTTCAATCAAACCTGGCTGAAGAACAGTCTTCAGCCAGGGGAGACCTATATTTTCTGCGGCAGGGCCGAGGGCGCGCACCAACGCCGGAAAATGACCTCGCCCATCGTTGAGCCGGAGGGCCGCCGGGAGGCCACGGGCCGGATTGTGCCCATTTATCCGCTGACGGCAGGGGTGAGCCAGCTGGTGCTGTCCCGGTCCATCCGGCAGGGGCTGGACGCCTGCGCCGGAATTCTGCCGGACATTCTGCCGGATGATTTACGGCAGGAGCATGAGCTTTGCCGGATTGAATTCGCTTATGAGAATATCCATTTCCCGGAAAGTCCGGAAGCCCTTGCCCTGGCGCGGAGACGGCTGGCGTTTGAGGAATTGTTTCTGTTCGCCATCGGCCTGCGGCAGCTGAAAAACCGGCGGGAGGTGGTTCATGTCGCGCCCTGTGAGGCGGTGGACATGACTCCGTTTTACGAGGCTCTGCCGTTCCGGCTCACCAACGCCCAGAAACGCTGCGTGGAGGAGGCTCTGGAGAGTATGCGTTCCGGACTGCCGATGAACCGGCTGTGTCAGGGGGACGTTGGGTCGGGCAAAACGATGGTGGCCGCCGCGTGCGTATATTTTTGCGTGAAGAACGGGCGGCAGGCGGCGTTGATGGCTCCGACGGAAATTTTGGCCCAGCAGCACTTTGCAGGTTTGTCCCCGTTGATGGAACGTCTTGGAATCCGCTGCGCTTTGCTGACAGGCTCCACGCCGGCAAAGGCCAAACGGGAAACGGCTGCCCAGCTGGCCGGGGGCGAATTGAATTTTGCCATTGGCACTCACGCGCTGATTACGGGCAATATTGTTTACCAGAATTTGGGGCTCGTTGTGACGGACGAACAGCACCGGTTCGGCGTGGCCCAGCGGGCGGCCCTGGCGGCCAAGGGGGAGCATCCTCATACGCTGGTCATGTCCGCGACCCCGATTCCCCGGACGCTGGCTCTGATTTTGTACGGGGATTTGGATGTGTCTGTGATTGATGAACTGCCGCCGGGCCGTCAGCCCATTGAAACCTATGTTGTGCCGGGAAGTTACCACACGCGGGTATATACGTTTCTGCGCAAGCTGATTGGGCAGGGGCGTCAGGCGTATGTGGTGTGTCCGCAGGTTTCGGAGAACGAGGAGCAGCCGGATGAGCGGAAAGCGGTTACAGAATATGCGAAGATGCTGCAAACGACCGTTTTTCCGGAATTGAACATTGCCTTTGTTCACGGCAAGATGAAGCCGAAGGAAAAAGAGGCGGTTATGCAGGCGTTTGCAAATCATGAGACGGATATTTTGGTTTCGACAACCGTGATTGAAGTGGGGGTTGATGTGCCGAATGCGGCGGTGATGGTGGTGGAGAATGCGGAGATGTTTGGGTTGAGCCAGCTTCACCAGCTGCGGGGGCGGGTTGGCCGCGGGAAGCATCAATCTTACTGCATTTTGATTTCCGACAATCGGAATGAGGAGACGCGGCAGAGGCTGAAGGTGATGGCAAAGACTGCGGATGGCTTCAAAATCGCAGAGGAAGATTTGCGGCTTCGGGGCCCCGGCGATTTCTTTGGCGAACGCCAGCACGGTTTACCGGGCTTGAAGGTTGCCGATCTGGGCTGTGACACGAAACTTCTGCAAGAGGCCCAAGGGGCCGCTGACGCTTTGCTTTTCAAAGACCCCAGCCTGGGGCTTTACCCCGCTCTCGCGGAACGGGTCGACCTGTTGTTCTCACAGAGCACGTTGAATTAGTCTCTTTCGGAGATTTCGGAAGACGCGCCTTGCGACGCGGGCGTGAAATTGCCATTTGCAATGGCTGGTCCAAAATTGAACCCCCCATTTTCTTTTCTCTGGCGAGAGAAAAGAAAACGGGCCGTTCACGGTCCAAAAGAAAAGAGCGTTTGAAAGGTGCGGTGCAAGACTTTGGATGGTACTTCTATAAACGAGAGGTCCAAATCGACTTGACTCTGCGCCGAACCCCGCTGCCGCTGCTGCGGCGGGCGGAATGGCTGGTCCCTTTTTCAAATTCCAGTGTTATCAAAGATAGGCGTATTCATAATGCTAGACTGGCAAAGGATATTGAGCAGAGGCCGCTGGAATCATAAGCCTCAATGCGACGGCCGTGAAAACGGCCGTCTTTTAGTGTTCATTTTTGCTCAACTTCTGTCCCCATCGTTTCATCTTGTCATGTTATGCAGCAAAAACGGACCATCCCTTAGGGATGGTCCGTTTTGAATCATGCTTGTTTCCAGCGGTCCAGTGTGGGAAGAAGGTCCCTTAAATACAACCGTGCCGCATCAGGGTCTCCATGCATATGGGGAATACACTGCTCCACCATTTCTTCCATAGAGCAATCCACTGTAAAACCGCCGTCTGCCCAACACCATTTGCAATAGGCTTCATTAAATGTGCCGTCCTGATTCCGGGCAAATGTCTCATCCCCCAACGGCATCCCGCAGCTCTGGCAAACCAAAGTGTGAGGACTTCCCAACAGCGTGTTGATCGACACGCCGAAAAGCTGCGACATCGCTTGCAGCGTCTCAACTTCCGGCACCGTTTCTCCCCGTTCCCAGCGGGAAACCGCCTGACGGGTTACAAACAGTTTTTCCGCCAGCTCGTTTTGTGAAAATCCAAATTTTTTCCGAAGCTCGGAGAATACATCTTTGAATTCCATTTCATCACCTCATACCCAGTATATCATCCTGGGACAAGGCTGTAAAGCAACCTTCCGTTACCCTTAGAACTGCGGCAGCTTCGCCACCACAGCCGCGCACCGAGGGCAAAGGGTAGGATGCGCCCCGTCGCTTCCGACGCTGAGAGACTGCTTCCAGCAGCGTTCGCACTTCTGCCCCTTCGCCGCCTGAATCAGCGCCCGCACACCCGCAATAGGCGTCTCTGCCGCTTGCCCGTACAGCGCGGAATCCTCAGAAACTTCCACATCCGACACAATGAACAGATCCGCCCACTGATCCGCAAACTTCGCCTGCAAACATTGGAGCATATCCCTCCGATCGTCCGGGTCCTTCACCAGCACCACATGGGCTTCCAGAGACTTGCCCAGTTTCTTCTCCGCCCGTGCAGATTCCAGCGCGGCATTGACGCCGGTACGAAGCTGGATCAGTTCCGCCCAGGATACCATCGCGCCGAGATCATAGTCCTGAAACGGCTGGTTCATGTCGTTAAACAAGACGTTCCGGGCATCGTCGCTGGTACGATGGGGCATCGCCTGCCAGATTTCATCGCAGGTGAAGCACAGAATCGGAGCCATGATTTTCGTCAGCGTATCAAGAATCAGGAACAGCGCAGTTTGCGCGCTGCGCCGCAGAGCGCCGTCTTTTTCCTCGCAGTACAGGCGGTCCTTGATGATATCCAGATAGAAGTTGGACATATCCACTACGCAGAAATCGTTAACGGCGTGGGTCACAACCAGGAATTCATAATCGTCGTAAGCGGAAAAACACCGCTCAATCAAAGCGTTCAGCTTTGTGATGGCCCAGCGGTCCAGTTCCAGCATTTCGTCAGGCGGCGTGAGGCGGTTCGCGTCAAAGCCGTCCAGATTTCCCAGGCAGTACCGGGCCGTGTTGCGGAACTTCAGGTAGTTCTGAGAAAGCTGCTTGAAAATGTCATGGGAGCAGCGTACATCCGCATGGTAGTCGCTGTTGGCCGACCACAGCCGCAGAATGTCCGCGCCGTACTGATTCATAACATCCGCAGGGTCTACGCCGTTGCCCAAAGACTTGTGCATGGCTTTTCCCTCTCCATCCACCGTCCAGCCGTGGGTGACACACTCCTTGAACGGCGCGCCCTTGCCAAACGCGCCCACGGCGGTCAGCAAAGAGCTTTGGAACCAGCCGCGGTATTGGTCCAGGCCCTCCAAATACATGGTAGCGGGCCAGAAACCCTGGTCCTTTTTCATGGAAGCATAATGCGTGGAGCCGGAGTCAAACCAGCCGTCCAGGGTATCTTCTTCCTTGGTGAAGGTCTTGCCGCCGCAGTGCGGACAGGCGAATCCGGCAGGCAGAATATCCGCCGCCTCCTTGGCAAACCAGGCGTTGGAGCCCTCCGCCGCAAAGAGCTTGGAGATTGTGTCAATTGTTTCGCCGGTCACAATGGGCTTGCCGCAATCCTGGCAGTAAAACACAGGGATGGGCAGGCCCCAGCGGCGTTGGCGGCTGATGCACCAGTCCGCGCGCTCGCGGATCATAGCCTTCATGCGGTCCTGGCCCCAGGCGGGCACCCAGCGCACTTCATCCGCCGCTTTGCACGCCTCGTCCTTGAAAGCGTCCACCGAGCAAAACCATTGGGGCGTTGCACGGAAAATAATCGGGTGCTTGCAGCGCCAGCAGTGGGGATAGCTGTGGACAATATCCTCGGAGGCAAACAGCATCCCGCTTTCCTTCATGTCCGCGAGAATCACGGGGTTTGATTTGTCCGTTTCCATACCGGCGTATTTTCCGGCGTAATCCGTGTGGCGGCCCTGGTCGTCCACGGGAACCACCATCTCCATCCCATAACGCTTGCAGGTCTGATAGTCGTCCGCGCCGAAGCCGGGCGCGGTGTGGACGCAGCCTGTGCCGCTGTCCATGGTGACGTACTCCGCCAGCAGGAGACGGCTGGTTTTCGGAAGGAAGGGGTGATCCGCCAGCATATTTTCAAAGAATTCGCCGGGATGCGTCTCCACGATCTCCCAGCTCTCCAGACCGCTCAGGCCCATGACCTTCTCCACCAGGGCCTCCGCCATAACGTAGGTTTCGCCGTTGGAGGCTTTTACCAGCGCGTAGGTTTCTCTGGGATGGAGCGCGATGCCCAAGTTACCGGGCAGGGTCCAGATGGTGGTGGTCCAGATCACAAAAAAGAGCGTTTTCTTGTCAAACCCGGGGAGTTTTCCGAGATCGTCGCGCATCGGGAATTTGACGTATACCGTCGTACAGGGGTCGTCCTGATACTCGATTTCCGCTTCAGCCAGAGCGGTTTCGTCGTGGGGGCACCAGTAAACGGGTTTCAGGCCCTTGTAAATATAGCCTTTCTGGTACATCTCACCGAACACCTTGACTTCCTCCGCCTCGAAGCCGGGGTCCATGGTGAGATAGGGGTGATCCCAGTCGCCGATAACGCCAATGCGCTTAAACGCCTCCATCTGCACGCCAACATAATGCTGGGCGAAGTCGTGGCAGGCAGACCGGAACTCCGGGACGCTCATGGCCTTGCGGTTGAGCTTGTTCTGCTTGATGATGGCGGACTCAATGGGCATACCATGGTTATCCCAGCCGGGGATATAGGGGGTATAGTAGCCCCGCATGGCGTAGGAACGGGTGATGATGTCCTTGATGGCCTTATTCATGGCGGTGCCCATGTGAATGGAGCCGTTGGAGAACGGAGGGCCGTCGTGGAGGGAGAACAGGGGCTTTCCCTCGTTCTTTTTCAGCAGCTCGTTGTAAACGTCCGCTTCCTCCCAACGCTTGAGCATATCCGGTTCCCGCTTCGGCAGGCCCGCCCGCATCGGAAACGCAGTCTTGGGGAGATTGATGGTTTTGTTATAATCCATTGATAAATTCCTCCTTATATAAATAAAAATTACATTTTCTTACAGATAGCGGCCGATGTGCCAGCCGCCCTCCGGGTCCTGGAAAAGAGGATCGTAGCGGGCCGGCCTGCCAAAACTTCCAGCCGCGCTGTATTTCAAAAACCAGGCGCACACCAGGGCTGAACAAGCCCCAGATACCGGCGGCGGTACTCCTGCCATAATTCTTCGCCGCCTGGGGCAATCCCTGTTTCCAGCCTGCCATTTTCCAGCTTTTCCCAACGGTCGTGTACTTCTTCTTCCAGTCTGTTCCGGTCCCACAGCTATTTCAGAAAAGATGGTAAAATTTCATCTGCGGTATGCCGGAATTTTTCCGGCGTATCTTGAAAAACAATATTCAATTCTGGTGCGGCGCGTTTGGGTTCCTCCATGCGAAGCCTCCCTTCATCACTCGGCCATGGGCCGTTGCAGGCAGCGGAATATAAAAGCAAATGGAGCGAAAAAGAAAAAGCCCCTGTCTCTCAAAGAGACAGAGGCAGACTCTGCGTTACCACTCTTTTTGCCGCTCCCTTACGGGACGCGGCCGCTCTGCGCCCGCAGACACGGGCCGACGGAATAACGCCCGTCAAACGTCCTGGCTTACTGCAAAACGGTTCAGCCGGAGGCTCCAAGGGGATTTTCCCCGCCGGGTCCCGTCCGCCTTGCACCAAACGGCGGCTCTCTTTACGGGAGTTCCGGGGTTACTTGTCCTTATCGACGCCAGATATTGAATTCTTTCCTATGATATCACTTTTTTTTTGTTTGTCAACGGGTTTCCGGCATTTTATTTTGCAAAAAGCGCAGGCAGATTTTACTGGTAGCGGTAGCGTTGAGCGGTATAACGGTCGATGCAGCTTTGAAAGAGTTCATAGTTGAAAAATTCCAGAAGGCGGGCGTTGGGGATTTCATGGAAGGATATGATCTGCTGCTGGGTGTCGACCCAAATCCGCCAGATGGTTTGTTTTTTTCGTCTGGGCATGGCGTAATTCCTCCGTTCGGTGGTACTGGTTTGATTTTATGCGATTTTGGTATAAAAAGCAATATGCAATTTTCGCATAAACTAAAATAGAGCTTGCTGAAAAAAGCACATAAGGGAACAAGAACAGAATGGAACGGAA
>CAJUTB010000038.1 GCA_910589315.1 uncultured Oscillibacter sp. | reverse complement strand
GCCGCCGGTGTGGAAGGTACGCATGGTCAGCTGTGTGCCCGGCTCGCCGATGGACTGGGCGGCGATGATGCCCACCGCTTCGCCGGGGCCAACGGGCCGGGAGGTGGCGAGGTTCATGCCGTAGCACTTGGCGCATACGCCGCTGGGAGCCTTGCAGGTCAGAACGGTGCGGATCATGACCACCGGCTGCTCGCCGGAAGCCGGGTCAAAGGCGCAGCGGTCGCCGGGCCGGATGTTCTCCTGGACCCATTTCCGGGATTCCAGGGTTTTGGCGTCGGCCTCGGTCATCATGCGGTCGTTTGCAATCAGGACCTCGCCGGTTTCCGCGTCCACCACGTTGCCCACCAGGAACCGGCCCCGCAGGCGGTCCGACAGTTTTTCAATAACCTGCCCGTTTTCGCTGATCTCGGAAACCTTGATGCCGTGGGTAACGCGGCAGTCGTCCTCCCGGATGATAACCTCCTGGGAAACGTCCACCATGCGGCGGGTCAGATAACCGGAGTCGGCGGTTCGCAGAGCGGTGTCGGCCAGGCCCTTCCGGGCTCCGCGGCTGGAAATGAAGTATTCCAACGCCGTCAGGCCCTCGCGGTAGTTGGCCTTGATGGGGATTTCGATGGTTTTGCCGGCGGTGTTCGCAATCAGGCCGCGCATACCCGCCAGCTGGCGGATCTGCTTCATGGAGCCGCGGGCTCCGGAGTCGGCCATCATGAAAATGGGGTTGTAGCGGTCCAGGTTCTTTTGCAGGGCGTCGGAGACGTCGTTGGTGGTTTTCTCCCAGACCTGTACCACCTGTTTGTAGCGTTCCTGGTCCGTCATGAAGCCCATCTTGTACTGGTTTTCAATGGCCAGAACCGTCTGTTCGGTATCGGCGACCATCTCGTATTTCTTGGGCGGAATGGTCATGTCCGCGATGGAAACGGTAATAGCCGCCTGGGTGGAGTATTTGTAGCCCGTGGCCTTGATGGCGTCCAGCACCTCCGCAGCGGCGGTAAAGCCGTGCTTGTTAATGGTGCGGTCGACGATCTGGCCCAGCTGCTTTTTGCCGCAGGTGAAGGTTATCTCATAGTCGCAGACATGGGCGGGGTCGCTGCGGTCCACAAAGCCCAGGTCTTGGGGGAGATTGTGGTTGAAAATGATGCGGCCCGGCGTGATTTCCACAATATGGCTGTACTCCACGCCGTCCACCCACTGCTTCCGGCGCACCAGAATCGGACAGTGAGGACCGATTACGCCTTCGTTGTAAGCCATCAGGGCTTCGTTTTCGTTGGCGTAAATGCGAAGGGGACGGTAAACGGCGGGTTTTTGCTCCTCTTTCAGCGCGTCGTTGGCGGCGAGGAATTCGTCGGCGTTTACCACTGCCCCCGCCGGAAGGCTTGTGTCGCCTGCGTCCTCGCACCAGACTTCCTCCGCGCCCTTTTCGCCGCTTCCCATGCGGTCCATAGTCAGATAGTAGCTGCCCAGAACCATGTCCTGGGTGGGGACGGTAACGGGGCCGCCGTCCTGGGGACGAAGGAGGTTGTTGGCGGAGAGCATCAGAATACGGGCCTCCGCCTGGGCCTCGGCGGACAAGGGAACGTGAATGGCCATCTGGTCGCCGTCGAAGTCAGCATTGAAGGCGGTGCAGTTCAGGGGATGGAGCTTCAAGGCCCGGCCGTCCACCAGCACCGGCTCAAACGCCTGAATGCCCAGGCGGTGCAGCGTCGGCGCGCGGTTCAGCATGACCGGGTGATCTTTGATGATCACGTCCAGAGCGTCCCAAACCTCGGTAACGCCCTTGTCAACCATTTTCTTGGCGGACTTGATGTTGTTGGCGGAACCGTCCTCCACCAGCTTTTTCATGATGAAGGGCCGGAACAGCTCCACTGCCATTTCCTTCGGCACGCCGCACTGGTAGATTTTCAGCTCGGGGCCGACCACGATGACGGAACGGCCGGAGTAGTCCACCCGTTTGCCCAGCAGGTTCTGGCGGAAACGGCCCTGCTTGCCCTTGAGCAGATCGCTCAAGGATTTGAGGGCGCGGTTATTGGCCCCGGTGACGGCCCGGCCGCGGCGGCCGTTGTCAATCAGGGCGTCGACGGCCTCTTGCAGCATCCGCTTTTCGTTCCGGACAATGATATCCGGCGCGTTGAGCTGAATCAGACGCTTGAGGCGGTTGTTCCGGTTGATCACCCGGCGATACAGGTCGTTGAGGTCGCTGGTGGCGAAGCGTCCGCCGTCCAGCTGGACCATGGGCCGCAGCTCCGGAGGAATCACCGGCAGTACGTCAATGATCATCCACTCCGGCTTGTTGCCGGACAGCCGGAAGGCGTCCACCACTTCCAGACGCTTGACGATCCGGGCCTTTTTCTGGCCGGACGCGCCCTTCAGCTCCGCGTGGAGCTGGGCGGACAGGGCGTCCATGTCCACATCCGTCAGCAGCTTTTTCACGGCCTCCGCGCCCATGCCCGCCTGGAAGTCGTCCTCGTATTTCTCCCGGTAGTCCCGATACTCCCGCTCGGAGAGAATCTGGTTCCGGCTCAGGGGAGTCTCGCCGGGATCTGTAACAATATAGTTGGCAAAGTACAGCACTTTTTCCAGGATCCGGGGGCTGATGTCCAGCAGCAGGCCCATCCTGGAGGGAATGCCCTTGAAATACCAGATATGGCTGACGGGGGTTGCCAGCTCAATGTGTCCCATACGCTCCCGGCGGACCTTGGATTTGGTCACTTCCACGCCGCAGCGGTCGCAGATTTTGCCTTTGTAGCGAATTTTTTTGTACTTTCCGCAGTGGCACTCCCAATCCTTGGTGGGGCCGAAAATGCGCTCGCAGAACAGGCCGTCCCGCTCTGGCTTGAGGGTGCGGTAGTTAATGGTTTCCGGTTTCTTCACCTCGCCGTAGGACCATTCCCGAATCTGCTCCGGGGAGGCCATGCCGATCTTAATCGCATCAAAGGCGATGTTGCCGCCGGTCTTATTGTCGGTCATATGCGAGTTCCTCCTTATTCGCCGTCATCCAGAAAATCTTCGTCCATGCCCACATCCGCGCCCGCGTCCTCGGGGGCGTCCTCGATGTCGTAGCCGGATTCCTGGAACTCCGCTTCCACGTCCTCGTTATAGGCGCGCTGCCGCTCGTCGTCTGCGTCCATCCGGGCCAGATTGAAGGTATCCATGGCGTCCTCGTCCTCCCGAAGCTCGATGGCGTTGCCGTCGGCGTCCAGGACCTGGATGTCCAGGCACAGGGCCTGCAATTCCTTCACCAGAACCTTGAAGGACTCCGGCACGCCGGGCTGGGGCACGTTATGGCCCTTGACAATGGCCTCATACGTCCGGACACGGCCCGTCACGTCGTCGGACTTCACCGTCAGGATTTCCTGAAGCGTATACGCCGCGCCGTAAGCCTCCAGGGCCCAGACTTCCATCTCGCCGAACCGCTGGCCGCCAAACTGGGCCTTGCCGCCCAGAGGCTGCTGGGTAACGAGGGAATACGGACCGGTGGAGCGGGCGTGAATCTTGTCGTCTACCAGGTGGTGGAGCTTCAGGAAGTACACATAACCGACGGTAACTTTGTTGTCAAAGGGTTCGCCGGTGCGGCCGTCGTAGAGGACGCTCTTGCCCTCCGGGTCCAGACCGGCCTCCGCCAGCATGGCGGAGATGTCCTCCTCCCGCGCACCGTCGAAAATCGGCGTGGCGACCTTGCAGCCCAGCGCGTGAGCGGCGTAGCCGAGGTGGACTTCCAGCACCTGTCCAATGTTCATACGAGAGGGCACGCCCAGGGGGTTCAAAACGATATCCAGCGGCGTACCGTCGGGCAGGAAGGGCATATCCTCCTGGGGCAGCACGCGGGACACCACGCCCTTATTGCCGTGCCGGCCGGCCATCTTGTCGCCGACCTGAATTTTACGACGCTGGGCGATATACACCCGGACGACCATATTCACGCCGGGGCCCAGCTCGTCGCCGCCCTCGCGGGTGAAAACCTTGGTGTCCAGCACAATGCCGCTCTCGCCGTGGGGAACCTTCAGGGACGTATCCCGGACCTCCCGCGCCTTCTCGCCGAAAATGGCCCGCAGGAGGCGTTCCTCGGCGGTCAGGTCGGTTTCGCCCTTGGGCGTCACCTTGCCCACGAGGATATCTCCCGCCTTGACCTCCGCGCCTACGCGGATGATACCGTTTTCGTCCAGGTCCTTCAAGGCGTCGTCGCCCACGTTGGGGATGTCCCGTGTGATTTCCTCCGGCCCCAACTTTGTGTCCCGGGCGTCGATTTCAAATTCTTCAATGTGAATGGAGGTATACAGGTCCTCCCGGACCAGCCGTTCATTCAGCAGAACGGCGTCCTCGTAGTTGTAGCCCTCCCAGGTCATAAAGCCAACCAGGATATTGCGGCCCAGAGCGATTTCGCCCTGCTCCGTGGCGGGACCGTCCGCCAGGACGCTGGGGGCAATCATCTGCCCGTCGGGGCCGATCTGACGGCCATGGACCCGCTCGCCCACTTCCACGATGGGCCGCTGGTTGATGCAGGTGGTGTGGTTGGAACGCAGGAACTTGATCAGCTTATAGTTCTTCGTCTCGCCGCTGTCGTATTTCACGGCGATATGGCGGGCGTCCACGGACGCAACCACGCCGTCGCCCTCCGCCAGCACGACGATTTCGGAGTCCACGCAGATTTTGTGCTCCATACCGGTGCCGACGATTGGGGCTTCGGGCCGCAGCAGCGGCACCGCCTGACGCTGCATATTCGCGCCCATCAGGGCGCGGTTGGCGTCGTCGTTGGGCAGGAAGGGGATCATGGCCGTTGCGATGGAGACCATCATACGGGGAGAAACGTCGATATAATCCACCAGATTCCGGTCCACGTCAACAATTTCGTCCCGGTGCCGTCCGGTGATACGGGCGTTGATCAGGCAGCCGTTTTCATCCACCGGCTCCGCCGCTTGGCCGACGATATAGTTACCTTCCTCGTCGGCGGTCATATAGGTGATTTCGTTGGAGACCTTGCCGGTTTCCTTGTCCACCGCCCGGTAGGGGGCTTCAATAAAGCCGTATTCGTTGATACGGGCATAGGTGGCCAGATAGGAAATCAGGCCGATGTTGGGACCTTCCGGCGTCTCGATGGGGCACATACGGCCATAGTGGCTGTAATGCACGTCCCGGACCTCCATGTTTGCCCGGTCGCGGCTCAGGCCGCCGGGGCCAAGGGCCGACAGACGGCGTTTGTGGGTCAGCTCCGCCAGGGGGTTCGTCTGGTCCATGAACTGGCTCAAGGGGCTGGAACCGAAGAATTCCTTGATGGCGGCGGTGACGGGCCGGATGTTGATGAGGCTCTGGGGGGTAACAATGTCCATGTCCTGGATGGTCATGCGCTCCCGAATGACCCGCTCCATGCGGCTGAAGCCAATGCGGAACTGATTTTGCAGCAGCTCGCCCACGCAGCGAAGGCGGCGGTTGCCCAGGTGGTCGATGTCGTCCTTGACGGAGACGCCCCGGGCCAGGCCGTTCATATAGTTGATGGAAGTCAGAATATCGTCTACGATAATATGCTTGGGGACCAGATCGTCCTTGTGGAGCTTGAGCTGGTCAATGAGGTCCTCGCCGCTGTACTGATCCAGCAGCTCCCGCAGCACGACGAAGCGCACCCGCTCCTTGATGCCGCATTCCTCCAGGGGGTCGAAGGTCACATAGTGCTTCAAATCACACATACCGTTGGAAATGACCCGCAGGGATTCGCCCTCGGCGTCGATGGTCACTTCCGACACGCCAACAGTGTCCAGAAGCTGGGCGTCCTCTTTGGAGAGAACGTGGCCCTCGTCAAAGAGCATTTCGCCGGTGGCGGGGTCCGCCACGGGATAGAGCAGCTTATATCCGGTGACGCGCTGCCACAGCGAGAGCTTTTTGTTGAATTTATACCGGCCCACTACCGAGAGGTCGTATCGCCGGGGGTCGAAAAACAGGTTGTTTACCAAGGTTTCGGCGGCTTCTACCGTCGGCGGCTCGCCGGGCCGGAGGCGGCGGTAGATTTCCAGCATGGCGTCCTCGTAATTCTTGCAGGGGTCCTTCTCCAAGGTCGCCATAATGCGGGGGTCGTCGCCAAACTGGTCCAGAATTTCCTGGTCGGTTTTGAGGCCCAGGGCGCGGATGAGGCAGGTGATGGGAATTTTCCGGTTTTTGTCGATGCGGACCCAGAATAATTCATTGGAATCCGTCTCATATTCCAGCCACGCGCCCCGGTAGGGGATGACGGTGGAGGTCAGAATGGGGAGGTCGGTTTTGATGTCCACCTCCCGGCCATAGTACACGCCGGGGGACCGGACGATCTGCGAGACCACAACGCGCTCCGCGCCGTTGATGACAAAGGTGCCGGAATGGGTCATGAGGGGGAAATCGCCCATGAAGATTTCCTGTTCCTTGATCTCCTCCGTCTCCTTGTTCCGCAGGCGGACCTTGACCTTCAGCGGCGCGGCGTAGGTAGCGTCCCGGGCTTTGCATTCCTCTACGTCGTACTTCGGCTTCTCGTCCATTTTGTAGTCAATGAACGTCAGCTCCAGGTTGCCTTGGTAGTCGGAAATTGCGCCCACATCCGCGAAGACTTCCCGCAGGCCGGTCTCCAGGAATTCCTGATAGGAGGTCTTTTGAATCTCCAGCAGGTTCGGCATGGGAACAACTTCTTCGTAACGGGCAAAGTTCTTGCGAAGGGTTTTTCCATAATACTTGTCTTTTGCCATCTTCACATTCACCTTTCTTCGGCTCCATAGGGCGGACAGGCCAGCCGCGGGGCGTTGCGCGGATACGCCAGGCGCTGTTGTTAAATTTTTTCGTCACAGTCTTGCAATTTCATGGGAAATATGCTACACTGCAAACAATCTTAGCATGGAGGAGTCTCCCTAGAATTCCATACAAGTGCTTTAGTTTACCATAACCCTACTTGATTTGTCAAGTAGGGATTTTCTTTTTTCTGCATATTTTTCCGAAAACCGCAAGGCTGGGAGAACGCCACAGCGTTCTCTCAGCCTTGTCAAACCGCGTATCCGGCACGGCCCTGGAAGCATCAGCGGGGGATGCGCCGAACGGCAGGAATGTCCAGCGTTCCCGCCTCCATGACGCCTTTCACCTCGTCCAGCCAGGGCGTCGAATCCGCCGCGCCGGGCCGCCCGACACACAACGCGCTCGCCGCTGTCGCCATTCGCAGGCACGCGGGAAGCGGCAGGTTGTTCAGGATTCCATACATGAAATAACCGCTGAAGGTGTCCCCGGCGGCGGTGGTGTCAACCACGTCCACAGGGCAAACGCCGATGGCGTATGTTTCGCCGTCCCGGCGGCACAGCGCGCCGTCTCCGCCCAGCGTCAGCAGAATACTTGTGTCCGGATGCTTTGCGGACAGTGCATCCAAAATTTCCGGTTCGGAACAGCCGCCCGCCAGCCGACGGCCTTCCACCTCGTTGACGATCAGCCAGCTTACCAGGTTCAGGTCGCATTCCAGAATCTGCCCGTCCACCGGCGCGGCGTTCAGGAACACCGGAAGCCCGCGTTTATGGGCGGTCTCTATAATGTAGGGCAGGAGGTTCACCTCGTTTTGCAGCAGCACAGCCCCCTGGCCGCCGAAGGCGTCGAAAACGCCGTCGACGTATTCCCGCGTCAGCTGCCGGTTTGTGCCGCCATAGAGCAGAATACAGTTTTGCCCCTGCCGGTTCACCTGAATTACGGTATGTCCGCCCCTCCCCGGAACCTGCCGGATGAAATCGGTCTTCACGCCGTTTTCCCGGAGTTTTTCCAGCAGAATTCCGCCGTCTTCGCCAATCAGTCCCGCGTGCCAGACTTCGCTGCCTGCCCGCACGGCGGCAATGGACTGATTCAGGCCTTTCCCGCCGCAAAAGAGGGACAAGCTCTTTGAGAGTTTTGTCTCTCCCGGCAGAAGGAATTCGTCAACCTGATATACGCTGTCAAGATTCATGGAGCCAAGATTCAAGATTTTCACGCAAACCGCCTCCGTTTCTATCGCCAAGCATAGCAGAAATGCGGACAGAAAGCAATCTTTCCATATACGGTTTTGAAACGGACGCCAGTTCTGGCAGCCGGAGGCAAAAAACGGCCGGTCCCATTTAGGACCGGCCGTTGGGTTGATTTAATCGGTAACGTAGGGCAGAAGCGCGATTTGACGGGCGCGCTTGATGGCCTCCGTCAGCTGACGCTGGTGCATGGCGCAAGTGCCAGTCGTGCGGCGGGGCAGAATCTTGGACCGTTCCGAAATGAAACGGTGCAGCTTCGCCGCATCCTTGTAATCAATGTGCTCGCACTTTTCCACGCAGAATTGACAGACCTTACGGCGTTTGCCCCGTCCGGGGCGGCCGGGCCGTTCACGATCAAAAGCCATAAATGCTTCCTCCTTTTCTTCAGAAAACCAGTCAAATCCCAAAGATCTGACCGAAAGAGCCGGGTAGTGTTGTCATTGGGACGCATGGGAAATCAGAACGGCAGCTCGCCGTCCTCCTCGCCGATCTCCGAGAACTCAGAATCTCCATACGGCGCGCTACCGCTGGACGCCGCCGGGCCGGAGGGCCTGGCTGGCGCGCCATAAGGCGGAGGGCCGCCGTATTCGCTGCCGCTGCTCTCGCGCTTGGATTCTCCAAAATACACGTTGTCAACCACAACTTCCGCGCTGCGGCGTTTGTTGCCGTCCCGGTCCGTCCAGTCGCGGAGCTGCAAACGGCCTTCCGCAACGGCCAGGCGGCCTTTCGTGAAGTATTTGCTGACAAACTCCGCCGTGTTGCGCCAGGCAACGCAGTCGATGAAATCCGTTTCCTTCTCGCCGCTCTGGGACTTGAAGTCCCGGTCCACCGCCAGGGTGAACGAGGTCACGGCGGTGCCGTTCTGGGTGCGGCGCAGTTCCGGGTCACGGGTCAGACGGCCCATGAGAACAATTCGATTAAGCATCCCGTTTCCTCCTTATTCGCCCTTGCAGACGATCAGGGAACGCATGATGCCGTCGGTAATGCCGAAAACGCGGTCCAGCTCCTTGGGGAAGGACGGCTCGCTGGTGAAGCTCATGAGAACGTAGTAACCGTCGTTCTTGAAGTCGATGGGATAAGCCAGCTTACGTGCGCCCCACTCCTCCACCTCAACGGCGGAACCGTGCTGCTCTGCCAGGGTTTTGAACTTAGCGACAAGGGCAGAAATGCCCTCCTCACCCTGTGCAGGGTCGATGATATATACGACCTCATAATTGGCAGAAACCTTTGCCATGTTTGCACCTCCTTTTGGACAAATGGCCCTCATTCTTTGTGATGAGAGCAAGGATATGCCCGCAAATATTGCGAACCATTATATTATACCGGATGTTTTGAAAAAGTCAAGGGCATTTTTGGATTTTCCCACGCGGGGCGGGGCTTTTGGAGGGAAAACGCAAAAACACCTTGCCATATTTGGTGATTCATGCTATACTGCAAGGTGAAGTGAGCGCGATTTTTGCGTAATTTGATCGAAAAGGATGATGTGTTATGGGCGTTGTAAAGGATTTGCTGCAAGACGTTGAAATTCCGAAGTTTTACAAGGTCTCTTACAAGCTGGACGATACCCATGTTGAGGACGTGCCCCAGGCGGTGCGGGACGCGCTGAAGCGGGAAGGGACTTTGGACCAGATCAAGCCGGGCAGCACGGTTTGTTTCACCGCCGCCAGCCGCGAGATCGCCAACAGCGTGTTAATTCTGCGGACCTTTGCGGAGGAGCTCCGCCGCGTGGGCGCGACGCCCTACATTGTTCCGGCCATGGGCAGCCATGGCGGCGCGACCGCCGAGGGCCAGCGGGCCATTCTGGACCATTACGGCATTACGGAGGAAGCCTGCGGCTGCGAGATTCACGCCACCATGGAAACAAAAAAGGTCGGCGTTTCCGCCGAGGGCCTGGACGTGCGCCTGGACGCCTTCGCCCTCTCCTGTGACTACATTGTCCCGGTGGGCCGCATCAAGCCCCACACCGATTTTCACGGCACCTTTGAGAGCGGCATCATGAAAATGCTGGCCATCGGCCTGGGCAAGCAGTACGGCGCAAGCATCTGTCACCAGCGGGGCTTTGCCAATATGCATATTAATGTTCCCTCTTTCGGCCGTACCGCGCTGAAAAACTGCAATATCCCCTTTGCCATCGGCATTGTGGAAAACGCGCTGCACCAGACTCACACCATCCGGGCAATTCCCAACGCCTGTGTGGAAACCGAGGAACCCGAGCTGCTGCTGCTGGCGAAAAGCCTCATGGCGACGGTGCCCTTTGAGAAAGTCAATGTGCTGATGGTAGAGCAGATCGGCAAGGAAATCAGCGGCGACGGCATGGACCCCAACGTAATCGGCCGGGCCTATGACTACAAAGAGCGGCCCTTCATTGACCGCATCGGCGTATTGAGCCTGTCTGAGAAAACCGGCTCCAACTTCAACGGCCTGGGAATTGCCGACGTAACCACCCGCCGGGTGTTTGACAAGGCGTCCTTTGAGGAGACATATCCCAACTCGATCACTTCTTTGCTGACGGAATATGTGCGGATGCCCGCCGTCATGGACACGGATAAGCTCTGCACGCAGTTCTGCATCAAGGCGACGCCGTATCTGGGCGAACCGGTGAAGGTGGTGTGGATTCAGGACACGCTGCATATGGGCGAGTTCTATGTTTCCGAGAGCCTGCTGAAAGAAATCGAAGCCAATCCTGCCCTCAGCACGGACGGAAAGCTGTATGAGGCAGTCTTTGATTCGGACGGCGCGTTCACTGGTTTCCGGGCCTGAGTATCGGTCAAAAAACGTCCTGCCGCATTGCGGCAGGACGTTTTTGCGTTTCCAAAGGATTTTACGCAGTCTGTACGGCTTCCAGGAGTATCCGGGCCGCGGCGGTGATTTTGTCGAAATCGCCTGCCGCAATCCACTCCTTATTCGCCAGATTTCCCCCGACCCCCAGGCCAACGGCTCCGGCCTTGAGGAAAGCGGCGGCGTTGCGTTCATTTATACCGCCGACGGCCAACAGCTTCACGTGGCTGATGGGTGCGCGGACGGCTTTGAGGTATCCGGTTCCCAGCTCTCCGGCGGGGAACACCTTCACAAAATCCGCGCCTGCCCGGTGCGCCGTCAGAATTTCGGTGGGCGTCATGGCCCCGGGGAGAGAAACCAGACCGAGTTCCCGCGTCCGGCGGATGACCGCCTCGTTGACATCTGGCGAAATGATATACCGGCCGCCCGCCCTAGCCGTTAAATCGACCAGCTCCGGCGTGGTGACGGTGCCCGCCCCCACCAGCATACGGCCCTCGTAGGTTTTGGCAATTTCGGCAATTGCCCCGGCGGTTGCCGGGAAGGAATCCGGATGGTTCTGATCAAATGTGATCTCCATCAGACGGATGCCGCCCCGATAAAGGGCGTCGGCCACCTTTCTGCACGCCTCCGCCCCGGCGCCCCGCACAATGGCGATGACTTTTTCCCGTTCTATGCTGGTAATGACGGTTTCCCGCATATTCCATCCCCTCCTTATTTTCAAAGTTGGTTGTCTTGTGCGAATCTTTACGCGCCCGCTCATTCAAACTGCGCTTCAGCGGCTTTTTTCCCGTTTGAAGCACAGGAACAGACCGGTTATGCTGGCAATCATCGAGATTACAGGGATTAAGACCCGTCCAACAGCTCCTCCGAGCATCAGAATTCACGGATCCGTTACCGCAACGATTGTCAATGGAATTCCAATCAAAATCAGGGCGAGTCCGCGAAGCTGGTTTTTCATTTTCAGGACCATGCCTATCCGTCAAAATCTTAGCGTTCGCACTTCCAGAAAGCCACGCTGTACGGCGGCAGTTCGCTGCCTCCGCCGAAATCGTGGAGTTTTCCCGTAAGAAGGTCCACCGCCTGTCCGCAGCCTGCGTCAAAATGCGCGGTATAGGGCGCGTCGGAAGCGTTGATCGCCACCAGCACCCGCTCGCGGTCTGTGGAACGCTGGAAAATGGTTTGATGGTTTGTAAGGACGACATCCTTGAAATCGCCGTTGCAGAGGGCGTCGCTCTCCCGATGGGCCTTCGCCATGGCGGCGATCTGGTCCGTCAGCGTGGTCCATTCCGGCTGGGCGAAGGCGGGACGAAGGGCGTCGTCGCTGCCCCTGGCCTTTTCGCCCAGCGCGCCCCACTCGCTGCCGTAATACAGGCAGGGAATTCCCGGCATACCAAACAGCAGGCCGTAGATCAGGGGCAGGTGATTCGGATTTTGCAGGATGCTGGCCACCCGCGTCACATCATGATTGTCCACGAAGCAAAGCAGGTGCTTTCCCTTGTAAAGCGTCCAGTTTTCCGGCCCAAACTGCCGCTTCAGGCTGTGAATGATCTCAAACATATTCATGGAATTGAAGCTGGAATACAGCCCCTTGTAGCACTCGTAGTTTGTGCAGCTGTGCAGGAGGCCGTCGCCGGTCCATTGGTTGTAGTCGCCGTGAAGGGTTTCTCCAACGAGGAAGAAATCCGGTTTCAGTTCTTCGGTAAACTGGCGGAGACGGTACAGAAAATCTTTGTCGAGACAGTAGGCCACATCCAGGCGCAGGCCGTCGATGCCGAACGTCTCCACCCAGAAGCGCACGCAGTCCAGCAGGTAATCCACAACGGCGGGATTCCGGAGGTTGAGCTTTACCAGTTCGAAATGGCCCTCCCAGCCCTCGTACCAAAAGCCGTCGTTATAGCCGGAATTGCCGTCGAAATTGATGTGGAACCAATCTTTATAGGGAGAGTTCCACTTTTTTTCCTGTACGTCCCGGAAGGCCCAGAAGCCCCGGCCCACGTGGTTGAACACGCCGTCCAGAACGACGCGGATGCCGTGGTCATGGAGTACCTTGCAGACCTTGGCGAAATCCTCGTTGGAACCTAAGCGGCAGTCGATTTTCCGGTAGTCCCGTGTATCGTAGCCGTGGCGGTCGCTCTCGAAGATGGGGGAGAGATACAGGGCGTCCGCCCCGAGACGCTGGATGTGTCCGGCCCAACCGGCAACTTTTTCAATTCGGTTTGTCAAAATACCGTCGTTTTCCAGCGGCGCGCCGCAGAAGCCCAGGGGATAAATTTGATAAAAAACACTGTGTTCGGCCCACATATGAATGATTCCTTTCTGGTTATAGAGTTGTTCTGCGGCAGCACGGATACAGAACGCCGCCGCGTCATGGAAGGCGGTCAAGGGGAATTTCTGCCTGCATCGTATTATAGCATGCTTTATCCAGTGTTTCAAGGCGGCGCCTTGCTCTTTTGCACCGGGAGAAAACCGCTGGCTGATATTTTGGATTGCAGATTTTTGCCTGTCATTGTATAATTTCCCTATGTGGATTGGAATATGTTCAGGCGCGGGAAGAACAGCGGGAGGGGATTTCAAAATGGACAAAGCGCCGCGGGGCAGAATATTAAAGAAATGGAAGACGGCGTGCTGACGATGACCTTTCGTACAAAGCGGGGCTTTGACTCGGACCGCTCCCCTTGCAATATGCAGAAAAACGGCGCGGCGTTTGAGGGCTGGACGTTGGCGGTCTATGTTCATTATTTGGGCCGCAAGGGATGTGTTCGCCTGGATATTCCGGAGAGCCTGCCGGAGCAGGACAAAAACGTCTATGGCGGACGGAACAAGGAGCATCTTCCGCTTGCTGCGCTGTATCCCGGCGCCAGAAACCGTAAAAAAGAAGTCCCCCCGGTTTTACCGGAGGGATTTCTTTTTGAAAAAAATTTTTCTTTAAGACGCGACGCCAGCCGTTACGACGCCGGTCTGGCAATTGACGTAATAATCCGCCGTGTCAGTCGCCACGCGCCACGCCGGAACCAGCGACATCGGCGCACTGCCGGTTTGCAGTTCATAACACAAATCGGTTCCGACGACTGCCGACACCACGGCCACCGTCTCCTGACGCATTCGCTGGAAAGCCGCCAACGCTCCTGCCGCGCTCAATGGCGTTTGTGTATTGGCGGTTGGCGTGCCGTTTGCAGGCAACAGTATGCCGTCCACGGCAGTAAGCACGCCTTCCTCAATGGTGAATGTAACGTTGCAGTTAAAAACCGGCAGATGATTGTATAAACACTGAGCAACCGCTGTGCCGCTGCCGTTTTCCAATTGGAAAACCGGTTCGCTGAAGGAAAACGTATGGCAGAATTTCCGGCAGAATTCCTCTGCATCCTCCTCCGCCAGAACGCCGGAAGCCTCAAAACTGCCGCTGGACCGGAACAGGGCGGTTCCCGCCGCAGTCCGATACTCGTAAATTCCGCCGCCCTGATCGTTCCCGGTGGGCGAGCCGTCCAGCAGATATCCGGCCGCCTTTTGCTCCAGGGTCGTGTCCCGTGCGAGGGTCAGCGCGTCCGGAGGCGTGTCCCGGGAGATGGCGTAGATGTCCAGCGTCATGCCGTCGGCCTCAAAAAGTGCGACCAGCTGTTCCGCCGTGCGGCGGAAGGCGTCCTGCTCCGCAGACTTGCGGATGGACAGCGACGCCAGCAAAAAGGCGTTTACCAGCACCAGAATCAGGATAATGATGTTTTTCAGGCGGTAACGTTCCAAAAGAAACCTCCTCGTTTGGCGGCCTGAGAGTTAATCAATAAGATATCCGTCCTCATCCACCGTATATGGAATTTCATCCACGGTTACAATCGTGTTTTTGGCAAAGGTTCCGCGGTCGGTGCGGCAGCGCCAGCCCTGGCTGTCGCGGACCAGTCCAAAGGGGCTTACGCCCTCCGCCAGACCGGCGTCCGCCGGGAGAATTCCCAGGACGCTGTTGTCCTGAAAATGCCACCATTCCGAGGCGGTCCCGCTCATACCGGCGGCGGTCAGGTAGTCCGCCAGACGTTTGGCGTGATCGTTGTTTTGATAGGTTGTGGAATGCCAGCTCAAATCATGCATCCGGCTCTGCATGGCCAGTTCTGCGCCGGAATCCAGTTCCTCCAGGGTAATGTCCAGGGCCGTGCCTTGACTGTGGCCGGAAATGCCGCTGCCCAGAAAATCGTCCAAGGTAAGACGGCGGTTCCCGGCCATGATTTTAAGGTAGGTGTCGGGGACGGGCTGGGGTTCGGCAGAATCCGTTTGAGAATTTTCCGCCGGTTCCGGGGCCTCCGGACGTTCGGGAGGGTTCGGGTCTACCGGAATCCGCTGGGTTCCCGGCGATCCGGCGGCATCTTCCTCCGGCTCTGCCGTTTCGGAATCCGTTTGTTCCGTATCTTCCTCCTCAGGTTCCGGCGGAAGCCCGGTGGAAAGGTCCACGCGCTCTCCTGTCACCGGGTCTGCGGCGTTGCCTTCGGCGTCTTCCAGCAGAGCGGGAAGTTCCATTTGCTTCGATGCCGTCTCATAGAGAAAGTCAGAGGCTTGCTGCGGGCGGAACGCCTCATAGATTTTCAGGCGGTTGCCGTCGGCAATGGCCGCTTTGGCGGCGTCCAGCAGTTTTTCCGCGCAGGGATACAGGCAAGGTACTAGAAAACCGCCTTTCGTCTGTACGTGCTCAAACCCAGGCAGGGGCTGCCGGGTGATTTGAGCCAGCGGACGGTCATGAACTTTGAACGCCGAAGCATAGCTGTTTGTAATATCATAGGCGCAGTAGTCGCCCAGATACTCCGGCAGGTTGATCAGGCAGAAACGCTTGTCAATATAAACATACTCGTCCTGATAACGCACCTGAAACCATTCGCCGCTTTCCTCCAAAACGCAGAGGGTGGTCCCGGCGGGAATACTGCCCTGGGGCTGGGCGGTGTTGGGGGCGGCATAACACGTCAGGTCCGTCACAGGCCAGACGGCGGCGTAAACGGGAGAAACATCCGCATAAAACGAAATCTCTTCCGCGTACAGCTCGTTTCCGGCGCGGTCCTCCGACGCCAGACGGTAACGCTGAAGGGAACCGGACCCGACGCGGCCTACGTCATAGCTGACGGACTGCGGTCCGGAATCCATGGAGAAAATAGTCTCCCAGCCGCCGTTCCGCCACTGCTGAAGCTTATAAGAATCCCCCCGGGCCTCGGACCACAAAAGGGTATAATGCCAAGGCTCAGTTTCCTCCCAGGTAAGAAACAGCCGGTCGTTCATCAGATCGCTGCGTTTTAGGGAAAGCCGGTTGGACGGCGGGCCATAGAGGGTATATCCCTTGCCGGAGAATCCCTCGCGGACCACAACGTCAAACGGCTGATCACTGGAAGGATACTCCAATTCTGCGCCGAAACGCAGCGTCAGCGCCTTGCCTCTGGTGGAGGCCACCGGATAGGAAATCCCATCTTCTATGGCGCAGATCTCATAACGTTTGCCCTGCGTGCCGTTCCAGGAGAGCCAGACGTTTCCCGGCTCAATCGTTCCTTCCAGCGTGAGGGCGCTCACTTCCACCGGAGACACAGACGCTTTCAAGGTCTTCCAGCTCTTGACCTGCCGGACCATGCCAAAGAGGTTTTCCCCCTCGGACACGGCGCGGACCGCCACGCGAAGCCGTTCTCCGTCGAAGAGGCCGGAAAAGGAGGCGCGGGTATCCGTACAGCGTTCTTCAAAATGCTGAGAGCTGCTTCGTACACTCACTTGGTATTCGGCGCAGGAATCCGCTTCCGGCCACGCCAAGGACAGTTCGCCGCTGCCGTTCCAGAAAATCTGAAGGTCCCCCTGTCCGAAAACGGGCAGGGGGCATCCAGGCGTAATACAGTAAGCCGCAGCCGAAACGGCCGCTGCCAAACAGACAACGGACAGCACAAACCAGCGTTTGGGAAACATGGGAATTCCTCCTACATCACTGCGTAGACCGTTTCAAAATCCGGGCCTTTCTCCGTGTAAACGACAAATCCTTCGTAAACCAATTCGCCGTCCTCACCGTTTTCCACCAGGCAGCTGGGCGCGTAATCCGACGAAATCGGACGGCCAATCGCCGCGTACAGCTCGCTTACCGGATGGCCCACCAACCCCTGAGCAACCGTCTTGGGGTCCGCGGGGGCGGGAGCTGGTTCCGGGTCGGGTTCCGGTGTGGACTCGGGTTCCGGGGCCGCAGGCTTCTCCGCCGGGGCCGTCTGCGGAGCGGCGGGCTTTTCCGCCGGAGCCGGAGGCGGTTCCTGTAGCGCAGGCTGGGTTTGTTCCGGCTTCGCGGCAGGAGCGGTCTGGGATTCCGCCGGGGACGTTTCCGCCTGTACCGGCGGCGTGTCCGAAATTTCTTCCTCGGGTGTGTTGGACGGTTCCTCTCCCGCGCCGGGAGCCTCGCCGCCGGAATTTTCTGAATCTTCTCCGCCGTCCTCCGGAGAAACCAGGCTTTTCGGCATCTGTCCGGTTTCCGTCTGGGCGGAATTCTCCGGCTCTCCAGCTTCTTCTGTCTGGGGCGCCGGCCCGCCGCAGGCGCACAGAGCGCATAACAACGCAATGACCAGCAAGCATACGAAAGATTTCTTTTTCATAAGGTTCTCCTTTTTCTTAAAATCCACACGTCAGGGACGCACATACCGCCATCTGTTTTCGAGATCCTGGAACTTATAGAGGTTGATATCAAACCGGTTTTTGCGGCGGTAGGCCATTTCCAGCTCTGTGTCAAATATGTACGGCGTGCCGTCCATCGTGATCTCCACCCAGGAATGGGGCGCGCGATTTTTCCCAAGGGTGCCGTTGAAAATCCGGGCGTCATAGCCAAGCCAGCGGGAGAGATACCAGAACAGGGCCGCGTAGCAATAGCAGTTTCCATAGCCGGTGTTCAGAATCCGAAGGGCATCTTCCTCCATAAAATCCGTAGCGCCGAAGGGATAGGCGGGACGGCGGAGGTAGGTGAACGAATCCCGCGTGTATACATACAGAGCGCGGAGCTTTTGTTCCTGGGTCATATCGGGGGTGGTTTTGCTTAGGACGATGTTCCGAAGTTTACTGTCCAACTCGGCGTTTCCGGTGGTGAAATGACCGTTGATGTCAAAAGTATGGCCGCCGGAAATTCCGCTGCGCACGACATCGCCCCTGGCGCTGTCGTAGAAGAACAGCCAGCCGTTGACCAGATGGAATCCCTCGGTGGGAACGGTCTGCCTGACCGCGTGGGAGGTCCAGCGTTCGTCAGTTTCCCCGCCGGTGTGGTCGTGATAGACGGAAGCCTCCATCACATCATAATAAAACCACGTTTCCGGCGAAACGTCAATATAAAATGCAGGATGATATGTCCCAATGTACTCCGAATCGGCCTGACGGCCCAGGGCGCGGTTGATCATCACGACCGCTTCGGCCCGGGTAAGGAGATTTTCCGGACAAAAGAGGCCGTCTTTGTTGCCCTGGGTCCAGCCGTAGGCTCTGGCGGAACGGATAAAGGGCGCGTCGGGGGAATCTGCTGGAACATCCGGGAACTGCTCTGCGTCATCCCGCAGGGGGAAGAAACAGGCCAGACTGCGAACGAACTCACCGCGGGTAATTTCCTCGCCGGGCTGGAAGGTTTCCTCGCCGGAGCGCATGACGCCAAGTCCGCCCATGATACTGGAGGCATAGGAATACCATGCGTTTACAGGCAAGTCGGCATAGGATGCCGGCGAGACCAGCGTTTCCTCCGGCAAAAGGCGGCAGAGCATCTGCGCCGCCTCGGCCCGCGTAACCCGCCGCCAGGGGTTGAAGGAGGGCATAGCTTTTCCGTCGCCCAGGGCGTAGGCAATATGGCGATTCTGAATCAGCGTGACGCCTGCCACTACGACGCCCGCCTCCAGGCCGGGAATTTCTTCTTCCACGGGAGTTTCCTGGTTTTCTTCTGGGGCTTCTTCTGCGGGTTCTCCTGAGGGGTCTTCCGGGGTTTCTTCCGGAGTTTCTTCTGGAGTTTCTTCTGGAGTTTCTTCTGGAGTTTCTTCTTCGATCGAACGCAGCGGAGCTAACCCCCCCATTCGTCGGTCGAAGATTCCGTATCCTCAGCGGCATAGACCGGCACAACGGCGGTAAACAAGAGTACGGCTGTTAGCAAAAGGGACAATAAACGGTTTTTCATATGGTTTTTCCTCCTCGTACACACAATAAAAATGCATTCAGCAAGAACTTACAAAAGTCAATGACTCTCCGTTAGGATTGGGCCGGACGGCGGAAGCAAAGGAACCTGGACGGTCTGCCCGCCGGAGGTATATATCAATGAGAGTTCGCCAGACCTGTCAGAAGGACCATAAAGCGCGAACCGGTTGTTTTCCAACAGAAATACTTCGTAAGCATCTTGGGAATCGCCTGCGTAAAGATATACCGGGAAACCTGTGTCCGGGGGAGCCGGCAGCGTTCCGGAAATGACCGGGGACGGCCCCTGGTTTTCGCCTGGTGAGTATTGGAAGGGTATTCCGTCCAAAACCTTTGCGTCCGTCACGTTCAGTTCCCGTTTGGGTGCAGGGATCACGGGAAGGTTTTGCAGAAGGTAGTCCAGGTTTCGCTCCACCAGCTCGATCACAACTGTATCCGCTTCCTGCATGACCGCCCGCTCTATGTCAAATTCTACGGAACGGGAGAACAGAGTATGTTCATAACTGTCCGCCAAATAGGGATACAGCAGGTTTCCGAAAGAGTCCCGGAACATATACAGCGAACCGGAACCCGTTCCGGTGGTCATGATCGTGAGATTTTCCGCCGAACGGATGGGCATATCATATGTGAAATCCAGCGCACCGCCGTATTTCAGGTCGGTTTCCAGGTCCGGACCGGCGGGGTAGAGCATATCATACAGATCGCTGCGGTGGTCCTCCGCCGGAACAAAGGGGCCGTCAAAATACGACGACTTCCGGTTCAAGGCCGCGTTGAGGGCGTCGGCGGCCAGGGCCGCGCCTTTGGAATTCCAGTGGGAATCCTGTGTGAAATACAGGGTTTCATCCTGGGACCGGAATACTTCAAACAAATTCAAATAGGGAACGCCTTCCTTTTCCAACGCCGCTCCCAGGGCCTCCGCATTGCCGGGGCCTGAATGGATGGTAAACTCTGGCATATTTTCCGGGTAAAGGGAGTTCTTATTCGGCGCGATGGTAAACAGGAACTGCATCCCAGCTTGCTCGCAGTACTCCGCAACCAGCGCGAGATTTCGTGCCGCCGCGTAAATCTCCCAGTTGGACATCCGGCCAGCGCCGGTATAATCCGAAAGCGTTTCACCGTAATACAACCAGTTGTTTTTTCCGAGAATTACATCTTTTGTAATCGAAGTGTGTAGGGTTTTGACGTTTAATGCCGACCAGGCGGTGATCATTTTCTGGTGTAAAAAATGATGATCCTCCACATAATCCAGAAGCTGGGAGAGATACGCTTTGTTTAGCGTCCCCTCTTGGTTCCGCAGGGAAGGGGTCGCGGCAATCACTTGATTTCCGCCTGCTTCCGTTTCCTCCTTTGGAAGCAGCATCCCTAAAGAGGGAATCATGCAAAGGAGTAAAATAAACGCAGTAAATGCGGTGCATCCAAATTTTTTCTCCATTTGCTCACCTCAAAACTGAGCGTAGATAAACGGCTGAAAGCCGCTGCCCGCCATGGAAAGCAGACATCCTACAAAGACTACCGCCGCCGCTGCATAAGACGCCGCAAGGGCTCCGGGGACGGTATGAAAACGTTTCTTCAGCTGCGGTCCCACCGGCGTACTGCCTATGACGCCCGCCGCCAAGGCAACCCATGCCGCAGGAGCTATACGTTCCAGGGCCAGGGTAGCGGCTGGGGTTATGCCGCCGGTAAACATGGTGCGGAAAACGGCGAACGCCTCTCCGATGCTGGCCGCACGGAAAATCACAAAGCCCAGGCAGACAACCAAAAGCGTATAGATATGGCCCAGGATTTTTGTAAAGCGGGAATTCTTTATCCATTGCTGAACGGGGAGAACGCTTTCCAATGCGGAGAACAGACCGTGCCACGCGCCCCAGAGAACGAAGGTCCAGTTTGCGCCGTGCCAGAGGCCGCAGAGGAGAAAGACGATCAGTTTATTCAAACATTTGCGCAAAGTTCCGCAGCGTCCGCCGCCCAGGGGGATGTACAGGTAATCCCGAAACCAGGAGGAAAGAGATATGTGCCATCTGCGCCAGAAATCCGTAATGCTGGCGGCGGTATAGGGATACTCAAAGTTCTCTAACGTGCGGAACCCAAAGACGGTTCCAAGGCCAATGGCCATGTCGCTGTAACCGGAGAAATCAAAATAAATCTGAATAGTATACGCAATGGCTCCCAGCCATGCGAGACGGAAATCCAAATCGCCGCCAAGGGAAAAGGCGGTGTTGACAATGGGGGCCGCCATGCCTGCAATGAACGCTTTTTTCGCAAAGCCGGCAATAAAACGCCGGAGGCCGTTTGCAGTTTGCGCGCTACCGCCGGGGCGGTCCTTCAACTGGGCAGAGAACTGCTCGAAACGGGAGATGGGTCCAGATGCTGCCTGGGGGAAAAACGAAAGGTAAAGAAGCAAATCGGTAAAGCGTTTTGCAGAGGGTTCCCCGCGAAAAACATCTATGGTATAGGCCATGGCCTTAAAGGTGAAAAACGAAATGCCTACCGGAAGGGGAAGGCTGAAATCCATGCCGGTAAAAAAATTCAGATACTTAAATGAACCCAACATCAAAAGATGAAGTGCGAGAAACAGCGTCAAAAGAGATTTTTTTGCCGTTGCACGAGGCAAAAGCGCTCCCGCCGCCCAGCTCAAAACAACGGAGGCCAAAAGACAGGGCAGACCTTGCCATTGGCCGCAGGTGTAAAACGCCAGACTGGCCAGAAGCAAAAAACCGTTTTTGCCGCGCTGGAATGGAATCAGCTGGTAAATTATAAAAATTGCCGGGAAAAAGAAAAACAAAAATGCCGCCGTGTTGAACGCCAAGAAAACACCTTCTCTGTGCGGAAGCGGACGCTTCCAAGTTTTTCCGTGCAGATGCGTAAGGGCAAGATCCATATGTAAGTATCGGAATCGGGGACATGGGTTTTATTTTATTGCAAAAAAATTTTGCGCCCGGCAAAAATCGGCAGAATATACAAAAATAACGCTTGAATTTCGGATAGGATGTTAAGTTTTTTCGCCCGCCGGAAGCCGCGGCGTGAAAAAGCTCTTTTTCGGTTCCTTTTTCTCTCGAGAAAAAGGAACCTCCCGGAGGGCCGGGGAGCAGTGTTTCAAGGCAGGGGGCAAATACGACCGTCAAGACTGCCGTTTTCCAGGGTGAGAACCGCATAGAAGGCGCGCGATTCTCCAATACTGCCAGGATTCAGAAAAAGGGTTTTGCCGCGATAATCGCAGAGCGCGCGGTGGGTGTGGCCAAACAGAAAGGCATCAAGATTCTTTTCCTCTGCCGCAAGACCTGCCGAAATCAGGGATTGCTTGACGCCGTATGTATGCCCGTGACAAATCAAAACGCGCTTATCTTCCAGAAACAGGAGCTGTTCTGCGGCTTCTGAAGAACGGAAATCGCAATTGCCGGGGACCTGATCGAGCGGAATCTCCGGACAGCGGTCATGAAGACGCTGGGCGTCGCGCCAGCAATCGCCCAGATGCAGAATGCGGTCTGGGTTTTCGAGCTGTACGGCTTGGAGCATATTCGCTACATTTCCATGGGAATCCGACATTACCAGCAGCTTCATAGTTCCTCCTTCTGCAACGCAGAACGCGCCGCACGTTCACCATTTTTTAGTATAAACTACCATATTATATTTTGCAAGTGATTCTTGCTTTGAAATCATATCCTTTTTATCCATAAGCCTCCTGCTGGTTTCTATGGCGGCTTAACCGTGGACGATGTGACGCCATGTTGACGCGCTTGATTGCCTTATGTTCTATTCAACCATTCAAGACACAAGTTATAAAAAGATCCTTGTATCTGTTACGGCACAAAGGGGTAGTCCGTCTTGAAAATTTGCAGCAGTCTTACAGCAAAGATGCTGGAAATTCTTCCTCCAATATCCCAAATTACGAGAAATATGGAGATACAAAATTTCCGGCGAATGCAAACAGAAAATCCCGTAAAGACTTGTGGCTCTATGGGAATCATCTGTCTTGTATTGATAAAAAAGATGCAGTCTCGCTTGTTCTTGGTCCGTAACACATAGCAAAGAATGATTCTATCAGGATTATAGTAACCTTTTTTAGCTGTGAGCTTATTAGCGTTATTATATTTGAAATTTTGATCCATTACAAATACAACTATAGAAAATTTTTGATCTATAACATTATGTGGATTCTTTCCATCTATTTCCGCCAGAGTATCGTAGAAATCTGGACCACAGGATGAGGTGGTAGATGCCATCACCCGAAACCATGACGTCGATTTGCTGCTGCTGGGACAAAAGCCCTGCGTCTACTTCGTTATCATCTCCGCTCAGGACAGCGCCTACCGCTTTCTCAGTTCCCTGTTCTTCTCCCTGGCTCTGCCCCGCCTCTCATTTTGCTAAGGTCCCGGCGGCTGTACAAGATTCGCCGAACCTCCATGATATCGCCAATGACTACATAGAAGATCGTGAAATTCCGCGCCTGAATGCGGTAGTAGGGGTATTGCCGCTCTTTGGCGGAGCGGTAGGGTTCAAAGGGCTCCGCGCAATGCAGTCGCTCCTGTATCGCGAACTCAATGGCGTCCACCAGATTTTCAGCGGCAATGGGGTTTTGAAGCTGGAACGTGATGTAGTCCACGATCTTGTTCAAGTCCTCCTGCTCCAATTACCTGCGGTCCATTGAGGCTACCAAGCTCAGCATCACCGGCTACCTCTACTTTGTCCCCCGGACCTTCATGGAGAAGGTGGATTTTTTTGAAGAGTTCATCAATCTGCTGAGCGAACTGAATCAGAAGAAAACTTTGCTGATGGTCAATTCCTTTTACATCAAGGACTCTGCGGGGCCGGGGAAGCCCGTTAAGACTCCGCCCCGGAAGTGGCAGATCAAGTGAGCGGCTGCGTTTTACCGGCAAAGGGAAATAAAATAATTCCTTGCAGACCCCTCGTTACTGCGGTATAATAAAGATACTGTATCGCAAGGCATTATTGAAAGGGGAATGTCTTATGGCTGCAAAAGCGGCAAAAGAAACGAAGAAGTACAAATACCTTACCAAAGCGGTCCAAATGCCCGATGGCAGCCGGAAGTATTTCCGCGCTAAGACTCAGGCGGAATTGGATGAAAAGGTTATGAAAGTGCAAATTCTTGTCAACGCCGGCGTGGATATTTGCAGCGAGGAAACCTTCGGCCACTTTGCGCAAATGTGGTATGATTTTTACAAGAAGCCCTATCTCCGGGAAAACAGCCTGATTGCCATTCGCTATGCGCTGAACCAGTATATCCTTCCCGCGGCAGGTGATTACTGCCTTCAGGATATCACGCCCATACAGATTCAAGCGATCATGGCTGGACTTTCCGATAAGAGCAATTCCGTACAGTCCAAGGCCCTGATCAACCTGCGGAGCACTTTCAATACTGCCCAGGGAAATGGTCTGGTAGCAAAATTGCCGGAGAGCAATATGTTGAAGCCTGGGGGGACGGAAAACGCCGGAGAAAGAGGCTCTGACCGTTCAGGAAAACAAACTGCTTCTGGAGCGGGTTAAGAACCCACGGTCGAAAAAATTTGCAACAAATTTGCAACAACGATGCCCGAAAATATGCGAAATTGCCCCAAATTACGAGAAATCCCAGGGACCGAATCTTCCGGCAAACAGAAAGAAAAAATCCCTTAAAGCCTTGCGGCTCTAAAGGATTTCCTTGGTGGAGACTACTGGACTCGAACCAGTGGCCTCATGCGTGTGAAGCATGCGCTCTAACCAGCTGAGCTAAGCCTCCAATTATGTGTTCCCGTAAGACGCCGCTAATCAGGCGTCTTACGGGCTGGTGACCCGTACGGGATTCGAACCCATGTTACAGCCGTGAAAGGGCCGTGTCTTAACCACTTGACCAACGGGCCGCGTCGAAGAAACTCGCTCCATTCCGTTCCCGCCTTTAGCGAGAACTCCATATCCGCTCCTTTCTTCTCCGCCTTCCTCAAAAATCTGCGGATTTTTGAGGAGTTGAAGATGAGAGACGCAGGGGATGGAGTGGAAATTTCACGAAGCGCCATGGGGCGCTCCATGAAATCTGGTAGCGGCACCTGGATTTGAACCGGGGACACTACGGGTATGAACCGTATGCTCTAGCCAACTGAGCTATGCCGCCATCT
>CAJUTB010000037.1 GCA_910589315.1 uncultured Oscillibacter sp. | reverse complement strand
TTCTGCACGCACATATAGAGAATCAGCGTCGGCAGCATCACCAGCACCAGACCGGCATATAAAATGCCATATTCCGCCGCGGACTGCTGAGCCTGCATCAGATTCAGCAGTCCTACCGGAAGGGTCTTCTGGCCGGTCGCGCTGCTCATCAGCGTCATAGAAATAATGTACTCGTTCCAGAAGGAGAGGAAATTGAATAGAATGATGGTAATGATGGAGGGCTTGGCCATGGGGAAAATAATGCGGATCATGGCCTGTCCATAGCTTGCGCCGTCAATATAGGCGGCCTCCTCGAAGTCGTGGGGGAGCGTGGCAAAGTAGCCCGAGAGCAGGTAGATCGTAAAGGGCAGGGCGGTGGAGGCATACACCACCGACAGCACCGCCAGATTATTCAGCAGCAAACCGCTTCCGATCAGATTCTTCAGCCAGACATCTCCGTCCCGGAGCATCAGAAAAATAGGCACAACGATATAATTCACGTTGATGAACAGCCCCGCCATAAAGCAGACGTTCAAAAAGCGGCTCCCCCGAAACCGGAACCGGGACAGGCAGTAGGCCGCCGGCAGGGCAATGACCAGCAGCAGCACCAAGGACAACGCCGTCACGATAACGGAGTTGAGCATATAGCTGCCCATGTTGGCGGAGTTCCAGGCGTTTACGAAGTTCTGCCAGTAAACCGCTGCGGGCAAAGCCCAGGGGTTGCCGTAAAATTCGCTGTTCTGCTTGATGGAAGCCAGAAACACCCAGCCCACAGGTACGATGATGATAACGGCCAGCGTAATCAGCACCACATAGATAAAGATTTTATACAAGGTCTCCGCAGAGATTCCCTTTTTTTCCCTTGTCATACGCCCGCCTCCTTACATTTCCAAAACTTCCCGTTTCGTCACCCAGTTCACCAGGGCCGAGAGCAGGAAGGAAAACAGGAAAATCACCACGCCTGCGGCCATGGAATAGCCGTAAAGACCGGCGTCTTTCTGGGCATACATGAAGCTCAGGCCCACATCGGCCATTCCCTTGGCGACCATGGCTTTGACAAAGAGGAACGCCATATTGATGGTGGAGATGATGAAAAAGGTGAGGGTTGTGCGGATATTGGTCCAGATCAGGGGCAGGGTCAGCTGAAAGAACTGCGTCAGCCGCCCGGCTCCATCCAGCCCTGCGCTCTCGTAGAGGCTCGCGGGCACGGCGGACATGGACGCCATGTACATCACCATATAATAGCCGATGGCCTGCCAGACCATGGCGATGACGACGCTGACAATCACCATTGGCTGGTCCTTCCAGAGCACCATCACCGTCTCCCCTTTGGTAAAGGAGAGAATGCTGTTCAGCATACCGTTTTCCGGCTTATAGATGGCGGAGAAAATACCGGCGATGACCACCACGGAGAGAATGTTGGGGATGTAAAAGACTATGCGGAAAAAGTTCTGGCCCCGGATTTTTTCCCGAGTCAGGATTGCCGCAAAAACAATCGCAAAGAAAAAGGTGATAACGGTGACAAACACAATGAGCAGAATGGTATTCTGCATGGCGGTGATGAACTTCGTGTCGCCGAACAGCGCGCGGAAGTTCATCAGACCGACGAAGGTTTCCTCCGGGGAGTAGGCTCCCCGCTCAAAGAGCGACATACGGAAAACGTTCAGAGTGGGCAGAATCATGAAGATGAAGTAGAGAATGACCGCCGGGGCGACGCACATAAACAGAAAACGGCTCCGGCTCTTGCTGCCGCGCATGGAATCACTCCTTTCGGAAAAAATGCGGAAACCAGACGGGGCGGCGGCGAGCAGAAACACTCGCCGCCGCCCACGAATTACGGACTATGCAATTTCAGCGGAACGCTTATCCCATGAGGTTGGCCCGCATCTGGTCGCTGGCGGCCTTCACATCGCTGATCCACTGCTCCACCGTGAGGCTTCCGTTTACCAGACCGTTGACGGGATCCAGGAAGACCTCGCGGACGGTGCCTAGGCCCGCCGCGGACTCGTAAGCCGCAAAGTTGCCCATGGCCGCGTCAGCTCCGTTGTCATAGATGGAATAGAACATCTTGTTGTCGCCTTCCAGGTTGTCGGTCAAACCGGGAACCGGCTGCACCGCGCCGCCCTTGGCAAAGATGGCGCAGGCCGCGTCGCTGTACAGGAAGGATACGAACTGCTTCGCGGCGTCCAGATTGGGCGCCTCGGCGGGAATCCAAGCCTGCTCCAGCCAGCAGTAGCTCGCGCCGTTGCCGCCGGACGCAGCGGCAGGTAGAGCGGTCATGCCCCACTTGAAGCCGTCGGCCTTGGGAGCTTCCGCCATCTCGCCGACAACCCAGGTGCCGTTGGGCATAAACAGAGCCTTGTTGTCCAGAATCAGCTGTTGATTCTGGCTGAAGTCCTGGTCATTGGCCTGGGCAGGGGTGACGGGGTTTGTGTAGCTGGCGAGCTTCGCAATGATGTCAAAGCACTGCTGCGCCTCGGGGGTATCCCAAATGCCCTCGGCATAGGTGGTGGCTTTGTTGAAGAAATCGGGGCCGCCCACGGAATACATCAGCGCGTACAGGAACGCGTCAAAGTAGCCGGTGGTGGGATAGGTAAAGAGATAGCTGCCTTCGGCCTGAGCCTTGTCGCCCAGCTCCCACATCTCATCCCAGGTGGTGGGAACGGTCCAGCCCTTCTCCTCAAACAAGCCCGCATTGTAGAACAGGCCGCAGGGAGAGTAAAACATGGGGGCCAGATAGGTCGCGCCGTCGCCGTAGGGATTGGTAACGGAGGTCTCGGTGAAGCCGCCAATGATCTTATCGGAGACCTTCACGCTCTCGCCGGGGACGGTCATGGACAGCACATCGGTGATCTCCGCGATGTTGCGGTTTTTGATGAACTGCTCGGTAAGACCCTTTTCACGGCCGGTCGCCAGGTGAATCACATCGGGGAAGTCGCCGCCCTGCATGGAGGGCCCGATGACATCTTCCAGGTTTTTGTCACAAATCAGGTTGACCTTCACGCCGGTCTCGGCGGTGAAGGC
This sequence comes from uncultured Oscillibacter sp., assembly GCA_910589315.1. GTDB lineage: Bacteria > Bacillota > Clostridia > Oscillospirales > Oscillospiraceae > Oscillibacter. The sequence continues at coordinate 22,218 of CAJUTB010000037.1, read as the reverse complement.
GTCGCAGACCTCCTGCCACATGCCGGGATAGGCTTCCTCATAGCCGGAGGCCAGAGCGGCCACGGTGATGGTCACCTCTTCGGCGGGAGGCGGAGTCTCCGGGGCGTCGCCGGCATCGGGGGCGGGGGGAGGGGTATCCTTCGCGCCGCAGGCGGCCAGAGACAGCACGAGCGTCAGTGTCAGCAAGAGACTGAGAAACTTCTTCATAGTCGTACCTCCTTTAATATAATCGGACTTTGGCAGGCCGGTTTCCGGCCTCGTTAAAAATCAGTATAACGGGTTTCCCGCTGGGAAAGCAATCTCGATCTTGCGGAACTTTTTAGATATCTTGCTCTTTTTTGCACTTTGTCCCATTTCCAAGAGGATATCTTCTTTTCTTTTGGGCAAAATCTATAATTTCACAATGTACAACTTCTTTTCTCCTATCTTTTTGGTAAAAATTCGACCGGCGGAAAAAATATTTTTCAGGAAAGTTGCGCTTTCGCCGCAAAACGGCTATAATGGGAACCCAAGCGGAACCCTGCCAATTTTCAAAAAATTGCGCCCCAAGGAGGAACGCCATGAGCCAGCGTCAATATGCCTTTGAGCGGGAAGCCGCCGCCTCGCCGGGGACGGCAAGACTGGCCTATGTCTCCCGGGCCCAGTACAGCAGCGACTGGAATTCCAGCCTCCATACCCATGGCTGCGCGGAAGTGTTCTTCATCACCGGCGGACACGGCCGCTTCCGTACCCAGCGGGAGGAATTCCCCGTGGCCATTCATGACGCCGTGATCATCAACGCCAATGTTCCCCATACGGAGGCCAGCCAGCTGGCAAGCCCTCTGGAATACACCGTCCTTGGCGTAGACGGGCTGGAGACGCTGACCGGCTCGGAAGGCTATGCCCTGCTTCACCTGCACACCGGCTGGGAAGAACTGATGGTTTGCCTCCGGCTGATGCTTCAGGAGGCGGGAGAATCGCTGCCGGGCTACGAACGGGTCTGCCAGAGCCTTCTGGACGTGGTGCTGGTCCGGCTGAACCGCCAGCGGAACGCCGCGCTTTCCGGCGAGACATCCGGCGCACGGCCCAGCCGGGAATGCGGACTGGTCCGACGGTACATTGACAATCATTTCAAGGAAAATCTGAGCCTGGATCAGCTGGCCCAGCTGGCGCACCTCAACAAATATTACCTGGCGCATATCTTCCGCCGCGAATTCGGGGTTTCCCCCATCAATTATTTGATTTCCAAACGAATTGAGGAGAGCCGGTTTCTTCTCCGGGAAACGGATCACACCCTCTCCCTGATCGCCCAGATCCTGGGGTTTTCCTCCCTGAGCTATTTTTCCCAGTGCTTCCGGCGGGTGGAAGGAATCAGTCCCCTGGAGTACCGGAAGCGAAACCGCTGACTGGCTGGTTTTCTTCCGGCGCGAAAAAAGAGAAAAAGTTTTTGTATACAAATGGGGTTCGTTGTGCTATACTAAGTTAAATTGAACGTTTGAGGAGGGATTTCCTCAAGCGGTTTCCGCTGGATGCACCGGCGGTTTTTCTGCGCGGCACTGCCCAAAAGCGGCCAGCCGCGCCATGTTCCGAGGCCCCTGGCCTCGCGGTTTGTATTTTACCGGACGGAACGCGCTTTCCGCTGGTTAAATAAATAACGGGAATCGTTTCCTCACATAATCGGGCAGGATATGGCGTAACCAAACCCCTGACGGCGTAACGGGGCCGGACAGGCGGAGGGGCGTCTTTGCATTGTTATGCATTTTTTTGCCTGGGAGGAACGGCTTCCGTACATATTTTTGTATTATATGAAGGAGTTCTATTAAACCTATGGCAGAAAAATTGAAGATTATCCCTTTAGGCGGTCTGAATGAAATTGGTAAAAATATGACCGCCTATGAATATGGCGGCGAAATAATTGTGGTGGACTGCGGCATGGCGTTCCCGGGGGACGACCTGTACGGCATTGACTGCATTATCCCGGACGTAACCTACCTTATTAAAAACCGCGCCCGTATCCGGGGCCTGTTCATTACCCACGGACACGAAGACCACATCGGCGCGATTCCGTATGTCCTGCGCCAAGTCAATATGCCGATCTACTGCACCCGTTTTACCGCCGGACTGATCAGCCTGAAACTGGAGGAGCGCGGCCTCTCCAAAACCACCAAGCTCATTACCGTTGAACCGGGCAAAACCGTCCGGGCAGGCAAATTCACCGTGGAATTTATCCACGTGAATCACTCAATTGCCGACTCGGTGGCCTTTGCCATTCATACCAAAATGGGCGTTGTCGTGCATACCGGCGACTTCAAAATTGACTCTACGCCGATTGACGGCGAGGTGATCGACCTGGCCCGCCTGGGCGCGCTGGGACAAGAGGGCGTGCTGTGCCTGTGCGCCGACTCCACCAACGTCGAGCGGCCCGGCTACACCACCAGCGAGCGGGCGGTGGGCCAGACCTTCATGCGGCAGTTTCAGGGCTGCGAGGAGCGTATCATCGTCACGACGTTCGCTTCCAACGTCCACCGCATCCAGCAGGTGCTGGACGCCGCAGCCGCACACGGGCGGAAGGTTGCCGTAACCGGACGGTCCATGGAAAACATCATGCGGGTCTCTACAGAACTCGGTTATATGAAAGTCCCCAAAAACACCTTGATGGACATTACCAAAATCAAGGGACTCCCGAAAAACAAGCAGGTGATTGTCACCACCGGTTCCCAGGGCGAGGAAATGAGCGCGCTGTACCGTATGGCGTTCTCCACGCATAAACAGGTTGAAGTCGGTCCGGGGGACAAAGTCATCATCTCCGCGTCGGCAATTCCCGGCAACGAAGTCACCGTCAGCCGCGTGATCAACGAGCTGTTTCGCAAAGGCGTCAAGGTCATTTACGACCGCGCCGATATGCTGCATGTGTCCGGCCATGCCTGTCAGGAGGAACTGAAAATCATCCATGCGCTGACCAAGCCCCGTTTCTTCATCCCGCTCCACGGCGAGCAGCGGATGCTGCAAATCCATAGCAGTCTTGCGCAGCAAATGGGTATGGACCGAAATCATATTGCCATTGCCGATAACGGAACCGTGATCGAACTGACTGCCAAAACCCTCAAGCTGGGCGGCGCGATTCCCTCCGGCGAGGTCTACGTGGACGGGTCCGGCGTGGGCGACGTGGGCGCAGTGGTTATGCGGGACCGGAAGCGGCTTGCGGAGGACGGTATGGTAGTCGTGGTCCTGCCGGTCTCCGCGCATGACGGCGGACTGCTGAGCCAGCCGGAAATCATTACCCGGGGCTTCATTTATGTCAAGGAATCCGGGGACCTCATGAAAGAGCTGCAAAGCGTGGCTCTGGACGCGGCGGAGTCCGTCACCCGGAGACACGGGCGGGATGACGGCGAGCTGCGGGGGACGGTTAAATCCGCGGTGAGCGGGTACTTGTTCAAATCGACGCGCCGCAGTCCTATGGTCATTCCGGTTATTACGCGGTTGTGAGGGTCCAGGGGGCTCGGTCCCCTGGCGGGGCCGGGGCGGAGTCCCGGTGGGGTCGAAGGGGCAAAGCCCCTGACGCGCCACCCGCACTGTAAAATAAAAACGCGGACAGGAAGTTCCTGTCCGCGTTTTACCGGTTTTTGCTTAACCCCAGCAAATAATCTGTGCTGACGCCATAATATTTACTCAGGGTGATCAAATGGTGGATTGGCAATTCATTTGCGCCGCGTTCATAGCGGGCGTACATGGTCTGGGATGTTCCCAGGACCTCCGCGATTTGAGTCTGCGTTTTGTCGGCGTCCTCGCGCAAATCACGAAGAATACGTACATACTCCATCTCATCCACGTTGGGCACCTCCTCCGTCATTTTGCCGCACCCCAGCTACTTATTGATAATTTATCATAAAAAGTGCATGATTTAGCATGGCAATACACAATTTTACTATAAAATCTGTGAGAAATATCGCAAAAATTGCAGAATTACCTTTGGAAATATCGATGGAAGTCCATGTGTTGCAGAAAAGCGCGTGTCGAAGGAGTCTGGGCCTTTACAAGCGGGAAAAATCCCTGTATAATAAACGCGGCTGAATGCCCTACTGTTCAGATGGGACAGCCTGTGAAGATTATAACATACCATCATTGATTTTGAAAGAGGAAAAATCTATGGAATATACAGAAGGCGTCCGGTTTGACAGCCTGGACCTTTCGCCGGAAATCATGCGGGCCATCCAGCGGCGGGGTCTGGAAACCACCACGCCGGTGCAGGCGGGATGCATCCCACCCATGATGGATTGGCAGGACGTGATCGCAAAAGCCCCAACGGGAACAGGTAAAACATTTGCTTATGGCATCCCGATTGTCGAGCATATCGACCCGGAGGAAGACTGTGTGCAGGCGGTCATTCTTGCGCCCACGCGCGAACTGGCGATTCAGATTACGGACGAGCTGCGGGACGTGAGCATATTCCGTCCGGGCGTGCGGACGGTGTGTTTGTACGGTGGACAACCAATCGGGCGGCAGATCGAGTCTTTGAAAAAACGGCCTCAGATTGTGGTGGCAACGCCGGGGCGTCTGAGCGACCATATGAAGCGTCGGACGGTGCGGGTGGACAACGCCCGGACAGTGGTGCTGGACGAGGCGGACCGGATGCTGGATATGGGCTTTGTCCATGACGTAACCCGTCTTTTGGACCGGATGAGCAAACGGCGGAATCTGGGCCTGTTTTCCGCAACAATCTCCCGCGAGGTTATGGATATCGCGTGGGTTTACCAAAGAGACGCGGCGGAAGTCACGGTCCGGGAGGATGAGCAGAACAAACCGGATATCAAACAGTTCCGCATGGAGGTTGCCCAGGGCGAAAAGGCGGACGCCATTACCCGGATTTTGGAGCAGACCGGGTTTGACCGGTGCATGGCATTCTGCAATACCAAGGGGTCTACGGAACGCATTACCAAATTTCTGCAAATGCGGGGCGTGGACGCGGACTGTATTCACGGCGATATCCCCCAGAAACGCCGGGAGCAGGTGATGGACCGTTTCCGACAGGGGAAACTGCGGGTGTTTGTGTCGACGGACGTTGCGGCGCGGGGAATTGACGTGGACGATGTGGATATCGTATTCAACTGCGACGTGCCGGACGAGAGCCAGGACTATGTCCACCGCATTGGCCGGACGGGACGGGCCAGGCGGCAGGGCGTGGCGGTGACGCTGGTGGCGGATTATCCGTCCAAGATGCGGATTGACGACATTGCCCAGAAAACCCGGAATACAATTGTTCCCGTGACATTTGACGGAGACGGGAATCTGACGGTTGTGGAATAAACAAACGACGGCAGGAAACCTTTTTCGGTTCCCTGCCGTTTTTTGTACGGTTTATAGCTGGATCTTACAGGAAACAGCCAGCTCCTCAAACCGTGTCGTAAATTACGGTAAAATCATAAAACTTGGTTGCAGAATTGCATTTAGAATTCCAGCACAGGCTCCAACTTGGACTATCCGCGTGCATCAACGCCCAGACAAAAATACGTCCGGCGCAGCGTGGGCGCGGGGCCGGGGCCGCCAGACCCAGACGCAACGTCAGGGCCAGCAGCAGGGATACCCATTTCTTTTTCATCCTCGGTTTCTTCTTCCAATTGAAAAACGGTGATTCACCATTTTTACGCCGCCGTTTTATTTGGGATCAACGCTGCCAAAGCCGCAGTTCAATTCCGCCGCTGCCGTCCAGGCCCAGCGCAATGTCCGAAATCGTTCGGAAGGATACACCGGCCATCGTGCCTTTGTCGCTTGGACGGTAGTTTTGCGCAATCGACGTTATCAGCCTGGAGGTCGCCCGCGTCTCGTCGCCTTCATAGATTTCCAGGAGTTTGTCCGCATCAATGTCAACACTTACCGAGAAGGGCTGTCCGGAATGGAAAGCGGTATAGTTCACGTTGTCGCCAAAGGCCCACAAAACCACCGCGTTGTAAAGGCGGTCATCCAGGACTCTGCACCCGGAGAGCTTGACCGTTTTGCCGTTCAGCACCTGGATTTCCATGTATTCGCCATCGCCCCACTCCTCGCGATAGTAGGTTGTCCGTCCGTCGGCGGGCAGGTCCGTGCTGGTAGGCTGCTGGCTTCCGCCACTGGGACGGCTGGGGGTCGAGGGCGCGCCGTTACCAGATCCACTGGGTGTTTCAGCGTCCGGGTTGGAGGGGGTATCCGGCGTTGTGCCGGGATTTTCGGAAGTCGTGGACGTGCTAATGAACATTTGCACCCAGTAATAGCTGGAACCACTCTTGTAACAGGCCACGCCGATGTGAGTAAAATCCTTGTGCAGAATGTTGGACTTGTGGCCGGGGGAGTTCATCCACATCTGCATGACACCCTCGGCGGTACTGCTCCCGGCGGCGATGTTTTCCCCAGCCAAATAGACGTTGGAAACATGGGCTTCATCCAACGCTGTGAAGCAATCCCGGTTGTCGGGACGGGTGTGCTCAAAGAGTTTCGCCAGTTCCGGCGCACGGATCTCCGCCGCGGCGGTCAGCGTGTTGAGCGTGCCCAAGGCAGGCAGGCCCTGTTTTGCCCGTTCGGCGTTCACCAGCGCGACCACTTCCGCGCTCAATTCCTCCGGCGTCTTGGAAACCGTTTGGGGAGGCGGCGTTACGTCTTTCTTTTCCGTTACCGTTACGGTGCATTGTGCGGTATACGTCTTGCCCTGCACAGAAACGGAGGCGGTGATGACAGCCGTTCCGGCTTTTTTCGCCGTGACTTTGCCGGTGCTGCGGTTTACAGTGGCAACGGTTTGATTACTGGATGCATATGTTACGCTGGCCGAGGTGTTGACTGCCTTGGCCGTCACGGAACCCGTTTCACCAGCGGTCAGTTCCAGGGCACTGGGGGAGATTTCCACGGAAACCGCTGGGGCTGTTCCCGTGCTGCCGGAGGGCGTGGAGGAACTGACAAACATCTGGACCCAGTAATAACTGGAACCGCTTTTCACACAGGCTACGCCAATATGGGTAAAGCTCTTGTGGAGAATGTTGGCCCGATGGCCGGTGGAGTTCATCCACATCTGCATGACACCCTCGGCGGTACTGCTTCCGGCGGCGATGTTCTCGCCCGCCATGTAGTAGTTTACACCGGCTTCGTCCAGGGCGGTGAAACAGGCTGTGCCGTTGGGACGGGTATGCTCAAACAGTTTCACCAGCTCCGGCGCACGAATTTCCGCGGCGGCGGTCAGCGTGCCGAAGGTGCCCAGGGCGGGCAGGTTCTGCTTTGCCCGTTCGGCGTTTACCAGCGCGACCACTTCCGCGCTCAGTTCCTCCGGTGTTTTGGCTGCGGCGTTGGGCTTATAGCGCACCACGACTGTAACGTTGGTTTTGCCCATCGTACCGGAAACCACTGTTTGGGACGCCGTATAACCGGCGACGGCAGGAGAGGCGACGGAATATGCGTCCCCTTCCTTTACCTGGCTGGTATGAGTGGGCTGGAAGATTCCCTCCTCGCCCTCTTTTTTATACTGAATGGTGAGGGTATGGGAAGCTGTGACCGGCGGTTTCTGCGCGCCGCTGTTGTCCGCAGAGGCGGTATAGTTTACCGCACGGTTCATAACGACGCAAGCCTGCGCCCGGTTCATGTCGGCGTTTCCGGAAAACGTTCCGTTGCTCATGCCGGTCAGCACGCCCAGCGCGTAGCAGTTCTGCACGGCGGTCCGGTACTGAGCGGGAATGCTGCTCCAATCCACGATGGAATTCCGGACGGCGTTCTGCTCGCTGGCGGATGCAGTTACGTTCCGGGCGGTGAGGATGTTATGGAGCATCTGCGCCATGTCGTAACGGTTCAGGGCGAGATTTGCAGAGGATTTCCAATTGTCGGAACGGCCTCCTGCCAGGCGGCTGGTGCCTGCGAGGAGATTGGCGTCATACGCAGTTTGCAGAGCGGGCATATACCAGCCCTGGCTGGAAAGTCCGCTGTTGGCGGCCAGCTGGTCGGGGTAAAACATCCGGGCAAGCATAGTGACAAAATGTGCGCCGGTTACAGTATTTCTAGGGCCGAATGTACCGTTGGTATAGCCGTTGACGATACCTTGCTCACAGCATTTCTGGATATCGGCGTAAGCCCAGTGATCCGGCGGCACGTCGTCAAAGGACTCAGCCGCCTGGGCGGCGATGGTCAGGCTTAGGCACGCGGCCAAAGCCAGCGTTAGGGACAAGATTCGTTTTTTCATAGATGACGCCTCTTTTTCATAAATTTGTCCGCTGTCTGGTTTGATGGTTCTCACTTTAATTTAATAAGTATAACACGTCTTGCCGTTCAAGTCGAGAAAAACTTCCAAATCTTTGGGATTTGCGCCGGGAGGTCTTTGGTCATGCACGGTTTTAAGGAGTCCGGGACGCAAAGTTTCCGCAAAAATCGAAAAGATTCTGCTTGACAAAACCGCCAGGTTGTTGTATGATAATCAGCGTTCCATGTTGTGCGTTGCGCTAGTGTAGCTCAGTCGGTAGAGCAGCTGATTCGTAATCAGCAGGTCAGGTGTTCGAGTCACCCCACTAGCTCCAATCTCCCCTGAAACTATGGGTTTCAGGGGAGATTTTGTTTTTCGATAGGATGCAGGTTGTTAAAGCCTAGCTTGGTTTTCCGGGAAGTTCCAGCTGGCAGGGATGATCATATCCATGTCTTTATACTATATTATGTTTAACACCTTCCGCTTTCGTTTTTTGTTATTTGCCATATGAGTTGATTAAATGTAAGAATCCTGCACCGAAGTGCAGGATTCTTACATCTTTTTTAATATTGGCAGCGGGTGAAGGATTCGAACCCTCACATACAGAGTCAGAGTCTGCTGTGCTACCTTTACACAAACCCGCTATATTGTTTCACGGCTCGCGCCGCTCACGAACAGTCTTTATTATACAGAAAAACCCTCAATTGTCAAGGCCCTTTTTGCATTTTTTCAAAAATTTTATAGACAGAACGAAATCGGAGGTTTTTACAGTGTACGAAGCCATATTGAAATTCTCTTTTCATATTTGATTATAAATTATGCAGCGCGCAGTATAACGGACCCAAAAATGGAGGCAGATTGGAAAAGAGGCAGCTTATGGACATTAAAAAATACGAAGTGCTGCTCAACGCTCTGGACAAGGGTGTTTTTGCCCACGCCTGTGAGGACCTGGGATACACACAGCCGGGCATTACCCATATGATGAAAAGCACGGAACAGGAAATTGGCTTTTCTCTTTTGAAACGGAACAACCGGGGCATTCAGCTCACCCAAGAGGGTGAAGCGGTCCTTTCCCTGATTCGGGAACTGGTTAAGGTAAACGACCGTTTGAATCAGAAATATGCTTCCCTTCGAGGCGTTGAAAGTGGAAAAGTCCGTGTCTCCAGTTTCCCGACGGTAGCCTGCGCGTGACTGCCAAAGGTAATTGCCACTTTTCAGAAACAATATCCCCATATTGAAATCGAACTCCTGGAAGAAAACAGCCTGGGCTGTCACTGTCCAGGGGCTTCGCAGGCCTGCGCTTCATTTCCCGCCAGCCGGAACACAATTTTAAGTAGTTTCCGCTTTTGGAGGACCCTATTATGTCCTTCTGCCCGACGGCCACCCTTTGACTGCCTATGACAGCGTTCCCGCTGCGGAACTTCAAGGGCAGCCCTTCCTGATGTGAAAGTCCAAGGATGGGCCGGATGCGGATATCAGCCGGTATCTTCGCAGTCAAAATGTCCAAATGTCGCCGGTGAAATTCAGCTCCAACCTGGATTACACCATTACACCTATGGTAAAGGAAGATTTAGGCGTCAGTCTGCTCCCGGATTTAATGCTGCGTACCATCTTCCCCGTAACGCCTCAGGGAATCGAGGTGCGTCCCATGGACCCGCCTGCTTTCCGATATTTGGGTATCGCCGTCCGCGCCGGCGAGGAGCTTTCTCCCGCCATGGATCGTTTTATCCGGTGTGCACAGAGCGTCTTTGCGGAACTCCTTTAAGTTTTTGTATATAATTACTAATGACCAGCCGTCTGTTTTGGACAGCTGGTCAATTTTTTCAACTTCTGTGCTTCTGGAATCCCCGCTTTTCGGAGCGAAAACCTTATAGGTAGTATTAAATAACGGAAGTGTACTTTTCGATTATCTTTTTGTAAAATATATACACAAGGATTCAGGAGGTTCTTAAAAAACGCAGAATAAAGATGGCGATCTGTATGCGCCAAGAAAAGAGAGAAAACATTTGGGAAACCCTTAATTTCGACCGAAAGGATGGACTGACTGACCAACAGGTATGCAGCATCCAAAATACACTCGCACACTCCAACTAATTTTTGTCAACCCTTAAACACTTCACATACTATTTTCAGGAGGTACGAACATGAAGACTTATATGAGCGAGCGAGTAGCAAAGCTGAAACAGATGCAAAACGACCTGAAACCCAGCATCAGCGCGGAGCGTGCGCGTCTGGCTACGGAGGCCATTGAAGCCTATGCTTTTGAACCCCCCGTGCTCCAAAAGGCTTATATGCTCTCCCATATTTTGCGAAACCAGACAGTTTTCATCCAGGACGGGGAATTGATCGTCGGCAACCAGACGGACCGTCCCCGCTGTGCGCCAATATTCCCGGAGTTCAACTCTGAGTGGATCGTGGAAGAAATCGACGAGTTCGCGTCCCGCAAGAGCGACCCTCTGGACCTCAGACCTGAAGACCGGGAAGAACTGCTTCGCATCCTGCCCCGCTGGAAGGGCAAGAGCTTTGACACCATTGTAGAACACGCTCTGCCCGAGGACACCAAGCACGCAGAAGAAAGCGGCGTTATGACCGTAGGCAACCGGGATTGCAGCACCGGCCATGTCCTGCCGGATTACTGGAACCTGCTGAAATACGGCTTGAACCACTATAAGGAGCAGTGCCTGAAAAAAATTGCGGAAACCCAGGTGGACTGCCAGGAAAAGCAGGAACAGGTCGACTTCTGGAATGCCGTGATCATTGATGTGGAGGCCGCTGGAGCCTTTGCCGCCCGGTACAGCGGTCTGGCAAAAGAGCTGGCTGCCAAAGAGTCCGACTCCGTGCGCAAGGCTGAACTGGAAAAAATTGCAGAGGTCTGCGCCTGGGTTCCTCTGAACGCACCCCGGACCTTTCACGAGGCCCTGCAAATGGTCTGGTTCATTCACCTGATCATCAACATCGAAAACAACGGTCATGGCAACTCCCTGCACCGTTTCGACCAGTACATGAACCCCTATTATGCCGCTGACGCAGCAGCTGGCCGTATTGACGAAAACCAGGCGATTGAACTGATCCAATGTTTCTTCATCAAAATGACCGACCTGATGAAGCTGCGCGGCAAGTTTTACAGCGAATCCTTTGCGGGCTATCCTCTGTGGCAGAACATCATCGTAGGCGGACAGACGCCGGACGGCCAGGACGCCACCAATGAAACCTCCTTTCTCTGCCTGAAAGCCAACGCAGGCGTTCAGACCTCACAGCCCACCATGTCTGTCCGGTATTTCGACGGGCTGAATGAAGACTTGATTCACCTGGGCCTGGAAATGATTCAGGCCGGCATGGCAACTCCGGCCTTCTTTAATGACAAGCTGGTGGTTCCCATGGTGATGGAGAAAACCGGCTGCACCTTGGAGGAGGCCCGGAATTGGGGTATCCACGGCTGTGTTCAGCCCGGTATCTGCGGCAAGTCTGACGGACGGCCCACTGTGGGATACGTCAACCTTCTCAAGTGCCTGGAGCTGGTTATGCACAACGGCGTAAACCCTGTCAACGGCGAACAGCTGGGTCCCAAGACCGGTGAACTGGAAACCCTTGATACTCTTGATAAGCTGATGAACGCTCTCTATCAGCAGGTGGATTACTTCACCGAGCGGATGATACGCGGATTCAATGTGGTTGGAGCGCTCCACGCCGTCCGCCAGCCTGTGGCCTTTGCCTCCCTGGGCGTTCAGGGCTGCATCGACAGCGGCAAGGCCGCCCAGTGCGGCGGCTCTGCCTATTATGAATCCGGCGCGTTTGCCGTCAGCATCGGCAACACTGCCGACGCCGTCGCCGCCATTGACACGCTGGTGAACAAGGAGCACAAGTTCACGGCAAAAGAGCTGCTGGATGTTCTCCACAGCAACTTCGAGGGGAAGGAGAACGTCCGCCAGACCCTGCTGAACAAAGCCCCAAAATACGGCAACGACAACGACTATGTGGACGGTATTGCCGCCGCCATCATCAAGCACTATTCGGAAACCCTTGCCCAATACCGGGACTCTCGGGGCGGACGCTACGTGGAAGTCGTGGAATCCCAGTCCATGAACGTTTCTCAGGGCAAGTGCGTCCTGGCCTCCGCCGACGGCCGCTTCGCCTGTGCGCCCGTCAACGACAACTGCTCTCCCGTCATGGGCCGGGACATCAGCGGCCCGACGGCCACGGTAAACTCCGTCGCCAAGCTGGACCAGAAAAACGCCAAGGACGGCTGTCTTTACAACCTCCGTTTCGACCCCAGAAGCATCCAAGGCGAAAAGGGCCTACAAGTGCTGGAAAGCGTCATCAAAACCTATTTCAACAATATGGGCGAACACATTCAGATCAACGTAGTGGATGACGCAACCCTTCGCGCCGCCCAGAAAAAGCCGGAGGATTACCGAAATCTGCTGGTTCGCGTCGCGGGATACCTGGCCTATTTCACCGAACTGGACAACGATGTCCAGGAAGCGTTGATCGCCCGCACCGCTCACACACCGGACCGCTAAGATGAAAACGGCTTATATTGGCGGAATCCAGCGTTTTTCCACGGAGGACGGCCCCGGCATCCGCACCAACATTTTTCTCAAAGGCTGCCCGCTGCGGTGCAGGTGGTGCCATAACCCGGAACTGCTGGATTCCCATTACGGCGTGTTGTACAGCCCCGGCAAATGCATTCTCTGCGGCGAATGCGCCGCCAAATGCCCGGCCGGAGCCATCCGGCCGGGCGAGGGCCGGATAGAGATTGACCGCTCCATCTGTCAAGGCTGCGGAACCTGCGTGGAAAACTGCTGCACCACCGCTTTGCATACCAAGTCTGTCCGGTACACGATGGACGAGCTGATGGCGGTTGTGGAAAAGGACCGAAATTTTTATGAGACCTCCGGCGGCGGCGTGACGCTCAGCGGCGGCGAGGTGCTGGCCCACGGGGAATACGCCCTGGAAATTGGCCGGGAGGTCAAAAAAAGAGGCTTTTCGCTGGCCATTGAAACTTCCGGCGCGGGAAGCTGGGAACCGCTTCACGCTCTGGCGGAAATCAGCGATTGGATTCTTTACGATTTGAAGCACATGGACCCAGCGCAGCACAAATTCTATACCGGCGTTACGCCAGAGCGTATTTGGGAGAATCTGACAAAGCTGGCAGAGAAACCGGACCTTCGGGCAAAGATCATTGTCCGGGTTCCGCTGCTCCACGGCGTAAACGACAGCGAGGAGAACATTGCCGCTCTCCGGGATTTTGTTCTGGCGCGTGGGTTGACAACGGCAAACCTTCTGCCTTATCATAGCATGGGAATTAGCAAGGCGCGGGAGGCTGGAATGGTTCAGGAGGAATTTGAAACGCCCCCGGATGCGGTTCTGAGCCGAGCCGCTGGCCAGCTCCGCGCCGGTGGAATTCATGTCACGATTATGGGACATGAGGATGATGAATAGGCCATTGTAAAACCGCAGCAGGCCAGCGCACAGTCTGAATCCATGCGTTGGTCTGCCGCAGCTTATTTTGGAAAGGGGAATATGGATGTTTCAGAAAATGGTTGCTGTGGAGCCGGTCAATTTGATGCAGGAGGCTCGGGAAGATCTGAAAAAATACGCGCATGAGATCGTATTTTACGACAGCCTTCCGGCGGACGGAACGGAAATGGCACAGCGGATCGGCAATGCAGACGCGGCCCTTATCAGCTATACAAGCCAGATGGGAAAGGATGTCCTGGAACGCTGCCCGAACCTTCGGTATGTTGGAATGTGTTGCAGTCTTTATGAGGAAAAGAGCGCCAATGTGGATATCGCAGCTGCACGGGAATTGGGCATTGTGGTCAAAGGCGTGCGGGACTACGGCGACCAGGGCGTAGGGGAATATGCCGTGAGCGAACTGGTGCGGTATCTGCACGGGTTCGGCGAAAAGCAGTGGAAACCGCAGCCGGTGGAGCTGGAAGGCTTAAAGGTCGGCGTGATTGGCCTTGGCGCCAGCGGAATCGTTGTGGCGGAAGCGTTACACCGGTTCGGCGCGGAGGTCTGCTATTTCAGCCGGACGCGAAAGGAAGCGGAGAAATTCCGCTATCTCCCGCTGAATGAGCTGCTGGAATATGTCGACGCAGCCTTTACCTGCCTGACCAAAAATACGGTCCTTCTTTATGAGGAGCAGTTCCAGAAATTTGGAAACCACAAGATTTTATTCAACACCTGCATTGGGCCAAGTTTCGACCCGGCGGCGCTGGAAAACTGGCTTGCTGCGGGAAATAACGAATTTTTCTGCGATATGCCATCCGGACTGGGGCCGGAGGCGGAACGGCTGATGAAACACCCCCATGTAAACTGCGCCGGAAAGGCGTCCGGCACAACGGAGCAAGCGATGCAGCGTTTGGGCCGCAAAGTCTTGGAAAACATCGACGCCTATTTCCAGGCGTCATAGGGCAAATGAACTTTCGGTTTGGAGGGCGGAACCATCGCCCTCCAAATTTCGTCATCCCACCTGCGGCGGCAAACGGCTCAGCAAAGGGTCCTGAACAGTGGCTTATACTGCCTGCCCATGCGCGGTGAGAGACGAATCTTCGGAATCAGAAAGTCCAACCTCCCGCAAAGAGGCGGCAAAAACAGCGCAGATTTGATCAATACAGTTTTGCCGTTCCTGGCAGACCGCCTCTGACCAGCCGCCGAGGTTTGTCAGCTTTTTGATCAACGGTCTAACCACTGAACAGGATCTGATCAGCGCAGAAGCGGCGGGACGAAATTTACCGGAGGAAAAATATATTCATATGATGGCCCGGCGTACGCCGGAAGATTACGCAGCTTTTTGTGTGCGTCTTCCGGAACTGCCGCCGGAGCATCTGCGTCTGGCTGAGACGGTTAACCGCCGGCTGATGGATGAACTACGGGCCATGCGGGAGAAATATCCCTTTCTGAACCGTAATTGTCTGCGGCATTTCTGCAATCGCTTTGACGCTGCTTACTGAACCATATGGAAAATCCGGACGGCGGTTCACCGTCATTTCCAAAAACGGATAAGCCGGACAGCCATCCCGCGCTGAATCAAGAGCCGTGAATCTCCACTTGCCAGGGATGTGTTTTTGTGGTAAAATATGAAAATACTTAAAGGAGGCAGCGCAGCCATGCAGATTGACTACCATAAAGAACACAGCAGCCGTTTAGGCCGCGATATGGAATTCAAGGTCTACGGCCACGGCGGAAAACCCGCCCTTGTTTTTCCCTGCCAAAACGGCCGCTTCTTCGACTGGGAAGGCTTCGGGATGCTGGAAACCCTGAATGACTTCCTGGAAAGCGGCCAGCTCCAATTGTTCACCGCCGACACCATTGACAGCGAAACCCTCTCCAACGTCGACGGAAATCCCTATGACCGGGTTCGGCTTCATGAGGCATGGTTCAACTACCTGATTGAAGAACTCGTTCCCCGTATTCGGGAGATCAACGGCACCGGGAAGGACCTGCTCGCTACCGGTTTCTCCATGGGCGCGTACCACGCGGGCAACGTTTTTTTCCGCCGCCCCGATATCTTTGACAGCGTGATAGCCCTTTCCGGCGTCTATGATACCCACGATATGTACAACGGCTACATGGACGAAGTGGTCTACGCCAACGACCCTTGTGCCAGTATTGCCGGGATGCCGGACGACCACCTCTACCTCTCCCTGTACCGCCAGCGGAAAATTGTGATCTGCGTTGGACAGGGGGCGTGGGAAGAACCGCTTCTCGCCGGAACTCGCCGTTTGGAGTCCGTCCTGGTCTCCAAGAAGGTTGGGGCATGGATTGATTACTGGGGCTTCGACGTAAACCACGACTGGCCCTGGTGGAAAAAGCAAATGTGTTATTTCCTTCCCTACATCCTTGGGAAAAAATAAGAAAACCGGAGCGCGGCAACCGCGCTCCGGTTTTTTCATTTCCAATTATTCGCCCATCGGCGCGCCGCACTGGGGGCAGAATTTGCTGTCAGATTCCGCGCCGCAGATCGGGCACTTCTTGCCCGCCGGGGCTTCTTCCTCCACGGGGGCCGCTTCTTCCTTCACCGGCTTGCTGGCTTCCAGCTCCGCGATCTTCGCCTTGGAGGCGTTTACCGCTTCCACCGTGGTCCGCACGGCATCGGGGATCTCACCCTCATACTCGCTGACAAACCACTCGCCAATGATGCGGTAATTCTTTTCAATCTCCTTCTGCTCGCCCGCAATGGCCACGTTGATTTTCACCAGCTCGGCAGCGTCCTTGGTCTTGTCCGCCGCGAGGTTCGCCATATCCTTTGCTTTTCTGGTCAGTTCATCAATGGAAAACGCCATGATTGATAACCCCTTTCCTATTTTAGCCCTACGGCTTGTTTCCTGGCTTTTAGTATAGCGTATTTTCCCAGAAAACGCAACCGTATTTCTCCTTGTTTACAATTCCTTTTCAAACCGGACGCACTGCGTTCAAAAAAACCTTTTGTTTTTTGGCGGGATGTGGTATGATAACCTCAAAGAATTTCTCTGGACAAGGGGAGCGAACTTTATGCGGAAAATGCAGATATTCGCGCTGTGTGTCTGGGCGGTATTGGTCCTTCTGTTTCCGGTTCAGGCGGCTGGACCGCCTGTGAACGACGCGCCGGCCTCACCGGCCGTTCCTTCTGTTTCAGGCCCGCTTCAGGTAAGGGGTCCAAAGCTGTGCGATGCGGCGGGAAACGCCGTGCAGCTGCGGGGCGTAAGCACCCACGGCCTGGCCTGGTTCCCGGAGTATGTCAACGAGGCGTGTTTCCGGCTGCTGCGGGAAAACTGGAACGTAAACGCCGTGCGGCTGGCTCTGTACACCGAAGAATCCGGCGGATACTGTTCCGGCGGCGACCGGAATGCTCTGAAATCTCTGATTGACAAGGGCGTCTCGTGCGCCGTGGCACAGGATTTATACGTCATCATTGACTGGCACATTCTCTCCGACGGAAACCCAAACCGGCGCTTGGAGGACGCAAAGGCATTTTTTCAGGAGATGTCCGCCAAATACGCCGGGTGTCCCAACGTCCTTTATGAGATCTGCAACGAGCCAAACGGCGGCGTGAGCTGGGATGAGATCAAACGCTATGCGGAGGCGGTGACAGGCGTCATCCGCGCCAATGCCAGAGACGCCGTTGTCCTGGTTGGCACGCCCAACTGGTCCCAATTCGTTGATCAGGCCGCCGCGAATCCCATTACCGCCTATGACAATTTAATGTACACCCTGCATTTTTACGCGGCCACCCATACGGACCAGCTGCGGAAAACCATGGTTTCCGCCATTGAAAAGGGGTTGCCGGTGTTCGTATCGGAATACGGCATCTGCGACGCCAGCGGAAACGGCGCAGTCAATACCGCCCAGGCGGACCGGTGGGTCCGCACCATGGACCGCTACGGCGTGAGCTATATCGCGTGGAATTTGTCGAACAAGGCGGAGACCTCCGCCATCCTCCTCAGCGGCTGTCAAAAAACCTCCGGTTTCACAGAGGACGATCTGAGCGCGTCGGGCAAATGGCTGTATGAAATGCTGACCGCCGGGGAGCGGACGCCCGCGCCGGTTCCGCCGGGGAAAACGGTCCCCAGGGAAAACGCCGCCAGCCCAGAGATGGGAATTTCCTGCACGGCGGTCCTGCAAAACCAGTGGCAGTCGGACGGCGAATTTTTCTATCAGTACACGCTGTCCATTCGGAACCGCGGGAAAACGAACTGTGATTCCTGGCGTGTTCAGGCGGCGTTCAACGGCCCGGCGGTCCTGCAAAACGGCTGGAACGGAAATTATTCTGCCGCCGGAACGGTCCTGCGCATCACGGCAAAGGACTATAACCGCAGCATTCCGCCCGGCGGAACCGTGGAAAACATCGGCTGGATCGTGAAGGGGGGACAGGACCTGAAGCTGCTGAACTGCGCCGGATTTTAGGCCGGGGCTTTGCACGGCCGGGGCCTGTCCGGGGCTTTGTTGGGAACCAATGGAAATTTATGCAATATTATAAGAAAGAGTTGAAATGCGGTTAAGAAATATGCTATACTATTTCTCGTATGTAACCCCCTTTTGGCAAAACGTGTTTGATTTTGAGAGAGGATGAGTATCCATGCGCAACAGTATCAAAAAAATGGTTGGCGTCCGCGTTATCGCGGCATTGGCGTCGGTGCTTCTGTTCAGCGTCATGATGACGGTGAACATCCTAAGCATTGAGGGCACACAGAAAAAGAGCACCGCTTCCAACGACCTTCTGTCCCGCGTCCAAAGCGCAGAAACCGCCCACTACAAATGGTCCAGCAATTTGAGCAACGCCCTGTATGCCGGGACCGAATTCACCGGCAGCATTGACCCCACCTCCTGCATCCTGGGACAATGGCTCTACGGCGAGGCGGGAACTGACGACGCCACCATTCTGGCTCTCCGGTCCGAGATCGAGCCGCTGCATAAGGAACTGCACGAATCTGCCTCCTACGTCTTGGGTCTCAGCAGCAGCACCGAGGCTCAAAACTATTATCAGGAAGTCATTCAGACCAACCTGAATACCCTGGTTGGCAAGTTGGACGAGGTGGTTACGCAGGGCACGAACCTGAACGAGGCGTGTCAAACCAGGATGAACCGGACCATTGTTTTCATGCACGTTACCTCCATCGTTGGACTTGCACTGGCCCTGTTCTGCCTGGTCAGCCTGGTGTTTTATGTCCTGCGTCATGTGGTCTCGCCGATTATCCGCATTACCAAAGCCAGCGAACCCATTCAGGAAGGACATCTTACCCTGCAATTGGATTACAATTCCACCAACGAACTGGGCCGGCTCGCCAAGACCCTGGAAGGCTCCATGGCACAGATTCACACTTATGTAGAGGACATCAACCGCATTATGGGCGAACTGTCCCAAGGAAATTTCGACGTGCATACCTCTGCAACCTATATCGGTGATTTCCGTTCAATCCAGGAATCTATTTCCAGCTTTACATCCAATATTTCTGCGGCCTTCAGCCTGATCAGCCAGGCGGAACACAATGTCTCCGGCCATGCGGAACAGCTTTCCAGCGGCGCGCAGGCTCTGGCCCAGGGCGCGACCGAACAGGCCAGCGCGGTCCAGCAGCTGTACGCAACCCTGGACGACCTCTCCAAGAGCGCGGCCAGCAACGTGCAGGCGGCCAACGAAATCCAGAAGAACGCCCGCCTTACCGGGGAGCAGGTGACTTTGAGCGGAAAGCAGATGGAAGAAATGGTCGCCGCTATGAAGGACATCACGGACGCCTCCCAGCAGATCAGCAAGATCATCGCCACCATTGAGGACATTGCGTTCCAGACCAACATCCTGGCCCTGAATGCCGCCGTTGAGGCCGCGCGGGCCGGCTCGGCGGGCAAGGGCTTCGCCGTGGTGGCGGACGAGGTACGCAGCCTGTCCGTCCGTTCCGACGAGGCCGCCAAGGCCACCAAGGATTTGATTGACAATTCCGTCCAGGCCACTACCCAAGGCAGCCGGATTGTCGACGAGGTGTCCCAGTCTCTGAAAAAGTCCCTGGAACTGGTGATGAATTCCAACGACGCCATCGGTGCGATTGCACAGGCCATCCAAGGCGAGGCGGAATCCATCGCCCAAGTGACGGAGGGCATCGGGCAGATTTCCGCCGTCGTACAGACGAACTCCGCCAGCAGCGAGGAATCCGCCGCAGTCAGCGCAGAGCTGTTCCAGCAGGTGCGGACGCTGCAAGGCGAAACCCGCAAGTTCCGCCTCAAAAAAGACAGCGCGGCGTTTTAAGTGAACATCCGCCGTTTCCAGAACGGCACGGGAAAAACGGCGCGGTGCAGGGAGCTTTGTTCCAACACCGCGCCGTTTGTTTTTATTTTTCGGGAGGAACGGAATATGAAATACGATTTGACGCCGGTGGAAATTTTGAAGATTCTCGGGTTTGACCAGCCGCTGGGCCAGGAGGCCCTGAAAACGTTTCAGGAAAGCGCACACATCCCCTTGCCCAAGGTCTACGCCGGGTTTATGGAGTACGCCATGAACTGTCCGCTGTTGGGCACCGCCGACCTTTGGTGCGGTCAAATGATTCCTTGCGAGATGAAGCCGTGTTTTCTTTACGACAATCTGACCGATGCGGAGAAAGCCCAGGTCTGTGATTACCTGATCATCGGGAGCGATTACGGCGCAGGAATTGTCCAGTTTGGCCTCCGGGTGGAGGATCTGGACCAGGAGGACCCGCCGGTTTACTTGCAGCACGAGGCAAATCCAAAAACCGAGTGGAGCATTGCCTATGAAACGCTGTCGCAGTATATTCGGGAAGTGGTGTTCAACGCGCTGGCCCTGGTGGACTATGAAACCGCCGAGGACGAAGCGGAAGAATTCGGCTGGGAATATACGGATTATCTGATGGACTATTGGGATACCCATGCCGAGGACGAGGAGGAAGACGAGGACGGCGACTCCGTTACGGAAGAAACGCTCCGCCAGAAGGGCATAGACCCGGACCGGGTGGAATGGTGCGATTGCACAAATGGCGGAAAAACCTTCTGCTGCTACGACGAGGAGGCCGGCGTTTTCTATACCGGACGTTGGGATTTCGACGAAGAAAACACTTTGTATACAATTTCGCGGATGGACTGCGACGAAGATGAGTAATCTGGCAAAACAAGGGACGGTATGAGCGATCTCATACCGTCCCTTTGCATAAATCTGAATTGGCGGTTACGCTACGGCAGAAAACGGTGTACGCTTTTCGTTCTGCTGCTGCGCCTGCTGCTGTTGCTGCTGCTCGGCGCCGCTGTTATCCGCCTTTGTGGTGGTGGTCGTGGTGCCGCCGGAGACAAAGGCTTCGCCGCACTCCGGGCAAATATCCGTATGAATGGTCACGTTCTGGCTGACCACCTTCCGGTCCTCCCGCTCGGCCTTGGCCTGCTCGCGGACGACGTGTTCCCGCTCATGGCCCCGCACCGCGGACGCGGCCTGTTCCGGCGCGACGTTGGTGGGCGTCTGGAACGAAACGCCCATATCATCGGATTCATCCTGATATTTGCGCTCCTTGCAGGTCTGGCACTCGCCCTCTTTCACAGCGGCCTGAGCGGCCTCTGCGCCCGAAGGCTCCTCTTTGCCGGAGAGCTTCGGCGCATCTTTTTCCAGTTCCGGCACAAGGTTCTTTGTCCCGGACAGTTCCGGGGCTTTCTGCGACAGCTCCGGCTGAGGTTCTTCGTATTGAATCCGCATACGCACTGCCATCTCCACCGGGTCCGCGCCCTCGCGGATTGGCAGTCCCAGCTTTCCAGAACCCTGCGCCTGGGCAGAAACCGGCTTCGCGGCGTCTACCGGCTGTACGGGGGTTTCCGGGGCGGCGGACTTGTGTGCGGCCCAAACACCGCCGGTTTTTGGAGTCTGCCGGGCGTCCTCCGCCGCAGCGGGACGCTGCTGGGCAGTTTCCATCGCAGACGGACGCTGCCGCTGCATACTGGACCAAGCGGTGTAAACCGATGCGCCCACTCCAGAAATTCCACTGATCATCGCGTCATCCCTCCCAAGTTTGATCTGTAAACGGATACTGTTATTATAGCAGATTTTTTCCAAATAGCAAGCCCCTCCGGGATTTTATCCCTTTTGCTTTTCGTGTTGCTGGAAGCCAATTTTTGAAATCCTTTGTCACAATCGTCAAATAGCAGTTACCCATCCCGTTCAATCCCCATATCTGTTTGAGAAGCGGAGTTATTTTCGTATTTTACGTGCAAGAATCGCCAACATATATCCCAGAAGAACGCATATACCAATTATTATCCATATGAAAGCAGCCATGATATTTCCACCGATAACAAAGCCTGGATCGGCCTTTGACGCGACGATGGCAAATATAAGTGTGAGGAGAAAAAAGTACAGAGGAATATGCCGCCATATTTTATGCTTTGTTCTATTCCCGATAAAATATTGCAAAAGAAATGAAACCAGTGCGGGCCCGCAAAAATACCAAAGAATTTCCATCGAATCCGCTCCTTCAAAGATTCCGATTTGTCATTTTCATTCTAACAGATCAAAATATCTCTTGCAACAGTATTATTACTTCCGTAGCTAAAGATAGGAAAGCGCCGAGTGGAGGAAAAAGCAGGAC
>CAJUTB010000036.1 GCA_910589315.1 uncultured Oscillibacter sp. | reverse complement strand
CGGCGTCGATGACCATGACGGCGGAATCCGCCGCCATCAGGGTGCGGTAGGTGTCTTCGGAGAAGTCCTGGTGTCCGGGGGTGTCCAGGATGTTGACGCAGAAGCCGTCGTGCTGGAACTGCATGACGGAGGATGTCACGGAGATGCCGCGCTGTTTTTCAATCTCCATCCAGTCGGAGGTAGCGGCGCGGGCGCGTTTGCCTTTGACCTCTCCCGCCTGAGCAATGGCTCCGCCGTAAAGGAGGAGTTTTTCCGTGAGGGTGGTTTTGCCTGCGTCGGGGTGGGAGATGATGGCGAAGGTCCTTCTTCGGTTGATTTCTTCCTGTAAAGCCGGCATAGGGATGGCCTCCTTGATGATTTTCCAATAACCTGTCTGAAAGTTATAATTTAGCACATCTATCTCAAGTTTGCAAGCCTTTCGCCCCTGCGTTCCGCCGCAAATATGCAAATAAAGACGGAAATCTTCTATAAAATGTCGACAAATCGGGAAAACTATGCTACAATTGACAAATATCTGGTCAAAATGACGGTCATACAGGAGGATTGGACGTGAATCAGAAACTGAATACCCGCCAGTTGGCGTTGATTGGCTCTATGCTGTTCGGCCTGTTTTTCGGAGCCGGCAACCTGATTTTCCCCATGATTTTGGGAGCCAGAGCCGGAACGGCTCTCCCGGCGGCCTTGATTGGCCTGCTGGTTACAGCCGTAGGCATTCCGCTGCTGGGCATTGTCTCCATCGGCGTCTCCCGCAGCGAGGGCCTGATTGATCTCTCCGGGCGGGTTTCCAAGCCCTTCTGTTATCTTTTTACCTGCGCGCTCTATCTCACCATCGGGCCGCTGTTTGCCATTCCCCGCTGTGCGGCCACCAGCTTCACCATCGGCGTCCGCCCCCTGGTGGGGGAACAAATCGTTCTGCCGCAGCTGATTTTCTCCGGGCTGTTTTTTGCGGCGGTGCTGTATTTCGCGCTGAAACCCTCCAAGATTCTGGACTCGGTGGGAAAATTCCTGAACCCTGCGTTTTTGGTTTTCCTGGGCGTCATGCTGGTGACGGCCCTGGTAAAACCGGCCAACCCGCTGGCGGCGGTGTCTCCCAGCGGCGGCTATGACAGCGGCGCGTTTTTCACGGGCTTCCTTCAGGGCTACGATACCCTGGACGCCCTGGCCAGTCTGGCCTTCGGCATTATCGTCGTCCACACCATCCGCCAGCTGGGCGTGAAGGAACCGGCTGCCGTGGCGGGCAGCACCGTCAAGGCGGGCATTGTCAGCATGTCGCTCATGGCTTTGATTTACACCGCTACCGCCCTGGTGGGCGCGCAGAGCTACGCGCTGTACGCGGACGAACTGGCGTCGAATCCCGCCTTCAACGGCGGCGACGCCTTTGCCATCATCGCCCACCACTATTTCGGACGGGGCGGAAGCCTGATTCTGGCCGCGACGGTGACGCTGTGCTGTATGAAAACGGCCATTGGGCTTGTGACGGCGTGCAGCGAGACTTTTTTGGAGCTGTTTCCTGGCCGTATGGATTATCCCAAGTGGGCGGCTGCGTTTACGGCGGTTTCCTTTTTGATTTCCAACATCGGCCTTTCCCAGATCATCGCCCTCTCCGCACCGGCGCTGTATTTCCTGTGCCCGCTGTCAATTGTTCTCATTTTGCTGGGAATTGCCGGAAACTGGTTCGGTCATGCCCGGATTGTGTATCAATGCACCATCGTTCTCTCCCTGTTCGCGGCGATTTTGGAGCTGGCCCGCGTGGTGGGCGGTTCCTGCCAGCCCATTGCGGACTGGACAAGCCGCTGGCTGCCGCTCTACACCTATGGCCTGGGCTGGGTGATTCCAGCCGCCGCAGGGTTTGTCATCGGCCTGCTGCTCAAACGCAAAGGCGTCAAAGCCTGAAAAAACGCCCCCTTCGTACCTGGTACGGAGGGGGCGTTTGCGTGTTTTTACGCGGCGGCCTCAAAATCACCGCAATTTATGGAGGGATATCCGTTGGAAATCTGGCTGTATTCTGCAATTGCCATTCTGGTTTTCTGCATGGCGGCGCATCGGCTGTACGCCCGGGGCATCGCCGTCTCAAAAAGCGTCGCCGCAGTTTTGTTTGTATTCCGGCCCGGCAAAAATGCGGACCGCGTTACGCTGAATTCCTGCACCGGCTGGGGCCGCCATAGGGGCCGGTTCCGTGAAAGCCGGATATACGAATTTACGTTTACGGCGCGGCTTTCAAGCGGCCATGCCGAGGCGGTTTTGCTGGACCGCGCCAAGCAGCCGTTATTAACCCTGGATTCCCAGAACCCGGCTGGAACGATCAAGCTGGAGGGGGGAAACCGATACTACCTCCATTGGAACTTCGCAAACGCTTCCGGAACGTGCGGACTGCGCTGGGAATGTGCCCGTGTTCCCAACGCTTAGTTCGCTCATGTCGTATACCTCCATTCAATTTCGTTTACGGCCCATAGGCCCTGGTGGATCGCCTCGCGGCGAACGTCGTATAAAAACCGCTGCTGCGGGTTTTACTAAAAGAAAAAGAGGCCAACTATCGAGTAAACCTCGATAGCTGACCCCAATGATCCTCCGTAACGCCAATCCGCTACGTGCTGTGTTTGATTGATTTCTTGACCTCCAAGATAAGTATGCCGTCGCCCTTTTTTCGGACCTCCGCGTCATTGCCGCGCTTGAGGATGTCCTCGATTACTTTGACGGTTTTTTCGTCCATTCAACTGCACAGCCTTTCTCCGCTCACTCTCCGGTGTACTTTCCGGTTCCAACGGACGCCCTGCGGCCTCTTTCTCTTCTCTGTCCTGTTCCAGCAGGGCCCTAGCCGTTGTTGCGGCCCAACGTGCGCTGTCTCCTTCATCTCCATCCAATGTGTTCAAAATCGGGTCATCCTCAGCATATGGCTCTGCCGCGCTCATATCCCGTCGAAGCAAATCACGTTCTGCTTTTGATAAATTTAAGTCCATATGCGCTACCCCCAATCAGGAAATCCTCAATCGTGCTGATATATCTTTCCGTACTTCCGGCTTTTACACACTCTTGCAAGATTTCCTTATACTACATCAACCATTTCAATACCACATAATGGTTATCTGTGTTTCAGGCAGCTCCTTTTGAGAAAGTTCCTTTAATGCCTTTTTAGCATGAAGAAGGTGCGAAGTACACCATTCATACCCTTGCGGCAACGGCGTATTCTGCATCAGCTCATCTGGTGTATGAAATGTAAGCTCCACAGGTTCTTTGCAGTCTTCTATATAGGCCGTACAAGTAATATATTTCCCTCCCCGGCTAATTTGTTCCAATTTTACCATGATAGTACTTGTATGCCTCCTTTGCGTAATTGTATTTACAGGATGTAATAATGTGAGCTTCTTCTTGTGTGAGCCCTTGCATCATGAGTTTTCGTTCCATGATTTCGTATCTCAACAATGTCAGATTATGCGGTTGAATGTTCTTCCCGTCGCTCAATCTCTGCGACGGGGCGCAGTTCCACGCAATAACCCTTTTCCAAAAGGGCTTGTGCAGCTTTTATGGTCTTTTCATCCATCCTGAACAGCCTTTCTCCGCTCACTCTCTAGCGTACTCTCTGGCTCTAGCGTGCGGCCTGCCGCTTCCTTTTCTCGCCGGTCCCGCTCCAACAGCATTTTCGCCCATGCCGCCATGGAGCGAGATAGATCACTGTCAGCATCGAATGTGTTCAAAATCGGGTCATCCTCCTGATACGGTTCGGCTTTTTTTAGGCATTCTTCAAAATATTTACGTTCTTCTGCTGACAAATTTAACGCCATATTTTTCCGCCTCTATCAAAAAAGATCCTACTATATCGACCGCCTCTTGTACGTTTGCCGCAAGGCGCATCTTTTGAATACATTCTTTATGAAATGCTTTTGAAAATCCAACAGGATCTTAGAGAAAACACCGGTTTTCGCCGAAGTTCTCCTCCTTTTCGGCAATCAGTTCCTTCAGCCGCTGGAGCTTTTGGCGGAGCCGCCGCTTCTTTTCCTCCAAATCCTCCTCGCAATAGTCCACAAAGGAAGCCCATTCGTCTATGTAACGGCTGACATCCTCATATAAAAATTTACAAAACTCGAGCATACTGGTATGAGAATACTCGTTTACAAGATCCCCCTCTTTCAGCGGCCTCCTTCCATCGTATTCCACCACAATGTGGCAATTCCAATAGCTCACCGTACATAGCATCCTGTGCGGCTCCAAAAAACCTGCGACGCAAAACGGACGCAGCGTTTCCAAACCGCGAATCGCCTGATCCATCCACTCGAATGCAATGTCGTCCAGATAGCTCAAGCCATAGACGGACGTGCCCTCCAGCTGGAAATCCGTCCAGCCATACAGCGGTTTTGACAACATAGCCTCTACCTCCTCAAATTTTTCAACGCATCCGGAGAACTGGCGAGAACCGGCGCGAGCGTCTGACAGGTTTCCCAATCCGTGCAATCGCCGCAGGTTGCCGCGCCCTTTTTCCGCGCACACTGGCGAATTTCGCAAAGACTTTCGCAGTACACCGTTTTCATTTCCTCTGCGCGGCAGCCCTCGCAGCTGATATGTTCCGGCAGAATGGGCGCGTTGTTTAACGCGGCCCACAGCTTCGCCGTTTTCTCCCGCAGGGCCTGATCGTCCCGGATGGTCGCAAGATAGGCGTCGCAGGTTTCACAGTCCAGCCCGCAGTATCCAACCATGTCCTTCATCGCAGTCCGCCTCCCTAAAATCCCAGCGTATTTGTTTTATTTTATCACTCCCTCCGGCAAGACGCAAGACGATTCCCGGCGAAATTCCAAAAGCGAACCGGTCCCGCCAAATCCGCAGTTGACAAACAGGAATTCTTTTTTTATAATAGCCTCAAAGCAATGACGGAGAGGAACGGGAACGGAGGCCCCCAGAGAACCGGCGGAAGGTGCGAGCCGGCGGCGGAACTTCCCTGGTTCTATGGCTCCCGAGCCGGACGTTCGACAGGTAGGGCGTCCCGCCTGCGCCCCGTTAACGGCGAACAGGGTTGCCGGACCCTATGAGGGGCGTTCCGCCAAGGGCGGACGCAATTTGAGTGGTACCGCGGAAGCGTTTGAACAGCTTTCGTCTCAAAGACGATTTCTTTGGGACGAAGGCTTTTTTCGTCCCTATCTGCCAGAAAGGAGCATATTTATGAACCAGTACCGTCCGGAAACCATCTGCGTCCAGGGGGGCTATACCCCTGGAAACGGCGAACCCCGTCAGATTCCCATCGTCCAGTCCACCACCTTCAAATACGCCACCTCCGAGGACATGGGCAAGCTCTTTGACCTGGAGGCCAGCGGCTATTTCTACTCCCGCCTCCAAAACCCCACCTGCGATTACGTCGCGGCGAAAATCGCCGCCCTGGAGGGCGGAACCGCGGCCATGCTCACCTCCTCCGGCCAGTCCGCCAACTTCTTCGCCCTCTTTAACATCGCCGCCCAGGGAGACCACATCGTCTCCTCCTCCACCATCTACGGCGGCACCTTCAACCTCATCTCCGTCACCATGGCGAAAATGGGCGTAGAAGCCACGTTCATCTCCCCGGACTGCAGGCCGGAGGAACTGGACGCCGCTTTCCGGCCCAATACCAAGGCCGTGTTTGGCGAGACCATCGCCAACCCCGCCCTGACGGTGCTGGATATTGAAAAATTTGCCGCCGCCGCCCACCGTCACGGCGTCCCCCTGATCGTCGACAACACCTTCCCCACCCCCGTGGGCTGCCGCCCCTTCCAGTGGGGCGCGGACATCGTGACCCACTCCACCACCAAATACATGGACGGCCACGGCGCGGCGGTGGGCGGGGCCATCGTGGATTCCGGCCGTTTCGACTGGCTTGCCCACCCGGACAAATTCCCCGGCCTCTGCACGCCGGACGAGAGCTATCACGGCATCACCTACGCGGAAAAATTCGGACAGGGCGGGGCCTTCATTACCAAATGCACCGCCCAGCTCATGCGGGACCTGGGCTGCACGCCGTCGCCCCAGAGCGCCTTTTACCTGAATCTGGGTCTGGAAAGCCTTCACGTCCGGATGCAGAGGCACTGCGAAAACGGGCAGGCCGTGGCGGAGTTTCTGGCAGCCCATCCCAAGGTCGAACGGGTCCATTACTGCGGCCTTCCGGGAGACAAATACCACGCGCTTGCACAAAAGTACCTGCCGAACGGTTCCTGCGGCGTGGTGTCCTTCGAGCTGAAGGGCGGACGGGAAGCCGCCGGCGTCTTTATGCGGCGTTTGCAGCTGGCGGCGATTGAAACCCACGTGGCCGACGCACGCACCTGCTGCCTGAACCCCGCTACCTCCACACACCGTCAGATGACCGACGAACAGCTGCAAGCCGCCGGAGTGCCCGCGGGCCTGGTTCGGATGTCCTGCGGCCTGGAAAGCAGGGAGGACTTGATTTCCGACATCCGCCAAGCATTGGAGGCCGTTGAATAATGCCGATTAAAATTCCAAACCAGCTGCCCGCCACCCAAACGCTGACGGCGGAGAATATCTTTGTCATGACGGAGACCCGCGCCATCACTCAGGACATCCGGCCCCTGCAAATTCTCCTTTTGAACCTCATGCCTACCAAGGTGGACACGGAAACCCAGCTTGCCCGCGTTCTGGGAAACACGCCGCTGCAAATCGAGCTGGAGCTGATCGCCCCCGCCGGGCACAATTCCCGGAACACCTCCCAGGAGCATATGCTCTCCTTCTACAAAACCTTTGCCGACGTGCGGGAGCGGACCTTTGACGGTCTGGTCATCACCGGCGCGCCGGTGGAGCATCTGCCCTTCGAGGAGGTGGACTATTGGCCGGAGCTGTGCGAAATCATGGAGTGGAGCAAAACTCACGTTCACTCGACCCTGCACATCTGCTGGGGAGCCCAGGCGGGACTGTACTACCATTACGGCATCCCCAAGCGTTCGCTTTCCCAAAAGCTGTTCGGCGTGTTTCAGCACCGCCTGATTGACCCGAATTTCATCCTGTTCCGGGGCTTTGACGACCAGTTCTGGGTGCCCCACTCCCGCAACACCACCGTAAATGCAGCGGACATCGAAGCGGTTCCGGAACTGAAAATCCTGGCCGATTCCCCGGAGGCGGGGGTATACGCCGTCAAGACGGATCAGGGGCGTCAGGTGTTCCTGATGGGCCACGCCGAGTACGACCGGGACACGCTGAAAAAAGAATACCTGCGGGACGTGGCCGCAGGCGTGGACATTTCGCTTCCGCAGCACTACTTCCCCCAAGACGACCCCGCACAGGAACCGCTGGTCCGCTGGCGTTCCTGCGCCCACCTGCTGTACGGGAACTGGCTGAACTACTGCGTTTACCAAACGACGCCCTACAACATCCACGGCATCCGCCGCGGCGAACGGACGGACGCTTGACAAACGGAAAAACCGTCCGGCGGAATATTCCTCCTGCTGGACGGTTTTTTTCATAAATCACGGAACCTTTTCTCTCAAAAACCCGTCTATATTTAACAAAGGGACCGAAGGAAGACGGTCCCACAAAAAGGAGGATGAAGCGATGAAACGAAGAAGCCTTGCCATTTTGTGTACCTTGGCCCTTCTGGCCGCGCTGCTGACGGCCTGCGGAGGTGCCAGTGGAAGTCCTGGAGAAACCTCCAGCGACAGCGGAGGAACCGCCAGTTCTTCCCCAGCCGAGAATTCGCCGGCGGACCGGGACGGCAGCTACTGGGCCCCGGAGGTCTTCGACGAAAGCGAGGATATGGGCTACGGCGGCGAAGACTACGCCGCTTCCGGCGGCATCCCGTCCAACTCGCGCCTGGACAACGCGAAAATAATCTATACGGCAAATCTCGAAATGGAAACCACCGCCTATTCGGACTGCGCCTCCAATCTGGAAACGCTGGTGGAGCAGATGGGCGGCTACATGGAGTATGCGTCCGCCAGCAGCCCCGGCAGCGGCTACCGCAGCGGAAATTAT
Organism: uncultured Oscillibacter sp.; assembly: GCA_910589315.1. GTDB lineage: Bacteria > Bacillota > Clostridia > Oscillospirales > Oscillospiraceae > Oscillibacter. The sequence goes on along the minus strand of CAJUTB010000036.1, from coordinate 18,464 downwards.
ACCGTTCGGATTCCGTCGGCGCAGTTTCAGAGCTTCCTGCACAGCGTCGGGAATATCGGCCACATTACTTACCAGGACAAGAGCGGAGAAAACATCAGCGAACAGTATTACGACACCGAAAGCCGCCTTGTCACCCAGCGCACCAAGCTCGAACGCCTGCAAGCCCTTCTGGCCCGTGCGGAAAGCATGGAGGACATCATCACTATCGAAAACGCCATCGCGGAAACGGAGCTGGCCGTGGAACAGCTCTCCGGCGAGCTGCGCCGGTACGACGCGCTGGTAGACTTCGCAACCGTCTCCATCCACCTGTATGAAGTGGCCCGCCTCTCCACGACGGAACAGACGCCGCCCACCTTCTCCGACCGCCTCGGCACAGCCTTCCGCGAGAGCTGGCAGGGCTTCCGCGATTTCCTGGAAGCCTTCGCCATCTTCCTGGCCCACGCCTGGGTGGGGATTCTGCTTTTGGGAATCCTGGCGGCATTCATCGTAATCGTCGTTCGCCGTAATCCCAAAATCATCACCTTTTCCAAAAATTTCAAGGACGCCTCAAACCCGGAGAAGCCCGAAGACGGCCCGAAGGAATGAAAAAAGAGAAACGGACTGTAAAAGCGGGAAAAAGTATGCTATAATAAAACAGACGGGGGCGGACCCAGGTCCGTCCCCTGATTTTCTGTAAGGAGGATGTTCCATGAAACTGACCTGGCTGGGCCATGCCTGTTTCCTGCTGGAACAGGACGGCTACCGCATCGCAACCGACTTATACACCGGCGTGGAGGGCTATCCGGACCCCCATGTGTCCGTCCACGAAGTATATTGCAGCCACCAGCACGCCGACCACAACGCCATTGACCGCGCGGAGATTCTGCCCAAGGCGGACAGCCCGTTTACTGTACAGGCGGTGGAAACGTTCCACGACGGGCAAAAGGGCGCGCTGCGCGGCCCCAACACCGTCCGCATTTTTGAGGCCGGCGGCACGCGGGCGGTCCACCTGGGGGATCTGGGGCATCTGCTCTCGCCGGAACAAACCGCCGCCATCGGTCCCGTGGACGCCCTCATGATTCCCGTGGGCGGCTTCTACACCATCGGCCCGGCGGAGGCGAAACAAATCTGCGACGCCCTGCATCCCCGCTGTATCCTCCCCATGCACTACCGCCACGCCCCCTACGGCCTGCCGAATGTCGGCGGCGTGGAGGATTTCCTTGCCCTGTACTCGGAATTCCGCCGTCTGGACGGCCCCGCCCTGGAGCTGGACGCCTCCGCCTGCGGCGTCCTTGTTCCGGCCTATCAACCATAAGGAGCCATAACATGTACCGTTATTTATTATTCGACCTGGACGGCACTCTGACCGATTCCAAAGAGGGGATTATGAACTGCGCCCGCTGGGCCATCGAGCAGCTGGGCGACACGCCGCCGGATGACTCCATTCTGGTGCAGTTTGTCGGTCCGCCCCTGCGGGAATCCTTTCTGGAATTCTGCCGGTACCCCCTGGAAAAAGCCGAGGAGGCCATGCGCCTTTACCGGGAACGCTACGTCCCCATCGGCCAGTTTGAAAACGAACCCGCCCCCGGCATCGCGGAGGTCCTGAAACGCTTGAAGGACCAGGGTTACACCCTGGCCCTGGCGTCCTCCAAGCCCCAGGAGCTGTGCGAGTCCATCTGCGCGCGCTTTGGCTTCACGCCGTCTTTGACGGTCATCTCCGGCTGTACGCCGGAAAATCGCGGCAGCAAAGCCGCCGCGATTCGGGAAGCCCTCGCCCGTCTGGGCCTGACGGACGCCGACAAACCGTCCGTCCTGATGATCGGAGACCGGAAATTCGACGTACTGGGCGCGAGGGAATGCGGCATCGACTGCCTGGGCGTGGAGTTTTTCGGCTACGCCGTTCCCAACGAGCTGCGGGACAGCGGCGCAATTGCCGTCGTGCAAACGGTTCCGGAACTGGAGGCGTTTCTTTCAGGCCGTTTCTCCCCGGGAGATTAACCAGAAGGGCGAACCGTTGCTCCGGGTTTTGGAAAGCTCGCTCACGATCAAATCCAAATCCCAGGGCATCAGGCTCCGCTCCCGGCTGGCCGGGTCCGCTACCAGCACCTGTCCTTCGGGCGTGACGCCCCGCAAGAGAATAAAATGCCCGCCCTTGGTAAAATGGCCCTTCGTGACCAGCGCGACCACCAGTTCCCCCGCTTCCAGCCGGGAAAAAAGCTGTTCCTGGTCGATCTCCTCCGGGGGAATGGAGGTGCATGTCAAACCGTAGAACTGGGCGGTTCCCGGTATAATCGCATGATACGACCCGTGGTTTTTCGCCCAGTAGCCCCGGCTGACGCAGAACTGCGCCATATCCACCGGGTTTATGACCTCCCCCTGCAAGGTGGAAACCACCATCGACATCACCGTTGGCCCACAGCCGTGGCTGCTCAAGGGGTCCGAGCCATAATGCGCCTCCTCCCAGGCCATGTCGGTCTGGTTGAAGTAAACCACGTCCACACCGCCGCCGGTCAGATATTCCACGCCGTTCCGAATTTCAAGGCCGGTGATCTCCTCCGGCGCGGGCTTGGGGGGAAGTTTGGCTTCCGGCTCCGCCAGCGTCGTCGCCTCGGCGTCGTCCGCCGGAGAGGCCGTGAAAATCTCCCACTGGGCCTGAAGCGCGATGCAGGTCCGGTCCAGCTGACGCCGGGCCTCCGCCCCCGCCTGTTCGGCCTGCCGCCAAACCGCTCGCCCCGTGTCCGCCGCTGTGCGGACGAACGCCTGGGCGCACGCCCGCACCGGCGTCATAATCTCGTCGTACAAAAGCGGGTCCGCCCACCGGCAAACCAGCAGTTCCATCCCCGCAATGCACACCGCCGCCAGCAGGACGGCGGAGAGAATCAGATTTCGTTTTTTTCGTTTGGCTTTTTGCAGATGTTTTCTTGATTGTTCCATATTTGCTCACAAGTCGTTTCTCAACCCCAGGTTTCCTGCCGCTTTTTTGTCATTGTACCATAAACCGCTGGGAATGTCCAAACATTCCAGCGGTTTTTTCTGCAAAAAAGCCGGTAATTCCTGGGGAAAAAGGAAGGGCCGCTTTTTGAAGCGGCCCTTCCTGCCTTTTGGAATGCTTTACCGGTTATAATTCCGCATCCGCCAGACAATGGCCGAAACCTGTCCGCGGGTAAGGGTGTTGCCAGGCTTGAATGTGCTGGTGCCGTTGTTGAAATAGCCTTCGACAATGCCGGCGGCGTTCAACGCCTGGACGTATACGTCCGCCGTGTCGGTAAAGGGCTTGACGCTGGAAAGGTTGTTGATGTCCAGCTTCATGGCCCCGGCGGCCAGCTGCGCCACTTGCAGGCGGGTGATGGACGCGCTCAGGTTGACGTTTGTCCGGGTAATCAGTCCGTCGGCCCGGGCGCGGTCGAGATAGCCGCTGAACACGCTGTTCTTGTTCGTGGGCGCGATTTCCGGGTAGCCCGCCGCCAGCATGACCAGTTTCAGGGCCGCGCCGTAGGTGATGGTATTGTTGGGCTTGAAGGAACCGTCGGCGTAGCCGTCAATGACGGAGGCGTCCGCCAGTTCGGTGACGTACTTGTAGCACCAGGTGGAGGTTGTCACATCCCCAAAGCTCCGGACATTGTTCACAACGCCCAGGGAGAACACGCCGGAGGCGATGGCCGCGCCGTTGGCGTTCAGGGCCACGTAAGGGATTTCCACAGAGCCGGTGTAGTTATTGGCAGGCACGAACCGTAGCTGGTTCATCGTCTGCGTGCTGCCGGAATAGGTATAGGCCGCGGTGGTGGTGGCAGGCGTTGCCGTGCCGGAGCCGAAGTAGACCACGCCCACATTGGCGGCCGGCAGCTTCAGGAGCTGAACGCTGTTCAGGGCGGTTCCCGTTGCCGCGGTAACGGCGGCGTAAATCGCGGAGGAGGGGAACGTTACCGCCGTATTCTTCGGCGTCGCGCCGTAAACCTCCGAAACCGCCTTGCTGCTGACGCTGATCAGAATGCCGCCGGTTACGGAACGTCCGCTGGTGCCGTAGGCCGTGAAAGGAATGGTAACGCAGTAGTTGGAGCCGCTGGGCACATAGGTCAATTCCGTCAGGGCATACTGGCTGGTGGAAGTCGGACTCATGTAGAAGCTGCGTCCGCTGCGGTTGGCGGCGGTGAGCTGTTCCCGGGAGGCCGTGCCGTAATTGCTCGCGCTGTAATAGTTATAATACAGTCCGCCGGTGGAGGGCACGTCGTTCAGTGTGACATATTGCAGCGTATCCGTGGCATACACCGAGCGGTAATAGCGCGCAATGTCGTTGGAATTGATCTGGACGTTGGTGCCGCTGGTGACGGCATAGCGGATACTGCCCACGTAGTTGGAAGTTGCGGACGCGCCGACGGGCTTGATCACCAGCGTGCCGGTGACGGAGCGGGACCCGGCGCTGTACGCCGTGAAGCGGAGGGTAACGGAGCCGTTGAAGGAGCTGGCCGCGGCAAAGGTGAGGTCGTCCAGCTCATAGTCTCCGTCCCGCACGTCCTCTTTGCTGTAATAGAACCGGGTGTCCGGCAGGGTCGTCCGGGAGAAGGAGGTGGAATAGCTGGTGCCGTAGCCGCAGTAGAAGGTCCCGTCGGCGGGGTTGAATTCGGAATTGCCGGGCTGCTCAAAGACTACATAGCTGACGTTATAGCCGCTGTACGTCTTTTGCAGATAATTGTTGAAGTCCGTCCGGCTGATGTTCACGGTCTTGCCCGGCGCGACGGTATAGGAGATGTCGCCTGCCGCGCCGCTGTTGACGGTGATTTTCACCGAGCCTTCCGCGTAGTCGGTTTCCGAATAGTGGGCGCGGAAGGGAATCGTGATGGACGCGCCCTGCTTCGCGCCGCTGTCCGCTTTGAACGTGAGGGAATTCAGGGCGTAATCGCCATAGCTCTGGCTGTTGTAGAAGAACTTGGTCCCACTGTAAGCCAGTTCCCGGCGGCTGAGATAAGAGGTCGCCGCGCTGGTGTAGAGCTTTCCGGCAAAGCTGTCGTAAGCGGCGGGGGCCGAGAAGGTGACATAGCGAATGGTGCGGTTGGAATTGCCGGAGACGGCGCGGTAGGCGTCGTTGAAATCGCTGATTCGGAAGGCCGTCTCTGCGCCCGGCGCAACCATATAGTTAACGGTGCCGTCCGCCGAGCTGGAGATCACGATTTTCAGCGTGCCCTCCTCCCAGTCGTAGTCGTCGTAATGGGCGCGGAAGGGAATGGAAATCGTATCGCCTTCCTTTGCGCTGGAAGTGGCCTTGAAGGAAAGCGTCTCCAGGTCATAATCTCCGTCGCTGCGGTTGTCGTAGTAGAAACGCAGCTTGGAATATGCCAGCTCGCTGCGGGTGAAATCGGTGCTGCCGCTGTAAATCTTGCCCGCGAAATTCGTATACGCGCTGGGGGCGTCAAAGACCACATAGGCAATATTCCGCCGGTCGTTGCCGCTCATGGTGCGGTAGACGTTGTTGAAATCCTCGTGCTTGAAGTTTACCGTACCGCCGGGAGCCGCCTCATAGCGGATGGTGCGGGCGGCGGTGCTGGTCACGTCGATCCGGAGGGTGCCTTCCTCATAATCCCGGTCCGTATAATGGGCCCGGAAGGAGATGCTGATGGAATCGCCCACCCGCGCGCTGCTGTTGGTGCGGAAGCTGAGGCTGTTCAGGGCGAAATTGCCGTCGCTGGAGCTGTTGTAATAAAACAGGGTCTTGGAGTAGCTCAAGTCCGAGCGGGTGAGGGCGGTGTTGCTGGTGTACAGACTGCCGGGAAAGTTATTATACGAGGAATCCGCCGAGAAAACCACATATTTAATCGTCCGGTTATTGTTGTTGGACATGGTGCGGTAGAACTTGTTAAAATCTGCTATGGTGAAATCGACCGTGCCGTTGGGCGCGACCTCGTAGACGATGGTATCCTCCGAGCCGTATTCGTCCGCAATGATTTTCAGCGTGCCCTGGGCATAATCGCCGTTGCTGTCATATGCCCGGAAGGGAATGGAGAGGGTTTCGCCGTTCCGCGCGCTACTGCTGACGCGGAACACCAGGTCGTTGATAGCGTAATCACTGTAACTGTCCCGGTCATAGCTGAACAGCTCCCCGTTATAGGACAGGTCGTCCCGGGTGAAATCGTTGTGCCCGGAGGCGTAGAGCTTGCCGGAAAAGCTGGTGTAATCGCCGCCGGCATCAAAGGCGATATACCGGATGGTGCGGGTGGAGTTGTTGTAATAGTTGCGGTAAACGCGGTTGAAGGCCGTGCGGTCCAGCGTGGCGGAGCTGCCGGGAGCAATGCGGAGGGTAACGGTGTCGCTGCTCACGCCGTCCTTGCTGACCACCAGCTTCAGCGTGCCCTCATAGGAGCTTCCGCCGTTCCGGGAATAGGCCCGGTAGGTCAGGGAAACGCTGTCGCCGTCCCGCGCGCCGGAAGCGGCGCGGAAGTTCAGGTCCTCCAGCAGGAAATCATAGCTGTCCGAGGTCACGTCACGGTCGTCGTAATAGAACCGCGCACGGTCGAGGTAATTATAGGTCATGGTGCGGGAACCGTTGTACAGCGCGCCGTCAAAGTCCTCGTAAGCGTTAGTGGGGATGATTTCCACCCAGGAAAGGTTGCTGTTGCCGCCGCTGAGCTTGCGGAAGGCGTCATAGAAATCCCCGGCCCGGAAATCCACCCGCTCGCCGGGGGCGGCGGCGTATGTAATGGTGGAGCTGGCGGACGCGTCGCTGTTGATGGTGATCAGGCCGCTCATGGTGTTGTCATAGTCATCCCGCGCCGTGTAGCGGACGGTGTAGCCGCTGGAGGTTCCGGGGACGAAATACAGGTCCCGGACGGGATAGCTGGAGCTGCCGGACCGGACATAATCCCGGGAACCCAGGGACGTCAGGCGGTCGTCGGCGTAAAGGGTGCCGTAGGCGCGGGCGGATTCGTCGGAGAAATAGACCTTCGTGAAATGCCGTCCGTGACGGGAGACAAAGCGGGTGTCAATCTGCTCGGAAATATCGCTGCCGACGGTGCGGGAGGAGGTTCCGACGTTAAGGGTGAAATTCTCGCTGGTATTTCCAGGAACAGCACTCATGGTATAGTTGCAGGCGTCGCAACGCCCGTCCCGAGGATTGCTGTCCACATGGCTTTCCTTCGCGGACGTGCCGTTGCAGATCTTGCAAATTCGCCAGTGCTGAGAGGCATTGGAGGCATAGACCCCAGACTCATAAGAGTGTGCAGCCCGGCTAAGTCCGTTATAGGTACAGCCTTCCGTTGTGCAGGCGTGCCAATGGTAAGAATCGTCAGATGCCCAGGTTTCTGCTGCTACATGTCTATTTGTGGCAGCAATAATCTCCTCTTTGGAATAACCGCAGCCATCCATACAGGTGTATATCTTTTTGCCCTCCTGATAGCAGGTGGCCTCGATCACCCGGCTCGGCTGGGCAGGCAGGTTATGTCCGGTCTGCTCCATCACATAGTCACAGTCCGTACATTTCCGCACATGATACGTTTCATTTTGGTAAAAATACTGGGAGGACATGGTATGCGGGATTGTTACGCTTTTCTCACTGCATCCGGGGACAGCGCAGTCATGCCAGTGGCCCATTGCGTTGGATGACCACTCCTTTTTCCATGTATGGTTGGTGTTGTGTTCATCGGCCAGCGCGCCGGGCATTGTACTGGCCAGCAAAACCATAGCCAGCAAAAACGCCGGCAGCTTTCGTTTCCAAAATCCGTTCATTTGATTCCCTCCATGCAAAAGTCAAATCACGTCCAGGGGAAAATCCCTGCTTCTATAACATAGCGGAAACTCCCTCCACATTCATGAACAAACTGTGAACAAGCGGAAACGTTTTTGTATCATTTGGAAACGTTTCCGTATCATTTCCCGGAATGGAATAAAATGTTTCTCTTTACAAATAAAATTTGCTTCGATATAATAGGGAGACTGACGAAATTGAAGGATTTGGAGAGACGTAACATGGCACTGATTGAATACGACGCTTACCGGCAGAAGCTGCGGGACCTGCGCCCGGAGCTGGAGAAGCTGTCCGCCGCCCTGGACATCGACACGGCCCGCCAGGAGGCCGCCCGTCTGGCGGACGAAACCGCCCAGGACGGTTTCTGGAACGACCTGGAACGGTCCCAGAAGGTCCAGCAGCGGCTGAAGCAGCTGCAAAACAAAATCACCCGCCAGGAGAAGTTATTCGCCGCCTGGGAAGACCTGATAGCCCTTTGCGAAATGGGCCAGGAGGCCGAGGACGAAGAACTTCTCGACGAACTGAAAACCGAATACGCCGCCCTGGAAACCCGCACCGCGGAAACCCGCATGGCGACCCTCCTCTCCGGCGAGTACGACAACTGCAACGCGATTTTACAGTTTCACGCCGGCGCGGGCGGCACCGAAGCCCAGGACTGGGCCCAAATGCTCTACCGGATGTACACCCGCTGGGTGGAGCGGAAGGGCTTCACCTACAAAATCCTCGACTATGAGGACGGCGACGAGGCGGGCATCAAATCCGCCGCCATCTCCATCGAGGGCGAAAACGCCTACGGCCTCCTCAAGAGCGAAAACGGCGTCCACCGGCTGGTGCGGGTCTCCCCCTTCGACGCCAACGCCCGCCGTCAGACCTCTTTCGCCGCCGTGGAGGTCATGCCGGAGCTGGAAAACGACGAGTCCATTGAGATTCGGGACGAGGACATTGAAATGCAGGTCTACCGGGCCAGCGGCGCGGGCGGACAGCACGTCAATAAAACCTCCTCCGCCGTGCGGCTGATTCACAAGCCCACGGGCATCGTGGTCGCCAGCCAGCAGGAGCGGAGCCAGTTCCAGAATAAGGACAACTGTATGAAAATGCTGCGGGCCAAGCTCCTGGAGCTTAAAGCCCAGCAGCACGCGGAAAAAATCTCCGACATCAAAGGCGTCCAGATGAAAATTGAATGGGGCAGCCAGATCCGGTCCTATGTGTTCATGCCCTACCAGATGGTGAAGGACACCCGCACAGGCTATGAAACCGGCGGCATTGACGCGGTGATGGACGGCGAACTGGACGGCTTCCTGAACGCCTATTTAACCCAGCTCGCCACCGGAGAACTGAAAAAATAATGGACAATGGAAAGGAGCGCGTTTGCCGCCGCAGGCCCCGCCCTTCGATTGAAGAAAGAAGGTTTTCCGTGAAACGCACGATCATTCTGGTTTTGACCCTCGTCCTCTGCCTGGGACTGGCCGTTCCGGCCAGCGCGTCGGAGTTCTCCGACATATCTGAGCAATATATCTTCCATGATGCCATTCAGGATTGTGCCCGGAAGGGCATCCTCTCCGGCTATTCCGACGGAACCTTCCGGCCTGGGGTTTCTGTGACCCGCGCCCAGTTCTGCGTCATGCTGGTCCGCGCCTTTTACACCGGCGAGGACGAGGCGTTTGACCGCTGGAAATCTGTGAACTGGTACGCCCCCAGCGCGGCCGCGCTGGCCGCATGCGGCGTTATGCCCTACGGCGAGAAAAGCTGGGCGCAGCCCTCGGTCATGAATCAGAGCATCACCCGCAGGGATATGTCCAAGTTTATCGCAAACGTCATGAAGGACAAGGGCTATACCGTGTCCGAGGAGGCCAAAAACGCCGCCGCGGCCAAGATCAAAGACTATGCTTCCGTTGGCGAGTATTACGAGGACGCGGTGAAAACGGTATTCGCCCTGGGCATCATCACCGGGCAGGCGGACGGCAGCTTTGGGGGCTCCCGCTCCACAAGCCGGGGACAGGCCGCAATGGTGATTTACCGGATGACGCGGTATATGTCCCAGGCCCCCGGCGTCCTCGCCTCGCTTCCGGAGGAGCCGCAAGAAGTCCCCACCACGCTGACCAACGGCAAAGCTCCCACGGAGGAAAACGTGGCGGAGATGATAAAGGAGCTGCGGACCCTGTATTTGGAGGGGACTAATTTTTCCGCAGGCTATCCCTACGGCGACGCCAGCCCCGTGAGAAACGCGACCTATCTCTATTCCCGCGCAGAAGACCCCAACACTCACACCAGCAACGTCATCGGCTGCGGCGCATGGGCCACTCTTGTCAGCGATACGATCTATGGGCAGGCGGGCTTCGCGCTCCGAAAGACCACCCTTGCCGACGCCCGTCCCGGTGACGTTGTGATTTACCTGGACAAAAACGGGCTTCTGCTTCACGTTGCCGCTATCGTGGAGCGGCCAAAGACGGAGAACGGTCAGACTGTATTTACCATCACGGAAGCCGTCACCGACGCTCAGGACGTGTACCGAATCGGCTGGGATGTCCGGCAGGTCTGGCCTAACAGCAAGTCCATCTCCTTTGACGTTTACACCCGCTACCCCGAATAATATATCCCCAGCCTCAAAAGGCGCGGCAGGCTGCCGCGTCCTTTTCCTCGAACAAAACACGAACATAAGATATAGACATAGAAAGGATTTCCGACATGAACCATAACGCTCCCCAATCTCCCGCGCCCCAGGAAAACAAAATGGGCATCATGCCCATTGCCCCTTTGCTGGCCAGCATGGCCGTTCCCATGATGATTTCCATGTTGGTTCAGGCTCTCTATAACATCGTGGACAGCGTGTTCGTTGCCCGTCTGAGCCAGGACGCCCTGAACGCCGTCTCCCTGGCCTTCCCGCTGCAAAACCTCATGATCGCCGTGGGCGGCGGCACCGGCGTGGGCATGAACGCCCTGCTCTCCCGCTCCCTGGGCGAGAAAAAACAGGACGTAGCCGACAAGGCCGCCAACACCGGCATCTTCCTCACCCTTTGCAGCGGCGTAATCTTCGGCGTCTGCGGCCTTCTGTTCTCCCGCGCGTTCTTCCTGGCCCAGACGGACATTGCCCCTATTGTGGATTATGGCACGTCCTACGCCACCATCTGCCTGGGATTATCCATCGGCATTTTCAGTCAGTTCTGCTTTGAGCGGCTGCTGCAGTCCACCGGCCGGACGCTGTATTCCATGATCACCCAGCTCATCGGCGCGGTCATCAACATCATCCTGGACCCGATTCTGATTTTCGGCCTGTTCGGCTTCCCCCGGATGGAGGTGGCCGGAGCCGCCGCCGCAACGGTCATCGGACAGATCACCGCCGCCGTCATCGGCCTGATCATCAACCTGAAATTCAACAAGGAAATTCACATCCGCCTTCGGGAAATCCGCCTCAACCCCGCGATCGCCCGTGAAATTTATCATATCGGCCTTCCATCCATCATCATGCAGTCCATCGGTTCCGTCATGACCTTCGGCATGAATAAAATCCTCATCAGCTTCACCGACACGGCCACCGCCGTTTTCGGCGCGTATTTCAAACTTCAGAGCTTCATTTTCATGCCGGTTTTCGGCCTGAATAACGGTATGGTCCCGATTATCTCCTATAACTACGGCGCGGCCCGGCCCGACCGCGTGAAGCACACCTTCCGCCTCACCGCCGCGGTGGCCACCGTCATCATGATCATCGGCTGGGCGGCCTTCAACCTGATTCCAGGCGTGCTGCTGTCCTTTTTCAGCCCCTCGGCGGAAATGCTGTCCATGGGCATCGCGGCCCTGCGAATCATCAGCTACTCCTTCCTTCTGGCGGGCTTTGATATCATCGCCGGGTCCGTCTGTCAGGCCATCGGCAATCCGGTTCACACGCTGATCATCTCCGTTTGCCGTCAATTGCTGGTATTGCTGCCCGTCGCGTGGCTGCTGGCCCAGACGGGCCGTCTGGACCTGGTCTGGTTCGCTTACCCGATTTCGGAGGTTATTTCCCTGATTTTAAGCATCTTCTTCCTCCGCCGCACCTTCCGGGCCACCGACGCCCGGTTTGCCAATCTGAACGAAACCCCCTGACGCACTGCACAGAAAGGAGCTTTATGGATCCAATCATCACCACCCTCGCCCAGGAAGTGGGCCAGAACGCCCAGCACGTCGCCAACGTCGTCCAGCTCCTGGACGGAGGCAACACCATTCCATTCATCGCCCGTTACCGCAAGGAACTGCACGGGGCCATGGACGACACCGTTTTGCGGAACCTGGAAGAACGCCTCCGCTATCTGCGGGGGCTGGTGGAACGGCGGAAGGCCGTCAAAAATTCCATCGCGGAACAAGGAAAGCTGACGGACGAGCTGTCCGCCGCCATCGACAAGGCCGCCACGCTGGCCGAGGTGGAAGACCTGTACCGGCCCTATAAGCAAAAACGCCGCACCCGCGCCACGGCGGCCCGGGAAAAAGGTCTGGAACCCCTGGCGGCAGTTTTGTTCGCCCAAGGGGCGGACTGCCCGGACCCGCTGGAAGCGGCGCAGGCATACGTGGACCCGGAAAAAGGCGTGGAAACGCCGGAGGACGCCCTTGCGGGGGCCTCCGACATCGTGGCGGAATGGCTGAGCGACGACGCCGAACTCCGGAAGGGTCTGCGCGCACTGCTGGTGCGGAGCGGTTTTCTGCACAGCTCCGCCGCCACGGAGGAGGACACCGTTTACCGGCTCTATTATGACTTCCGGCAGCCCCTCTCCCGGATGCAGGGCCATCAGGTCCTGGCCGTCAACCGGGGCGAGAAAGAAAACGTGCTGAAGGTTTCCGTTGAGCTGGACCGGGACGCCGCGCTGCAATCCGTCCGCCGCCGGGCCGTAATGCCGGGCAGCCGGGCCATGGAATTTGTGAAAGCCGCCGCGGAAGACGCTTATGACCGCCTGATTTTCCCCTCCCTGGAGCGGGAGGCCCGAAGCAGTCTGACGGAGGCCGCCTGCGAAGGGGCCATCGGGCAGTTTGCGCTGAATCTGAAGCCGCTGCTGATGCAGCCGCCGGTGAAGGGCAAGGTGACGATGGGCCTGGACCCCGGCTACCGCATGGGGTGCAAAGTCGCCGTGGTGGACGGCACGGGCAAGGTGCTGAATACGGCGGTCGTCTATCCCACCTACGGCGAGCGGCAGAAACACGAGGCCATTGCCGCGCTGCGTAAGCTGATTCAGAAGCACGGCGTGGAACACATCGCCATCGGCAACGGCACCGCCAGCCGGGAGACGGAACAGATGGCCGTCGAGCTGATCCGCGAGGTCAACGCGGAGGGGGCGCAGGTGAGCTACATGATCGTCTCCGAGGCGGGCGCGTCGGTGTATTCGGCCAGTCCCTTGGGCGCGGAGGAATTCCCGCAGTTTGATGTCAACCTTCGTTCCGCCGTCTCCATCGCCCGCCGTCTGCAAGACCCCCTGGCAGAGCTGGTGAAAATCGACCCCAAGGCCATCGGCGTGGGGCAGTACCAGCACGATATGCCGCCGAAGCGTCTGGACGAGGCGTTGGCGGGCGTGGTGGAGGACTGCGTGAACGCCGTGGGCGTGGACGTGAACACAGCGTCGCCGTCGCTGTTGCAGCGGGTTGCCGGCCTGACGGCCTCCACTGCGAAAAACATCGTGGCCTACCGGGAGGAAAACGGCCCCTTCACTTCCCGCAGTCAGATCTTGAAAGTCCCCAAGCTGGGCCCGAAAGCGTTTCAGCAGTGCGCGGGTTTTCTGCGGGTGCCGGAGAGCAAATCCGTACTGGACAACACCGCCGTTCACCCGGAGAGCTACGCCGCCGCCGAGCGGATTCTGAAACTGACTGGGCGTCAATTGTCCGACGTACGCGCGGGGAAACTGGGCGACCTGCGGGCCAACGTCGCAGCCTATGGCGAGGAAGCGATTGCCGGAGAGGTGGGCGTAGGCGTGCTGACGCTGTGGGACGTGGTGTCGGAGCTTCTGAAGCCGGGCCGGGACATCCGGGACAGCCTGCCAAAGCCCGTCCTGCGGACGGACGTGCTGGAAATGAAGGATTTACAGCCGGGCATGGTTCTCACGGGCACCGTGCGGAACGTGATCGACTTCGGCGTATTTGTGGATATCGGCGTCCATCAGGACGGTCTCGTCCACATCTCCCAGGTGGCGGACCGTTTCATTAAACATCCGTCGGAAGCGGTCTCCGTGGGCGACGTGGTGAAGGTCATGGTTCTGGAAGTGGACGAGAAAAAGAAACGGATATCCCTTTCCATGAAACAGGCAGCAGGAAAATGAAAACAACCCGCCGGGACGGCTTGTCCCGGCGGGTTTTCATTTGTTTTACTGCATCAGGCCGCAAACCAGATCCGTGTATCCGGAGGGGTCATCCAGCGGAAGGCCCGCAATCAGCAACGCCTGGTTATACAACAGCTGCGCATAGGCTTTCGCCTTTTCCGGGTCGGCGGACACCGCCGCCTCCAACGCCTGGAACGCCGGATGTTCCACGTTCAGTTCCAGGATACGGGACGCCTTGAAGGCCCTGTCGGGCTGGATGGACTGGAAATACTTCTCCATCTCGAAGCTCAAACCGTCCCCTGCCGTCAGGCAGACCGGATGGGACTTCAGCCGCGCCGAAGCCCGGACTTCCTTCACGGCGTCGCCCAGGGTTTCCTTGACAAAGTCAAAGGCTTCCTTATGGGCTTCCACGGCCTCCTCGGCCTTCTTTTCGTCGCCTTCCTCCAGCTCCTGGTCCAGAACGGAATGGAATTCCTTTTCCTTGTATTCATGCAGCGTCTGGGCGCAGAACTCGTCCACTTCCTCCGTGAAATAGAGAATTTCCGTGCCCTTGTCCCGCAGCCGCTCCGTCTGGGGGAGCTTGTCGATCTTATCGGCGGTCTCCCCGGCGGCATAGTAAATATACTTCTGCTCCTCCGGCATCCGGGAGACATATTCTTCCAGCGTCACCGGCTTTTTCTCCGTGGAGGAATGGAACAGGAGCAGGTCTTGCAAAAGGTCCTTGTGCGCGCCGTACTCGGACACCGCGCCATATTTGAGCTGCCGCCCGAAGTTTTTCCAGAAGGTCTCATAAGCCTCCCGGTCCTCCGCCAGCATCTTCGCCAGTTCCGCCTTGATTTTCTTTTCCAGGTTGCCGGCAATCACTTTCAGCTGCCGGTCATGCTGCAGCAGCTCCCGGGAGATGTTCAGGCTCAGGTCGGGGGAGTCCACCACGCCCCGTATGAACCGGAAATGGTCCGGCAGGAGGTCGGCGCACTTGTCCATAATCAAAACGCCGTTGGAATAGAGCTGCAAGCCTTTTTCATAATCCTTGGTGTAGTAATCGAACGGAGCCGCGCCGGGGACAAACAGCAGGGCCTTGTAGGTCACGGCCCCCTCGACGGAAGCGGAGATCACCCGCTGGGGGTCGGCGTAGTCGTGGAACTTGTCGCGGTAGAACTTGTTGTGTTCCTCCGCCGTCACCTCGGACTTCGGACGCTGCCAGATGGGAACCATGGAATTCAGCGTTTCCGTCTCCTGATAGGTTTCATATTCGGGCTGGTCCTCGGGAGAGTCCTCTTTTTTGCGGGTCTTGGAGACCTCCATGCGAATGGGGAAACGGATATAGTCGGAATACTTCCTTACTAACTCCTGGAGCTTCCAGGATTCCAGGAACTCGCCGTACGTTTCGTCGCCGGTGTCGGGCTTGATATGCATGATAATGCTGGTGCCCGCCGTCTCGCGCTCGCATTCGGTCACGGTGTATCCGTCCGCGCCCGCGCTCTGCCACATCCAGGCCGTGTCTTCGCCGTATTTCTTCGTGACAACGGTGATATGGTCGGAGACCATGAAGGCCGAGTAGAAGCCCACGCCAAACTGACCGATGACATCGGTATCCTTGGCGTCGTCTCCCACCTCCTGCTTGAACTTGTAGGAGCCGGAGGAGGCGATGACGCCCAGGTTGGTTTCCAGGTCCTCCTTGTTCATGCCAATGCCGTTGTCCGAGACGGTAAGAATCCGCTTTTCCTTGTCCACCGTGATTTCAATCTGGAAATCGCCCCGGTTCATGCCAACCGCGCTGTCGGTAAGGGCCCGATAGCAGAGCTTGTCGCAGGCGTCGGAGGCGTTGGAGATGATTTCCCGGAGGAAAATTTCCTTGTGGGTATAGATGGAATTGATCATCAGATCCAGGAGCCGCTTCGATTCTGCCTTAAATTGTTTTTTTGCCATAATACACATCCTTTTCCTTATTTTATAACAATAGTCAAATATAGCACAAGGCCGATGGAAAATAAATGACCATTTTGTAAATTTCCGCGAAAAACGGTTGTCGAGCGGGCGATGTGCGAGTAAAATACAAAAAAAGGACCTGGCGTTCGCCGGTGAAGGAGACTTGTTTTATGGGCGTTTTTCAAAAACTCGGAAATACGTTGTCCCGGTTCATGTACGGGCGGAACGGCATGGACCAGCTGAATCGGGTATTGCTGTGGCTTTATATTGCCCTGTTTTTCGCCGGCCGGATTCTGGGGGGCGTCCTGAAAAGCGCGCTTTGGGAGCGGGTTTTGGATACGGCCGTGTTTGCGCTGATGCTCCTTCTGCTGTTCCGCATATTCTCCAAGAACCTGTACAAGCGGCAGGCGGAGAACCAGAAGTGGCTGAACTGGCGTTGGGCGGTCCGGAGCCGCGCCGCCGCCGCAAAGGCGCGGCATATGGATAAGGACCACAAATATTTCACCTGCAAGAGCTGCAAGGCCATTTGCCGGGTACCAACCGGGAAGGGAAACATTGTCATCACCTGTCCCAAGTGCGGGGAGCAGATCAAAGCCCGGACATAAACCGGGGAAAAGCGTTCAGACAAGCGAAAAGCGCGGCAGCTGTGAAGCTGCTGCGTTTTTTATTTCACTGCCAATTCGCTTTCGCGTTCCTGGGGAAAGCGGGCCGGGAACGCGAAAGCAAATCCGGCCTTATTTATTATTCTCCGCTTCACGTCCCAAAAGCCACAGGATGGACACGCCCAAGGCATCTGCCAGAAACGGAATCTCATAATCCGGCACTACCCGCAGGCCAGTTTCCATTCGGCTGATGGCTTTTTGAGTAATGTCCAAGCCAGCCAATTGCAGTTTTGCGGCAAGCTGTTCCTGAGAGAGCTTCAGTTCTTTGCGTCTCCTTCGGATACGAGTTCCAGAGCAGTTGAATTTTCCATGAAAGGTGTTCTTCATAAGTGTCAAACCATGTTTAGTCAAAAGATAGGTAATTTCTACTTGACACTATCATTCCCACCGTAGTAATATTATGCTATCATGGGATGAAGAAAGGAATCTATCATGGCCGAATTTTGTTTGGACTGCTGGAACCGGCTCAACGGCTTCCAAAAAACCGAACGGGACTATGTTTTGTCGGACGACTATGATCTATGCGAGGGCTGCGGCCAGTTCCGCCCCGTCATCGTATTTGCGCGAAAAGCGAAATGGCTCTACGACCTGAAACAAACATTAAAGCGGCGGCAGTCTTGAGACTGCCGCCGTTTTTCATCCCAACGCCACATCCAGCACCATCATAATCAAAAACCCGCCGACAAACCCGCAGGTTCCCGCCCGGCTGTGGGCCTGTGGGACCAGTTCTTCCACCACCACATACAGCATCGCCCCCGCCGCAAAGCTCAACAGCCACGGCATCAGCGGCTGGGTCCATGCGGCAATCAGCACCACCAGAATCCCGAACACCGGCTCCACCGCGCCGGAGAGCATTCCGCCCAGAAACGCCCGGCTCCGGGACCGGCCCTCCTGCCGCAGCGGCAGCGCCACCGCCGCGCCTTCCGGAAAATTCTGAATGCCGATGCCCAGCGCCAACGCCATCGCGCCTACTGCGCCCTCGCCGTTGGCCGCCAGAGCAAACGCCAGGCCAACCGCCATTCCCTCGGGCACGTTATGTAGGGTAATGGCTGTCATGAGCAGGGTGTTCTGCCGCCAAGCAACGTTTGATTCCGTCCGGTTCCGCCGCAGGTGGGGAAGAACGGAGTCCAGGGCCGCCAGGAAAATCACGCCGGAGAGCATCCCCGCCGCTGCGGGAAGCCAGCCGGGCAGGCGGCTTTCCGTTTCCGCCTGTTCAATCGCCGGGAGCAGCAGGCTCCAAACCGAGGCGGCCGTCATAACCCCGGCGGCAAAGCCCAGCATAGCCTTTTGAAACCGGGGCTTCGGTTCGCCGGAGAGGAAAAAGACCATCGCCGCGCCGAGGGTGGTCATTAGAAATGTAAAGCCGGTGCCTAAAGCGGCCCAGCCAAGTGACCGCAGCATATCCATCAACGCCTTTATCGCAATTCGGGCCGGGGAGGCCCGTATGACAATATAAGCGGCGGCGGCCCGGTTGGTGACTGGTTGCGGCTTTGGACAGGCCGTGCTATGATAAGAACCATCTATCAAAAGGAGGGATTGCCGTGAGCTTGCGGGAAGAATACGATCAGATTGTCCAGGCAAAAAACGAGGCGCGGAAACAGGCTGAGGATATCTCCGCAAAGGACCATCTTTTGTGTGAGGAGGTTCTGGAACTTTACAAAGAACGGAAAATGGGAGGAATGTATCACTATTCGCTTCCCATCCAGCTGCCGCCGGAATCCCGGGCGCTGGTTCAAGAGCTAATAGAGCTGTGCCCGCAAAAAGCCTGGGAAACGGCTCCCGAAACAATGGACGCTTCTATGGTTCGCACAATGCCGGGCGAGGAAAGATATTGGTAATGCGAATCAAGAGTTGAACAAGAGCTTGGCAAGAGCGGCAGCAATGCGGCCA
>CAJUTB010000035.1 GCA_910589315.1 uncultured Oscillibacter sp. | reverse complement strand
TGTGCTTTTGTGGAAACCGCCGAAGTTATATCCCAGCAACACTTTTCTGAAAAGGAACAAATGGACATCCCCCAGGTTCTTTGCGTTTCCTGCGGCAGAGTTCCAGCTCCTTCGTTAAAATACCCAAAACGCAAACCGTCAGCCTCTGCGAGCCTTCATCACTCCATATGCGGAACCAACGGCTCCGCCATGGAGGAGCAATTCCCGGACCTTTTTCTGCAAGCTGGTTTTTGCGGGGAAGTCTTTATATTCCGTATCCGCTGGAACCTGAAACAGCCACCCGATGTATTCGGTATCGTCTTTATGAACCTGCACAATATCGAAGCGGCTCTGAAATGACCGTATATTCGATGCTTCAGGCAGCAGCGGCTGCAATACCGGCGACATCAGCCAGGAATTGCAGGTGTATTTTTCATAGTAATAATGGCGGTAATGCATCCGGAAAAATTTTTCGGCTTGTTCCAGGGACGCGTCAACCGCCTCTATGGAGAAATCCGCATCGGAGGGAATATGAAGCGCGATCACGTTTTCGCCCGCATATGTCTGAAATTGATATTCCAACGCTCCGATCCGGAATAGCTGCATACTCACCTGCCGGTAGGTCCACCACCCTCTGTCAAAAAACATCCTCCCGTTTTTCTTTCTGCATTCTTCCAAAAACCTTGGAAAACATTTCATGGTATCCATATATATCGTGTCCGGAATCTGCTTTTCCTGATATCCGGCAAACGCCCGCCGGGCACATTCCAATTGACAACACAGCATCTTAATACATTCCTCGTCTTCCCCCAACTGCGTTTTCAAATTTTCGTAAGCGGACGCCGCTGACCTCCCATCCATCAGCTGCTTCAAGCAGGAATCGAATTCCATCCAATCAATCTTCTCCCGAACCTCTCGCAGTTTTTGAACGATTTCGGCCTGCAAGCCAATCCGCTCATAGAATTCCACCAGTTCCATACACGTTTCTCCTGTAAATTTTTCAGCCGCCGGGCTGTCCTTCTAAATGTTATACCAAACGGCTGGAAATATAACCGGAAGCGGCAAAAGCGGCGGACATACGTCCGCCGCCCTTTTCGTCTGCCCTTCAGGAGTCAATTCCGCGGGAGGTCAGATATTTCTTGACCATCAGCGCGACCTTAAACGTAATCGCGTCGTCAAATTCCCGCAGGTCCAGCCCCGTCAGCTTCTTGATTTTTTCCAGACGGTACACCAGCGTATTCCGGTGGACGAACAGCTTCCGGGCCGTCTCCGAAACGTTCAGGTTATTCTCGAAAAACCGGTGAATGGTGAACAGCGTCTCTTTATCCAGCGCGTCAATGGGGTTCTTCTTGAAAACCTCCTGCAAAAACATCTCGCAAAGCGTCGTCGGCAGCTGGTAAATCAGCCGGCCAATGCCCAGGTTTTCATAGTTAATCACATACTTCTCCGTATCGAAAACCTTGCCCACGTCAATGGAAATCTGCGCTTCCTTATAGGATTTTGCCAGATCCCGCAGGTGCATGGCAATGGTGCCGATACCTACCACAACCATGCTCTCGCCGTTGGACCGCAAACTCTCCTCAATGGAAACCGCAATCTTGTTCAGCTCCTTGAACCCCGCGCCGTCGGGCATCTGCCGGACCAGAACCACGTCCCCTTCTCCCACGTTCAAAACGAAATCGTTCTGCCGGTCCGGGTACATGGACTGAATCACGTCCGTCGGCACAGACTCGCCCTTCCGCAAAGACCGCACTACAAATACGCCCCGGGGCAGATCGGCGGTCACGCGCAGTTCCTTTGCCCTCATATAAATGTCGCCCAACATGATATTATCCGAAATAATATCCTTGATAAAGGACCCGCGGTCGTGCTTTTCCTCATAATAGGACTTGGCCGCGTTCAGGGCCACCGTCGCCACGGAACAAACCGCCTTGCTCACATCGTTCTCCCCAAAGGCAAAGGCGGCGTAATCAAACTGATTCCCCCAGCCGTTGAGGGCCTTGAAGGTTTTGCCATCGTATGAAAGCAGCGCACCGGCAGCATTATTGACGACTAAAACGTATTCCGTCCACCGCTGTCCAATCAGGGACAACTCGCTGCACGCAATCACAATTCCTTCGCCATCAATCACACCAATGGTCCGGTCTGTATTTTCCTTCAGTTGCAGCACCACATTTTGATAAATTCTCCCAGACATGGGCCGTCCTCCTCACCTAAAATCACCGGGGAAGCATTGTGCAATTTGCCAACAACCACATTATATCGTCATTTTCGCCAAATTGCAAGAAGTTTTTTCTTTTTTCCACAAAAAAGCTCGCGGCTTTTTGGTGAGAATTCGTTTTTTTCTGCGAACTATACAAGTTTCCGCAGGTGTTCCACCTCTTTTGCTGTTAAAAAACGGAATCCTCCCCGTGAAAGTGTCCGGTCCAGGTCCAGTTCCGCCATTTGTACGCGCTCCAAATACAACACCGGTTTCCCCCGCGCCGCCAGCATCCGCTTGACTTGATGAAACTTGCCTTCCCGCAGAGTGACACGCGCCTCGCTCTCCGTCCCCGCCCGCAGAATCTCCAGCCCCGCAGGCTGGCAGCGCAGTCCGTCTCCCAGGGACATCCCTTCGGCAAATGCCGCGCAGTCCTCCGGCGTCAGACAGCCCGCGACCCGCGTATAGTACACTTTATCTATATGCCGCCGGGGGGAGAGCAGCATATGCGCCAGGACGCCTTCGTTGGTCAGCAGCAGCAGGCCCTCCGTGTCCTTGTCCAGCCTGCCGACTGGAAATAAATTCCGACGCTGCAATTCCTTCGGCAAAAGGTCCAAAACCGTCGCGCCCCGGCCGTCCTCTGTGGCGGAGAGATAGCCGGCCGGTTTGTTCAGCATCACCCACGTAAACGCCTGATAATGCAGCGGCTCGCCGTTCACTGTAATTTCCGAAGCCTCCGGGTCCGCTTTTGCGCTGGCGTCGTGAACGGCAACGCCATCCACCAACACCTGACCGCGCCGGGCCAGCTCTCCCGCCTCCCGGCGGGACCACCGGCCGGTTGCGGCCATGATCTTGTCCAAACGCTGTTTTGCCATCTCCAAGTCCTCTCCTTCCCAAATAAAACCGCTGCCGTGCCTTTATTCTATCATAAATTCCTCCGAAAATGAATAGGAACTGTCAGGAGGGATTTGTTATGATGATTTGGACAGCCAAGTTTTCCAGAAAAAAAGCCGTTGCCACGGTGATCCTTATGGGCGTGGTCATGGCGGCGCTGATCGTCCTTATGGGCCGCACGCCCGCAGAGGACGAACCCCCAGCCCCGCAGCTCACCACCAACTCCGAACGGGTCGCCTACCTTCAGTCCCTGGGCTGGAGCATTGAGCCGGAACCCATCGAAACCTTTCAATTCCTGCTCCCCGCTTCCCTGGAAGAACCCTATCTCACTTACAACGCACTGCAAATCGACCAGGGCTTCGACCTCTCTCCCTGCTGCGGAAAACAGGTCTCCCGTTACACCTACGCCGTAAAAAATTACCCGAACCGCAGCGAAGGCGTTCAGGCGAACCTTTACATTTGTGAGGAAACTCCCGTTGCAGGCGACATTTTCTGCACCGGCGTCGACGGCTTCCAAAACCCCCTCGCCTTCCCCACCGAAGCCAGCTGAGGGGCAAAGACAGCGTCCCTGGGAGGGATAAAAAAGGACTGCCTTCCGGCAGTCCTTTTTATGCGTAAATTACTCGTCAATGTCAATAACCGCGCCGGAGCCAACGGTACGGCCGCCCTCGCGGATAGCGAAGCGGAGGCCCTTCTCGATGGCGATGGGGGTGATCAGTTCCACGGCCATCTCGACGTTATCGCCGGGCATGCACATCTCGGTGTCCTCGGGCAGAGAGATCACGCCGGTCACGTCAGTGGTGCGGAAATAGAACTGAGGACGATAGTTGTTGAAGAACGGGGTATGACGGCCGCCTTCATCCTTGGTCAGAACGTAAACCTGGCCCTTAAACTTGGTGTGAGGATTGATGGACTTGGGCTTCGCCAGAACCTGGCCGCGCTCGATGCCGTTCCGGTCAATGCCGCGGAGCAGAACGCCGATGTTATCGCCAGCTTCTGCGTAATCCAGCAGCTTATGGAACATCTCAATACCAGTCACAACGGTCTTCTTGGTCTCCTCGGCCAAGCCGACGATCTCAACTTCCTCGCTCATCTTCAGAACACCGCGCTCCACACGGCCAGTCGCAACCGTGCCGCGGCCGGAGATGGTGAACACGTCCTCGACGGGCATCAGGAAGGGCATATCCTCCTTACGGTCGGGGGTGGGGATATAATCGTCAACAGAGTCCATCAGTTCCTTGATGCAGGCATACTCAGGTGCGCCGGCATCGGTGGAATCGGACACCAAAGCGTTCAGTGCAGAACCCTTGACAATGGGGATATCATCGCCGGGGAATTCATACTTGGAGAGCAGCTCGCGGACTTCCATCTCCACCAGCTCCAGCAGCTCCTCGTCGTCCACCTGATCGCACTTGTTCAGGAACACGACAATCGCGGGCACGCCCACCTGACGGGCCAGCAGGATATGCTCGCGGGTCTGGGCCATGGGGCCGTCAGATGCGGCGATAACCAGGATCGCGCCGTCCATCTGAGCTGCGCCAGTGATCATGTTCTTGATATAGTCGGCGTGGCCCGGGCAGTCCACGTGGGCATAGTGACGCTTCTCGGTCTCATACTCCACGTGTGCGGTGTTGATCGTGATACCACGGGCCTTCTCCTCGGGAGCCTTGTCGATGCTGTCGTAGGCCTCGAATTCAGCCTTGCCCTGGAGGGACAGCCACTTGGTGATAGCGGCAGTCAGAGTGGTTTTGCCGTGGTCAACGTGACCGATGGTGCCAATGTTGACATGGGGTTTGGTCCGTTCAAATTTTTGCTTGGCCATTTGAAAATCCTCCTACAAATTCAGAAAATCCATTTGCAGCAACGTGAAATCCTTCAGCATTGCTTTATTCTACCGTATATCGCCTGGAAAATCAATCCCTTTTTGGATTTTTTTCCCCAGGCGGACTGTTAATTCTGGGGTTTCACCCGGGTCTCCACAATCTTCTCCGCGATACTCTTGGGAATTTCCTCATAGCTGTGAGGCTCCATGGAGTACTGGCCGCGGCCCTGGGTGCTGGAGCGCAGGTCGGTGGCGTAGCCGAACATACTGGCCAGAGGGACCAGCGCGTCCACCTGCTGTGCGCCGGGACGGGCTTCCTGACCCTGGATCTGGCCGCGGCGGGCGGTCAAATCGCCAATTACGGTGCCCAGATACTCGTCAGGGACGATCACGGAAACTTTCATGATCGGCTCCAAGAGGGTCGCGCCCGCTTTGCGGCAGGCTTCCTTGAACGCCATGGAACCGGCAATCTTGAAGGCCATTTCCGAGGAGTCGACTTCATGATAAGATCCGTCGTACAGCGTGACCTTTACGTCCACCACAGGGAACCCGGCCATAACGCCGGCGTTCATCGCGCCCTGGATGCCCGCGTCAACCGCAGGAATATACTCCTTCGGAATCGCGCCGCCCACGACGGCGTTGACAAACTCGTAGCCCTTGCCGGACTCGTTGGGTTCCACACGAATCTTGACATGGCCATACTGGCCCTTGCCGCCGGACTGCCGGGCATACTTGGTATCCTGCTCCACCTGCTTCTTGATGGTTTCCTTGTAGGCAACCTGGGGCGCGCCCACGTTGGCCTCTACCTTGAATTCCCGCAGCAGACGGTCGACGATAATTTCCAGATGCAGCTCGCCCATGCCGGCGATGATGGTCTGTCCGGTTTCTTCGTCGGTATACGTTTTGAAGGTGGGGTCCTCCTCTGCCAGCTTAATCAGACCCATCGTCATCTTTTCCTGACCGGCCTTCGTCTTCGGCTCGATGGCCACGCGGATAACCGGCTCGGGGAATTCCATGGATTCCAGGATGATCGGCGCTTTCTCATCGCAGAGGGTGTCGCCGGTGGTGGTGTTCTTCAGGCCCACCGCCGCTTCGATATCGCCGGAATAAACCTCCTCGATATCCTCCCGGTGGTTGGCGTGCATCTGCAAGATGCGGCCAACGCGCTCCTTGACGTTCTTCGTGCTGTTGAGCACAGTGGAACCGGTCTTGAGATGGCCGGAATAGACGCGGAAGAAGCTCAGGCGGCCAACGTAGGGGTCGGTCATGATCTTGAACGCCAGCGCGGAGAACGGCGCGTTGTCGTCGGCGGGACGCTCGTCCTCCTCGTCGGTCTTGGGATTCACGCCCTTGATGGCGGGAATGTCCAGGGGAGAGGGCATATAGTCCACAATTGCGTCCAGCATCTTCTGAACGCCCTTGTTTTTATAGGACGTGCCGCAGGTGACGGGAACCATCTCGTTGTCAATGGTCGCCTTGCGGATGGCTGCGCGGATCTTGTTCAGGGGCACTTCCTTGCCTTCCAGATACAGTTCCGCTATCTCGTCGTCGAACATGGACACGGCGTCCATCAGCTTCTCATGATACTCGTTGGCCAAGTCCACCATATCGGCGGGAATGTCCTCCACGCGCATATCCTTGCCCAGATCATCATAATAAATATCTGCATTCATCTCGATCAGGTCGACGATGCCCTTGAAGGTATCCTCGTTGCCAATCGGGAGTTGAATCGGCACGGCGTTGCACTTGAGCCGCTCCTCAACCATATGAAGAACGTTGTAGAAGTCCGCGCCCATGATGTCCATCTTGTTGACGTAAATCATGCGGGGGACCTTGTAGTTATCGGCCTGACGCCAGACAGTCTCGGACTGAGGCTCCACGCCGCCCTTAGCGCACAAAACGGTAACGGAACCGTCCAGCACGCGGAGGGAACGTTCGACCTCTACCGTGAAATCCACGTGGCCCGGGGTGTCGATGATGTTAATACGGGTGGGCTTGAACTGGTTCTTGGAACCAGACCAGTAACACGTTGTGGCGGCGGACGTGATGGTGATGCCCCGTTCCTGTTCCTGGGCCATCCAGTCCATGGTGGCGGTGCCGTCATGGGTCTCGCCAATCTTATAGTTCACGCCGGTGTAGAACAAAATCCGTTCGGTCGTGGTGGTTTTGCCTGCGTCGATGTGAGCCATAATGCCGATGTTTCTGGTGTTTTCAAGCGAAGTTTTTCTCGGCATACTTGTTTTCTCCTAACTAGCTTACCAGCGGAAATGCGCGAAGGCTTTGTTGGCTTCCGCCTGCTTGTGCACGTCCTCGCGCTTCTTCACAGCCGCGCCGGTGTTGTTGGCGGCGTCCATGATCTCGCCAGCAAGGCGTTCGGCCATGGTGCGCTCGCTGCGGGCGCGGGAATAGTTGGTCAGCCAGCGCAGGCCGAGGGTAGTGCGGCGGGCGGGGCGGACCTCCATAGGAACCTGATAGTTTGCACCGCCCACACGGCGGGCCTTGACTTCCAGGGTCGGCATGATGTTTTCCATCGCCTGGGTGAATACTTCAACGGGGTCTTTGCCGGTCTTGTCTTTGATCTGATCAAAGGCGCCGTAGACCACCTTCTGCGCCACGCCCTTCTTGCCGTCCAGCATGACGTTGTTGATCAGCCGCGTCACCAGGACCGAGCCATACATCGGGTCGGGCAGAATTTCTCTTTTGGGAACATTACCTCTTCTGGGCACTATGCTTCCCTCCTTCATAATTACTCTATGATCTCATAGGTACTCGAAAGGCGGATTGGCCTTCCGTGGATGCCTGCCGAAGTGGTACATGCTCGCGCATCTATATAAACCTGTTCGGCAAAGCGTTCGGGAAATTTCGCTTATTTGGCCTTGGGCCGCTTGGCGCCGTATTTGGAACGGGCCTGCATCCGGCCGGAAACGCCCTGGGTGTCCAGTACGCCGCGGATGATGTGATAACGGACGCCGGGGAGGTCCTTGACACGGCCGCCGCGGATCATGACCACGGAGTGTTCCTGAAGGGAATGGCCGACGCCGGGGATATAGGCGGTGACTTCATAGCCGTTGGTCAGACGCACACGGGCGATTTTCCGAAGGGCGGAGTTGGGCTTCTTGGGGGTTGCGGTACGAACGGCGGTGCAGACGCCTCTCTTTTGGGGGGAGGACTGGTTCGTCGTTCTGGTCTTGAGGGTGTTGAGTCCAAACTGCAAAGCGGGAGAGTTCGACTTGTACGTCGCCTGTTCCCGGCCCTTGCGGACCAGCTGGTTAAAGGTAGGCATTGAATTTCTCCTTTCTTTCATATTTTTGAAATCTATTTTTTGCGGATAGCCCGAAAGCTATTCCGAAAAAACCAAAAAATCTCACCCCAGAACCACAGCGGCGGAGGCTCCCACCGCAACGCGGCAGGCGGTTCCGATCTGGGCCATGGTACAGCGGGTTTCCACCGGGATTCCGGCAGCGGCGCACTCGGCGGCGAGAGGGGTTGTGATGGCCTCGTCCGCGTCGCAGGCGAGGTAGACGCGCTTTGCGCGGCCCTCGCGGATGGCTTTGCGTGATTGCTTGACGCCTGCCACTCGTTTTGCGGAGGCCAGCTCCGACAGCATGGAACTCCCTCCTCCCGCTTTGTCTTGCACAATTTTCGGCGCAGAGCGGATTTGATCTGCATACATAGCAAAATTCGCGGTCCGCCCACGCAGTTCGGTATTATAGCACGTGTTTTCCGGCCCGTCAAGCATTTTTAACAAATTGATGGTAATTTTTCCATTTTCGGAAAAATTTTATGGGGAAGGCTTGCTTTTTATGGGCCTGTGTTTGATCTTGCCCGTTTTTCGGGCGGTTCAGTCCGGTTTTGGCGGATACATTTTATATAGGGTTTTACAGCAGCGGCGGACGCAGGAACCCGATCAGGGCCAAAAGGGCGAAATGCGCGGGATAGAAGGCGTACATGAAGAACTGAAAGCCTTTGCCGGTTTTGCCTTTTTCACCGTTGTAAGTTAAAGTGACCAGCATTCCAAAGTAGTTGCCCAAAACGTTCAGGACGCAGTTTCTGAGCGCGCCGGTAAATTCCTCGGTTCCAATGCTTTTGATCACCCACCAAACCAGGCCGTACCGGGACAGCATAATGGCAGGGATGAACAGCAGTACTTTTTGCCAACGGGTGCAGTTGCGGCATATGTAATAGATAAAGATCAGGAAAATGTAGCCCTTTCCTCCCTCCATGGAAAGCTGTACGGCAAGCCACGTTGCAGCCGCAAGGACAAGCGGACTGAATATTATCAGTTTTCGTTTTTTCAGTTCCTCGTGGACGATTAAAACCAGCAGGCCAAGCGTCAGGGTAAACAGAATGTTCAGGCCGGTTTCGCGCCAATCGCCTTCGATGTTATAGAGACGGCTTTCGGCCAAGTCAAACAGCGTGTAGGGAACTTGTGCAATGACGGCTGTTATCAGGATGCGGCGCAGGTATCGCCAGACGTTGGAGGTATGGAGAAAGCCCAGGGTAATGCAATAGAGGAAAATCGGGGCGGCCAGGCGTCCGATGAACATTAAGTATAATGTGAAGTCATTCATGAGCCAATCAGACAGGCCGTTCCAGCCGCAGTTCCAAAAGAAATCGCCAAGCGGTGCAAAAAAGTTGGTGAGCGGAAAGATTCGGACCACATGATCAAAGACCATGCAAACCACCGCAAAGATTTTGAGCTGTCGATAATTCATAGAAAATCCTCCTTTTCCCCCTTTGCAGGGGAGCTGTTCTTGGAACAGTATACAGGGTATTTCTTACAAACAACTCGACAAAATTCTTACGAATTTCTTACAAATTTATTGCACTGCCGGAATCGCTCTAGCCTCCATAGCCTCCAGATGGGACTTCACCTTTGAAAACGTTCGCCGCAATTTTGTCGGTCCGGTGAGATATCTCCCCTTGCTGATTTCACCCGGCAAAAGGTTTCATACCGTCCATTGACCTACTGGGAAAGGCGTTGATGCGTCTCCCTCAGCCCGTCAAGAGATTTCTTGGCGGCAGCGCTGTCCTTTTTCCAGCCCTGATACTGTTCTTCCCATAACCGATTCCACCGCCATCAACGACTGCAGCGGAAAATTTCTACAAAAATCGAATTCTCCGCCAAAATAATACGAATCCAAAAACGTGCGTCACAAAAGAGATAATTCTCCTGTGACGCACGTTTCGCTTGAAATATAAAATTTCACCGCTTTTATATCAGCTTTTGATACAGCTTTTTCACCTGCTCCGGTTGAGCGGACCGGGGATTTCCTCCGGTGCAGCGATCCGCCAGAGCTGCTTCCGTCAGATTGTCCAGCCGTTCCGAAACCAGGGCGCGTTGCTCCGCGTCCTCCAGCTTATGCGGTATTCCTGTTTCCGTCATCAAATTCTGAATCTTGCGTATCAGGCTTTGGACCGCCACAGTTTCTGAATAACAGCAGCCGCCGGTCAATTTGGCAAGCGCAGCGTATCGTGTCCGAGCGGGGAAATCTCCCGTCTCGTTTAGGCCCGCGTTGAAAGCCGTTATATGCGGCAAAAGCAGAGCGTTGCTTCTGCCATGAGGAAGATGCAGCAGCGCGCCTAACGGATGGGCCATGCCGTGGCAGATGCCAAGAGAGGCATTGTTGAAGGCGATTCCCGCCATGCAGGAGGCATTGTGCAGCCGCTCACGGGCCTCGAAATCTCCGCCGTTTTTCACAGCTCTTGGAAGATACGCAAATACCAGAGCAAGGGCTTTCTCTGCCAAAGCGTCGGTAAAGTCGCTGGCGGAAGGGGATACATAAGCCTCCATCGCGTGAGTTAGAATGTCCAAGCCAGTATCCGCCGTCACCTGGGAAGGAACGCTCAGGGCCAAGGACGGGTCCAACAGCGCAAATTCCGGGAGCATTCGGTCATCCACTAAGGGATATTTTGCGCCTGCCTGGGTATCGGAAAGCACCGAGAAAGAGGTTACTTCGCTGCCCGTCCCGGAGGTGGTGGGAATGGCGATAAACAAAGGCTTCTTCGCCGCGCCCATCTGACTATACAGAAAATTGATCGCCTTTCCGGCGTCCATAGCGGAACCGCCGCCCAAGGCAAGCAGAGTGTCTGGCCGGTAATCCAGAATACGGGCCACGCCCGCGCTCACCAGATCTACTGTGGGATCTGGGACAATCTGGTCAAACAGTTCCCACTGTGCGCCCATCGCCTCCAGGCGGTCCGTCACCACTTTGACACCGCCGCTTTGAATTAAAAACGGGTCGCATACCAGAAGGACTTTATGTATGGGAAGCGAGGGAAGCTGTTCCAACGCCTTGCTTCCCAGATAAATGGTGGTTGGTACCGAAAATGTAGTTATCATAAGCTCCGTCCTAATGTCAGGCCGATGTAATCCCTTACTTCATCGATGCCTGTACGTTCTATACTGCTGATATGAAAAATCCGCTCACAGCCCGCCAGAATCAGCTTTTCCTCCGCCTCCCGAACCGCTTGCTCATTTGCCGCCAGATCGGTCTTCGTGACCAGTCCAACAGCAGGCTTTCCAAACATTCCCGCAAATTCAGGGGCAAACCAGCACTGTTCGTCAGTGCAATCCTGCAAGAGGACCATCAGGTCAGCCTCCGCAGATATTACAATCAGGGCGCGGTAGAGCCTCCGGTTTTCCAGGTACTCTCCCGGCGTGTCAATGGCTCCGTGAATCACCTCCACCGCCTGGGTTTTCTGGTAGCACAATTCCTGACCGTATAAAGCCTGGCAGAAAGTGGTTTTTCCCGCGCCGGTCCGTCCGACCAACATGATTTTTTTCATTTCGCGTCCTCTCATGTCCGGGTAATGGGGGCTGGCGTAAAGCCCAGCGTACCATGGAGCGCGTCCATCACGGCGATTAAGGATGCTTCCACGCTCTCCACGTCCCCGGAGACCACCATGGAGCCGCTGAATCGGTCGATAAAAGCCAAATACACGTCCGCCGCCTTGCTGGCTGCGTCTCCGGCGATGATCGCGCCCTCACTGGGCGTAATGGTCATGATTCCGATGGCCCCTTTGTTTTCAGTTGTAATTCCCAGTTTCTTGAACAGATCGTCCACCGGGTTTGCAATGATATGGGCCAGCGTCACTTGCTTGCCTGGAACAAATTCCTGTATAATTCGCTGTTTTCCCTCCGGCATCTTGTCTCCTCGCTTTCCTGGCTCAATACAGGCTTTCAAAAAGCTCCGGGTGGGGGCTGGGGATTACCACGCGGCTGACCAGAAGACCAGAGTCCCCCGCCGAAGCCGCGCCGGCCTCCACACCCTCCGTCACAGCGGAGACATTGCCCGTCATCACCACGAAGGACTTGCCGCCGATTCCCGTACCCAGACGCACTTCCAGCAGCGTGACATCCGCCGCCTTGACCGCCGCGTCCGCTCCATAGAGGGAAGCCGTCACGCTGAAATACTCCAAAATGCCCACGGCGTTGGACTGCTCCGGCACGGTGGAGAGGCCAATAGCCGCAATAACCTGGGGATGCACTCTGGGAATTACCACCTGGTCCAGAACATTTGCGGAGGCGGTTTCCATGCCCGCCTCTACAGATGACTGTACTGCGGCCACCTCGCCGGTAACCAGGACATGATATTTTCCAGGACAACTGGGGCGGGCGGTAATGAGGCGGACCTCTGCCGCCTTGAGCATGGCGTCTGCCGCCTCAATGCCCTTAGCGATGCTGTTTAATTCTAAAAAGCCGATGGTCTCCATCAGGCGTTCCCCCTCTCAATGGTGATCGCGTCGTCCACCGCCGTAACTACGCCGCCGATACTGGCACAAAGATGCGCGCCTAACGCACCGTCCGGACAACTGGCGATACGCTGGCCCAGCGCCACCGTATCCCCTACCCGTACCTCCGGCACAGCGGGAGAGCCAATGTGCTGCTTCAGCGGCAGGCGGACCCGGCGGATATCCGGCGTAAGAAGCGTGTCAATCTCATAGTCGTAATATTTGCCCACGCCAAGACGGACCGCCATCCGGCGGGAAGGCGTTTTCCGCCATTCCCGAGCCTCCTCCGGCGTCCAGTCTCTGCCGGTCCGGTCGTAGCGAATCCCGGCCTTGGACAGCTCGCCTTTTACATAGAGGTTGACCTGCCGGGGCTGGAGGCCCATCGGACAGGCATAAACCTCGCATACGCCGCACTGACTGCAAAGCAACGCCTGACGGATATCCGTATCTTCCAGAATCTCTTGGGGGTCTGCGGCGTATGCCAGCTTTCTCATAATCATATGAGGCCGCAGCGGGTGTCCGGACAGGTGCCGGGGACAAAGGTCTGTACACCGGGAACATTGGGTGCACGAGGTTTTTGCCCGCCGCAGAATCACCCGAAGGGGCGTTTCCCGGTCTTTTACCAGAGGAATGTCCGGCGGCAGAACCGTGATGCCGGAGGTTGTCTTGGCGACGGTTTCCCGTTGGGCCTCCTCCATGGTATAGAGCTTTCCCATCATGGGACCGCCGCAAAGAATGCGGTATTCGTCCAGCGGTGTGCCTCCGGCGGCCTCTACGCATTCCAGCAACGGCGTGCCCACCGGAACCCGCAGAATCGCAGGATGGGCCACCTCGCCGGTAACCGAGAGGTATTTCTGCGTAAAGGCTTCGCCCTGAACCGCGTCGTAAACCGCGCTCATGGTAGCTACATTGGACACCACCGCTCCCGCGTCCAGGGGAATACCGGCGGGAGGAACCGTCCGTCCTGTGACTTCCAAAACCAGAGCCTGTTCGTCTCCGGCCGGGTAGTAGTTTTGCAGACGGAACAGCTTCACCGGACTTTTCAAGTCCTCAATTGCTTTGCCGATCGCCTCCACAGCCTGGGTATAATGCCCCTTGGACGCAATGTAAATTTGTCCGGCCCCCACCGCGTTGCCGCAGAGTCCGGCGGCGGTGACGATCTCAGCGGCCCGGTGGCGCATCAGCCAGCGGGCCGTACGCAGCAACGGCTCGCACTCTGCGCCATTGACAATAAACGTACTCACCTGGCAATTCAGCTTGGCATGGGTAGGAAATCCGGCCCCGCCACAGCCCACAATACCGGCCTGTTTGATTTGTTCCAGCAGTTCCATGTTTGTTTCCTCACATTTCCAGCTTGTCGATGATTCCCACAATGGCCGCGTCCGCGGACACCTCGTCCTTTCCAAAGGCCCGGCGGGCGGTACTGCCGCTGACGGTCAACACCCATTCCCCAATACCGGCTCCCACCACGTCCGCCGCCACAAAGGTCCGGTCGGTGGGCTGGTAGTCCGGCGTCATCTCCCGTACGACCATCATTTTCAGTCCCGATAAAGAGGGTTCCTTTTTCGTGGCCCAAACGTGACCAGTGACCTCGCAAATCAACATCTTGTATCCTCCTCCCGGACCAGCGACACCTGCTTTTCCCGCAAAACGTCCCGCGCCAAGGGCGTCAGAACGGCTCCGCGGCCCAGGCGGAGGTTCCGCCGCAGGTCTTCGCCAGACGGCGGGCCTCGTCTGCCGTCAGAACGCCGCAGAAAGGCTCTCCCTCTGCCGCATCCCCGGCGGGCGGAGCCGGCTGGGGTTCCGGAGAAACGCACAGTTCCTTCGGAGCGGCGTTCTGGCCGCTCAAAAGCCGCTCCAATTCCGTGCGGGGGCCACCCGGACGCCAAATTGAGTCAGATGGGTTACATAGTCCTCCAGCATGGCGTAATAGCGGGGATTGGCCGCCGCCCGGCTGGCCCGGTGGGGAAGCCCCTCCTCCGCCAAATACACAGGCTTGCCCGCCAGCAACGCCTTGGAAACCGCGCAGGCCGCCGGAGTGGCGTCCCGGCCCAGGGCCATATCGCAAAGCTGGGCACAGCTGACCTCACGGCAAACCACCATGGTATAGGGGGAGATATCCCCCTGATACTCGGCCTCCTCCGCCCAAAGACAGCCGGAGACCGCGGGCGTCCAGCCGCTTTCGCCTACCAGCAGTCCACGGGGACCGGCGGCGGGCATTCCGGAAGTCAACGCCGCTACAACCTGACGCGTGATCTCTTCCAAAAATTCCGGCGTTACATTCATTTTGCGCCCTCCTGCCGGACCAGGCGGCCAGACTCGCCGGTTTGGAACGCACAGGCGTTGGCCTCGTCCAAATCGATGTGCATGGCCAGCGCGTAGTCCTCCCGCACCCGAATCACCACGCCGTCAAAGGTGACGGGCCGCTCGGTTTCAATTTCTACCTGGAGCTTCTGCCCGTCCGCAACGCCGTAACGGCTGGCATCGGCCGGCGTCATATGAATATGATTCTGGGCCACCATGACAGATTCCTTGGCGCAGATCATCCGGCTTCCGGCCATCAGGCACACGTCGGGACAGCCCGCCGTGTCGCCGGACTGGCGGATGGGAGCTTTCAGACCCAGCGTCCGGGCGTCCGTCATGGACAGTTCTACCTGAGTATGTGACCGGGCCGGTCCCAAAACCGCCACATTATGAAACGAGTTCTTCGCTGTGACGACGCTGACCCGTTCCTCTGCCAGAAACTGGCCGGGCTGCGACAGATTTCGCTTGTGCGTCAAGGTGTGGCCTGGTCCAAACAGAGCCTCCACATCCTCTTGTGTCAAATGGACGTGCCGGGCGGAAACCTCCACGGGGACAGTGTTCGCCGGTTCTTCCTGCAACAGCAGCCGCGTCACCACATTGGACACCAGCCGCCGGATTTCCTGTTCGTTCATAGGTTGCCTACTCTCCTTCCTTTTCCGCCGCCAGCCGGAGCATCAGAAGATAAAACGCACTGCTCAGCCGGTTATAGCCCTGAAGCAGATCGGTCCGCTCCGCCGTGCCGTCCGGGCGCAGAAACGCCGCCGCCGCGGCCAGCTCCACCTGACGGGACAACGCCCGAAGCCGGTTCAGCTCCACGCTCCATTCCCCCAGGCGGCAGTCCGGCAGCAAGTGCCCGATGCCGAAATATTTCTGAGGCTGCTGGGACTGTTCCCGAAGTTCCTGGCTTTTCAGCCCCAGAAGGGTCCACTCCTCCAAGGCCGTTTCCGTCACCTCGCAGCGCATCAGGCCGCGGCAGAAAGCGGTTATTTCATCCAGCCAAAGGGCCAGCCTTTCCTCTCCGGCCTTGCGGACGCGCACCTGAAAGCAAAGGATCTCCGCCTCCAGGCTGTCCAGCTGGCCCCGGAGGGCAATGCGGGGATGGGTTTTCGGTACCAACACATTGCCATGAAGATGCGTCATATGCTCCGGTTTGCCGTTGAGCGTCCGCCCGCTCTCCGTTTGGAAACGCCCCGCCGCCATCTCTGGGGCGGGGCGGATTTCCCGGTTTTCCGGCGGTTCGCCGTCTACGATCAGGTTCAGGCGTTTTTCCTTGATATAGTCGCGGGCCTGCTGGGTCACATAGGTCTTACGCGCTATGTGAATTTCCGTCCTGCCCTGTTTGAGATGCAGCTGACGGACGGTATCTTCCTGCAATACTTCCATACGGGTCCGCCTCCTACGCCTGCGTTAACCCTTCGCGGCGGGGAGGATGCTCTCTACTTCCATATGGGGGCGGGGAATCACATGGACGGAAACCAGCTCGCCCACCCGTGCGGCTGCCGCCGCGCCGGCGTCGGTGGCGGCCTTTACCATCGCGTCCGCCGCTTCGATGGAACCCACCAGGCCGCGGGTTTCCACCATGCCAAGGGCCTGTATATTGCTGCTCATTGTTTATTCCTCCTCATTTTTTAGCCAACATAGCGGCCAGAATCTCACGGGTAATGCGCTCCACGTCCGCCGTGTTCAGGTTTCCGGCGGCAGGGGCTGAAAAGTCGGAAGCGGCACAGAGTTCCGCAGCGGGCACGGGGGCCGTTTTGCGAAGGTTCTCCAGCTCCCGGACGCCCCAGGCCACCCGCCGGATGTTGAACAGATTCAGGGGGCTGACGTTGTCCGAGGTCGCGCTGCCGCCCACCGCGCCGCAGCCCAGCGTCAGAGCCGGGGCCAGATTGGTGGTGGCTCCCACGCCGCCCAGCGCGCCGGGTGTGTTCACCAACAGGCGGGATACCGGCTTTTTCAGCGCGAACTGCCGGATAATTTCCGTGTTGCTGCTGTGAATGGTCATGGTGTGCCCGGCTCCTTCGTTTTGGAGAATGGCAATGCTCTTTTCACAGCACTTTTCCCAGGTATCTTCTACAAAGAAGGCCAGGATCGGGCACAGCTTCTCCCGGGAATAGGGGTTCTTAGGGCCGACCTCTGTCTGCTCGGAGACCAACACCCGCGCATCCTTCGGAACAACAATGCCGGCCATTTTTGCGATGGCCTGGACGCTTTTGCCCACAATGGCGGGATTCATGGTGTTGTTAGCCCGCATGATCATTTTTTCCACCCGTTCGGACTGCTCCTGCGTCATGAAATAGCCGCCTTGACGCTTCACCTCCGCCCGAACCTCGTCCGCAATGCAGCTCTCCGTGACGATGGACTGCTCGCTGGCGCAGATAGTTCCGTTATCAAAGGTCTTGGAGTCCAGAATGTGCTTCACCGCCTCGGGGATATTGGCGGAACGTTCAATAAAGGACGGGCCGTTTCCAGGGCCTACGCCCAGGGCGGGATTGCCGGAGGAATAGGCGGCCTTTACCATGGGCGTGCCGCCGGTGGCTAGAATAATGCCGGTGTCCGGATGCTGCATCAGGGTATTTGTCGCCTGAATGGTGGTAAGTTCAATGCACTGAATCAGTCCGTCAGGCGCGCCCGCCGCCCTGGCGGCCTCCTGAATGATGCGGACGGTTTCCAGAATGCACTTTTTTGCGTTGGGATGGGGGCTGACAATGATGGCGTTTCCAGCCTTCACGGAAATCAGCGTTTTATACATCGTGGTGGACGTGGGATTGGTGGAGGGGATCAGAGCCGCCACCACGCCTACAGGCACGGCAATTTCCATCAGCCGCTTTTCCCGGTCCTCCCGGATGACGCCCACGGTCTTCATGTCCTTGATGTATTCATAGGTGATCTTGCTGCCCAGCAGATTTTTGATAACCTTGTCCTGCCAAATGCCAAATCCAGTTTCCTCATGGGCCATTTTTGCCAGCGGCTCCACGTTGGCAATGCAGGCGTTCGCAATGGCTTTTACCAAGGCGTCCACCTGAGCCTGATCCCAGTTTTGAATTTCCTTTTGGGCGGCCACCGCCTTTTTCATCATGTCACGGACTTCCTGAATGGATTGCAGGTCCTTGTCAAGTATCATGGCTTATATTCCTCCTTACCCTTCCACCGGATCGCTGGCGATGCGGCAGACCTGATCGGCAAACGCCTCACAAGCCGCTTTGCAGGCCGCCTGGTCGCCAGTGAGCAGGCCGCCGGCGAAGTTCGTCTCGCTGGGCGGTCCGAAAAATTTCTTCAGTTCCACATCCGCCGCCTTCAGCGCGGCGTCCAATCCCTTGATCGCCTCGCAGGGCGGGGCAATCAGGTAGGCAATGGCCTCGCCCGGTTCAATCTTGCATTCTTTGGAAAGATAGCTTCCCGTGCTGGAAATGCAGTGGGCGAAATAGAGAATGGAATCGTCTTCGTTGGCGCTGTAAAAGCACGCGTCGTTTTCAATGTAAGAGACCGCCGCCTCTATGCCGCTGCGCACCTCCTCCGGATTGGGTCCGGCCAGGATACCGATGAATTCGCCCGCCAGCTTGGTGGAGGCGTTGCCGGCGCCGCCATACATACTTCTGGCGTAAACAACCCGGACTTCCGCCTTTTTCGTGGCCTCGTCCAAAGCGGAATATCCCACGTAGTCACAGTCCGTCGTGATAATTCCCAAGCTGTGATACTCCTTGATGACCCGCAGGCTTTTCAACATGGCAGGGTCCGCGTTGGGAATGTACTGAACGCTGAGAACCTGGGTCCGCATTCTGTCTCCTCGCATAACGCCGCCTCCTTACAGCTGTAAATCCACGCCGCTTTGCTTCCGTTCCAGAATGGTCTTCAGCAGTCCGGCAATGTGCGCGCCCGCTTCCACAGCGGGAATTCCGCCGCTGTGAATGTTGGAAACCACAGTCCGCCGGGCCTCCGGCATTCCAACGGTTGCCTTGTAGGCAATGTACGCGCTCATACTGTTAGCAGTGGCCAGTCCGGGTCGTTCGCCCACCAGCACGCAGGTAACTTCCGCCCCCAGCAGCTCGCTGATTTCGTCCATCGCGGGCATCCGGCCAAAGCGCAGGAAAAAGGGCGTGCCGGTGGAGATTCCGTAATCCTGCAAGCCGTCCATCAAGGCGGGCAGGATATCCCGCAAATTCACGTCCACCGCTTGGCTGGACAGGCCGTCCGCCGCATAGATCTGCACCTGAGGATTTCTCTGGCACTTGCTCCGCAGCTCCCGTTTTGCGTCCTCGGACAGCTGGCGGCCCAGGTCGGGACGGGTCAGATGCTCGTTGCGGCTGGTGCATAGGGTCTGCACCGTAAACAGCCCCATTTCCCGCAAAAGTCCCTCATCCACATCGCGGAACACGGCGTCCCGTGCGCCGGCATGATCTGCCCGCAAGGTCAGATAGGTTCGGGTTTTCAGCCGGGGACCGGCAGAACCGATGCCAATGCGGGCCGGAGTTTTCCGCTTCATCTGCTCCAATAGGTCCCGGTTTACCATGTGTTCCAGCGTGATTTCCGCTTTGCTCTCCGCCGTGGTCAGATCCGGAAGAATACCGTCTTCCACCCGCAGCCGCTGGGATACCTTGGCGGCAACCGCAGGCGCGGAGACCGTTCCGCCGGCTGCGCTCAGCTGGCGCAGAACTTCCGCCGTGATGCTTGCAATCAATCTTTCGTCAATCATCCCAAGCCACCCCGCTTTTCCGTAAAGATCGTGGGATCCCCCGCGAGAGAAGTGAGCTTCCCATTTTCCATAATGCCGACCCGTTCCAGCCACTGCTCAAACTCCCGGATGGGCCGCAAACCGAGAATTTCCCGGACTGCCGCCGCATCCTGATAGGCGTTGGACTGGTAGTTCAGCATAATGTCGTCGCTGGCGGGCACGCCAATAACGTAGTTGCATCCGGCGGCGGCCAGCATGAGGGTCAGGCTCTCCAAGTCGTTCCGGTCGGCCTGCATATGGTTTGTATAGCAGCAGTCGCAGCCCATGGGGATGCCGGTGAGCTTGCCCATGAAGTGGTCTTCCAATCCGGCGCGCAGAACCTGCTTGGAATCATACAGGTATTCCGGACCGATGAATCCTACTACGGTGTTGACCATGAAGGGGTTGAACTGCTTGGCATAGGCATAGCACCGGGCCTCCATGGTCACCTGATCTGTGCCGAAGTGAGAGTCGGAGGACAACTCCGAACCCTGGCCTGTCTCGAAGTACATCACATTGGGCCCCTTGGCGGTGCCCCGTTCCTTCAAAAGCGACTGGGCCTTCCGAATGGTATCCGTTGCAAAGCCGAAGGCTTCGTTTCCCTTCTGGGGACCGGCGATGGACTGGAAGATCATATCCGTGGGCGCGCCCTTGCGTACAGCCTCCATCTGTGTGGTGATGTGGGCCAGGACGCAGATCTGAGTGGGAATCTGCCACCGGTTTTTCACTTCGTCAAACCGCCGCAGGATCTCCCCGCAGCTGGCAGAGGAGTCGTTGACCGGATTCAGGCCAATCAGCATATCGCCGGCGCCGTAGGACAGTCCCTCAAAAAGAGAAGCCGTGATGCCCTCCACATCGTCGGTGGGGTGGTTGGGCTGAAGCCGGGTAGAGAAGGTCCCCCGGCGACCTGCCGTGGTGTTGCAGGTGCTCTCCACCCGCATTTTGCTTGCCGCGTAGACCAGGTCCATATTGCTCATGAGCTTGGCCACACCGGCGATCATCTCGGCGGTCAGACCCTTGCGGACGGATTGAATGGCCTCCTCCGTGGCATCGTAGCCCAACAGCCACTCCCGGAATTCGCCCACTGTCCAGTTCTTGATCCGGTCGTAGGCGGCTTGGTCCACACCGTCCTGATCCATACGGGTCACGTCGTCGCTTTCATAGGCCACCGCCGGATTGTTGCGCAGGTCGGACATGAGCAGATTCGAGAGAACCTCCTTCGCCGCTACCCGCTCGCTGTCGCTGGCTGCGGCAAGTCCGGCCAACACGTCGCCGGATTTCAACTCGTTGGCCTTCGCCAGCACTTCCTTGACTGAGCGGAACTCATATGTCCGCCCGGCCAGTTTCGTTTTCAAAATCAAGGCTTTCGCCTCCTTTGTCATTCACCAAAAATCAACGTTTTGACTACCACCGGCAATACCACTCCGTCCATCAGGGGACGGCCCAGGTCCAGGTAATCGCCTTCCTCCGCCCGCACGCTGTCAATGCAGATTACCGGGCGGTCTTTCACCTGACGCCGGAGAGCCTGGCCCAAAACCTTCGCGTAATCCTGTTCCGTCAGCACCAGCAGCGGCGCGCCGTGGGGCAAAACCGCCGCAGCTTGGGCCAGCGCGTCCGCCAGGGCGCACACCTGCCGGTAATTCGGGGCGCGGAGCCGTTTCAGGCAGAAAACCGCGTTGTCCGCCCCGCTCTCCTGGAGAAACCAGCGGGCCTCCTTTGCCAGAGCTTCGCCATGACCAAGGCCAGACGCTTCCTCCGTCTCCTTTCCAGGAACCAGAACCGGCAGATTCTTCAGCGGCAGGAGGTCTTCCCGCACACAGTCGATGGTGCTTCCGCTTACGGTGGTGGTATACGCGCCCGCGCCTACGACCGTAGCCCGAATCGTCTCCCGGACCGGGATGACCTTCCGGGCGGTAAAGAGGACGCTGCGGCGGATGCTGTCCGCCAAAAGGGGACCGATGTCCCCGTGACGGAACCAATCCGAAACAGGGTGGTATACATAATCCGCTACGCCGCCGGAGAACGAAACACAGTCTATGGAATGTTCCAAGCGCATCGGCGTAGCCTCCACGGTTTCCACCGCCCGGCAGAGCGGCGTTTCCGGAAGGAGACCGGCGGCCTCGCAGAGCGCCGCGGCCATCCGGTCCGTAACCTTTCGGA
The DNA here is from genome assembly GCA_910589315.1 of uncultured Oscillibacter sp. GTDB lineage: Bacteria > Bacillota > Clostridia > Oscillospirales > Oscillospiraceae > Oscillibacter. Next base: position 8,589 of record CAJUTB010000035.1, on the reverse strand, counting down.
GCGTTCCGGCATCCGCCGGACCGCCCTTTTGCAGAAATACGCCCACATCCTGGGCCACCAGGGCCACGCGGGGACTCACATAGGAAATTCTGCCGTTTTCCACGCGGATCAGCCGTCCGCCGATATCCCAGCAGCCCTTGCTTGTCAATTGACCGCCCCGAAAAACCGCGATGTTGGTGGTGCCGCCGCCGATGTCAAAATTAGCGGCGGAACACCCGTGTTCTTCAGAATATTGAGCCGTACCCGCACCTTTGGCCGCGATGATGGATTCCAAATCCGGTCCCGCCGTAGCCACAACGAACTCCCCGGCCAGGCGGCTCATTCGTTCCGTCACCAGAGCGGCGTTTTCCTTGCGGGAGGATTCGCCGGTGATAATGACCGCGCCGGTCTGCACCTGTTCGGGAGTAATGCCCGCCTTCCGGTACTCATTTTCCAGCAGGGAGGCGACCGCATCTGCGTCGATGCAGTCCCCCCCGGCCTGGGGCGTTTGATAAATCTCTCCCCGATATACGATTTCCGCCCCGGTAATGGCAACCCGCGGGACCGCAAAACAGGAGGCTGTGTTCTGGACCTGTAGACGGCTAACCACCATACTGGTGGTAGAGGTGCCGATATCAATTCCAACACTCAGTATGCTGGTTTCCACAGTCCCTCCTTATCCGGAAGTTTTGGAAGACGCCTGTTCCGCCTCGCGGTTCACCTGGGGAACGGCCAGTACCTTGGCAAACAGAATGCCGATGATGCCGCCGCACACCTGGCCCACAAACACGGGTACCAACAGGTTGGGCTGGAAGTTGACGTTAAAGGCCAGGAAATCGCCCACACAGTAGCCGCCGCACACCAGGAAGGCCAGACAGACCACCTTATCCTGCGGACGCATATCCTTGATGAAGGGGAACAGGGCCAATCCGTTGGGCAGACAGGCAACCAGGCCAATGCTGCCGTTGGCGTCCAGTCCAGCCAGACGGCCCAGCTTTTCCAGAGGCTTGCTGAGATATCTGCGAATCAGTGTCACCATGGGGAATGCGCCGGTGAGCATCATGGCGATGGTACCCAGGAGTTCAATGGCCCGGAAGGTGTTTGCCTCGTCGCCCAGGATGGGGTCAAAGCCCCAGCCAACGCCCAGAATATCGGTAAACAGGCTGGTATAGTGCTGCACGATGCAGGCCATCACTACGCAGGTGAGAGCTCCGGTCATGATTTTGCCAAACACCTTGAAGCCTTTGACCATGCCGTTGGGGAACAGCTTCAATCCCAGAGCCAGCAGCGCGCAGATGATGATCAGAGGAATCAGGTTCCGTACAATCATGCCGATGGTCAGCATAGCCACATGATCGGGCGCGCCTACGGTAGTGAACGTCGTGCGGATTGCTGGATGGGTAAAGGTCACGATGAGGCTGGTGATCAGCACGCCGAAGGGCACGGACAAAAAGCCGCTCATGGTGCCCAACGCCAGGTACTTATGGTCTTCCTTCTCCAACATGGACAAACCGATGGGAATGTTGAAGGAGATGGTCGAAGCGCACATGAAGCCAGTGGCGATGATCAGGGGAAACAGGTCCGGCGTTTGGCCGATTTCTGTGGCCAGCGCAAAGGAACCGCAGTCTGGCGCCATGATGAACGCGGCGGCCAGCACAGGGTCTGCGCCTACCACATTGAACACCGGGCCGATGGCGTTTACGATGAATACTTTCAGAAAGGGGACAGAGGCCATCAGGCCACAGATGGGAATGAACAGGTTGGCCATGGCGTGCAGTCCGTCGTTAAAGGACTGTCCCAGCTCAGATTGGTCGTCGATGATGTAGCATACACCGCCCACTACACAGCAGGCCATTAATGATGTATGTGATGATGGTTCCAATCAGTTCCAAGTCTCTTTCCTCCTATACACAGGTGTGCCGGACGGCTTAGCCGCCGATGATCTCCAGATACCGGGCAAAGTTGGGATCATCCAGGAAAGAGCAGGCTTGAACGGCGCGGGTGCGGCCATATTCCCAATAGAAATCGGGGTCTTTGCCGTAGCAGATCTGCACCAGGGACCAGGTGGACCAGTGAGAAGTCACCAGGAATTTGTTGATCAGTACCCGTGCGCGGGCCTCGTCGCTGGGCTCGCCGCCGCAGTAGGCCCGGAGGAAGGTCTCCTCGCACTTGGCGTCCAGGGGGTTCTCCACGCAAACGCAGGCAATGTCATAGTAGCCGTCGTTCATGCCGCCGTATTCCCAGTCGGTGACGCGCATCTTTTCGCCCTGGAACATGAAGTTTTCAGCCAGAGTGTCGTTATGGCAGGGTACCTGACGGGGCGGGTTCTTCTTGTAGGCCGCAGCAATGCGGTCCAGGTTTTCAACAATGCGGTCCCATCCCTCATAGCGTTTTTCATACTTGTGCTCCTGCCAGGATCGCCTTGTATTCGTCGACTTTGGAGATGGGATTGAAGGCCGTCTTGAACTCCATACCGCTGTCATGATACCGGCGCATAACACATCCGGCCTTGTTCAGCACCTCGTCCCTGGTCTGGAAATCGTTGGGGTGCATGGTGGGCGCGTCAATGTACTCGACGATTTGAGAGCCGGTGGAGGGATCGTAATAGTAAATCTCGGGGGCAATGCCGAGGCTGGCCATCTGGGTGGCGTTGTGTTTTTCGCCGGGACGGTTGATATATGTAGCAGTACCCTTGCCAGCCAGACGGATTGCAACCTGTGTGCCGTCCTCCAGAACTGCGCGGAAGTTTTTATTCGTCAGGCCGCCGGGCATGATCTCCAGAACCGTCAGCTCCTGGTGAAAGATATCCCGCGTCAGGTTGACCAGGCGGACAAAATCAGCGATTTCCTCATTCCGTACAATGTCGCCAAAAACGGACAAATTTTTCTGTTCCACGATCATTTCTCCTTCATTCACTGTCGTTGTTTTCACCGTTGGTTTGATGCCGCGGTAGAGAATTGCCTGCGAGGACATCTGTGGGGGCATCTGCCCTTCGCTCTGTATCAAGCATAAATCTTTGTGTTACAAAAAGGTCAACAGGTTTTTTCGCCCCTATGTGCTTTTTGTTTAGTTTATTTGAATTCTCCGCGGCTTTTTGAACACAATGACGGAAGAAAGGCGCGGGACAGAGGGTTTTCCTCTGTCCTGCGCCTTTTGGGAGCCTGTCAGCCCTCGAAAAACATCTGCGGTCTTTTCGAATGTTCCGGGATCGTGGCTTGTGTTGGGCGAAATGTTCCCGTCCGCTTGTCCAAGCCTTGAAGCAGAAAGCGTCCGCCGGGCCGGGCGGCCGCCTCGCGGGCGGCTTTGCAAAACCGCGGGTGGCGATTCGGGCTCCGCAGGTGGTTGATGAGCAGGCCCAGCTCCGTGTCACCCCGCTCCATCCAATCCGTCATCATGTTCATATCGCTCTCTGCGTCGCCGCATACCAAAAGCGGCCCCCGGCCTCCATGGAGCGGGGCAATAAACCGGGCGATCACCTGGCTCTTTCCAGGACCGAAGGTCTGGGCATAACCATTGCGCCAACCGTAGTCATACGCGCAGATGTACCGGCCCGCCGGGTCCCTTTGGGCCTGCATGGCGAAAATATGCTCCGGCGGCACGCCAAGGCCCATTTGCTCGCTTCCCGCCCGCACCAGTTCCGCCGGGGACGCGGAGACCAGATAAGGCGTAATTCCATAATCCTGAAGGGTCCGGTACAGATCCTGCATTTCCGCCGGGAACGTGAGTCCGGTTTCCTCCAATGTGCAGATTCTGCCAGTCATTCCCGGACGGTCTGCCGGCGAGCACAGCGTTACCGTTCCATAGCGTCCGGCCTCTATGGCCCAGGCAATGGCTTCCCGCCCCAGGCGGCGCACTTCCTCCGGCGTGAAACCGGAGAGGAAGTAGATACACCAGGGATACGCCGTCTCCATAGGAAATGCGTCGTCCAACGCGCCCCGCATCCAGTGAAACTTGGCGGCGAAGTCCCGATACTCCGGGGTCTGCCGGACAGGGGAGAGTTCCTCGTCCCTTGCCCCCACAGCCTTGCTTCGCCAAAGAATATTGTAGTCCCAGCAAAGGTCCCGCACGATGTCCCCACAGCGTACGGGCCGTTTTTCCTCATTGTACCCCAGCACCCGGTCCAGGTCATCCAGCCCCATCGTCAGGGCCTCCCGCATCTTTGTTGGCTCCATGGCAAAGCGCAGCCGGTGAATCTGATAGGCAAACAGCGCGTGATCTACCGCATGGACGCTGGTAGTGTCGTCAAAGTCAAAACAGGCGTATCGCCCCTGAAACGCATTCCGCTGAATCATTTCCGTCAGCCGCGTCCAGTTTTCAGCCGCCCACTGTCCGCGGGCCAGACAGCTTTCCATAGGCGTCCCCCTTTCTCACTCTAGGATTTGCCGCCATGATAACATTTTGTGCTGCACAAAGGTCAATGCGGAAAGCCGCCGTTCCCGATATTTTATTATTTTGTCCCTTTTACTTTTCGCGTTGATGAATCGAAGCATCGGCAATCTCACTAACTGCGGCTTGAAAAGGGATTTATTTTTTGACAAATTGCTTTCTTTATGATACGATGCCTTTCAACATACTTTATCAGGAGGTGTCAGATGAAAAAGGACCTGTTATCCATTACCGAACTGGCCAAACTCCGGCGGGTCACCAGTGAAACGCTTCGGTATTACGACCGGATTGGGCTGATGAAGCCGGTTTATACAGATCCGGCGACGAATTACCGCTATTACTCCATTCGTCAATACGAGCGTCTGGGCACCATCAAAGAACTGCGCCAGCTGGGGATGTCGATAGAAAGCATCCTTGACTATTTCCATGACCGCAATGTGAAAAAGTCCACGGAAATTTTAATGCATCATTATTATCTTCTTCAGGAGGAAATCCGCAAGAAAATGCTGCTGAGTAAAATCCTCAGCCGGAAACTGCTCTTTTTGAAGGAGTTGGCGGAACCTCCTGTCAGCGATGTGGTTTTTGAGTGCCATTTTCCAAAGCGGTACATGATCACCTTTGGCGAGGAAGCCGGCGGCCCGCGGGAGCACGCCTATGCCTTCACGAAGCTGGAATGGTATCTGAATGAAACGGCTCCGATTCTGGCCAGCGACCGAGTGGGCGTTTATGCCAGCGAGCGGCTTCTGGAAAAGAGCGAGGATTATATTCCCGCCGTTCCCATGCTGTTCGTGGAAGACAGCGACATTGAGTCCGAATATAAACAGGAGATTCCCCACGGGCAATATATCTGTATGTACTATCATGACGGCAGTCTGGAGCAATATCCCCCCTCCTTTGAGCTGATCAAAGATTATCTTCGGGTCCACGATTATGCAGTAAACGGAAAGATTTTCCAAATCTATAAGATCGACGTCACACTGACCAGCGATCCCAAAGAGACGCTGATGGAAATTCAGGTGCCTGTCCGTCCAGCGGACCAGGCCGCAGCAACATAAAGCAAAAAACGCCCGCCGTACGGCGGGCGTTTCATTGGCAGAGAGTTAGAATGTAATCTTGTTTTTCTTACGGTACGCCACATGGGAGATAAATTCCTGCATCAGGCCAGCGGCGGCAATGGCCGTGATGTTCGTGGGGTCGTAAGGAGGAGAAACCTCCACAATGTCATAGCCGATGATGTTCAGATCCTTCAGACCGCGAATCAGCTCCAGGGCCTGGGCGGTAGTAAAGCCGCCGGGGACAGGCGTGCCGGTGCCCGGCGCGCAGGCAGGGTCCAGGAAGTCGATGTCAAAGGTCAGGAACGCTTTGGCCGTGCCGACACGCTCCTTGATGGCCTCAATGACCTTTTCCATACCCATTTTGTGGCACTCGTCCGCCTTGATTACCTTGTATCCAAGATCGGTGGAGTTCGTCAGATCCTCAGGGCCATACAGGCCCTCGCGGATACCTACCTGGATCGATTTGGAGGTATCCACCAGTCCCTCCTTGGCAGCGTGATAGAAGGGAGTGCCGTGGTTATAGGGCTTTCCGAAATACTCGTGGATGGTGTCGTAATGAGCATCAAAATGGATCAGAGCGACCGGGCCGTTTGCTTTGGCGCAGGCCCGCAGTTCCGGCAGGGTTACGCTGTGATCGCCGCCCATGGCGATGGACACCACGCCCTTTTCGAAGAAGGGAAGCATCCCTTCGGTGATGATGTCGAAGGACTCCTCGATGTAACCGGGGACAGAACCCAAGTCACCGCAATCCACACCGGAGCACTCGTCGAAGATGCCGACCTGAAGGGGGCCGCTGTAAGGCTTTGCCGCCAGGCAGGACATATCGCGGATTGCGGCAGGTCCTAGACGGGTGCCCACACGGTAGGAAGCGCAGGTGTCAAAGGGGAGGCCGACCACCACAAAATCCACATCGTCGGTGGTTGCGATATTCTCCATACGCATAAAGGTTTTGATACCGGAAAAACGCGGGGATTTCAGAGAATTTTTCGCCTTGTACTTGACCATGACTCACGATCTCCTTTTCTTCAAAACTGGTTGTCATCCGCATTCGCCATGGGAATTGCCGGAGCCGCGGCGCTCCGCAGATTCCCGGTTTGAATATTGAGGGCGATGCCTTTTTGCGGTGCCCCTTCCGCATCGAAACGATCATAATCCTTTGTGCAAGACAAAAGTCAAGAGTTTTTTCAAAATTCTGAATTTTTTTCTTTTAGGCAAAAAAGTGCGGCGGTACGCGCTTTGGGGATTGACTTTCTGCGGTATGGTTGTTACACTGTTCTTGAATATTGAGGGCGTTCCTTTTGAGACAATTTATCAAAAAAGGAGCGTTATCTATGCAACCACAAGAAGAATTGATTCGTGAGATTGTCCGCCGGGTAATGACTCAGACCAGCGGGCAGAGCAAACAGCGTGATAGCAGCGGCGCGATGCTGATTCATACGGCGTCTGTGACGACGGAGCCTTTCGAGGGCCGAAGTGATGTGCGGCTCTGCGATCTGACCACTCTGGCGGAAGCGCCGCGCATGGGCGCTGGTTTGATGGAACTGCTGGACGGTGCGGACTTTGAATGGACTCTGACCTATGATGAATATGACTATGTGATGGAAGGGACTTTGGAGATCGTTTTGGACAGCGGCACGGTTTTAGTTGGCCAGCCGGGGGATGTGCTGTATATTCCCAAGAATACGCACATCCACTTCCGCACGCCCAAGGAGACCCGGTATGTCTACTTCGTTTATCCGGCTAATTGGCAGTAAAACGACTTTTGAATTGAGACCATTTTGCAGCGTTGTTCTAAACAGGAAACCTATCTTTCCTTAACAAGAGCATACATAAGCATACCAAACTAAATGGGCTGTCAACCTTACACAAAGCACCGCTTCCGTTAAAAAACGGAGCGGTGTTTTTGCCTGTCCTCTGGTCACTGTGACCAGAAGCACTCCCGCCTATTTTCCCCGTTCCGTCCACGGCGGCTCTGGAGGATATATCCCCCGTCGCGCCTTGGGAGGTAGCACAGCCGGGACAGCCAGTCAAGGGTGCGGAGCACCGCCGCGCAGCGGCGGCTTTGCCCTTGACAGGCAGCCCCGGCTGTGCTATGGGTGGCGCGGCGACGGGGGATAATCCAGCAGAGCCGCCCCCTTTCCCTGGATAGGGAAAGGGTGGGGGGATAGGGTCGAACCGCTTCCTCTCAAATCGCTGTCTTTCCACGGCTGATGTGTTGAAAATTAGCCATCTCAAAGCCTTGCCCCGCAAGGGTTTCCAGCTCCGGTTTTGTGTGGGCTGGTATAGTATCATTCCCCACCCCCGATTCATCGAAATACTGTCAACATTTGAATTTATGGGAGGTATCTATGAGCAGTCAAAATTCAATGCCTTGTAACTCTGAAAACCAGTCAACACTGGTCGCCGGGAAAAAGCGTATTCGGAGTTCGTCCGTCTGTGTCTGGCTATCCCCGGATGAACAGGCGAAAATCCGGGAGCGCATGGCAGACATGGGTATTCGCAATCTTTCAGCATATATAAGAAAAATGGCTCTCAACGGCTATGTGCTCCATGTTGACCTTGCGCCAGTCAAAGAGATCGTTTCCCTGCAAAGGCGGTGTGCAAATAATCTCAATCAAATCGCCGTCAGGGCAAATACCTACGGTGGAGTTTACCCCGACGAAATCAAGACCCTGCAAAAGGACTATACGGATTTATGGGGGCCTCTCTCTGAACTGCTGGAGAAACTTTCGGAGGTGGTGGCGCTGTAAGCGCATAAGGCCCAGGAGCGATAGCGACGGGGCCGCAGACAGGGAAGCCTCTGGACACGGTGTCCAGAGGCTTCCGGCGGGTTTGGGGTGCAACCCCAACAAGCATTTTCGCAAGGCGAAAATGGCGAGTGTATTGACACTCGCCCTGCTTGCCGTTTAGTGCGTCCCTTGGAAATGGCGCAACAGAAGCTCTCTTGCATTTTTAGGTAAAGCAAAATATAATGAAAGGGAACATAAAATCAACCAGTGATTAGGAGGCCCTATGGCAAACATTTTAATTGTTGAAGACGAAAAAGCCATGCAGGACATCATCGCGGACTATATGCGGAAAGGCGGGCACACCTGCTTTACTGCCGACGATGGTATAGATGCCCTTGTCACGCTAAAAAATCATCCTATGGACTTGATAATCCTGGATG
>CAJUTB010000034.1 GCA_910589315.1 uncultured Oscillibacter sp. | reverse complement strand
TCCTGCTTTTTCCTCCACTCGGCGCTTTCCTATCTTTAGCTACGGAAGTAATATTGTAAATTGAACGGAAAAAGGACCATCGATTCCGCCCGCCGCAGCAGCGGCAGCGGGGTTAAGCGCAGAGGCAAGTCGATTTGGACTTCTCGTTAAGGTTCCGCCAAGCCAAAGTTTTCCATCAAGCTCACAAACGCTCTTTTCTTTTGGACCGTGAACGGCCCGTTTTCTTTTCTCTCGGAGAGAAAAGAAAATGGGGGGTTCCAAAAGGACCAGCCATTGCAAATGGCAAATGACACATCCGCGGCAACGCCGCGACCACCCCAATGTGGGTATAGGGAAAAAAGAACCTCCAGGGGGAACCCCTGGAAGTTCTTTCAAATCAGACCGCTCTGGTAACTTTTCCGGAGCGCATACAACGCGTACAGACATAAACATGACGGGGAGAACCGTTGACAATCGCCTTGACGCGTTTTACATTGGGCTTCCAGGGACGGTTGGAACGCCGGTGAGAGTGAGAAACCTGAATTCCAAAGGTCACGCCTTTGCCGCAATACTCGCACTTAGCCATCCGCTGCACCTCCCTGCTGACAGAAATCCGCGCTTGCACCACAAGCACAAAACTTATAATAACAGAATCCTGCCGAAAATGCAAGAAGAATTTTCAAAAAAACTGAAGTTTTTTCTCGAAGGGAAGCAACGGAAGGTGTTGCGGAATTGTGGGAATTCATATATAATGAGAGGGTATAAGGCGGCGGACCCCGATATGGAAGGAAATACAGACGCGCCGCCTTGCGTCCGCCTTGCGGGGCGGGATGGCCCAAATGATAAAGAAATTTCTTCGGGCCGGAAAGGGATGGAATATGCCATGCAGGAACATGGACTGAAACTCAAGGATTTTATTTCCCAATTCAATTTGGAAGTGTTGAACCAGGGCAGCGATTTCGATACCGCCCGGCTCACCGTGACCGATGTCAACCGGCCTGGGCTTCAGTTTCACGAGTTTTACGATTACTTTGATCCCCGCCGCCTGCAAGTGATCGGCAAAGCGGAGGTCACTTATCTGAAAGGTCTGTCGGCGGCCCAGCGGCGCAAATGCTTCGATGACCTTTTTATGTACGATATTCCGGCCCTGGTCATTTCCAGGGGGCTGGACTGCTTTCCCTGCTGTCTGGAAAGCGCGGTGGAGCACGAAAAAACGCTCCTCCGCACATCCGAGACCACAGCGGCCTTTACCAGCCGCGTAATCGACTGCCTCAATCGCGTCCTTGCGCCCTGCATCACCCGTCACGGCGTTCTGCTGGACATTTACGGCGAAGGCGTTATGATTACTGGAGACTCCGGCGTTGGCAAAAGCGAGGTTGCGATCGAGCTGATCATGCGCGGCCACCGGCTGGTGGCCGACGACGCCGTAGAACTGCGGCGTTTCTCCGGCCAGCTCACCGGCTCGGCCCCGGAACTGATCCGCAACTACATCGAGCTAAGGGGAATCGGCGTGATTGACGTGCGGCAGCTGTTCGGCGTGCGGGCGATCAAAAATGACGCCGTTTTGGATATTGTCGTTCACTTTGAGCCCTGGGACAGCAGCAAATTTTATGACCGTATGGGAATTGAGGAACATTTCGTAGATATTCTGGAAGTACAGGTCCCGACCATCACCATTCCCGTACGGCCTGGCCGGAACCTGGCCAGTATCGTGGAGGTAGCGGCCATGAACAACCGTTACCGGAAGTTCGGCTATAATGCCGGACAGGAGCTTGCAAACCGAGTGGATTCCTGGATAGACGGAAAAGGAAGATAGGAGGATTTTTAATATGTACATCGGAATTGACGTGGGCGGAACGAACCTAAAAGCGGGACTCGTGGACGAGAGCGGAAAAATCCTGGCGGCGGAGCGGATGCCCCTAGGCGAATTCCAGGGCGAGGGTGCGCTGGCCAACTCCCTGGCCGATCTGGCGGAAGCGGTTTTGCAGTCCGGCGGCGTAAATCTGTCCGAAATTCAGCATGTCGGCATAGGAATTCCCGGCGCAGTGGCCGGGGGCGACGTGCTGTACACCTGTAATATCCCCATGCGTAACGTGCCGCTTGCAGAGCTGTTCCAGCGGCGTCTGGACGTGCCGGTCCTTTTGGAAAACGACGCTAACTGCGCCGCGGTTGGCGAGTGGATTGGCGGCGCGGGCCGCGGTGCAAAGGACTTCATCATCATCACCCTGGGCACGGGCGTCGGCGGCGGCCTGATTCTGAACGGCAAGCTCTATGCCGGCGGCGGCATTGTGGGCGAAGTGGGTCATATGGTCATTGAAAAAGACGGCGAGCCGTGCAACTGCGGACGCCGCGGCTGCTGGGAGCAGTATGCCTCTGCGACCGGACTGATCCGCATGACAAAAGAAGCCATGAACAAGCATCCCAACAGCCTGCTTTGGAAAGTAACGCTGGAAAACGGCGGTGTGGATGGCCGCGCGGCCTTTATGGCGGCCGGGCAGGGCGACGCCCACGCGCAAAACCTGTGCAAACGCTACGTGGAGTATCTGGGCGCGGGCGTGACAAATCTGGTGAACATTCTTCAGCCGGAAATTCTGGCAGTCGGCGGCGGCGTGGCCTCTGCGCCGGAGGTATTGCTGATGGAACCCCTGCGGGAGCTGGTGGGCCGGGAATGTTATCCCCGCCATGCGGGCAAACTGCCAAAGATTGTCCGGGCCGAGCTGGGCAATGACGCGGGCATCATCGGCGCGGCATTGCTGCATAAAGCGGTTTGAACCAACCAAATTCTTTCAGTGACGGGAGGTCCCTTCTTGGACTGGGTGACGGAGTTTGACCGGCGGGTATTGGAATTCCCGCAGACCATAAAAATTGTTTCGGAGGAGCCGATGTCCCGGCACACCTCCTTTCGTATCGGCGGACCGGCGAAACGGATGGCCTTTCCGAAAGATACTGGGGAATTGGCCGTTTTGCTGAACCTCGGACAAGACTGCGAGGCGCGGCCCCTGGTGATTGGCAACGGTACCAATCTGCTGGCCTCTGACGAGGGCCTCGACCGGCTGGTGATTGAAACCTCCGGGGTCAGTCTTTTGGAGATGGGGAGCGAACCGAATGATGTTACGGCGGCGTGCGGAGTACCGCTGGCGCGTCTGGCGGATTTTGCGTGTAAGCAGGGGCTGTCCGGGTTGGAATTCGCCCATGGCATCCCTGGAACCGCCGGCGGCGCGGTGTGTATGAACGCCGGAGCCTACGGCGGTGAGATGAAACAGGTTTTAATTGGCGCGTCGGTGCTGTTTCCGGGGGAAAAACCACGCTTTCTCTGGGTGGAGGACCTGCATCTGGGCTACCGCCGCAGCTTGTTGACGGAACATCCGGAGGCGGTGGTTTTCGCGGCGAATTTCCGTCTGACACCCGGAGACCCTGGGGAGATCCGGGAAAAAATGCGGGATTTGATGCAGCGGCGGCGGGCGAGCCAGCCCCTGGAGCTGCCCAGCGCGGGCAGTACGTTCAAGCGGCCCGAGGGCTATTTCGCCGGGACGCTTATCGACCAGTGCGGCCTGAAGGGCCTGACGGTGGGCGGGGCGCAGGTGTCGGAGAAGCACGCGGGATTCATCGTCAACCGGGGCGGCGCGACCTGCGCCGACGTGCGGGAGCTGATCCGGCAGGTTCAGGAGCGCGTGTTCGCCCAGACCGGCGTGCGCCTGGAACCGGAGGTCCGGTTCGTCCAGTGACGAAGCCGGGAAACGAGAGGAGGCAGTCATGGAAATACTGATCATCTCCGGTCTGTCCGGCGGCGGAAAGAGCAAAGCGGCGTCCTTTTTGGAGGACATCGGGTTTTATATTGTGGACAATATGCCCGCCGCTATGATTTTGAAATTTGCGGAGTTCTGCGCCGGGGGAAACGGCCGCTATGGCCGGGTGGCCCTGGTGTACGACGTGCGGACGGCGGACACGTTTACGGAATTGTTCGAGGTCCTGGATACGCTGAAGGCCAAAGGCGTGTGCCGGATGCTGTTTCTGGATGCGTCGCCGGAGACCATTATCAAGCGATACAAGGAGACCCGCCGCCGCCACCCCCTGCGGGACAGCGCGGATTCGCTGGAAGCGGCGGTCCGGTGGGAACGGGAGCTGATGGAGCCGGTAAAGGACCGGGCAGACGTTGTCATTGACACCTCAAACCGTTCCACCGCCCAGCTGCGGAACGAGCTTCTTGCGCGGTTCGGCGGCGAGGGGGAGAAGGGCGGCATGACGGTCAGCGTCAGTTCCTTCGGGTTCAAATACGGCCTGCCTTTGGAGGCGGATCTGGTATTTGACGTGCGCTTCATGCCGAACCCGTTTTATATCGAAGAACTGCGCCACCGGACGGGGCTGGACCAGCCGGTTTCGGACTATGTGTTCAGCTTCCAGCGGAACCAGGACTTTTTGGCCCGCTTGAAGGACCTGATCGGTTTCACGCTGCCGCTGTACGCAGAGGAGGGGAAAACCGGTCTGGTAATCGCCGTGGGGTGTACAGGCGGGCATCATCGTTCCGTAGCCGTGGCCCACGCGCTGACGGAATACATTCGCGGACAGGGCTATCATGTTTTGGAAAATCACCGGGACATGGAGCGGGAAAGTTGAGGGGATTGGGTGGAGCCTTATCGGATTCCCCGGCGGAACGGACCAAAGATCGCCGTCATCGGCGGCGGTCACGGTCTGTCAAATATGCTGCGGGGCTTAAAGGAATATACGGAAAATTTGTCGGCCATTGTGACAGTGGCGGACGACGGCGGCGGTTCCGGCGCGCTGCGGCAGGACCTGGGAATGCCGCCGCCGGGCGATATTCGGAACTGCTTGGAGGCTTTGGCCAACACCGAGCCGCTGATGAGCGAGCTGATGCGTTACCGGTTTCAGGAGGGGACGCTGGCGGGGCAGAGCTTTGGGAATCTGTTCATTGCGGCCCTCAACGGCATTTCCCCCAGCTTTGACGCGGCGGTCCGCCGCATGAGCGAGGTTCTGGCGATCACGGGCCGGGTGCTGCCGGTGACGACCGCCGACGTACAGCTGGAGGCGGAGTTTGAAAACGGCGCGTCGGTGGTGGGCGAGTCGAAAATTTTTTACTGCAAGAAAAAGGAGGACTGCCGGATTACCCAGGTGCGTCTTTTGCCGGAGCATCCAAAGCCGCTGCCGGAGGCTCTGGCCGCGATTCGAGAGGCGGATATGATCGTTTTGGGGCCGGGAAGCCTCTATACCAGCATTATCCCGAATCTTCTGGTGGACGGCATCGTTGAGGAAATTGAAAAGTCAAATGCACTGAAAATCTACGTCTGCAACGTCATGACCCAGGAGGGCGAGACGGAAGGCTATACGGCCTCGGACCACATCGCGGCGATTTTCAAGCATTCGTCAAAGGGCCTGTTTCAGCTGTGCCTGGCGAATTCGTCGCCAGTGCCCAGAAACGTAGCCGCCCGCTATGCGGAGGAAGGGGCCGAAATGCTGCAATACGACGCCGCCCGCTGCTCTGCCTTGGGGGTGGAGCTGGTGAGCCGTCCCATTGCCACCGTCGTGGACGGCTACGTCCGCCACCATGCGGAAAACCTGGCGCGTGAATTGATTCTGCTCCACGCGGAACGAAGCGTACGCATTGCCGGGGAACGCTTTGACCGCCGGGGAGACGCGTACCGGATGGAGGAGAAAAAGTAATCCTCGTGCAAGCGGGAAAGAGAGGAGGCGACGGATGTCTTTTTCCTTCGAGACAAAAAATGAACTGTGCCGCCTGCCGGTGCAAAAGCTCTGCTGCGCCCGTGCGGAGGTCTACGGCATTTTGCTTTACTGCCATACGTTCCGCTCCGACGAGGTGCGGATTATTACGGAAAACTTCAACTTCGCGGCCCGCCTGCCTCAGCTGTTCCGGCGGGCGTTCGATGTGGAATTTGACCGCAGTCCGGACCTCGCGGGCCATCCCGGCGGCGGGGGAAAACTGGTGTACCAAATCACCGAAAAAAAGAAGCTGGACCATATTATCAACCTTTTGGGCTACGACCCCCGGCAGAATCTGGCCCTGCACATCAACTTTGCCATGGCGGAGGAGGAGTGCTGCCGGGCGGCGTTTCTGCGGGGATGTTTTTTCGCTGGCGGAAGCCTGACGGACCCCTCCAAGCGGTATCACCTGGAACTGACCAGCTCCCATTTGCAGGCCAGCCGGGAGCTGGAAGCTCTTTTGCGGGAGTGCGGTTATCCGCCGAAAAGCGTGGCGCGGAACGGCAGTTTTGTGACGTATTTCAAGCAGAGCAATCAGATTGCGGAATTTCTCAAATGGATTGGCGCGCCGGAAGCGGCGGTGGCGATGCTGTCGACGAAAAAGGAAAAGGGCCTGCGGAACAGCGTCAACCGCCGTCTGAACTGCGACAGCGCGAATCTGGACAAAGCCGTTGAGGCCGCCCAGGGCCAGCTGGAGGCCATTCGGAAGCTGCGGACGGCGGGACTTTTGGAGCGTATGCCGGACAAGCTGCAAGAGACGGCGGCTCTGCGTTTGGAATATCCGGAACTGACTCTCTCGGAACTGGCGGAGGAATTTGACCCGCCGGTGACGAAATCCTGCTTAAACCACCGTCTGCGGAAAATCCTGACCCTTGCGGAAGGACTGCAAAATGAGTAACCGAAAAGGAGAGATATACAATGGATCGCTGTGCTTTGGCGTATGAGCTTCACCGGAACAGGAACAACTGCGCCCAATCGGTCGTAGGGGCTTTTTCGGATTTAACCGGACTCTCGCTGGAACAGTGTATGGGGATTGCCGCCGGGTTCGGCGGAGGCGTCGGCGGAAGCTATGAGGAGCTTTGCGGAGCCATCAGCGGCGGCGTGCTGACGCTGGGGCTGCTGTTCCCAGAGAATAAGCGGCGGTGCTACGCGCTGAGCATGGAATTCCGGCGGCGTTTTCAGGAGGCGTTTGGCCGGACCTGCTGCCGCGAACTGCTGGAGGCCCGTCCCGGGACAAGCGAACGAACGCCGGCGGCCAAGCGGCTGAACGCCGCGACCCATTGCAACATCATGGTCGTGACAGCGGTGGAGCTGTTGGAGGAGCTGCTGAGGGACGAGAAAAACCGGCCGGACTGAGAAAAAGAGAAAGGGGAAATACCATGTCCTTTGTTCATTTGCACGTGCATACGGAATACAGCCTTTTGGACGGCGCGTGCCGCATCCGGGACCTGCCGAAGATTGTGAAGGAAATGGGCCAGACCGCCTGCGCCATCACAGATCACGGCGTAATGTACGGCGCGGTGGATTTTTACCGGGCCTGCAAGGCGGAGGGGATCAAGCCGGTGATCGGCTGCGAGGTGTATGTAACGCCGCCGGACCGGTCTCATATTGACAAAGTGCATGAGTTCGACGCAGAGAGCCGGCATCTGGTGCTGCTCTGCGAAAATGAGGAGGGGTATCGCAACCTTTCTTATTTGGTTTCCATGGGCTGGGTGGAAGGATTTTATATCCGTCCGCGGGTGGATTTGCAGCTTTTGCGGGAGCACAGCCGGGGTTTGATCGCGCTGTCCGCGTGCCTTGCGGGAGAGATTCCCCGTCGCCTGCGGAACGGCGAGTATGAAGCCGCCAAGAAATACGCCCTGGAGCTCTCAGAAATCTTTGGGCCGGAGCATTTTTATCTGGAACTGCAAAACCATGGAATTCCGGAGCAGCCGCTGGTAAATCAGGGCCTTCTTCGCATCCATCAGGAAACGGGCCTTCCGATGGTGTGTACGAACGACGCCCACTACCTCCGAAAAGAAGACGCGGAGGCCCATGATGTTCTGTTGTGCATCCAGACCGGCAAAACGCTGGATGACGAGCATCGGATGCGCTACGAACCGCGGAATTTCTACCTCCGCAGCGGCGAGGAAATGGCGGAACTGTTTCAGGATTTCGAGGGAGCGTTGGAGAACACGGAAAAAATTGCCGGGATGTGCAATTTGGAGTTTACCTTCGGCAAGTACCACCTGCCGGAATTCCCGCTTCCGCCGGGCTGCGACAACGTTTCGTATCTGAAAAAGCTGTGTGACGAAGGCTATCGGGAGCGTTACGGCGGCAACGAGGACTACCGGGAACAGTTGCGCTATGAACAGGATATGATTGAGAAAATGGGCTTTACGGATTATTTTCTCATCGTCTCCGATTTCGTCCGCTACGCCCGGAAGGCCGGGATTCCCGTGGGGCCGGGACGCGGCAGCGCGGCGGGTTCCATGGTCAGCTACTGCCTGCACATTACGGATATTGACCCGATCAAATTCAGCCTGTATTTTGAACGGTTTCTCAACCCGGAACGGGTGAGTATGCCGGATATCGACATGGACTTCGGGGACACCCGCCGGGGCGAGGTGATCGAGTACGTCCGCCGGAAATACGGGAACGACCGCGTTGCCCAGATTGTCACCTTTGGCACCATGGCGGCCCGGGCGGTAGTGCGGGACGTAGGCCGGGTAATGAATCTGCCCTATGCCGAAGTGGACCAGATTGCCAAGCTGATTCCAAACGCTCCAGGCCAGCATATCACGTTGAACGACGCCTTACGGCTGTCCAAATCCCTGAGCGATTTGTATGAAAACAATGAAAACGTGAAGCGGCTGATCGACATGGCGAAGGACCTGGAAGGGATGCCCCGCAACGCTTCCACCCACGCCGCCGGCGTAGTGATCACGAAGAAGCCGGTATATGAATACGTGCCTCTGGCAAAGAATGACGACGTGGTGGTTTGTCAATACGGCATGATCACGCTGGAAGAACTGGGCCTTTTGAAAATGGACTTCCTTGCCCTGCGGAACCTGACGGTTTTGGATGACGCGGTAAAGCTGCTGCAAAAGAGCCGCCCGGACTTCCGCCTGGAGGACATCCCCGACGACGACCCGGCGACCTATGAGATGCTGTCTGCCGGAAAGACCTCCGGTGTATTTCAGATGGAGTCCACCGGCATGACGGGCGTCTGCGTCGGGCTGAAGCCCCAGAACATCGAGGATATTACGGCCATTATCGCCCTGTACCGTCCGGGGCCGATGGATTCCATTCCGCGTTTCATTGCCAGCAAGCATGACGCTAAGCTGGTACAGTACCGGATTCCGCAGCTGGAACCGATTTTGTCCATCACTTACGGCTGCATTGTCTATCAGGAGCAGGTGATTCAGATTTTCCAGCAGCTGGGGGGCTATTCGCTGGGACAAGCGGACATGGTGCGCCGGGCTATGAGCAAGAAAAAAGCGAAGGACATCGAAAAGGAGCGGGAGGCGTTTCTCCACGGCGACCCGGCGCGGAACATTTCCGGCTGTGTGGCCAACGGAATTCCGGAATCTGCGGCGGAGGCGATATATCAGGAGATTTACGATTTCGCCAACTATGCGTTTAACAAGGCGCATGCGGTTTCGTATGCGGTGGTTGCGTATCAGACGGCGTATTTCAAGTGCCATTTTACAAAAGAGTACATGGCGGCTCTGCTGACCAGCGTGCTGGACAGTTCGAACAAGGTTGCGGGGTATATCAACGAGTGTAAGGACTGCGGCATTCCGCTTCTGCCGCCGGACATCAACCGTTCAGACGACCGTTTTACGGTAGAGGAAGGCGGCATACGGTTTGGCTTGGTTGCCATCAAGAACATTGGCCGGGGATTTATCAAGGCCGTGATGCGGGAGCGGGAAAACGGGCCGTTTGCTTCGTTTCATGATTTTTGCCGCCGTATGATGGGGAGCGAAATGAACAAGCGGGCCGTGGAGAATCTGATTCGGTCCGGAGCGTTTGACTCCACCGGCGCACGCCGTTCCCAGCTTTTGAAGGTCTACGAGGGCGTATTGGATGCGGCGGCGTCGCGCCAGCGTCAGAATCTGGACGGACAGATGGACTTTTTCAATATGGGTCAGACGAAGGCGGAGGAGGTTCCCCTGCCGGACATTCCGGAGTTTACGCCCCAGGAGCGCATGATGATGGAGAAGGAGACGACCGGTCTGTATCTCTCCGGGCATCCGATCGCTGCGTATAAGGATATGATCCGGCGGATGAACATTCCGGAAATTGGAAAGATTCTGTTGGATTTTGCGCAGGAGGACGGTCCGACCCGTTTTCAAGACGGGCAGTATGTGACTATAGCGGGGGTGATTACGTCCAGCAAAACGAAAACCACCAGGAATAATTCCCTGATGGCTTATGTAGTGGTTGAGGATGAGACGGGTTCGATGGAGCTGCTTTGCTTCAGCCGGGTGCTGGAGACCTGCGGGGCATATCTGCGGGAGAACGAGGTAGTGGTTGTCAAAGGAAAGCTGTCGGTGCGGGACGAGAAGTCGCCGCAGCTGATGTGCGATTCGGCGTATCCGCTGTCCGCGGCGGAATCCATGCCTCCGCCGCGGCCGGCTGTTCGGGAAACGAAAGTGTTGCAGGGCGAAACGCTGTATTTGAAGTTTCCAAGTTTGGAGGACAAAGCGATCCGTCATATGAAGCTGGTGTTTTCGATGTTCCCGGGGAACACGCCGGTAAAAATGGTAATGGCCGATACCCGTAAAGTGTATGGAACACAGGCGCTGCTGCACAGGGCGTTGATTGCCGAGGCCAAAGAGGTCCTGGGAGAAGAAAACGTGGTGGTGAAGTAACTGCGCTGCTCGTGGAGCTGCCGCGGGATGGCGGACGGTTATTGGATGGCTCTAAGCGGCTTTGACGCTTAGAGCCATTGTATCTCTTTTGGGGGAGTTGGATTCAACGATTAATCGTCATAGTCCTCCTCATCGTGTACAAACTCTTTATACACAAGAAGAAGTTTCTTGGGAATCCAGGTGGATGTGGGAGGAAAGCCCCAATCAACGGGATCGTTTCCATATAGCGGTTCTGCGTCCGTGGTATATTTTCCAAAGAATACGCCGAGGTCTGCGGTTTCATTGTAGCAACTTGTGGCGAGGAAATATTCGCCGCCTGCGTCATCCAGGTAGCGGTATCTGCCATCCTCCAACTGGATATGGATATTCGAGTCCGGAAACAGGACCTTCCAAAGGTCCAGAATAACCTGTTTTCCCTCCGGATTCACCTTTAGATGGTCCAGCTTCGACACCAAGTCCACCGCTGCCACGACGTTGGGCGGAATGAAATTTATTTCTTCCGCATCGTACCACTGCATATGCTGCTGGTCCAGCAAATCGGTGTATCCCAGCTTGCCTTGTTCGTTTTTCCAAACAGCGACCCAGCCGCCGTCATGGTCTTCCTCCTCCCAGAGTCCAAGCGGGGCGGAAAACCGGCACACATTGCGGAAATCAGGAAATGGGGGGAAGGGGTCTATATGCATAAAAACCGCTGGAAAGAACATCCCGCCAATGGGATCACTCTTTGCTATACCTTCCAGCTCTGGGGACCCGGCGGGAGAATACCAGGCATACGTGGATACTCCCCCGCTGTTGCAGTGCATTACCGCGCCAGTAACCGCGATTTCCAGTTCTGGATAGTTCGCAGCAAAGTCAATCCATTCCACAATGGAACTGGCATAATCCATGGCGGGATCGAGTAACAGCGTCCCCGATTTTTGATTCTGGTCAGCCCTGATCTTGCTAAGATATTCTGGAATGACAGATTCTTTCTGCACGTCCTTCAGCATATTCAGGGGCCCGTGGATTGCTATGAGGAAGGTTCCAGTTTCATTATAAACACGATAGTTTTCCTCAAAAAAGGCTTCGGCTTCCTGCTTGTTCACAGTAAAGTATCCCCTTTCCTTGTATTCTTTCCAGTGTAGCACTTTTGATCGATTCTGTCAAGTGAAAAATGAGAATGTCCAGAAAAAATTACCGGCGAAAAGGAAGGATATTCGCGGGGTTTCGAGTCAAACTATGCTTGCGATACCCAGTGAACGCAAACACAAGCGATGATGAAAAGGAGAGATGTATTATGTCTAGCAAGAACAACAACCAGATTAACGTTCCCGAGGCCCGTGCGGCAATGGATAAGTTCAAGATGGAGGCTGCTTCCGAGGTTGGCGTCAACCTGAAGGAAGGCTATAACGGCGACCTGACCAGCCGCGAGGCCGGTTCTGTCGGCGGCCAGATGGTCAAGAAGATGATTGAGTCCTACGAGAAGTCCCTGTAACTTCCCGCTAAAGTCGAAGGGACCGGCCAATAGGCCGGTCCTTTTCTCATGCATGTTTCACTTTTCGTTGATATTCCATCAACAGATCCGCCAAAGTAAAATGGTCGATGTACTCATTCACGGTGGCATACAAACCGGCCCAGAAGTCCTGCGTCGAACACTCGTCACAGCGTTCACAGGAACCATCCGAGTCGGTCAGGCAGACCACCGGGGCAAGATTCCCCTCGGTCAGCCGCAGAATACGCCCGATGGTGTATTCCTCCGGCGAGAGGGCGAGGCGGTAGCCGCCCTGTGCGCCCCGTCCGCTTTGCAGAAGCCCGGTCCGGGACAACATTCCGGCGATCTGTTCCAGATATTTCAGCGAAATACCTTGCCGGGAGGCTGCGTCCCGTAAGGAGACGTAG
The DNA here is from genome assembly GCA_910589315.1 of uncultured Oscillibacter sp. Lineage (GTDB taxonomy): Bacteria > Bacillota > Clostridia > Oscillospirales > Oscillospiraceae > Oscillibacter. Next base: position 18,248 of record CAJUTB010000034.1, on the reverse strand, counting down.
CCCTCTCCGTCGTGGGCGGCAATATCCACCATCAGCCGCAGGGCATAACGTCCCTTCGTGGAAACCCGCATATTTGATCAATCTCCTTTCCACATTTACCGGTTTCCCGGTTTTTTACATTTTGGTGCAAGATAAAAATGGGTTTTGGCCTCTGATAGAGTTCTCCAAAATTTTACATCGAAATGCGTGGAAATCTCTGTCAATACAAGGTTTCTTTGAAAACACTATAACACAAACTTTTTCAAAAATCTACTGTTTTTTTATTTTTTTACCCAATAATAGGAAATGGAAAGAAGGATTGGAAAAAATCAAAAAAGGGCCGGGCTTCCGCCCGGCTCCCAGGTATTTACCGCAGTAAAATCGGCTGAAGCTGTTCGCCCCGAAGCGCGGCGTCCACCGTGTCCAGCAGCTGGCCGAAATCTGCCACAAGCGATGTGGGCTTTTGCAGGGCATTGTCCTGCCCAAAAGGCACGAAATAGTAATTTTTTCGCACCAAAAGCTCCGCGATATTCCGCGCCCCTGCGCTCAGGCCGTCGTTGCTGGAGACCGCGATGACAACGGGCCGGTCGTTCCGAAGATGGGCCTTGGCAGCCATTGTCACAACGCTGTCCGTAATGCCCGCGGCCAGCTTGGCGATGGTGTTGCCGGTGGCGGGCGCGATTACCAGGACGTCCAGCAGGCCCTTCGGGCCAATCGGTTCCACCGACGGAATATCGAATAAAACATCACGTCCCGTCAGGTCCTCCAACCGCTCCAGCAGTTTTTCGGAGGTTCCGAAACGGGTATCTGTAAAGGCGGAGATTTCTGAGACAATCGGGATGACCGTCTCATAACGCTCCGTAAGCGTTTCCAATGCCCTCAGTACCTTTTGATGGGTACAGAAGGAGCCGCAAACAGCAAAACCGACCCGTTCTTTCCGCATACAGGTCACCTCATTCTTCCAATAAAATCGAGTGAACGGCGTCCCGGATGGCGGCGGCGGCCGTGCGCGGCGACAGGCGTCCCGGCAGAGACCTGGCCCATACGGCACGTTCGGCCGGTTCGATGCCCCGGACGGACGCGAGATCTACGCAGAGGCAGTCTTCCGGCAGCTGCGCCGTAAGCGCGCCGTTCAGAATGAGGGAGGGGACCGTGTTGAACACCGCCCCAAAGGCGGATAGGTGGCCGTCCAGCGCGCCGGTTTCCAGAGCCTGATAGCCATAGGCCCGAATCCAGGCAAGGTCCTGCGGCTTCCGGGCAACAGCCGTCACCCGTGCGCCCAGGCCGTGCAGCCGGTGACAGAGCAGTTTTCCAATCCGTCCAAAGCCCAGGACCAGACAGTCCATACCCAGCAGGGTCCGGTCGGAGTGTTCCATGGCGGTTTGAATCGCGCCTTCCGCCGTGGCGGCAGCATTGGCGATGGTCAGTTCCTCCCGAAGAAAATAATCCTCCAGCCGCAGGCCGCAGGCTTCGGCCTCGCGCAGCTGAGCGGGACGCACCTGTCCGGCCAGAATCCTCTGCCGGGGCCGCAGCCGCCGGAACAGCTCCATTGTGGGCACCGCGCCTTCCTCACAGTTCAGCACGCCGTCGCCCTTGCAGAGCGGCAGCGGCAGGAGAATGACGTTTGCCGCCGCGGCCTGGTCAAGAGAGACTTCGTCTCCGGCCTTCCAGCGGCTCAAGCCATATGTGAAAACGGTATTGCTCTCCATCCGAAGCAGCTGGGCAAGTTCTGCCTGCCGGCGGTCGCCGCCGATCACGCCATAGGTTTTTTTCATGCAAGATTCCCCCCTCGTTCCATGATATGGAAAAGCCGGGAAAGGGTGATTGACTTTTTGCCCTCCGTTTGCTAAAATAGTCAAAAACATCCGGCAGCGTGCCTGCCGGACGTTTGGAAAGGACGCCGTTTGATGAACTACCCATATTTGCTGTTTGACGCTGACGACACGCTGTTTGATTTTCCGAAGTCGTCCAGTAAAGCCTTTGCGTATATGTGTCAGATTCATGACATTCCATATAGTCCGGAGACATACCGGCTTTATCACGAAATTAATCAGGAGCTGTGGGCGACCTTTGACCGCCGGGAGGTAACAAAGGATTTTGTGACGCTGGAACGTTACGTCCGGTTTTTGAAGGCAGTAAACCTGGAACGAGACCCAGCTCACTGCAACGCCGACTATCTGGCGGCGTTGGGGGAAGGGGTGTATCCGCTGCCTTATGCGGAGGAAGTTTGCCGTATTCTGCGGGAGCGGGGGCACCGGATGTATATCATTACAAACGCGGTAGCGTCCGTGCAGCGGACCCGCCTGCAAAACAGCGTATTCGCGCAGTTCTTCGACGGTGCGTTCATCTCCGAGGAAGCGGGCGCAGCCAAGCCGGACCGGGCCTATTATGACTACATCCGCCGTCAAATCCCGGAGTTGACGGAGAAAAACGCCCTGGCCATTGGGGATTCCCTGACCACCGACATCCAGGGGGCAAACAACGCGGGGCTTCCCTGCTGCTGGTATAATCCAAAAAAGCAGCCCCGCAGAGCGGGTCTGCGAATGGACTATGAAATTTCCGATTTGCGGGAGCTGCTGGAGATTGTGTGATTTGTAGAATCTAGCTGCATAAAAAACGCCGGAGGCAGACCCTCCGGCATTTTCAATTGTGTACCGGCAAAAAAGTCAGACGGGTTCGGCTTCCTGTTCCGCCTTTTTGGACTTGGGGAGCCGGTCCACGCGGGGAACGGAGGGCGAACGGCCTTCGATCATAGTGCTTCTGCCGTTGAGGCGGCCGCCGTTTTCAATGACGAAGGAGACCGACGCAACGTCGCCAAGAATCGTGCCGGTACGTTCCAGCTGCAAGTGATCGAGGGCGGTAATATTACCCTCCACGTTTCCGGCGATGCGGATCACATCGGCCTCAATCGGTCCGCGGATAACGCCGGAGGCGGTGACAATGACATAACCCTTGAGTTTGATTTCCCCCTCGAAAGTGCCTTCGATCTGAACGACGCCTTCGCCGCGGAGATTTCCGGAGACCGTGATATCCTTTGCTATAATGGTGTCGGTGCGGGGTTCCGGAAGCTCGGGAATGTCGCTGAACTGCCCTTGGCTTTCATCCTCGGGAGGCAGGGGATCCGACATGCCGGCGGGTTTTGTTGTTCCTCCAAAAAGTCCCATTTTTTCCACCCTTTCCTATTTGACTTTCGCTGTATTTTATTGTAGCACAAGAACCGAAGATTTACAAGATTTTAGGGAAAAATATTCCCGGAAGAATACGGTCGTTTTTGGAGGAACCGGGGAAGATCTTGCGGAAAAAAGGCGCGATGTGTCAGGAGGCGGCGTCCGGGAGGGCGCGGAAGCTCTCGTCGGAGGTCTCGCCGCTGAAATAGCCGGATTCCTGGACAAAGAATTTAGCCGCGCCCAAGGGTGTGAGAAGCTCCTTGTACTGGCCCGCGCCGCACGCCTCCTGAAGCCCTTCGTAATACTCCATGGCGGGCTTGCCGCTGTCGGGGAAATAGTAATAGACCTGTCCGGATGCATCCAGCATCCGCTCCACGCACCAAATACCGCCGTGCCCCTGCCGTACAGGCTGGGAGAGCACCAGGGTATAATATTCCTGATCGTCTCCGGCGGAGGCAAAATTCGGATAATAATTCAGGTATACATGATCGCCGCCATAGGTGAATTCCTGCTCGAAAAAGGCGTCCATCGTGAAGGGCTGAAAGCCGTTTCGGCCTGTCAAGTCGGCCTGGACTTCACTGCTCAAGCCGTTCAGTACCTGCCAGTTCTGCCAGTCCTCCGACTGGGTGTCCACCGCGCCGCCGCTGCGGTAGAATTGAACGTCGGTGGGGTACGTGCAGGCGTAGTAGCGGGTTTCATCCTGGGCAAAGATGGCCGCGTTTGGGGGCAGCGCGCTCAAATATTGTTCCAGGGCGGCCTGGTCCAGCGCCGCGAAGCCAAAGAGAAACCCAAAGCCCGTTGAATCGCCGAAGTCGGTTTCTGCGGCTTTCAGGGAGGCCGTTTCATAAACGGAAAAAAGCGGCTGAAAGCCGTTTTCAGCTTCGCCCTCGCTGGTATAGACGGTCAGCTGACCGGCATAGCGGTTTGGCAGGGCCATTTCCACGCCGCCGCTGTGATAAATGGTAACTTCCTCGCCGCCGTCCTCCTGGGGCGGCTCCTCGGGCTCTTTCGTGTCCGGGAGATTCTTGCCGCAGGCGGTCAGGGTCAGGAGAAACGACAGGATCAGGGAAAAGGATGCAAGGCGGTTCATAAATAAAGACTCCTTTCCAATGAAGGGGATAGAAACAGTATGGCTTTCTTTGCAGGAAAAGAAACCTCAAAGCCGTAACAAATTGCAGCAAAAGAGAAACGCCGTCTGCCTGTTGTGAAATGAAAGCAAACATGGTATAATTCTTCCTGTATGAAAAAACAGGGAGGACCCCACGCCATGAAATTAATGGTTATCGACGGAAACAGCATTCTAAACCGCGCCTATTACGGCATTCGTCCCCTCAGCACCCGCGACGGGCTGTTTACACACGCCATCTACGGATTTCTCACGACGCTCCTGCGCCTGAAAAGCGAGGAACGGCCGGACGCCCTCTGCGTCACTTTCGATCTCCACGCCCCAACGTTCCGACACAAAGCGTCGTCGTCCTACAAGGCCACCCGGAAGCCCATGCCGGAGGAACTGCGGATGCAGGTTCCGGTCTTGAAGGAGGTCCTGGACGCCCTGAAGATTCCCCGCTATGAGCTGGAAGGCTGGGAGGCTGACGATCTTCTGGGCACCATCTCCCGCAGATGCAAAGAAGCGGGCTGGGAATGTGTCGTTGTCACCGGCGACAAGGACAGTCTGCAATTGATCAATGACGCAACAAAAGTCAAGCTGGTTTCCACTCGCATGGGCCAGACCGCCACCAAGGATATGACGGAGGCGGTTTTCCGGGAGGAGTACGGCTTCGCCCCGATTCACATGATCGACCTCAAAGCCCTGATGGGCGACAGTTCGGACAATATTACCGGCGTGCCCGGCGTTGGGGAAAAGACGGCTATGGGGCTGGTGCGGATGTATGGTTCCATTGACCATTTATACAGCCATATGCCGGAAATTGTGACAGCGCCGGAGACCCCTGCGAAGCCAAACGTTGTAAAAAAGCTGGCGGAGGGGGAGGCCAGCGCACGGGAATCCTACTGGTTAGCCACCATTGTCACCGACGCGCCCCTGAAATTCCAGCCGGAGGAAAACTGCCTGCAAGCTCCAGGAGAGGAGGCGTATCCGCTGTTTTTGAAGCTGGAATTCACCAAGCTGATCGAAAAATTCGGCCTGCGCCCGTCGGAGAAGCCGTCGGAGGAGCGGCCTTCCCTCACGCGGACCACCGAACGGGTGACAACGCAGGCTCAGGCGGATAAAATGCTGACGCTCTGGCGTGCGGCGGACCACGTGTCCCTTTTGACTCTGCCGGATTTGACGGGAGTATCTGTGGTTTGCCGGACAAGCGGGAATACCGCTGTGACGGCGGAACTCTTTTTCCAGCAGTTTGAAGGAGACTGGAATGCTCTTTTACGCGCGCTTTTTGCGGAGGATGTCAAAAAGGTCTCCCACAACGTCAAGGACCTGATGCGGACGCTGCTGGAAAACGGTCTCCCGGCGGACGGGTTCCTGTTTGACACAGCCCTGGCGGCGTATCTGCTGGATGCCACGGCGGGGAGCTACGACCTTCAGCGGCTGTCGGTGGCCTATTATAATGAGGAACTGCAAAAGCCCCTCTTTTTGGAGCCGGAGGCATTCAATCTGCTGGGCAGTCCCCAGCAGGCGGAACAGGCTCTGGACCGCTATGCGGAAACGGTGGACGCGCTCTACAAAACGCTCTCGGAAAAACTGCGGGAACAGGGAATGCAGGAGCTGTACGAAACGGCGGAATTACCCCTCTGCCGGGTCCTGGCGGAGATGGAGCGGACCGGCTGCGGCGTGGACGCCCGCGCCCTGACGGCCTTCGGCGAAGCCCTTTCCGCCCGCATTGCGGAGCAGGAGGCGGCGATCTATGAAATGGCGGGGTTCAAGTTCAACATCAATTCCCCGAAACAGCTGGGGGAGGTGCTGTTTGAGCGTCTGGGCCTGCCCCACGGCAAAAAGACGAAAACCGGCTGGTCCACCAATGCGGACGTATTGGAAAAGCTGCGTTTCCAGCATCCGATGGTGAATGCCGTGCTGGAATACCGGCAGTTCACGAAGCTGAAATCCACCTATGCCGACGGCCTGCTGAAAGCCATGGACCCCGACGGACGCATTCGCACGAATTTTCAGATGACAGTCACGGCCACGGGGCGTCTGAGTTCCACCGAACCGAACCTGCAAAACATCCCCACCCGGACGGACCTGGGCAGTGAATTCCGCCGGATGTTCACAGCGGCGGAAGGGTGCGTCCTGGTGGATGCGGATTACTCACAAATCGAACTGCGCCTGCTGGCCCACATTGCCGGAGACGAGGCCATGAAGGCGGCGTTTCTGGCAGGGGGCGACTTCCACGCGGAAACGGCCTCCAAGGTATTCCATGTCGCACGGGAGGACGTGACGCACGAGATGCGCCGCAGTGCAAAGGCGGTGAATTTCGGCATTGTCTACGGCATTTCGGCCTTTTCGCTGTCCCAGGACATCGGCGTGTCCGTATCGGAGGCGAAAGCGTATATGGAGGCATATTTCGCCACGTTCCCCGGCGTGCGGAAGTATATGGATGAAGTAGTAAAGCAGGCGCGGAAAACGGGCTGCGTAGAGACGTTGTTCCACCGCCGCCGGGACCTGCCGGAGCTGGGTTCGTCCAACAAAAATATGCAGTCCTTTGGAGAACGGGTGGCATTGAATATGCCGGTGCAGGGCACGGCGGCGGACGTGATGAAAATGGCGATGGTGGCTGTGTGGAAACGTCTGCGTGCGGAGAAGCCGGAAGCCAGGCTGGCGCTTCAGGTTCATGACGAGCTGATAGTGGAGTGTCCCGCGGCGGAGGCGGAGGCCGTTGCCCGTTTGCTGGAGGAGGAGATGGAGAACGTGGTAAAACTCTCCGTTCCTCTGACGGCGGAGGCGCATTGGGGCAAAAACTGGCTGGTAGCCAAGGGATGAAGCGTCTGTATTTGATCGGCGGACCGATGGGCGTGGGCAAAACCACCGTTTGCCGTGCGCTGCAAAAGTCGCTGGACCGGAGCGTCTTTTTGGACGGCGATTGGTGCTGGGACGCCCGGCCCTTTCAGGTGACGGCGGAAACAAAGGCCATGGTCATGGAAAATATCAGCTTTCTGCTGAATAATTTCCTTCGCTGTTCCGCCTATGACCACGTGATTTTCGGCTGGGTTCTGCACCAACAGGCGATTCTGGACGAACTGCGTTCCCGCCTGACTGCGGGAGACGCTGTTATACGGTCCGTTTCCCTCGTCTGCACGCCGGAAGCCCTGACAGCCCGCGTGGAAAACGATATCCGGCAGGGGCGGCGGGAGCCGGAGGCCCTGGCAAAAAGTCTGGCCTATCTGCCGCTGTACGGCGGCCTGGACACGGAAAAGCTGGATGTTTCCAGCCGCACGCCGGAGGAAGCCGCCCGGTTTCTCGCCGGGCGGGCATAAAAGGAGCGGTTTGCGTTGAAAAACCAGGATAAACGGATTAAGAGCCTGCTGTGGTGCGGAATTGCCGGTTTGCTGCTGGCGTTGTTTCTGTGGGAATTCCGGGATCTCTGGGGACTGGCCATATTGTTTCTGCTTGCGGGAGCGTTTGGTGTGTTGTTCACCCATTTTTCCATAGGAAATACGGAAAAGAAGCGGAAGCAAGAGGCGGAAGCCGTGGAACAGATGCGGGAAAAGAAGATCCAGGCCCGTCTGGATTTGTGCCGGCAGGCGCGGTATTCGTCCGCGGAGCGGCGGGCGGTGGAAGCCTATATCGAAAAGACCTTTGACCCGGTTCAGCAGTGGGACCGGGAGGAGGAACCGAGGCTTATGCCCATCGACGTGGCGATAATCCCGCCGACGGCGGTTTCCCCGTATTGGCGGGCCGTGACGGTGGGGATTGGGGCCTGTGTGATCTGGGGCGGACCGGTGCCGGTGCAGTCGGAACTGGCAATCCTCCTGCCGCCGGACTGGAACCCGGAGGACAAATGGCCGGTGCGTCTATTGCGGGACGCGGCCCAAAACCTCCTGGTGGACAAGGGCTGGATCGGCCCCAGTTCCTTTTATAAGGGGTTTTCCGTTATGTGCGCCGGTTTTGCCGGTGCGATTCTGCTGGAAGACCTCTGGAACCAGTATCCCTTGGAGCCGCTGTATCTGCCCGGCGGCGGGGCGGTGTGCTTTTACTGGCTGTTCCCTCTGCTGAAACCGGAGTGGGATTATCTGAATACACGGGACGATATGAAGGCGTTGGAACGCCGTTTGCAAAAAATTGACCCGGCGGCGGACCGAAACCGTCCCTCCTGCTGCAACCCGCTGACATGGCTGCAAGAGGATATTGAGCCGTTTTGCTGGTCCCGGGAGGGAAATACGTTCTGCCTGGGCCTGGAAACCAGAGGCTATCAAGCGGAGCTGTTCCTTCGGGCCGGAATGTCTGGAACCGGCTGGGACTGGGAGCGTCTGGCGAAAGCCGTTACGTCCGTTTTTCATCCCGGCGACGGGCCGTTTATTGAATACGCCTGTGAGGAGTGGACGTTTTTCGCCGTTTCGGAGGACGAGAAAGTCCTTCGCGATCTGGCTTTGACGCTGCACGACTTCTGCTGTTACGAGCCGGAACGCGCCGTCCGTTTGCTGATCCCGGACCGGCTTGCAAACCGCTGCCGCTGACGGGAAGGAACCTGGAAGGAGAGGAAAAAATGGAAAAACAACTGCGGGTGCAGATTGTGCCCATGACGGCGGATCATCTGGACGAAATTGCGGCCCTGGAACGGGTCTGCTTTACGGACCCATGGTCCCGGAATATGCTGGCGGAGGAGCTGGACAACGCGTTGTCCGCGTTCCTGGCGGCGCTGGACGGCGCGGGAAAAGTCATAGGCTATGCCGGTTTGCAAGTGGTTTTGGACGAGGGATATATCTTGAATGTGGCGGTTGCGCCGGAGCACCGCCGCCAGGGGGTGGCGGGAAAGCTGCTGCAAGTGTTTCTGGATTTTGCCAAAGGGAACCGGCTGTCCTTTCTGACGCTGGAGGTCCGGGCGTCGAATTACGCCGCAATCGCCCTCTATGGAAGCCGGGGCTTCCGAGGTGTGGGGCGGCGGCGGAATTATTACGAGCATCCCAAGGAGGACGCCATTATCATGACGCGGGAATTTGAATACGAGGACGAAAAGGAGACGGAATCACATGGAAATGAAACTGCCCACGCCGGAACAGCTGACGCGGGCTTATGAGATTGATATGAAGGCGGCCTTCCCCCCGGCGGAGCTGAAGCCGCTTTGGAATATTGAGGCCATGTGCCGGGACGGCTGCTACCGCCCCTGGTGTCTCTTTGACGGCGAAGAACTGGTTGGGGAGTGCTTTCTCTGGCTGGGGAAGCCGGGGTGGGCGTTGCTGGATTACCTGTGCGTCTCCGCCCGCCGCCGGAACGGCGGCCTTGGCGCGCTGATTTTGTCGGAACTGATAAAAACAGAGGCGGGGACGGTGATTCTGGGCGAGTGCGAGTCACCCGTACACGCGGAGGACCCGGCGATGGCGGAACGGCGTCTGGGGTTCTACGCCCGGAACCAGGCCCGCATGGCGGGCTATGATACGGAACTGTTTGGCGTGCATTACAAAACGTTGTATTGGGCCTCGGAGCCAGTTTCGGATGAAGAACTTATCCGGCAGCATCAGTTTATTTATCAAAACCGCTTTCCGGCGGATAAATATGAACAATTTATCCGGATTCCGCGGGACCCGGCGGCAGAGCCGTCGCCGCTGTCGCCGTGGAATGAGGACTGAGCGCACATAAGGGAGGACGCATGAAAATTTTAGGGTTTGAATCCACCTGTGACGAAACCGCCGTCGCCGTTGTGGAGGACGGGCGGCGGATACTGTCGGACGCCATTGCGTCCCAGGCGGATATGCACGCGCTGTATGGCGGCGTGGTGCCGGAGATCGCGTCCCGGCGGCACGTGGAGGCCATTGCAGCCCTGACGGAAAAGGCATTGCAGGACGCCGGATGCAAACGCACGGACATTGACGCCGTGGCGGCGGCCTATGCGCCGGGGCTGATCGGCGCGGTGCTGGTGGGAGTGAGCTTTGCGAAATCCGTGGCATGGGGATTAGGCGTTCCGCTGATTCCCGTTCACCATATCCGAGGCCATATTGCGGCAAATTATCTGGCGTTTCCAGAGTTGGAGCCGCCGTTTCTGGCGTTAGCGATTTCTGGCGGCAATACGCTGCTGGTAGACGTGGCGGGCTATACGGATTTACGCATTTTAGGCGCGACCCGTGACGACGCGGCGGGAGAGTGCTTCGACAAAGCGGCGCGTGTGCTGGGACTTCCGTACCCAGGCGGAAAACCGATGGACGAACTGGCGCGGCAGTCGGCGGGCGGGGTGTACAAGCTGCCTCATGCCCAGGTAGACGGCGCGCCGCTTGACATGAGCTTTTCGGGCTTGAAAACGGCGGTGGTCAATCTGGCGCATCATGCGGAGCAGACCGGCGAGGAGCTGGACCGTGCGTCGCTGGCGCGGGACTTCACCCAGGCGGTGAGCGATACGCTGATTCCCCGCGCCATGGAGGCGGCGCGGCAGGCGGGACGAAACGTTCTGGCTGCGGCGGGAGGCGTGGCGGCAAACTCCATTATCCGGGCAAACCTGGAACAAGCCTGCGCCGAACAGGGCTGCAAGCTGTATCTGCCGCCGCTGCGTTTGTGCGGCGACAACGGGTCCATGATCGCCGCACAAGGTTACTACGAATACCTGGAGGGCCATACGGCGGGCATGGAACTGAACGCTTACGCGACGCGGGACATTTCGGAATAACGAAGAAAGACCGCTGGTGGCGGTCTTTCTGAAAGCTCTTTTTGCCTACTTTTTCTCTCGAGAAAAAGTAGGTCCTTTTTGTTCCTTTTTCGAGAAAAAGGAACGCCGCAGTTCCGCTTTTCCGAGAACTGCCCATCAGGATGCAAACCCTCATACAGCGGCTTTTGCCCGCTTGGCCGTTTGATTGCCGTCCTGTGCGCGGCTTTGCACCGCCGCTGTCAGAGCCTGAACCGCAGAGGGCTGTTTCTCCGGTTCCTGAAGAGCCGGGAGACTTTCCTCCTGCTGCTGCGGGAGACGTTCCCGGGCAACGGCCAGCATGAGCTTGATCCGGTTTTCCTGGTTGACCCGGGTTGCGCTGGGATCGTAGTCAATCGGCGTAATATTCGCCTGGGGATACAGCTCCCGAATCTTGTTGATCATCCCCTTGCCGCAGATGTGGTTCGGCAGACAGCCGAAGGGCTGCGCGCAGACAATGTTCTCATATCCCGCCTGCACCAGCTCGATCATCTCGGCAGTGAGAAGCCAGCCCTCGCCCATTTTGTCGCCGCGGCCAATAATGCCGTCGGACAGCTTCACCAGTTCCCGGAAGGGAAGGGGCGCATGATAGCCGTTTTCCTTCAAAACCTTGATAACAACGCGCTCCATGCTCTCAATAAACCGGAGCATCAGGTCCGGCACATGCTTTTCCAGGAAACTGCCGCCGTAAAGACGGGCGGTTTCGGCGGGATTGTAGATGCAGTATTGCAGGAACCCCATCAGGCCGGGAAGATTCACCTCGCAATCCTGGGAGGCGAGGAACTTTTCCAGGTCGTTGTTGCCCAAGGGAGAATATTTCACATAGATTTCCCCCACGACGCCGACCTTCACCTTCGGCGTCCGGCGGACGGGAATCGCGGCAAACTCCGCCGCAATTTCCGGCATGGCGGCTTTCATCTCCCGGCCGGTGTAGCCCTTGTCCGCCCGCACCCAGCCGCAGATGGTGTCAAGCCATTTCTCCTGCAAGGCGGCGGCGCATCCCTTCCGGATTTCATACGGTTCCGTCTGGGCCTTGAGGGAAACCAGCAGATCTCCGTAATAAATCACGGCCAGGAGCTTCCGCAGGAAGGGGAGCGTCATGGGGAAGCCGGAATCCTTTTCCAGCCCGGAAAAATTGAGGCTGACCACCGGGACTTGCGGATAACCCGCTTTCACCAGAGCCTTGCGCAGCAGGTGGATGTAATTGGAGGCCCGGCAGCCGCCTCCGGTCTGGGTGATGATCAGGGCAGTGTGGTCCAGATCATACTTGCCGGAGGCCAGCGCATCCAGAAACTGTCCGATAACCAGCAGGGCGGGATAACAGGTGTCGTTGTGGACATACTTCAGCCCCAGCTCCGAAACCTGACTGCCGCAGTTTTCCAACAGTTCGCAGGTGTATCCCGCCTGTTCCATGACCGCGGACAGAATCCGGAACTGCACCGGGGCCATGTTGGGAATGAGAATTTTGTGGGTCTTCTTCATCTCCGGCGTAAATTTGGGATATTGATACGGTTCCATTCCCTTCACGCCTCCTTTCGCGTTTCGTCCTCCAGGGCGGCGAACAGGCTCCGCAGGCGGATGCGTACCGCGCCCAGATTGGTGATTTCGTCAATTTTAAGCTGTGTGTAGAGCTTCCCTCCGGCCTGTAAAATGGCCTGCGTTTCATCGGTGGTGATCGCGTCCACGCCGCAGCCGAAGCTCACCAGCTGCACCAGGTCCATATCCGGCTGTTCGCAGCAGTATTTCGCCGCGGCATAGAGGCGGGAATGATAGGTCCACTGGTTCAGGACGGTCGTGGGGAATTTTTCAACCCGGCTGGAGATGGAGTCCTCCGTCACCACCGCCGCGCCGAAACGGGTAATGAGGGTGTCGATGCCGTGGTTGACCTCCGGGTCCGCGTGGTAGGGGCGGCCCGCCAGGACAATGATACGGCGTCCTTCTGCGCGGGCCTGCGTAATTATGCGCTCGCCCTCTTTCCGAACAAGAGACATGTGATGGGCATATTCGGCGTAAGCGGCGTCGGATGCCTCCCGGATTTCATGCTTGGAGATATCCGGGAAATACCTGCGGAGAATATCGAAAATTTTCCTGGTAAAATCCTTTGGACGGTGGAGGCCGACGTAATCGTAAATGAACCGGGTATCCTTGATCTCCGGGCAGTTTCCGGCGATGACCTCCGGGTAGTAGGCCACGACGGGACAGTTATAGTGGTTGTCGCCCAGGCCCTCGTCAAGGTTGTAGGTCATGCAGGGATAGAAAATCGCGTCCAGACCCAGCTTTGAGAGGAATTGAATGTGTCCGTGGGCCAGTTTGGCGGGGAAACAGGCCGTGTCGCTGGGAATGGTGGCCTGCCCTTTCAAGTACAAATCCCGGCTGGAAAGGGGGCTGTGATAAACGGCAAAGCCCAGGCGGGTAAAGAAGGTGTGCCAGAAGGGCAACAGCTCCCAGAAATTCAGGCAGAGGGGGAGGCCGATTTTTCCCCGTTTGCCCGGCACGGGCTTGTAGTCCAGAATCAGCCTGCGCTTGTAGGCGTACAGATTCCGCTGTCCGGTGTCGGCCTTGCCGGTGACGGGCCGGTCACAGCGGTTTCCGCTGATGAAGGAGCCGCCCCCGGCAAAGGTGTTGACGGTGAGCTGGCAATTGTTGCCGCAAAGCCCGCAGAGCCTGCTTTCGGTCTCCTGGCGGAAATCCGCAAGGGCCTTGCGGTCCAGCAGATCGCTGGTCTGTCCGGGAACCGCCTTGCCGCGCCCGTAGAGGGCCGCGCCGAAGGCCCCCATCAAGCCCGCGATATCGGGCCGGATGACTTCGACGCCCATTTCTTTTTCAAAGGCGCGGAGAACGGCTTCGTTGTAAAACGTTCCGCCTTGAACGACAATATTCCGGCCCAATTCCTCGGGAGAGGCGGCGCGGATTACCTTGTAGATGGCGTTTTTGACCACGCTGATGGAGAGTCCGGCGGAAATGTTTTCAATGCTGGCCCCGTCCTTCTGGGCCTGTTTTACGCTGGAGTTCATAAATACGGTGCAGCGGCTTCCCAGGTCCACAGGCCGCCCGGCAAAGAGACCCAGCCTGGCGAATTCCCGGACATCGTGTCCCAGGGCCTGGGCGAAGGTCTGCAAAAAGCTGCCGCAGCCGGAGGAACAGGCTTCGTTCAGAAAGATGTTGCTGATGGCCCCGTTTTCGATCTTGAAACACTTCATGTCCTGTCCGCCGATGTCAATGATAAAATCGACGTTCGGCAGGAAATGCCGTGCGGCGGCGAAATGGGCCACGGTTTCCACCACGCCGTAATCAGCGTGGAACGCGCTGCGGGTCAGGTCTTCGCCGTAGCCGGTGGTTGTGACGGAGGCCACATGCAGAGCGGGATGTTCGTCATAGAGCCGCTGCAAAACCTCTCGGATCAAAGGGACCGGATTGCCCAGGTTTGGACGGTAGTCGGTAAAGAGGAGACGGGCCTCCTGGTCGATAACGGCCAGCTTGACGGTGGTGGAGCCGGAGTCAATTCCGATATGGACCGGCGCGGCGTAATCAGGACCAAAGGGGACGCGGGGAACGGCGGCCTTGGCGTGCCGGGCCTGGAAGGCTTCATATTCCGCCTGATTTTCAAAAAGCGGGGGCTGGCTGCGGTAAGTTTCGGACGCGCCCCGTTCCCGGAGGCGGCTGGCGACTTGGTTCAAGTCAAAACGCTGGTCGGAGTAAAACGCCGCGCCCAGCGCAACAAAGAGGAGACTGTTTTCCGGGCAAGCGCCGGTTACGCCCAGGGTTCGATCAAAGCATTCCCGCAGGCAGCGGGAGAAGGTAAGGGGGCCGCCCAAGTAAAGGACATTGCCTTTGATGGGGCGTCCCTGGGCCAGCCCGGCGATGGTTTGATTGACGACGGCCTGATAAATGCTGGCGGCGATGTCCGGGGCCTTGGCCCCTTGGTTGATCAGGGGCTGTACGTCGCTTTTCGCAAAGACGCCGCAGCGAGAGGCGATGGTGTACGTTTTTTCAGCCTGCAAGGCGGCGGCGTCCATGTCGCCGGCAGTCATTTTCAAGAGGGTTGCCATCTGATCGATAAATGCGCCGGTGCCTCCGGCACAGGAGCCGTTCATACGGACTTCCATGCCGTTGGTGAGAAAGAGGATTTTTGCGTCCTCTCCGCCCAGTTCAATGATTACATCCGTACCGGGAACAAGACGGTTTGCGGCGACACGGGTTGCAAAGACTTCCTGCACGAAGGGAATGTCCACGCTCTCAGCCATACCCATGCCGGCGGAGCCGGAGATAGCGAGCTCGGCGGCAGCGGCGAAGGGAAACTGAACGGGGATGCGGCGCAGGAGTTCTTCGGATTTTTCTAAGATATGGCTGAAATGCCGTTCGTATGTACTGTATAGGATCTGACCGCGGTCATCCAGCAAAACGCATTTGATGGTGGTCGACCCGATATCAAGACCAACTTTCAAGGTTGAGTCCTCCTTTAGAGAAAAGGGATGTGCCGTATATAGAGGCATGGTCCCCAACTGCTACATTCTCTGGTATCATACACTCTTTCAACAAAATGTGCAATCGTGAAAAACTAGAAACGCTGTAAAGAATTTGTTAAAAAATGAGTAATTGCAAGGCTTGGCCTTTGCTTTCTCCTATGCTATACTGGTTTTATTCAGAACTGGAATGCAAGGAAGGAAGGTCAAAATGAATCAGGTGTTGTTACATTGCTGTTGTGCGCCATGTTCGCTGAGCTGCATTGAGCCGCTGCGGAACGAGGGGATTGAGCCGGTAGGGTTCTGGTACAATCCAAATATTCATCCCTGGAAGGAATACCAGGCGCGGCGGGATTGCTTGCTGGAGTATGCGCCAACGATTGGGATGGAAATTCGCGTCCGTGAGGATTATGGACTGCGGGAGTTTGTTTGTCAAGTGGCGAATGATATTGACGGCCGGTGCAGGTATTGTTATGAGCATCGTTTGGAGGGAACGGCGAAGTATGCGGCGGAGCATGGTTTTTCTGGATTTACGACGACGCTGCTGGCGAGTCTTTATCAAAATCATGAGGGGATTCTGGAAGCGGCAAAACGTTTTGCGGAACAGTATCACGTGGAATTTCTCTATCGGGATTTCCGCCCGAATTTCCGTGCTGGAAACCAGCGGGCCAGGGAATTGGGATTTTATATGCAAAAATACTGCGGCTGTGTTTTTTCTGAGGCCGACCGTTATGCCAAACAAATTACACGTGACCGTGAGCGGTTTGCAGAGTAGCAGCTGCGTTGCGCATGGCTTGCGCCGCGGGTTGAAGTTTGCCGCTCATCGGCGGCTGGGCATTTCCACCCCCCATTTTCTCTTTTTCTTGGCGAAGAAAAAGAGAAAACGGGCCGTGGACGGTCCAAAAGAGAAAAAGACGTTAATTAGATCTGGTGGAAAACTTCCGCTTGGTGGAACGGAAACGAGAAGTCCATCACTGATTTGATCTACTTCTCTTTCCGCTGTCGCTGCTGCTGGAGGTTGAAATGGAATAGTTCGACAATCGGTTCCTCAAACTGTCCCATCACCATGAACAAGATCAAGAACATCTAAAGGCTGTCGTGAGACCCTTGGAAGGGTAATAATGTAAAAGTCGGCGAGGCTTAACGCCTCGTCGACTTTTGTTATAAATGTTAACAACATTATTGCCTTATTGTTAGCAACGCTTAACAAGGGCACACAGGCCATAGTATAAAGCGCAGGGAGAAAGATTTTCAGATCTTCCACTCAAACGAAACGCGGTCGCTGGTGGCTTGGACCTGGGAAAGAATAATGTCTGTTACCTGCCGTCGGTCGTCAAAGTCAATCGTGTTCCAGTTCTCCAGATGGGCAGACAGAAACTCGATTTTCTGCGGGGAGATTGTTTCCGCGTTCAGTGCCGCGATTTCCTTTATCAGCCGTTGACGGCTGGCGTCCAGTTCCTCAATTTTCCCGTTGGCATAGGACAGCAGAACCGCATTGGCCCCGGTCAGGGTGTTCAGCAGCTTTTCAATCTCGTCCTCCACCTGGGCCAGCTCCACATTCAAGGCGGTCAGCTTGGGATTGACGGTCGTTGCTTTTGCGGTCAGGGTTTGAAATTCAGAGAGCTTCTTCACCATCTCCCCATAGACGAATTGTTCAAACTCCGCCGTCCGAAGCGTCCCGCAGCCCTCACAGCTTTTATTGTCCGCCCGCTTGGAGCACCGAAGATACTGCGTCCCTGCCGGGTTGCCCACGCTCATAAGGGCATACCCACAGCGCCCACATTTGATTTTTCCGGCCAGCCAGGTATTCCGGGCCTTGCGCCCTCCCTGGAACGTGATATTTGCCAGCAGCTTCTTCCTGCACCGCAGCCAGGTATCGGCGGGGACAATGCCCTCGCTGGGAGCCAGCACAAGGATCTGCCCCCGCAGGTCCTTGTTTTTTCGTTCCTGCACGTCCCGGCCCTGGTAGAGATAGCAGCCGTTTGTCCCGGCGAAGTCCGCCGCGTCATTGACCACCACGGCCCCCTGGCCCTTGAAAAACTCGTACAGCTCCAGGTCGGCCTGGGCGTAAATCGGGTTGCGGAGCAGCTGAGAGATAAAGCCCCGTTTCAATTCCTTGCCGTAAATCAGGATATTGTTTTCAGCAAAGTACCGGGCAATATCTCCGAACGACGTGGACGGCTCGGCGTACATCTCAAACATCAACCGGGCAATATTCGCCGTGGCGGGGTCCGGGATCATCATTTTCGTGCGGATGCCTTGGATGGTGGTGGGCTCCAGCTTAAAGCCGAACGGGGCCGCGCCACTCATGTGGAAGCCCCTTTGACACCGGGAATAGTAAGCGTCGGTCACCCGCTTCTGGATTGTCTCGCGCTCCAGTTGGGCAAACACAATGCAGATATTCAGCATGGCCCGGCCCATTGGTGTGGAGGTATCAAACTTTTCCGTGGAGGAAACGAACTCCACGTTGTATTCCTGGAACAACTCCATCATGGTGGCGAAGTCCAGAATAGAGCGGCTGATACGGTCCAACTTGTAAACCACAACCCGGCGAATTAAGCCTTGCCTGATGTCAGCTAAAAGCTCCTGGAATTTTGGCCTGTCTGTATTCTTCCCGGAATAGCCCTTATCTCGGTAATCCTTGTGGTTCCCACCCCTTAACTCGTACTTGCAAAACTCGATTTGACTTTCAATGCTGATACTGTCCTTGCGGTCCACGGACTGTCTGGCGTAGATAGCGTCGATACGGTTTTCCATGATAGCTCCTTTCCTGTCGGGAAATGGAGCTGTCAACCTTTACAAATATATTATACCAAAGACAGCCCCAGGGCACAAGGATGTGGGGAAACGCAGAAAGG
>CAJUTB010000033.1 GCA_910589315.1 uncultured Oscillibacter sp. | reverse complement strand
GCTTGAGGGCCGCTTCCAGCGCGTTCATGTCGTCGGGGTTCGTGATGGTCTGCATGGACGCACGATTCAAAGTGCCGTCCGGATTCACCGCCACCTTGCCGGAGGTATCGGGTACCTGCTTAATCGAAACAATAACTTTCATGTTAACCTTTACCTCCTATCTTATTTCACGCCCAGGCGGCTGGAAATAACCATGCGCTGGACCTCGGACGTGCCTTCGTAGATCTCGGTGATCTTCGCGTCACGCATCATGCGCTCCACGGGATACTCACGGGTGTAGCCATAGCCGCCGAACAGCTGAACGGCGCGGCGGGTGACATCAGACGCGGCCTCTGCGGCAAACAGCTTCGCCATGGAAGCGTCCATGGAATAATCCTCATGCAGCTGCTTCTTGCAGGCGGCGGCATAAACCAGATACTGAGCGGCCTGCATACGGGTATGCATATCGGCCAGCTGGAACTGGGTGTTCTGGAACTGGCTCAGGCGGCGGCCAAACTGGACGCGCTCCTGGGTGTACTTCACCGCCTCATTCACTGCGCCTTCGCCCAGGCCCAGAGCCTGCGCGGCAATGCCGATACGGCCGCCGTCCAGGGTCTGCATGGCGATCTTGAAGCCCTTGCCCTCTTTGCCCAGAAGGTTTTCCTTCGGAACGATGCAGTCTTCAAAGATCAGGTCGCAGGTAGAAGAACCGCGGATGCCCATTTTCTTCTCATGCTTGCCGGTAGAGAAGCCGGGGAAGCTCTTTTCGACAATGAACGCAGAAATGCCGTGGTTGCCCTTAGACTTGTCGGTCATGGCAAACACGACGAAGGTGTCCGCCACGTTGCCGTTTGTGATGAAGCACTTGGAGCCGTTGAGGACATAGTGATCCCCCTCCAGAACGGCGATGGTCTGCTGTCCGGAAGCGTCGGTACCGGCGTTGGGCTCGGTCAGGCCGAATGCGCCCAGCTTCTTGCCGGAGAGCAGGTCGGGCAGATACTTTTTCTTCTGCTCCTCGGTGCCGTTCTCAAAGATCGGCGCGCAGCACAGGGAGGTATGGGCAGAGACGATAACGGCAGTCGTGCCGCAGACCTTCGCCAGCTCCTCCACGCACATCGCATAGGAGAGAACGTCGCCGCCTGCGCCGCCGTACTCCTTGGGGAAATAGATGCCGAGCATACCCAGCTTCGCCATTTTTTCTACGGTTTCCGTAGGAAAACGCTCCTCCTCGTCCAGCTCCTCCGCCAGAGGCTTGACCTCATTTTCAGCGAATTCGCGGTACATTTTGCGGAGCATCTGCTGTTCATTTGTCAGATGAAAATCCATTGCCATTTACTCCTTTACTATGTTTACTTGCTGTAATCGTAGAAGCCCTTGCCGGACTTCTTGCCCAGCAGGCCGCCCCGGACCATCTTTCTCAGCAGCAGAGAGGCGCGGTATTTGGAATCGCCGGTCTCGTTGTAGAGCACGTCCATGATGGCGAGGCAGACATCCAAGCCGATGAAGTCGCCCAGAGCGAGAGGACCCATGGGATGGTTTGCGCCCAGGCGCATGGCCTTGTCAATGTCCTCCACGGAAGCGACGCCGGTTTCCACCAGGCCGGCCGCCTCGTTGATCATCGGGATGAGGATCTTGTTGACGACAAAGCCGGGAGCCTCGGAGACCTCAACGGGGTCCTTGCCGATTTCCTGGGACAGCTTATAGATGAAGTCAAAGGTCTCCTGGGTGGTGTTTGCGCCCCGGATGATCTCAACCAGCTTCATGCTGGGCACGGGATTGAAGAAGTGCATACCGATGACGGGATGCTTCAGGCCGTTGCCCATCTCGGTGATGGAGAGGGAGGAGGTGTTGGAGGCAAAAATGGCCTCAGGCTTGCACATGGCGTCCAGTTCAGACAGAAGCTCCCGCTTGGTGGCCATGTCTTCCTTGACACACTCAATGATGAGGTCGGCGTCGGCGCAGGCGGACTTTTCTTCCACCAGAACGTTTGCAAGCAGAGCGTCGGCGGCTTCCTGCGCCATCTTGCCCTTTTCCACGCGCTTCTGGAGGGAGGCGGCCAGTTTATCCTTGTGCCGCTGGGCGGACGCAACGGAGCTGGCATACATCAGGGCGGTATGGCCCTTCGCGGCGAAGACCTGAGCAATGCCGCTGCCCATCGTGCCTGCGCCAAATACTGCGATTTTCATGTTGATTCCTCCTGTTTTTGATCAAATTGGTGCTTTGGGGATTTCAGGGAGTGTGGAGCAAATCAAGGGGTTTGCCAATTTACTCACAAACTTCATTATAGAATTATTTCTCCCATTTATCAAGTCCAAATTGTGCCAGAATCCACCAGCCTCCGTGTTTTTTACACTTCCTACAAATTCACTTGAAATTTTTATGCTATTTTGTTAAGACCTTAACATTTTCCGCAGCTGTTTCCTGTGGATACAGTCAGAAGACGGCGGAAATGGACAAAAAAACCGGGATTATTCCCCTGGAATTTGGTGATATGGGGGGAACTGGCAATATTGACGAATTTGGCTGCTTCTGGAAAGTGCGTAAACGCCGCGGGAGGCGGCAAAAACGCAGCGGAAAGAAAAGGCTTGCAAAACCGCCGTTATTTGGTATAATGGTCCTATTCTGAACGTAAGAAGGGATTAAAACGAAATGAGTCAAACGTATACCATGGTAATGCTGCTGGTTCTGGTGGGAATGATGGCCTTCATCTATTTCCGGGAGAACAAGCAGAAGAAAAAGGCCCAGGCCATGTGGGACAGCCTGAAAAAAGGCGACGTAATCACCTCCATCGGCGGCATCGTTGGAAAGATCGTGGCGGTGAACGAGCGGACCATCATCATCGAAACCAGCGAGGACCGGGTGCGGATGGAGCTGCTGAAAACGGCGGTAAACGTTTCCAATATGCCCGATAATGCCGAGGCGAAGAAGGGCAAGGAAGAGAAGAAGGAGGAGCTGGAGGCTCTGGAGAGCGCGGAAAAGGAAACGGAAAAATAGCATAAAAATCCCCTCCCTCGGAATATGTTCCAGTAAGAGCAATTACGAGGGAGGATTTTTATGGAAAAAGGGAGAAAAGAGAAGAAAGCCAAAGCGGTTTGGCCGGGTTTTGCAGCCGGCGCGCTGCTGTCGGCGGGGGTATACGTGTCGGGGCTGCTTCTCCTGGGGCTGCTGCTGACGAAGGGGTCGATCTCGGAACGAAACGTGTTTCCTTGGGTTGGCGCGCTGTGCATACTGGCGTCCCTGAGCGGCGGTTTGCTGGCGGTGCGGAAAACGGCTTGGAAGGCCGCCGGACTCCTGACGGGCGTTTTGTTCGCGCTGCTTCTTCTGGCGGTGGGTCTTCTGGGCTGGCGGGACGGCATCGCCTGGCTGGGCCAGGGCGGGTTATTGCTGCTGTACGCCCTGTGCGGCGGTCTGGTGGCAACGCTGCTGAGCGGACGCCGCCGCCGGAAACGAAAATAGGGGGCTTTTGTAAAAAATCACTAAAAGTAGGGGCCTGCGCCGGCTTTGCAGACAGGCGCGATTCCCCCGGGAGGCGGCGGCGGAAAAGAGCAGATATCGTGCGAAGTCCTGCCGCCAGCCCCCAGATATGGATTTTTCTATGTAAAAAATGGGAATTACACCATGGACGGTTTGTGAAAAATTTTGTGGGAAATGCCGAAAAAACGGGTTTCCATAGAAATTTCCTTGCGAAAAGGGGAAAATTCCTCTAATATGAAAGTCGAAATACTTCCGCCGTATAGAAGCGTATAAACCGCCCGCCCCGCTCATAAGATGCAACGAGGTGAGGCGGTTTGAACTGGAAAAAACACGGCGGATTGGATTGGGAGCGGCCGCCCTTCCGTCTGCTGTTTCTGGCGTTGTTCTTTTTAGCCGGCATTTTTTTGGGACAGGTTTTCGCAGGCCGTGCGCCCGCCGCCGCAGGCGAGGAGCTGGACCGCTACCTGTCGGACTACCTGCAAGTGGGCGGCGGCGTTTCCCCACAGGTGGTACTGACGGCGGCCATTTTATATTTCCGCTATCCCCTGGCGGCGTTCCTGCTGGGTTTTGCCTCCATCGGCGTGGTGTTTCTGCCGGTGCTGACGGGGGCGTTTGGCTTTTTTCTGTCCTTTTCCGTCTGCTGCTTTACCGCCGCTTTCGGGACGGACGGGGTTTTGCTGGCGTTGGCGGTGTTCGGTCTGCGCTGCGCGGTGACGCTGCCCTGTTATTTCCTGCTGGCAGTCCCGTCTTGGGAGGCGTCCGCCGCGTTGACGAGCCTTGCGTTTGGAAGGGGGCGGCGGTCCGCGCCGGCGCTTTACGGACGGGACTGGTGGTCCCGGCTGGGGCTGGCGGCGGGGCTGCTGCTGGCGGGGCTGTGTGCGGAACTGATGCTTTCGCCGGAGTTTTTGCGGATTATGCTGGAACGGCTGATGCCGTAACGAGAGAAAGAGGAAGGGAGGGAGCGGCCACGGAAGAACTTACGCGGTATGGGGGCTATTTGAGAGAAGTGCGGCACGCCTCTCCAAACACCGTCGCGTCCTACCTGCGGGATGTGACGCAGTTTGTAAGCTATCTGGACGGGCAGGGCGAAGGCGTCCGGGAGGCGGAAAGCGAAACCGTCCGGGCCTATATGGACTGGATGCTGGGACAGGGAAAGTCCGCCGCTTCGGTTACGCGGTGCCTGTCGTCCATCAAGTCGTTTTATAATTTCCTGATGCTCGCGGGAGAGGTGTGCGTCAACCCGGCGTTGGGAGTCGCCGCGGCAAAGGCGGAACGGAAATTCCCGGAGGTTCTGACCTCGAAAGAAGTGGAACTGCTTCTGGAACAACCTCAGTGCGTGGATGCCAAAGGGTTTCGGGACCATGCCATGCTGGAGCTGCTGTATGCCACCGGTATCCGCGTCAGCGAACTCATTTCCCTGGATATGGATGATTTGAACTTGGCGGCGGGATTCATCCGCTGCCGGAGCAAGGGGAAGGAACGGGTCATCCCTCTTTATCCGATGGCCGTAGCGGCTCTGAGGGACTATGTGCAGGACATCCGCCCGCAGATGGCGGCGGATGGAGGGGAGACGGCGGTTTTTCTCAACCGGAACGGGGAGCGCATGAGCCGCCAGGGGTTTTGGAAGCTGCTGAAATGCTATCAGAAGGCGGCGGGAATCGAGAAGGAGATCACGCCCCATACGCTGCGCCACTCCTTTGCGGCCCACCTGCTGGAAAACGGCGCGGACCTGCGGTCGATTCAGGAAATGCTGGGCCACGCGGACATTTCCTCGACGCAGATTTATACGCAGGTGGTAAAAAAGCAGCTGAAAGAGGTCTACCAGAAAGCGCATCCCAAAGCGCAGTAAGCAAAGAAAAACGCCTGCATTTGCAGGCGTTTTTTGCGTGTTTAATTCAGGAAATCCTTGAGTTTTTTGCTGCGGGAGGGATGGCGGAGCTTCCGCAGGGCCTTGGCCTCGATCTGCCGGATGCGCTCCCGGGTGACATTGAATTCCTTTCCCACTTCTTCCAGGGTGCGGGTCCGTCCGTCCTCAATGCCGAAGCGGAGCTTCAGAACCTTTTCCTCACGGGGCGTAAGGGTGGAGAGGACATCCATCAGCTGCTCCTTCAAGAGCGTGAAGGACGCGGCCTCCGACGGCTCGGAGGCGGCCTCGTCGGGGATAAAGTCGCCTAAATGGGAATCCTCCTCCTCGCCGATAGGCGTTTCCAGGGACACCGGTTCCTGGGCGATTTTCATAATCTCCCGCACCTTGTCGACGGGCATATTCATCTCGGCGGCGATTTCCGTCGGAGATGGGTCGTGACCCAGCTCCTGCAAGAGCTGGCGGCTGACCCGAATCACCTTGTTGATGGTTTCCACCATATGCACAGGAATGCGGATGGTCCGCGCCTGATCGGCAATGGCCCGAGTGATGGCCTGCCGGATCCACCAGGTCGCGTAGGTGGAGAACTTATAACCCTTGGTGTAGTCGAATTTTTCCACGGCCTTGATCAGACCCAGATTGCCCTCCTGAATCAAATCCAGGAATAACATCCCCCGGCCAACGTACCGTTTGGCGATGGAGACCACCAGCCGGAGGTTTGCTTCCGCCAGTTTCTGCTTTGCGTTTTCGCCGGTCCGGAATTTCTTCTTCCAGGCGGCCAGCTCCTTGGGGTCAACGGCCTCGCCGTTTTCCAGCATCCGGTTAAACTCCGCCAGCTTCCGTTCCGCCTCGTTTCCGTCGGACATGGCCTGGGCCAAAGAAACTTCCTCGTCGGGATTAAGGAGGGGGACCTTGCCGATCTCCTTCAAGTACATCCGGACCGGGTCGTCAATGGAGAAGCTGTTGACCAGCGTATTGGGGTCCACCAGTTCTTCTTCTTCCACGTCCGCGATTTCCTCGGCGGCGGGACCCTCGTCGGGCAGCTCGGGAAGAAGGTCTTCCTCCGTACTGATGTCGATATTCAGAGCCTCCAGGGAATCGTAGAGCTGATCCATCTGCTCGCCTTCCAGATTCAGATCATCCACGGCGTCCATCAAATCGGAGGATTCCAGTTTCCCTTTCTTTTTGCCCTTTGCCAGCAGTTCCCGGAGCTTTTCGTTTCCAGCCAGCCAGGAGGCGGCGGGCAGGGCGGCCACCTGCTTGTCGTCCAGGCGGGGAACCTCGGTTTTTTTCGAGTCGCCGGCCTTCTCTGCGGCGTCGGCGGCGGCCAGGAGCGCGTCCGCCTGGGCGGCCAGCTCTTTGGGGGTTAATTCCTGTTTGTTAGACATTCCGTGTATCTCCCTTTTTATCTTTGTATTTTTCTGCCGCTGCCAGCAGCGGGTCCATCCCGTTTCCGGAGCGTTTCCGGCTCTCTGTTTGAATCACCCGTATGTAATCCGCCAGGGCGCGTCCGCCGTTCTGCGCCGACTCGGGCTTCTGACAGATCGCCGTCAAATGGCTCATTTCCTCGCCGGACAGCTCTCCAGCCAGCGACGCCAGGGACACATCCCGGCCCTCGCATTTTGCCTGCCAGAGAAAGGCGAACACCTTCCCCAGAAGGGGAGAGGAGAAATCCGACTCCTCCAGGGGCGGCTCCGGGGGAAATAGGGAGCCGTCCAGAAGCAGCAGGCGGATAACGCCTTCCTCCGCCATGGCGGACCGTACGTTTTGATAGTGGAGCGACCGTTCTTGGGGCTGGGATTTGGCGGCAGGGTTCAAATCCCGGCGGAGAGCGGCGCGGTTTTCTCGGGCAGTCCGCTGTTTCCAGGCGCGCTGGACCTCCATTTTCATGGCCTCGGGGGTAATGCGGGCCAGTTCGGCGGCGCGTCCGCTGTAAACCTCCCGCTCCACTGCGCCGGGAAGGGTGGACAGCAGGACGCTGATCTCTGTGCAGTAGGCCACCCGGTCCTCGTCGTTGGCGAGGTTATATTTCCCCTCGATCTGGGCCATACGGAATTCCACGCCGGTTTCGCTGCCGTTCAAAAGGCGTTCGAATGCGCCGGCCCCCTGGAGTTTAATGAAGTCGTCGGCGTCCTGCTTGACCAGTTCGCCGTTTTCCGCCCGCCGCCGGGGAAGCTGAAGGACCTTCACGGAAAATTCGGAGCCGTTCAAAATCTGCAAAGCCCGTTCCGTGGCGGCTTTTCCGGCGTTGTCGTTGTCGTAGCAAAGGACGAGTTCCTTTGTGAAGCGGGAGAGGAGCCGGGTTTGCTCCACGGTCAGGGCCGTGCCCATCGAAGCTACGGCGTTGTCGAACCCGGCTTGGTGAAGCGTAACAATATCCAGATTCCCCTCGCAGAGAATGATGTTGGGCCGCTTGGACTTTTTCGCCAGATTCAGCCCGTAAAGGACCCGTCGTTTGCTGTAAACAGGGGTTTCCGAGGAGTTCATGTATTTCGGTTCCGACTTGTCCAGAACCCGGCTTCCGAAGGCCACTACATCGCCCCGGGTATCGATAACCGGCAGCATGAGACGGTTTCGGAATTTGTCATACAGCCCGCCGTTTTTGTTCTGCACCACCAGCCCCGCGTCCAGAAGCTCCGATTTGGTGTACCCTTTTTTCAGCATGGCATTCAAAAGAATGTCCCATGCGTCCAAAGAGGCCCCCATGCCGAACTTGACCGCGGTTGCCCGGCGAATCCGGCGGCGTTCCAGGTAATCCTGTACCGCGCGGCCCTCCGGCTGCTGAAGAAGCTGATAATAGAAGCGGGCGGCGTCCCGGTTCAGGTCCAAAAGCCTTGCCCGGCGGCGTCCGGCCTCCCGGTCGCCCTGTTCCTCGGGGACCTCCATCCCGGCCCGTTTCGCAAGAAAACGCACGGCGTCCGGAAAGGAGAGATTTTCCTCCTCCATAATAAAATTCACCACGCTGCCGCCTTTTTTACAGCCGAAGCAGTAATAAATCTGCTTGTCGGGGGCCACGGAGAAGGAGCCGGTTTTTTCGCTGTGAAAGGGACACAGGCCAAAGAGATTCGTGCCCTTGCGGTTGAGCTGAACATAGCTGCCGACTACATCGACAATGTCGCTGCGGGCGAAAAGCTCGTCCAGAAAGCTCTGAGGAAATGCCATCCATACCCCCTCCATTCGGTCAGTTTAGCCAAAATCCCCGTCTGTCATACCAAAAAAAAGAGAATCCCGGTAGAAGCGATAATTAAATATACGCCGCAGATTTGAAATTTCCTCTTTTTTGGGCGGCTTTTTTTTGAAAATTTTCCAGACTGGCTTTACAGCCTGAAAAAGAGTGGGTAAAATAGAAAAGATTGACCGAAAGGAGGGGCCTTTTATGCCCATGGAATTTTGGACGGCGCGTCTGGACCGTCCGCTGACGGAGACCGAGCGGGAGGCTATGTGTTCCCTGCTTCCGCCGGAACGCCGGGAGCGGCTTTTGCGGATGCGGGACGCGGAACGGCAGCGGGAACCGCTGTGCGCTTATTTTCTGCTGTGCATGGCGTTATGGAAGCGGGAGGGCTGGCGGAAACTGCCGGAAATCGCGCTGTCCTCCTCCGGCAAGCCCTATTTCCCGGAATATCCGGGCATACACTTCAACCTCAGCCACACAAAAGGCGCGGTGCTGGCGGGCGTGGCGGACGAACCGCTGGGCGTAGACATCGAACGGATTCGCCCAGTGGGACGGCGGATGATGCAGCGTCTTGTCCAGGCGGAAACGGAGGAGGCGTTTTTTCAGAGCTGGGTCCGCTGGGAGGCCCGCAGCAAACGCAGCGGAAAGGGAATCGGCAGCATGAAAGAGGAACCCTTGCAGGAGGGAGAATTTTACTACCCCCTGGATACGTTTCCCGGCTACGCGGCGGGGGTTTCCACCCGCAGTCCGGAAACGCCGGGAGCATTGCACCGGTATTCGCTGGACGATATGCAAAACGCGCTGTAAAAAGACCGGGCGGGGATGAATCCCCGCCCAAAATCTTTTTTCAGCTCCTTTTCCCGGGAGAAAAAGAGCGGATGTTTTTATTAAAATACGCCCTGTGCCATCATAGCGTCTGCGACGCGCTGGAAACCGGCGATATTCGCGCCCGCGACCAGGTTGTAGCCCAGGCCGTACTGTTCCGCAGCGGCAACGCTCATGTTGTAAATGGTGTCCATGATCTGGTGAAGCTGTTTGTCAACTTCTTCCTCGGTCCAAACCAGACGCTCGCTGTTCTGGGCCATTTCCAGAGCGGAAGTCGCCACGCCGCCTGCGTTCACAGCCTTGCTGGGGGCAACGATCATGCCGGGCTGGTCCATCAGGAAGCGAAGGGCGTCGTTGGTGGTGGGCATATTCGCCACCTCAATATAATACTTCACGCCGTTGGCGGCAATCTGCTTTGCCTGCTCCATGTGGACGTCATTCTGCATGGCAGAGGGCATGATCACGTCCGCCTTGACGCCCCAGGGCTTTTCGCCCGCGTGGAACTCTACGCCAAATTTGTCCGCATAATCCTGCACCTTGTTCCGGCCGGAATTGCGCATTTCTACCAGATAGGCAATCTTCTCCGGCGTGTTCACGCCGTCGGGGTCATAAACATAGCCGTCCGGGCCGGAGAGGGTCACGACCTTCGCGCCAAGTTCTGCGGCCTTCTTGCAGATCCCCCAGGTCACGTTGCCGAAGCCCGCGCAGGCAATCGTCTTGCCCTGAATGGACTCGCCCTCGTGCTTGAGAACATTTTCCAGATAGTACACCGCGCCAAAGCCGGTGGCCTCGGGACGAATCAAAGAGCCGCCGTAGCTGAAGCCCTTGCCGGTCAGGACGCCGTTTTCAAACGCACCCTTCAACCGGCGGTATTCGCCGTAAAGATAACCGATTTCCCGCGCGCCAACGCCCATGTCTCCCGCAGGGACGTCCACGTCCGGTCCAATATAACGATACAGAGCCTGCATGAAGCTCTGGCAGAAGCGCATAATCTCCGCGTCGGACTTGCCCGCCGGGTCAAAGTCGGAACCGCCCTTGCCGCCGCCGATGGGCAGGCCCGTCAGGCTGTTCTTAAACACCTGCTCAAAGCCCAGGAATTTGATAATGCCGGGATATACGTTCTTCTGGAACCGCAGACCGCCCTTATAGGGGCCAATGGCTCCGTTGAACTGGCAGCGGTAGCCGATGTTCGTATGCCACTTGCCGTCGTCCGCCATCCAGCAGACGCGGAAGGTGAACATCCGCTCCGGTTCCACCATACGGGTGAGCAGGTCCGCCTTTTCGTACTCGGGGTGCTTTTCCACCACCGGTTCCAGAGAGGAGAGAACTTCCTCCACGGTCTGGACAAATTCCGGCTCAGTTGCGTGCCTCGCCTTGACGTTTTCGATGACACTTGCAATATATGCGTTCATCAAACATCCTCCTTACTTCTTCTAAATACTTCATGGAAGCCATAAAGTGATCCCGCGAACAATATACCATTGTTTTTCCAAATATACAAGGGGTTCGGCAGCAATTTGTAGCAAACCACTACGAACGGCCCGGAATGGAGGCATGATTTGGACAGGGTTGGAATAAAGTGACTGTAAACGGAGGGAACGGCAGACGAAGGAGGCGTCGAAACATGGTGGGAGCAATCCTGGTTACAGCGGCGGCAGGAATCATGGGAACCGGCTTGGGAGGGGCGGCGGCCTGCGGATTCCGGCGGGATTCGGAACGGGAGGCCAGCTTGTTTTTGAGCTTTGCGGCGGGGGTGATGGTGTCGGTGGTGTGTTTCGGCCTGCTGACGGAGGCCGCCGCGCCGGGAACGATGCTGCCGGTTGCGGTGGGGGTACTGGCGGGCTGCGCTGTGACGGGAATTCTCAACGCGCTGCTGTCGCTTGGCCGTCCGAAGGGCGGGCTGATTCTGGCGGGGCTTGTGATGGCGGCGGCCATTGCGCTGCACAACGTCCCGGAGGGTATGGTGATCGGCGCGTCCTTCGCGGGGGAGGGGATGGCCCGGCAGGGCTGGACCATGGCGGCGGTCATCGGCCTGCACAATGTTCCGGAGGGCATGGCGGTAGCCGCGCCTCTGGTGGCGGGCGGCACGCGCCGCTGGAAAGCGGCGGGGCTTGCGGCTCTGACAGGCGCGCCGACGGTGCTGGGGGCCATGCTGGGCTATGGCCTGGGAACGCTGGGTCCTACGGCCTTGACGGCAACGCTGAGTTTTGCGGCGGGCGCGATGCTGTACGTCGTTTTCGGAGAGCTTCTCCCGGAGGCGGCGGGACTGTGGCGGAGCAAGCTCCCGGCGTTGGCGGCAGTGGCTGGAGTGCTGGTAGGGATGGCAATCGGCGGATAAGAAACGCCGCTCCTTCTGAAAAAAGGAGCGGCGTTTTTGCAGTTGTCAGCGGTAGTAAGAGACCAGGAGATCTACAACGGTGCCGTAAGACTGGATGCCGCGTTCGTCGCCGTAGCTTTTGAGGATTCCGTCGTAGATTTTGTTGGAGGCCCGCTGGACCACGGTGTCCCGGAACTGGGCCCAATAGGCGTTGTTGTAGCTCAAGTCCGCCCGAACGCTTTCCGGAAGCGCGTCGCGGATGGCCCAGTAAGCGTCGGGGTCTTTGGAATAAAGGGCATTTCCCAGATGGATATAGCCCATCAAAAACCCGGCGTAGACATAGGCCGGATTTTCGGAGGTGGTGGAGGCCAGAACCGCGAGAAAATTGCACTCCTGTTCCGACGCGAATCCCCGCTGGTGGGCCAGCTCATGGGCCACCGTAGAGGGGAGGAGGCAGGCGGGACTGTCGGTATTCACGTTGGACTCTCCGGTATAAGGACAATAGAAGCCGGTGAAATCCATCATGCTCATGAGCCTGGAAAAGCGCATGGCTTTTACGCCGGGGTCGTCGAATTCCAGGAAGGGGAACTCTTTTTCAAGCGAATGATAGACCTGGGGGCTGTACGCGAGGATTTCCTCCCGCGGAACGGCGAACAAACCGTTTTCGTCCCGCTGAACAGTTTCCGCCGCCTGGGAGAGCTCCGACGCAAAATGTTCCGTGACGGCGCGGAGGTCTTCCAGGGCCACGGGCTGGGCGTAGATGCCGGATTTGTCCTGAAAGCTGTCCGTCCAGTAGTTTACGCCCCAGAGAAGGCAGAACCCCACGCAGATGGTCAGCGCGATACAGACCGCGCCCAGGGCGGCGGCATAGGCTTTGGGACCGCGGCGGCCCCTGGCCCGAACGACGGCGGCGATGCTTCCGATCAGATAAGCGGCGGCGAACAAGGCCAGCAGTACGCCCAGAACTTCCATAATCGAAAGGTCCGTCAGGTAGCACAGCCGCCCTACGGCCTGGCGGAATGGTCCGGTAACGTGGTCCGCCAGGGCGTTCATCAGGGGACGGCGCGTACGAAGCAGCCAGAACGCCACCAGAAGCAGAAAGTCCGCCAGAAACCAGATATGCAGTTTTTTGAAGCGCAGAAAGAAAGATTTCATCATGTTATTCCCGATGCCAAACGGCGGATTCCAGGTTTCGGATTCGTTCATAATTTTCCGTGATCATTTGGAAATGCCCCCAAGTTCCCATCATTTCCCTTGCGTCGGAAAGCCATTCGTCCGCATGGTTCTCCGGTATGTTTTGCCCAGCGCAGTCCAGAACTTGCACAAGGACCTCCGGCGCATGGTAAAAGACCGCGCACAGATTGTAAAATTCAAAATCGTCGTACCAGTTCACGGCGGCGGAGTCCAGGACCTCCATAATATGGGCCTGAAACCATTCCAGGGGAATTTCGTACAGCAGTCCGCTGCAAACGGTTATCCAGACGTCGTTTGCGGACTGAAAACAGCCCTCCCACAAATAAGCGGCGATACGCACCGCCTTTTCGTGGGGCAGTTCGTCAATCCGGCGCAAGCAGCTTGGACATTGGGGCGATATGCGTTCCAAATTCTCCCGAATCGTTTCCAGAACCCACATAAAAAGCACCTCATTCCGCCGCGGCAAGAAGCTGCTTGGTGTAGTCCTCCTGCGGATGATCGAAGATTTCGTCCACGGTTCCCTGTTCTACGATGCGTCCGGATTTCATCACCAGAACCCGGTCACAGAGCTGATAGATCACGTTGAGGTCGTGGGAGATAAACAGGAAGCTCAAATCCAATTCCCGGCGGAGGGCTTGCAGCAGCTCCAGAATCTGCGCCTGAATGGTCACGTCCAAAGCGGATACCGGCTCGTCGGCAATGAGAAACTTCGGACGCTGAATCAAGGCGGCGGCGATGCTCACCCTCTGCCGCTGTCCGCCGGAAAGCTCGGCGGGTTTGGCGGAGAGACATTCTTCGGGAAGCTCCACCCGGTTCAGCATGTCCCGCACCCGCCGCAGCCGCTCCTCGCGGCTGTACTTGCCGTAAATGCGAAGAGGTTCCTCCAGGGTCCAGCCCACGGTGTAAGCCGGATTCAGGGAGCTGTATGGGTCCTGGAAAATCATCTGGGGCCGTTTGGTGTAGTGAATGACTTCGCCCCGGCCGGGCTTCACCATGCCCAGAATCGTCCGGGCGAGGGTGGATTTTCCGGTCCCGGATTCGCCTACCAGCCCCAGGATTTCGCCGTGACGGACATCAAACGTCACATCATGCAAGACTTCATATGTCTGCCCCCGCCGGAAAATTCCGCCCTCGCGGTAGCCGCTGGAAACATGCCGGAGAGAGAGGGCCAGTTCGCCGCTCATAACGGTCCCTCCTTTCGTTTCCGAGTGGGTATGGCGGCAATGAGCCGCTGGGTATAGGGGTGCTGCGGATGGTAAAAAACTTCCGCCGCAGGGCCTTCCTCCACTAAAACGCCCCGCTGCATCACAGCCACCCGGCCGCAGAGCTTGCGCACAACGTTCAGATTATGGGAGATGAACAGCATGGAGACGCCGGATTCCTGATTGAGCCTTTTCAAAAGCTCCAGGATCTGGGCCTGAATGGTCACGTCCAAGGCGGTGGTCGGCTCGTCCAACAGCAGGAGCTTTGGCCGCGCCACGGCCGCCGCCGCGATCATCACCCGCTGAAGCATTCCGCCGGAGAGCTGATGGGGGTACTTGTCATAAAGTCCCTGAGGGTCGGGCAGCTCCACCGACGCTAGGGCCTGTAAAACCCGTTCCCGGCGTTCGGACCGGGATAGGCGCGTGTGAATGCGAAGGACTTCTTCCACCTGTGCGCCGATTTTCATAAGGGGGTCCATGCAGCTCATAGGCTCCTGAAACACGACGCCGATATGTTTCCCCTGAATTTTCCGCAGGGAGCTGCGCTCGGCATGGAGCATTTCCGCGCCGTCCAGGAGGATTTTCCCGGAGTAATGGCACTGTTTTCGGGGCAGAAGGCCCGCCACGCTCATGGCCGTGACGGATTTCCCGGAGCCGGATTCGCCCACCAGCCCTAAAATTTCTCCGTCCTGAATGGTCAGATTCACACCAGCCACGGCCTCCCGGTCCCGGCTGTGGAAGCGGACGTGCAGGTCTTGAATTGACAGCATCAGCCCACCCCCTTGTCCCGGCGCAGCAGACCTTCGCCGATGAGTCCCACGCTGAACACCAGCAGCACAATTGTAATTCCCACGCTGACGGCGTACCAGGGCGCACCCAGCAGCATCCCCTGCGCCTCGGAAAGCATATAGCCCAGGGAGGCGTCCGGCGGTTTTACGCCGATTCCTAAAAAACTCATGGACGCTTCCGCCAGAACGGCATTATTAAAGCCGATGGTGACGGCGGGCAGAAGGACGGACATCGTATTGGGCAGCATATGCACCAGGAGAATCCGTCCGTTTCCGGCGCCCATGAGCCGCGCGCTTTTCACATAGTTCACGTCCCGCAGGGCGGCGAAGGCCGTGCGGGAGATCCGCGCAAAGCTGGGAATGAACACCAGTCCCAAAGCAATGATCACATTATATTTGTTTCCCGGCCCCAGAATGGAAATCACCACAAGGGCCAGCAAAATGCTGGGAAACGCCGTGAGGGCGTCGTTGATGCGCATAAGAACTTCGTCGGCAAGGCCGCCGAAATAGCCTGTCAGCGCGCCCACGGCGACGCCGCCCGCCGCGCCGGTGGCGACGGTGCAGAGGGCGATGAAGGAAGTTGCCCCGGCCCCTTGCAGCACGCGGCTGAAAATGTCCCGGCCAAATTGGTCGGTGCCCATCCAGTGCTGGAGGGAGGGCGCGTCCAGTTTCGGGCCGGTGGACATGGCCGACGGGTCGTAGGGCGTCCAGAAGAAGCCAAGAGCGACCAGCGCGGCGAGAACGGCCGTCAGGAACAAGCCGGCTTTCAAAAAGCCATTCCATTTCTGTTTCATGCAGCGCCTCCCAACCGCAGGCGGGGGTCGATCCACTGGCTGACGAGATCGGCCAGCATACCGGCCAGCACCACCCAAAATGCCAGAATGACAACGATTGCCTGTACCGTCGGATAATCCCGGTTTGAAATGGAGGCGACGAGAATCCGCCCCAGTCCCGGAATGGCAAAAACCTGCTCCACGACAATGCTTCCGGCTACAATTTCCGCCAGGGTCTGGGAGAGAAAGGCGGCAATGGGAGTCAGCGCGTTTTTCAGCACGTGGCGGCGGAGGACGGCATTACGGTCGTTGCCCCGCGAGATCGCCGTGCGGACATAATCCTTCTGCATCTCCGCCTGGATGGTGCTGCGGAGCATCCGGACAGTCATGGCAATGCGGGGAATGGCCAGGGCCGCGGCGGCAAAAAACAGGTAGCGGAGCGCGCCGGAGAGATTGACGGAGGGGTCCGGGAATTCGCCGGGAACGAACCGTTTCAGAACAAGCCCGAAGCCCCAGGAGAGAAGAATTCCGGTAAAAAAGGACGGCACGGCCATGCAGAGCTGATTGAAGGCCGTCCGCAGGCCGTCCAGCGGCCCGCCGGTCCGTCCGGCGGACCAGAGCCCCAGCGGAATAGAGACCGCGACAATCAGCGTAAAACTCATGAGGCTCAGGTACAGCGTTACCAGCACCTTCGGGGCGATCAAATCCCAGACGGGCTGGCGGTAGCTGGTGGAAACGCCCAGGTTTCCGGTGAAAAAGCCGGCGAGCCATTCGACATAGCGTACGGGAAGGGGACGGTTCAGGCCCAATTCTTCCCGCAGGGCCTCCAGGCGTTCCGGCGTGGCCTCCGTACCCAGCATTGTGCTTGCGGTATCGCCGGAAATGAGTTCAAAGGCTACGAATGTAAAAAGCGACACCAGAAGCATAGTGGCAAGCAGCATGGCCAGCCGCCGTAAGGCGTATTTCACAGATAATCCCACCTTTCTATAAAGGAGGAAAGAAAAAGGGCTGCACAGGAAGGAAAATCTCCATGGGCAGCCCTTCGTTTCTCTCTTGAATTTGGTTTGCGCGCTTATGCCTCGTAGCGGACGGCGGAGAGGTCCAGGACGTAGATGGGATAGAACCGCACGCCGGTCAAGCCCTTGCGGACAGCCACCAGGTCGGCCAGATCCTGAATGTAGACATTGGCGGCGTTTTTCGTCAAGTCCGCTTCCATCTGCTTATAAAACGCAGTCTGCTCCTCGTCGCTTGCCGCAGTAATCGCCTGCTGGAACAGCGCGTCGTATTCGGCGCTGTTGTAATTGATGAAGTTCTTGTCATGATCGGAGGTAAAGCGTTCCAGAAGGGCGCGGGCGGTCATATTGGAGGCGTCCACGCCGATAACGGTGGACTGGAATTTCCGGCCGCCGTACACGTCTTCGACCCAACTGCCCCATTCCACAAGCTGGATTTCCGCCTGAACGCCGATTTCCTTGAGCTGCTCCACAATCACCTGAGCGGTGTCGATGTGAGGCGAATAGTTGGAGGGGACGGTGATGGTCATGGAAAATCCGTCGGGATAGCCCGCGTCCGCCAGGAGGGCCTTAGCCTTTTCGATATCCCGTGTGTAGTAGTTTGTGAGAGAATCGTCAAAATACTTGCCGAAGGCGGGATACATGCTGGACCCGATGGGACTGCCGTAGCCGTCGAAGGCGAGGTCGATGATTTGCTGCTTGTCCACGGCATAGCACAGGGCCTGCCGGACCCGCACGTCATCGAAGGGTTTTTCGGCGTTGTTCAGGTACATAGCCTGCACCAGATTCATGGTGCCTTCTTCAATGTTGAAATCATCCCCCAGCTGCGCCGACTGGGTATTTGTAAGATGTGCGAACAAATCGATTGCGCCGCTTTGCAGGCTCATGAGGATGCTGTCTCCGTTTTCAATGATCTTAAAGGTCACTTTGTCGAGGTAAGCCGCATCGCCCCAATAATCGGCAAACTTCTCCAAAACGATACTATCCTGCGCCGCCCGGGAGACGAATTTGAAAGGACCGGTGCCCACGGGGGCGGTGTCCTGCTGGTCGTAATCCTCGGGGAGAATGGCCAGGGTCAGATAGGATAGAAACTCGGTGTTCGGCTGATCGAGGGTAATGGTTAACGTATTGCCATTCGCGTCGATGCTTTTCACAGCAGAAAGCGCCGGGATCAGAGGTTCCTCCCCCGACGTACCGGCGCAGCGTTCAAGCGAATAGACAACGTCCTGCATTTCCACCGGTTCGCCGTTATGAAACCGCACGCCCTCCCGCAGAGTGAAGGTATACGTGGTCTGGTCCTCAGAAACCTCATACGTTTCGGCGACGGCTGGAATCAGATCGCCCTCGGGCGTGGGCTTCACCAGCCCCTCAAAGACGTTGAACATGACTTCCTTGGTTCCTGCCGCCACGGTAATGTGGGGGTCAAGACTGTCGTCCAGGTCCTGGGCAATGCCGACGGTGATTTCATTCGCCTTCGGTTCCGCATCCGGGACCGTGCTGCCGTCCGTCTGTCCATCTTCCGCCGTCTGGCCTGCGCTGCCGCCTCCGCATCCGCAGAGTGCCGCGCACAGGAGGCTGGCCAGAAGAAGGAGCGCCAAAAGTTTCTTCTTCATGTCTTCTCCTTTTCATCACTGCCGCTTTGGGTCAGTGTTGGACGGGGACTGTCCCGCCCAGACAGAATGATCGGCTTTATTCAATTGTCGGGCCGCTCCGGGGCGCATGGCGCGGCGGAACAAAAAAACAAAGCCCTGCGGGCGGCGTTGTTTGCCGCTCCGCAAGGCTGTATTTTACACGAATCGCCGGAAGATTGCAAGAGATTTCACAAATTTTCCGGGGGATTTGAAGCAGTTTTTTCGTCCGCCGGGGTGTCGGACGCGTAGGCGCGGGTTTCCTGAGGAAGTCCCTTCTTCCGCAGGCGGACATCCAGGAAGAAATTAGCCGCGGAGTAGAGGCAGGCGCATACCGGCACGCCGAAGAACATTCCCACTACGCCGAAGAAGCTGCCGCCCACCAGAATGGCTACGATGACCCACAAACTGGAAAGTCCCGTCTTGTCGCCCAGAATTTTTGGGCCGATGACGTTTCCGTCCAGCTGCTGAAGGGCCAGAACAAAAATCAGGAAGTACAACGCCTTCATGGGCGATACCAGGAGAATGAGGAAGATGCTGGGAATCGCGCCCAGGAAGGGGCCGAAGAAGGGGATGATATTTGTCACGCCGACAAACACGGACACCAGCGGCGTATACGGAAAGCCGAGAATGGAACAGCCCGCAAAGCATAAAATACCGATGATAATAGAGTCCAGCAGCTTTCCCCGGACGAAGCCGGAAAAAATGCTGTCCATTTTCCGCACGCCCCGCAGCACCCAGCGGACGTTTTCCTGGGAGAACAGGCTGAACGCAATGCGCCGCGCCTGCGCGCCGCATTGTTCCTTCGTCGCCAGAAGATAGACGGAAACGATCACGCCCACCAGCATATTTTTCAGGAAGTTCAGCAGGCTTAAAACACCGCCGGAAACCGTGGTCATCACCGTTTGAAGCTGGGGCAGAACGCCGCGGGTGAGCCAGGTGTTGATATCCTTGAAATAGGTGTCCAGCTGGCGGCTCACCCAGTCGGCCACCGGGGGATTTGTCTCCAAAAGGTGCGTAATCCAGCCGCTGAGGGTGTAATAATAGGTCTCGGCGTTGGAAACGAGCTGAAAAACGCTCCGGTACAGCTCCGGCAGCAGCACGGAGGCCAGAAGGTAGAACAGGAATACGATTACCAGCCAGGTCAGCAGCACGCTCAACGCCCGCACGCCTGCGGAAGTACGCCGTCCCTTTTCCTGCGCCCGCCGGATGGGACCAGCGAAAAACTGCGTCTCGAAAAAGTTTACCATCGGGGCCAGCAGATAGGCGATAAACGCGCCGTACAAAATGGGCTGTACCGCCGTCAGGAACTGGCCTCCGATGGAAAGGAGGACTTTTCCTCCAAACAGTGTGTCATAAAAGAGCAGGATTGCGGCCACCGTACAAAATACGGTAAATCCCAACGCAACGTGTCCGTTATCGTGCTTCATACCTTCACCATCCTTTGACAAAAAAACATTGTACCTTGACTTCGTAAGAATTGCAATCCTCATTTTCACATGTTATACTAAAATATACTAATTCTTAACAATTTTTACGGAAGGATTACAGCAAGGAGGCCAGTCCAACATGAAACAACGCAGGCTGCTGATGATTGTCAACCCCCGGGCGGGACGGAACAAATCCCGGGGACCGCTTTTTGACGCGGTTTCGATTTTTTCCGAAGCGGGCTATCTGATATCCGTTCATCAAACCTCCGCCCCTGGCGACGCGGTGGAAACCGTCGTGCGGGAGGGCGGAAAATACGATCTGGTGGTAGCTGTAGGCGGCGACGGAACGCTGAACGAGGTGGTTTCCGGCCTCATGCAGATGAAGAAAAAACGCCCCCTGCTGGGATATCTGGCCCAGGGGAGCACCAACGATTTTGCATCCTGCCTGCACATTTCCCGGACGCCGGCCTCCGCGGCGGCGGCCATTGCCCGAAACGTGCCCCGCCAGCTGGACGTGGGGCTGTGGAACCTGCGGAGCTTTGTCTATGTGGCGTCCTTCGGGGCCTTTACCCGCAGTTCCTACGCCGCGCCTCAGAGCGCGAAAAACGCCCTGGGCCACCTGGCCTATATCATAGAGGGCATGAAGGACCTGAACAGTCTGCGGCCCTATACCGTCCGCCTCACGGCCGACGGGGAGATTCTGGACGGAGAGTATCTGTTCGGCGCGGTGTGCAACTCTACGTCCATCGGCGGCTTGATGAAGCTGGACCCGGAACGGGTGGTTTTAGACGACGGACTGTTTGAGATGCTGCTGATACCCAGTCCCAAGACGCCCGCAGATTTACAGACGCTGGTCCATGCGATTTTGAATCAGGAATACGACAGCCACGGGCTGATTTTCCGGCACGTTTCCGCGATCCACCTGGAAACGGACCAGGAGCTTCCCTGGTCTCTGGACGGCGAATATGCGTCCAGCGTGCCGGTGGTAGATGTGGTAAACTGCCGCCGCGCCCTGACGATGCTGCTGTGAGGGGCGAGCTGGAAGCGTTGTCCCGGCGGTTTGGGAACCGGGAGCCGGGCCT
The DNA here is from genome assembly GCA_910589315.1 of uncultured Oscillibacter sp. Lineage (GTDB taxonomy): Bacteria > Bacillota > Clostridia > Oscillospirales > Oscillospiraceae > Oscillibacter. The sequence goes on along the minus strand of CAJUTB010000033.1, from coordinate 10,001 downwards.
TTTGGGGGCGAAGCACAGTTACGCGGTGCTTTGTCCGCTGGTGGAGCGGCCCGACGGCCTGCACCTTCTCTATGAGGTCCGGGCGGCAAATTTACGGCAGGGGGGAGAGGTCTGCTTCCCCGGCGGGCGGATGGAACCGGGCGAAACGCCGGAAGCGTGCGCGCTTCGGGAAACCGAGGAGGAGCTGTCCATTTGCCGGGAAGAAGTGCGCCTCCTGGGGACGCCGGATTTCATCTGCAACCAGCGGGGCTTTCTCCTGCGGCCGGTTTTAGGGGTGGTGTCTCCGGCGGGATTCGCGCAGATGCGCCCTTCTCCGGCGGAGGTGGCGGAGGCGTTCACGGTTCCCCTGGCGTTTTTCCGGGAGACGCCGCCGGAGGTCTGGACGTACCGCCTGACGCCTCAGGTCCCGGAGGAATTTCCCTATGAAGCGGTAGGGGTTTCCCGGAATTACCCCTGGGCGGGGGGAGAAGTAGAGGTCCCCGTGTGGTACTGGCAGGGACGCGCCGTCTGGGGCATGACGGCCAGAATCACAAAATCGCTTCTGACAAGCCGGTGAGCACAGGCTGTCGAACCTTGAGAACGGCGGGAATAAAAAAGCCGGATAACTATGATAATGCGCCGCTGGGCAAACCCGGCGGCGCGGTTTTTCGGTTGAATTATAATGGACCTCAGGCCCCGGCGGCAGGGTCCAGCGCATTGTCAACCCGGCTGGCGATATAGGGCTGCACCTCGTCGAAGGGAATTCCCAACGCCACGGAGAACTCGCCGTACAACAGCCGCTCGGCCTGTTTCATGTAGCGTTCATCCACCATCCCCAGATGGCGTTTCTGCGCTTCCACGGCGTGCCGCTTGTTGTAGATGGCCTTTACCATTCCGATCAGGTCCCGGCAGTCGTTGCTGCGGACGGCGGATTGATAGTGCTGGGCCAGGGCTTGGAGCGTAGGGGCGCGGCAGACGGCGGCGTCAATGGTGGGAATGAGGTCAATCAGTTCCTCAGCCTCCTGGGCGGAGATGACCGGACGGATACGAACCTTCGCGTTATCTACGGGGGCATAGATCACGCCGTCTTGCTGGAGGGGATTGAGCCGGTAGTATTTCTTGTTCTGGTCAGGGCCTTTCGCTCCTTGAAGCGGGGAAACTTCCTCCACCCGGCAGACGCCGGTGGAAGCATAGACGACCATATCTCCTGGCTGAAACATGAAACGGGACCTCCTTCATCAAAGTGCGCGCGGCCGGATGCGGAAGACATCCGTATTCCACGCGATATCCATAGTTTACCACATTTCCCAGGAAATATGTAAGAGAAAAGTTGCACAAGATTCTGCTTTTTCGTAGAAAACTCCAAAAAAACGCGAAAACAGTTGGGAAACTTGGTGAAAAAGATCGGGTTTCGGGCGCGAAACGGGGCTAGTGCGTACTTCTATAGGTAAGATAACCCTCCAAAATAAGGGAGGCGGCTACGGCGTCTACAATTTTCTTCCTTTTTTTGGCATTTTTTCCAGCGTTGAACAGAATCTGATGGGCGTCGACGGTTGTGCGGCGTTCGTCCCAGAGAACAACGGGCAGGCCGGTGATTTGCCGCAGGCGTCCGGCCAGCTCTTCGGCCTTTCCGGCACGGGGCCCCAGGGAACCGTCCATGTTGCGGGGGTGCCCCAGTACCAGCTCCTCCACGCCATGTTCCGCCGCCAGGGCGGCAACCCGCTCCGCCACAGCCTCCGGGCGGTAGGCGGTGATGGTGGTGGTGAAGCCGGTCAGGAAGCCGGTGGGGTCTGAAATGGCAATGCCGGTGTGTGCGTCGCCGTAGTCAATGGCCATAATACGCATAGAAATGTCTCCTATTCATGGTTGCAGTGTAAAATTGATTGTAGCACAGACAAAGGGACTTCGCAAGCGGACCGTGGGTGGAATGGAAAATCCTGGCCGGAGGCCCGGAAAGGGCCTCGCGGATTGCCGTAACGGGCGGAAAAAGCGTTTGCAGAAGGAAAAACGGAAAAAGTTGAAAAAATAGTTTGACAACGGCGGACGCATCAATTATAATAGCAGTTGTGTCATTGCGAGGTAGTTTATGCGATTGGATGTAAGACCGATTTTATATGCGCCAGGCAAACGCCTGGACTTCCAGTTTGAAATGGACCTGTCCGACGCGGGCATTCCCTGCCCGGTTGCGGTGGAGGGAACGGTCCGAAATATGGCGGGCCTCCTGGAACTGGAGCTGGCCGCGAAAGCGGAACTGGACCTGACCTGCGACCGCTGCGGCAAGGCGTTTGCGCGGGAAAAGGAAATCTCTTACCGTTGTACGTTGGCGGAGGAGGTTCAGAACGAGGATAACGACGAGATTGTTTTGCTGGAGGACGGCAAGGCGGACGTGGGCGATTTGGCCCGGACGGCGTTTATTCTTGGGCTGGACACGAAAACCCTGTGTTCAGAAGACTGCAAAGGACTGTGTTCCCGGTGCGGAGCCGACTTGAACCTCGGCCCCTGCTCCTGCAAAAAGGAGCCGGACCCCCGGCTGGCGGCCCTGGGCAGACTTTTGGAGAACAAATAAAGACCAAAGAAGGACGGGCCTGCGTCCGGCCTTTTGTATGAATAAGGAGGTGTCAAAATGGCAGTACCCAAGGGGAAGGTATCCAAAGCAAGACGGGATAAACGGCGCAGCTCCACCTGGAAGCTGGCTGCGCCCAATCTGGTCGTATGCCCGAAATGCGGTGCTATGCACCTGCCTCATAGAATGTGCCGCGAGTGCGGTACTTACAACGGTCGGGAGATCAAGGTTGTGAAATCCGTCGTTTCGAAGTGAGTTTCTGCTGGATAAAAAGGGGAGAGGAGCTTGGCTCCCCTCTCTTTTTTCTAAGGAAAGGAGAGGTTCCCAATGCGGAAATCCAAACTGGCCGGCCGCTATCAATCGCTGCTCTTTCCCGGTATGTCTGTGCTGGTGGTGTTTATTTTTTACGCCGCTCTGCTCTCTCCCAAGCTGGAAAAGGGAGAAACAATGGTGTTTGAATACGAAAACCTACGGCTGGAGGTGACGAACGTCTGCACCGTGGCGAACAACTTTGGCCGCTTTGATGGGGAGACCTTCGAGCCTGTGGATACTTACGTCACCTATCCCGGCGCGCGGCTGACGGTTCTGGATGCGGATATGCGGGAAGATACGGACGGGGTTCCCTGCGCAGTCTGGGCAATTGTCCCGCAGCGGGGCGGTGAGGCACAGCCGATTGTGGACGGTATGGAGCCGCTGGAATTTGCCCGGAACGGTATGGAGGGCGTACAAAATCTGGAGACCGGCGAAATTGTGCTGGGGCTGGACCATTGTACCGAGGATGGGGAGACTTGGAAATAGCGGAGAGAGGGAAAGAAGTGATGCAGTGAAGTACCTGATAAAATATTTCATAGATTTTGCCGTGTTGGGTTTCCTATATGCTTTTGTGTTTTTCAGGAGGTGGAGGACCCAGGGCAAAGACATTCTGCTTGTCAACACCCTTATGTATGCATATCTCTCTCTGGTCCTCTATTTTACCATGATGCCGGTGGCCGCATCCATTCCATTCATGCTGGACCACCCCTATAAACCCATGAATCTGGCGCCGTTTATTGACGTTTCTTTGGGGAGAGGGGACTTTTTCAGACAGGTGCTCTTGAATGTTATCATGACCCTGCCCTTCGGGTTCCTGTTTCCGTTGACCCGGGACAAACGGGCCAAATTCGGTGCGACGGTGTTTTTCTGCTTTTTGATGAGCCTGGGTATCGAACTGTTACAGCCATTCTTTGACCGCTCCTCGGATATCACAGATCTGATCACGAATGTGACCGGCGGAGTACTGGGCTATGGTCTCTATGTTATTTTTAAGCCGGTCACCTTTTGGGTTTTGAAGCGTTTGAAAACCAGATGACAGGCTGTTTTGCGGTAAAATGAAGTTTATCGGGGGGATTTCATCGTTTGGGTGAAATCCCCCTTGACATATTTACTCTTGACAAACTCGCATTGCGCGCCTATAATGTACTTATCGAACCAGTACACATATAACGGAAAGCACGAAGGAAGGGAGGGAGATATGGAAATTCTGATCAGCAACAGTAGCGGCAAGCCGATTTATGAGCAGATCTGCCAGCAGATCAAGAGCCAGATCATGGATGGAACCTTGACCGCCGGGGAGACTCTGCCCTCCATGCGGTCTCTGGCAAAGGATTTGCATTTGAGCGTGATCACCGTGCAGCGGGCCTATGAGGATTTGACTCGCGACGGTTTTATTGAAACGGTTTCCGGCAAGGGCAGTTTTGTCGCCGCGCAAAACCGGGAGTTTATCCAGGAAGAACAGCTCCGCATTGCAGAAGAACTGCTGCAAAAGGCCGCCGTCATCGGGCGGACCCACGGAATCGGATTGGAACAGCTGCAAAAAATCCTCAAATTATTTTACGAAGAAGGAGATTGAACGCTATGGATGAAAATAGTATTTTGGTCCGAAACCTCTGCAAACGCTTCAATGGCTTTGCGCTGGACAACGTTTCCTTTTGTGTGCCGAAGGGGCGGATTGTTGGATTTATCGGAGAAAACGGCGCGGGCAAGAGTACGACGATCCGCCTGATTTTGAACGAGCTGAAAAAGGACGCGGGAGAAGTGAAGGTGCTCGGGCGAGACCACACGGACCCCACTGTAAAAGACGAGGTGGGGGTGGTGTTTGACACCTGCAATTTTCACGAGGTATTCACAGCCCGGGACGTAGAGCGGGTGCTTTCCGGCGTCTATTCCACCTGGGACAGCGGTTTATTCCAATCGTATCTGGAACGCTTCCAGCTTCCCTTGCGCAAGGCGGTCAAGTCCTTTTCCAAAGGGATGAAGATGAAATTTTCCATTGTCTGCGCGCTGGCCCACCGGCCCCGCCTGCTGATTCTGGACGAAGCGACCGCGGGGCTGGACCCGGTGGTCCGGGATGAAATTCTGGATTTGCTGCTGGACTTTTTGCAGGACGAGGAACATTCGGTGTTCTTTTCGTCTCATATTACGTCGGACATTCAGAAGGTTGCCGACTATGTGGTATTGATTCACCAGGGGAAAATTATTTTCGAGGAAGAAAAGGATACGCTTCTGGACCGTTATGGAATTCTGCGCTGTGGACAGAGTACCGTCGTGCCGCCGGAAGATTATATCGTCCGGCGGGAAACGGGAGTAAGCACGGAATATCTGGTTCGGGACCGTACGGCGGCGGGAAAGAAGTACCCGAAGGCGGTGGCGGACGCGGCGTCGCTGGAAGACATTATGCTGTTTTACATCAAGGGGGATGCGTCATGCGAGGATTGATTTATAAAGATGTGTGCCTGTTCTTCAAGGGCTTGAATAAGCGTATTTTCATACTGGTGGGGGCGGTGATGGTTCTGCTTGTGATAAACTGCGGAACGATTGCGGGATTGATGGCGTCGGTCATGCTGGCGATGACGGTGGGAATCCAGCACACGCTGACGTTCTCCTTTGAGGAGAAAGTGGAATGGGAGAAGTACCAGCGTATTTTACCGGTTCCGGGGCATCGGATAGTGGCGGGAAAATATGCGGCGGTTGTGGCGACGCTTTGGGTGAGCGTTGTGGGAAGCGTAGTGTTCAACCTGGCTATTTTTGCCGTATATCGGATGTTCAGCCTGCCGCTGTTAGGCTTTTCGGCTGTGTGCGCGATTGCAATACCGCTGGTGTGGACGGCGGTGACGCTGCCGGCGTGTTATTGGTTTGATTTTCAGCTTGCGCAGTACGTGAGCATTGTGTTGATTTTCCCGATTTTCTATACGGTAAAATATTTCGAGGAAGGCCCGAACGAATTTCCTTTGAATGCGCTGAACAGCTCGGTTTTGCAATATGCTCCGTTTGCGGCAGTTTGTATTGTGGCGTTGTTTGTGGCGTCTTATGGGATCAGTCTGGCCGGATATCTCTGGCGTACAAGACATGCCGTTCGTTTGAAGAAGCGGAGAAGGGCGCAGGCAAATTGAGTGAAATACCCGCTGGGGGAGTTGACGGGCCATGAGAAAACGTCCGGAGATTGAAAAAAACGGCATGACTTCCGTCATGCCGTTTCTTATATCCCAATACAGATAAACATGCAGTTTTATTTCCGCCGCCCTCAAATTCCGAACGCCGGGTCGTACACAATTACGCCATTCAGCGGCTCCGCCGCTGGATTTAACCGGATCGCCATAAAATTTTCGTCCGGCACGTCAAACGGCGCGCGGATGCCGAACCGGCTGGCGGGACGATACCCCGCTTTGGGGTAATACTGCGAGTGTCCAAGAACAACCGAATAATGATACCCCAGTTCTCTGGCGATACGATGTCCCTCGGCCATCAACGCCATACCCACGCCTTGTTTTTGGTATGCGGGCAAAACGGACAGGGGAGCAAGAGCCAATGCCGTATGTCCGCCGATGATCGCCTTGGTAAATAGGATATGCCCGGCAATTTTCCCGCGAACCGTTGCCACCAAGGACAATTCCGGAATAAAAGACCGGCTCTCGCGCAGGGCCACGACAAGGTTCTGCTCATTTCCGTCGCTTTGTTCCGCTGTGGCAAAGGCGGTTTTTACGACGTTGTAAACATAAGAATAATCGGCGGCGGTTTCTTGACGGATGTTCATTTTCTGCCTCCTGAAAATATAACTGGATAAAAGCATACCACAAAAACGCTGGAAAATCAATTTGCAGAAACCTCAGAACGATCTTGCCTAAAAATCTTGCAGTTCTGCAAAAAGACGGGTATAATAAAAAAAGTATGTGCTGCGAAAACAGACGAAAGAGGGAGGAGAGCGGCGGTCCGCTCTCATAAGGAGGAATTGATTTGGCAAAGCCAATTGTCGCGATTGTAGGACGGCCCAATGTGGGCAAGTCGATGCTGTTCAATAAACTGATTGGGAAACGGCTCTCCATTGTGGAGGATACCCCCGGCGTTACACGGGACCGGATTTACGGAGAAACCGACTGGAACGGCCGCGCTTTTACCTTGATTGACACCGGCGGCATTGAACCGCGGACCGACAATCAGATTCTGGAATTCATGCGGGAACAAGCGCAGATTGCCATTGACACGGCTACGGTTATTGTGTTTCTGACCGACGTTCGCACCGGGCTTACCGCTTCTGACCACGAGGTTGCAAATCTTCTGCTCCGTTGCGGAAAGCCGATTGTACTGGCGGTGAACAAAATGGATTCCATCGGTGCGCCCGACCCGGATTTCTACGAGTTCTATAATCTGGGATTGGGCGACCCGATCGCCGTCTCTGCCGTCCACGGCCACGGCACCGGCGATTTGCTGGACGCCTGTGTTGGATATTTCCCCCCCGAGGGGGAGGAGGAGCCGGAGGACGACGCGATCAAGGTGGCCGTCATTGGAAAGCCAAACGCTGGCAAGTCCTCGCTGGTCAATAAAATCCTGGGGGAAAACCGTGTGATTGTCTCCGACGTGGCGGGTACAACCCGGGACGCTATTGATTCGCGCTTTGAAAACGACAAGGGAAAATTTGTGTTCATCGACACCGCCGGACTGCGGAAAAAATCCAAGGTGGCGGAGAATATCGAAAAATACAGCGCATTGCGGGCCACTATGGCCATCGACCGGGCGGACGTGTGCCTGATTATGATTGACGCCACAGAAGGCGTTACGGAGCAGGATACCAAGGTGGCCGGAATGGCCCACGAGGCGGGAAAAGCTAGTATTATCGTCGTGAACAAGTGGGACCTGGTGGAAAAAGACGGAAAAACCATGGACCGTATGCGGGAGGATGTGCGGAAGGGCTTGGCGTTTATGACATATGCGCCGGTGCTGTTTATTTCCGCCAAGACCGGCCAGCGGGTGGACCGGCTTTTCGAGCTGATTGACTACGTGTCCAACCAGGCCAGCACCCGGATTACCACCGGTATGCTGAATGAAGTTCTGGCGGATGCCCAGGCGCGGGTGCAGCCGCCGACGGACAAGGGAAAGCGGCTGAAAATCTATTACATGACCCAAGTGGGCATCCGGCCGCCGCACTATGTCATTTTCTGCAATGACTCCAAGCTGTTCCACTTCTCTTACCAGCGGTATCTGGAAAACTGCATCCGCAATACCTTTGGTCTGGAAGGAACTCCTATCCGAATCTCCATCCGGCAGCGCGGTGAGAAGGAGGAATAACGGATGATGCTTTTAGTTTTGCAGAGGCTGCCGTTTGTGGCGGCTGCGGTAATCGCCTATTTTTGCGGCTGTTTCAATGGGGCGGTGATTGTTTCAAAATACATCCTGCGGGATGACGTGCGGAACCACGGCAGCGGCAACGCAGGGTTGACCAATTTCCACCGCACGTTCGGCGGTGCGCTGACATTTGTTGTAATTCTGTGCGACGTTTTGAAGGCGGTGGCTGCGCTGCTGGCTGGCGTATGGCTGTCCCGTTTTTATCAACCGGGGTTTGGCATGAATGCCCTTCAGCCGGACCCGGAACAAATGGCAATTCTGTTTCAATACTGGGCCGCGCTGTTCTGTTTGCTGGGGCATATGTTCCCGTGTATGTTTCACTTCAAAGGCGGCAAGGGGATTCTCTCCGGCGGCACGGTTGCCATTATGATTGATTGGCGGGTGGCTCTGATCGTCTGGGGCGGTTTTCTGCTGCTGGCGGTTTTGACGCGGTACGTTTCGCTGGGTTCGCTGTGGGCTGGGGCGAGTTTCCCCTTTGCAAGCTGGTATTTTTATCCGGAACCGAAGATTGTAATTCTGGCGTTTCTCTGCGGCGGCCTGGTGGTCTGGAAGCATCGGGCGAATATCAAGCGGTTGTTGAACGGTACGGAAAGCAAATTTCATCTGCATCGTAAAAAGGAGGAGGAGAAAGCATGAAAGCGGTTGTGTTAGGCAGCGGCGGCTGGGGGACGGCATTGGCGTTGGTCCTCTGCGACAACGGGCACGACGTAACCTTATGGTCACATAACCCGGCTAAGGCGGCGAGTATGTGTGAAACGCGGGAAAATCCTCTTTTGAAGGGCGTAACCCTTCCGGAGAACCTTCGGATTACCGGCGATTTGGACTGCCTGGAGGGGGCGGAACTGGTTGTGTGCGCGAGTCCGTCTTTTGCGGTGCGGGAGACGGGCCGGAAGGCTGCGCCTTACCTGAAACCGGAAACGGTTTTGGTAACGGTTTCCAAGGGTATTGAACGGGACACAAATCTTCGCATGAGCCAGATTTTACAGGAGACAACACAATATAAGTGTAAAGTTGTAGCCCTTTCGGGGCCTTCCCACGCAGAGGAAGTAGGGCTTCGTCTGCCGACGGGCTGCGTTTCGGCGTGTCCGGACCGGACGGCGGCGCGGTTTGTGCAGGATGCGTTTATGAACGACTGTTTTCGAGTTTATACGAGTTACGATATTATTGGCGTCGAGCTGGCGGCGGCGTTGAAAAACGTGATTGCATTGAGCTGCGGCATATGCAGCGGCCTGGGGTTCCAGGACAATACAAAGGCGTTGCTGATGACCAGAGCGATGGCGGAGATCACGCGGCTGGGCGAGCAGTTAGGCGGTACGCGGCGGACGTTCGGCGGTTTGGCGGGTATGGGCGATTTGATTGTTACGTGTACTTCGATGCACTCCCGGAACAATCGGGCAGGAATTCTGATTGGTCAGGGCAAGAGTGCAAAGGAGGCCATGGAGGAAGTTGGAGCGGTGGTAGAGGGCTATTATGCTGCGGAGAGCATTCATCAGCTGGCGGAACGGGAAGGCATAGAAATGCCGATTTCGCGTTGCGCGTATGAGATTTTGTATCAGGGAAAGCAGCCGAAGGATGTTGTTTCGGAGTTGATGACCCGTGCAAAAAAGGATGAGCTGCTTGAGACTGCATGGCTATAAAGCAAAGAATTTTTGACAAGTTTTCATATGTAAAAATCCAAAAACTCCCCTGCCAATTTGGCAGGGGAGCAACTGTATTGTTGACAAAAGAGAAATCTTCCTAGCAGATGTATTATTACTTTCGAGAAAAAAGCTAGGAAAGATGGATCGAGTGTGTTAAAATAGAG
>CAJUTB010000032.1 GCA_910589315.1 uncultured Oscillibacter sp. | reverse complement strand
TCTTTTTCCGTTCCATTCTGTTCTTGTTCCCTTATGTGCTTTTTTCAGCAAGCTCAAAAATAGGTATATAATAAATATTAACGTATAATGTGGGTGATAGGTGACGAAAAATGCCGCTAACTCATGTGTGTGTATGGAATGCCTTGCTTGGTTATTGCCGTGTCAGCACTGATGCGATTTTGTAGTTTTTCGCCGATCTGCGGATGTCGGAAGCAGATCATCTGAACATAAATCACATGCCAATCTCCATATTCTTTGGGAAAGCACTCTTTAATTTGCCCGTATTGTCCTTTGCGGTTATCCCTTTTCCTCAGCTGAGAAAGGTGCTGGGTATGGGACATAGCACATGATAGAGAATAGTGCCATGACACCAGGAAACGGGGAAAAGAGTCATGGCAAAGAAATAAAGATCTGCCACTTGGGAAATTTCTGAAACGGTTCTCCAGCAAAGCGCAGTGCCAAAAATATCTAGCTTTGCTTCGCTGGCACAGTCACTATACTTGTTCGAAATGTGGCTGCTATCACGGATACCGGCTGTCCAACAGACGATACTAGTGCGCCCAATGCCATCATCAGGCCTCGGTGACGGCAGGGACATTGTTGTACAAGACCCATATGCCGCTGACACAGTGGTTTCTGGCGTTCCATTTTGTGTACCAGGACAAGTGGGGCATTTCCAGCGTCCAACTGGCGGCAATTCTTGGGACAATCCACAAAACCGCCTGATCCATGCTCAGACGTATGCACACTGCCATGGGGCAGCAGGATGAACCCCATCGGCTGTGCGGGGCCATCGAATTTGATGATGCATACTTTGAAGGCCCAACAGGTGCAAAAGCGGGGCAAGGTACAGAAAAAGCGAAGGTTTTCGCGGCGTTGTCTTTGGATAAACGAGGCAATCCCCGCTTTCTGAAAATGCGGGTAACACCCAATATCAAGCATACATCCGTGAGAAAATTTGCCCATGCTGCCTTTGCCGATGACAGTGAGATCCACAGTGATGGATATTGCAGTTATAATCCCAGCGCTGGAGAGCTACACTCATGAATACAAGCCTTACGATCCTTATTCCGCTCTCTTTCATTGGCTGCACATCGTGATCAGCAACGTCAAAGCGTTTATTTTGGGCACCTCCATGGCCTGCCCAAGAAATACCTCCAATCCTATCTGGACGAGTATTCCTTCCGCTTCAGCCACCGCGATTTTGGTGCTGCCTTAATGAAGCGTCTAACCATCGCCGTATCGCTTTCTCTTTCAGCTGACAAAAGGGATAACCACATCTTTTTATTCCATTTTACACAACCTTTTGAGGCTCTCAAGTGCAAACTATTTTTCGAATCACCTGAGAAATTGTCTCTACATCGTCTTGTGAGTTTTCTTTTCCCAAAGAAATACGAACAGTGCCCTTTGCATATTTATCGGTCAACCTAATTGCTTTGAGTACATGCGATATTTCTGTGCTAACACTATTACAAGCTGAGCCTGTGGATACACATATCCCAGATAAGTCCATTCGGTGCAAAATTGCCTCCCCATCCATATCTATAAAAGATAAGCTGATAAAACCGGGAAGCCTGTTTTCTCCACCATTTCGGATGTACCCTACTCCGGCTGCATTCAAACGGCTAATCAGTTCAAATTCCAAAGCCTCAATGTGCCGATTATTTTCCTGCAAATGATCACAGTTCTGCTTCAGTGCAACGGCCATTCCAACAATCCCTGCCACATTTTCGGTACCTGCCCGCCGCTTTGATTCTTGTGCGCCACCATCAATGTACGAAGGAATCTTAGTGCCCTCTTTGATATAAATGAACCCAATACCTTTGGGTCCGTTAAACTTATGTGCTGAAGCAGAGAGCATATCAACATCAAGATTATGTACATTGATAGGCATATGTCCAATTGCTTGTACAGCATCCGTGTGGAAAAGAGCTCCACTCTTATGCGCAACCGTACACAGTTCCTCTATTGGCTGCACAGTCCCAATCTCATTATTTGCATACATCACAGAGACAAGGAAAGGCTTGTCCCTCGTATAGCTTTTGAGGATCTCACCTGTGATATAGCCGTCGCTTGTCGGATTCATATATACTATCGGATATCCTTGTTGTTCGATTGCTTTACATGAGTGCAAAATTGCATAATGCTCAAATGCAGTGGTAATCGTAGCTCGTCTCTGACTGTTTAAAAAAGCTGTACCTTTGATGGCCCAGTTATCACTTTCAGTGCCACTGGATGTGAAAAAAATCTCCTCTGGCAGTGCGCCAATACAAGAGGCTATCGTTTCCCGTGCCTCCCGTATTGCTCTTTTGGGTATGCGAGAGAACGAATAAAGCTGTGACGGATTTCCGTACTCATGCAATAAAAACGGTTTCATAGCCTCAAAGGCAACCGTATCCAGTTTTGTTGTTGCCGCATTATCAGCATAAATATACCGCTTCATTTGACCGCCTCATTTGAATAGTAAACAGCCTTCATTTTTAAACTCCTCTGCCTTTTCCAGTAATTCATTCTCTTCGACTTCTAGTTCGTTGGATAGACACCGCAAACACAATATTTTCTTTGTGTTTTTGGCAAACAGCTTTTGACACAGCGCTTTGGAAACTTTCTCAACACTCTCTCCACAAACTACACATCCGATGTTTCTACTTCGCATATCATTTATCCCTCAGGGAGTAGGCCGCCATTTGCTTACTCCTGAATTCATTTGCATTAATTATTCTAAGCTGTTGCAAAACTGTGTATTGCATTCGCTTTGCGGGCTGTAAACAGTACTTATTAAAATCTTGCCTAAATTTTTGCTCACGAATTAACTCCATGTTTGCATGCGGGAAAAACAGCTTCATATAGGCAGTACACAATCTCAGTATAGCTTCCTGCTCCCGTCCAGATATTTCTGTGCCGCTCACACAGACTAGCTCCTCAACCAAAGCTCGATAGCGCATAGTCTCAGCCGGACTGCGCAGCCGGTGCATGATTTCCGTAAAATATTCCGTATTAAGTGCCCATCCGTCCATGTACATATCCGGAGACAAGGCAGGAATATATTTTCCGGGTATAAAACCATGTATTCTTTGAAGTAGAGCACTGTCCCGAAAGATATCTGGCAGCTCGCGGAACATATCTCTTTCATCATCCATATCATCCACATCGATATTTCCCAGAAAGATGATTCCGGCCTCTCCGTCGACCCGTTTGCCCCCAACATTCACAAAGCCATCTTCCATATATCCTTTAAAGATTCCCGCCATTTCCCTGTCATCGGAAAAAGAAATGGATTTGATTTCGTCAATGGCGACAAAATCATTAAAGGTCACGAGTCCTCTTGTTTTGGCTCCAGGGCGCATATCAAGAAATAGTTTCGCTCGGCTGAGGCTTCCGCCGCCAGCCAGCCAACCATATTTCCCTACCTTCCCAAAAACATATGACTTACCAGTCTGCTGTGGAGCCAGCTCAATTAGATTGACCCGAGGTTGAATAAAGGGGAGCAGTCTAGTCAACATTGTATGCTTTGCCAACCAGGTATCTGAGTCAAGCTTCCCGGCTCTTTTAAAACCATCACTGCAGTAATCGATTGCTCCCAACAATACATTCATCCACTCTTCCGGATCGTCATAATTTGCTCTTGCTTTCCGATAAGCCTCAAGACTTACCGTATATGGACAAAAGTTTTTGAAGTCCAGAAGTGTAAATCGCCCATTCTTCTTATTTTCCTCCGGAGGCATATACCCCAGCTTTACAAGGCCCCACCCACCGGATTCTTTAAGCAGCTCATCTTTGATACGCTCCCAAACATAGTCTTCAATGATAGTGCTGCCATACGGAAAACCAAGGTTAGGGAGTTCAAAACAGTAATAATTCGCATTAGAATTAAATGAGATATTAATCTTTGCCAGAAATGGTCTCGTTTCTCCGTCCGTTCTGGCTTCGTCCTCTAACTTACCGCGTTCATCCTGCTTTGGTATGATTCTATTGATATACTCACTCAGGGCATCCGTATCTGCGATTTTTCCGTCTGGACCCGCTTTCTTTCTAATTATCCAGTCTCGAAGAAACGATTCAATCTTAGCAGCATTAAAAATTGCATTGATAGATTTATCTTTATAAATAGAAGTATGAGGAAAATTCCGTCTGAGTTTTTCGATATCGTACATAGTATCCTCCCTCGTCAAAGAATGTCGAAGTCTTCTTTTTCAGAGAATTGTTCCACTTCTTCGACCAATACTTCCTGAACAGACTGGTTAGTGAACACCACACATGGAACCAAACGTTCCTCCAATGTTGCACCACCATGCAGCCCATAGAGTTTTGAGCCTTGTTTCGGCAGCCTATTATAACCCTTCGCGACATAATAATAGGCAGGTTCTTTATCAGGACGATATACTGGCTCCAAATCCTCTGAGACATTTTTGCTTTCAGGCAAAGAAGTATATCTCCAATCGTCGGGGTTTTCCCATGGGATTGTATGAGTCAAACCTTTTCTGTATGCAGTCACCGCCAAATAAGAGGAACCATGATCTGCGGTCACAACTACCCGTTTATAATTCTTGAGTCCGGACACGACACGGGTCAAAATCTTTTTTTCAAACAGAAGCATCACTTCTGCAAGGTTTTCTTCATATGCACATATTTCATGCTTTGAATAGCCGTCATGGGATATGTTATCCGCCCGCTTTATCTCCTGCAAAACATTTGCCTCATTCCATACAACTTTATTGAACTCCGTAGAGGTTGGCAAATTGACAGATACGATCCGGCTTTCCGCAATTTTTAAATGATTGCGCTTTGCCATATTGAGCAAAAACGGGTAATACTCCGCGCCCAGGCCATCTACCACGAGAAGAGCAGTCTCCCCATTGTCAAATTTTCGGATAAACTTGTCTCGCGCCTCAATCTCTTTCGGAACCGCAGCACAATAAGCTTCTTTAACAAATGCCTCGTCAACATCGTCCTTTATCCTAAAACGGCGCAGCTTAGTAAAGTAAGCTGTCAATTGTTCATCGCCATAATTAAAATACGGGGCAAGATAACAGCTGATCACAGGCGATACTTGGTCAAATTCCTTCGGCAGCTCAGCAGACAAGTCGGATTTTGCTGCCCAGCGAATCAAGCCCTGGATCTCGGAATCTGTGTGGCAATTCAAAAACGGGATTGAGCGGAAGTCTTCTCCTGTTTCAGATACAAATTTAGCAATCAGCGGCTCGACAGATTTCATTTTGGTGACTGCAGACGCTCTTTCTTTTGCTAACTGAACAGCATTTTCATTTCCAAGCATACGCTTGGCCGCATACACAATATACTCGGCTAGAAAATTATCCGCAGTTGGGTTCCCGTGAAGGACACGATACAAGTATGTGTTTTGCGCGATCCTGGACTTCAAAAGCCAAATATAGAGATCCCACAGTATATCGTCCTTAAGTTCCAACAACTTAACTGGGGCTTTTTCACATGTTAGATAGAGCACATAGATTTACGAAAACTGAATAGAGGAGAACTCAAGCAGGTACGTCGACAGGTCGTACGCCTCAAAAAGATGGGGAAAACCAGGAAAGAAATTGAGGGATTAACCGGAGTGCGACAAAATCGCGCCAGCGAAATATGGACAGCATATCAGCGGGAGGGAGACAGTTCCCTGGAACCGAAGAAACGGGGGTTCCGGAAGGGGACAATCTGCTGCTGACATCGGAGGAGCAGGCCGAAATACGAGAAACGGTCATAACACGCCGCCCAGAGGAACTCGGCATTCCGGGCAGTTTGTGGACGCTGAAGAAGGTGTGCGCATACGTCTGGAAAAGGTATCGGAAAAAGATCAGACGGCAGTGTGTCGAATTATATGCGGCGCTGGGGATTGACGTGCCAGCGTCCGATCAAGCGCGCCTGGAAACAGGATCCTTCCCGTATCTAAAGGTGGTAGGAGGAATATCCAGCCATCGCCCAGCGGGCCAGGGCGGAAAATGCCGTGATTTACTGGGGAGACGAAACCGGGATCGACAACCGCTCGAACTGCGAGCGCGGGTTTGCACCCAAAGGGCAGCCTCCAATTCTGCAGGTGGAGACGAAAAGAGAGCGGCTGAATATGCTTTCCGCCCTGAGCAGGCAGGGGGACATTCGGTTTATGCTGTACGAGGATTCCGTGAACCAGCAGCGCCTGATCCAATTTATGGACCGGCTGGTTCGAACATCCAACCGAAAAGTTTTCCTGATTTTAGACAGCTTAAAGGTGCACTATGGGAAGAAAGCCGCAGTCTGGCTGGAAAGGCATCGGGATAAAATCGAACTGTTCTTTCTGCCGCCCTATGCCTCCGAGAGCAATCCAGACGAATATCTCAATCATGCGCTGAAACTTTCGGTCCATTCTGGCAACTTACCTCGGACCAAACGCGATATCCGCCATAAAACAGCTTCCTTCGTGCGAACCTTACAGCATTCTCCTGATAAGGTTTCCGCTTTCTTCCAACATGACCAGATTTCCTATATTCTTATTCGGGAGTAATATTCACACCGCTTTCATCCAGAAATGCCAGATGTGATGCTTGGGTTCCCTTCGCAAACCCACTTCATTGTTCGCTCTTGGCACACACATCGGGAACTCTCCTGTTCCGAAGCGCGGATCATCTTCTTTTTCCGCCGATACCCCATTGCCAAGATTGCCCGCCGTGCCGTTTCAATTCCAACTGGCAACTCCAACTTTTCTACGATTTCTCTCAGCGTGAAATCAGGCTGCTCGTCAATCGTTTTTGCGATTTGTTCACGCGCTTGCGACCCCAATACTCTCTTGCGCCCCTTTTCGCAAACGCACAAATCTACACTACCGGTTTTGACCATTTGCTCCGCCAGTCGGTCGAGATACCGATGGTACCGATATTCCGTAGGCCAATGCAATCCCTTTTGCATCATGTGTTTTCGCATATGTTTCTACCAGCAAGTTTCGTGCTTCGTTATGCAATATTTCCCTCACCTCGCCGTTATTCTACCACACTTCCTGATTTATTCCCATTCAGAGAATTGCTCTAAATCTCTCCAGGTCGTTCCGGGCGGTTCTTGCCCTGTTTTTGTTCCTGTCTGTGGTTGCTTTTTCCAGGGTTATGGAGTAGGCCTCAATTAGCAGTCATGGCCAAAATAAGATATCATTTTATTTCAGACGGGTTCGCGCCATCATATGCGTTTCTCCTTTCGCGCTTAACACTTTAAAAAATCGCAAACGTATGTCTCTCATACGTTTGCGACTTTTTTGTTCACGCCCGTTGGCCTTCCGCTACACACCCTCCAGCCGTTCAAATTCCTCCAGCTTCAGCTCCCGTTTCAGCTCCTCCTCAGTAGGCAGGTAAGGCAGATATTTGGCGGCGTAAATCTGCCGGTTATCCTCTGGCAAGGTCAGCTGCACCAACGTATTGCTTTTCTGGGCGCACAGGAGCAGTCCCACCGGTGGGTTGTCTCCCTCGTTCATCTGATATCGGGTGTAGTAATTCACGTACATCTGCATCTGCCCGATGTCCTGATGGGTGAGGAGTCCCGTTTTCAGGTCGATCAGCACGAAGCACTTTAAGATATAGTTATAAAACACCAAATCAATATAAAAATGCTGTCCATCCACATTAAAATGCTTCTGCCGTGCCACAAAGGAAAACCCGCGGCCCAGCTCCAGGAGGAATTTCTGCAAATGGTCGATCAGTGCCTGTTCCAAGGTCGACTCGTAGAAATGTTCGTTGGCCGGGAGGTCCAGGAACTCCAGCACATAGGGGTCCTTTATGATCTGCTCATACTCTGGCTTGGGTTCGGTGGTCTGAATCTCCGCTGCCACACTCTCCTTGTCCCGGCTGGCCAGCATACGCTGGTAAAACATGGTGTTGATTTGCCGCTCCAATTGGCGTGAACTCCAGCCGGCCTTGGCACACTCCTCCATATAGAAAGCCCTTGCCTTGGTATCATTTACCTTCATCAAAGAACGGTAATGTGTCCAGCTCAATTCGGAACGCAGTGCGTTCACATTTGGAAACGCCAGATAAAACTGCCGCATATATCGCAGGTTCCGGAGATTAAAGCCTTTTCCAAATTCCTCCGTCAGCCGTTCCGAAATGTATTTCAGCGCCTGCTTGCCATAGGCCGCCCGGTCGTTCTCCCCGCAGACTTCAAAAATCGACTTTCCGATGTTCCAATAGGCCGTCACCATGGCAGAGTTGACCGCCGTATAAACCTGCCGCTGCGCCTCGATCACATAGCCCCGGATGGAGTGGTAAGCGTCCTCTGACTGGGGGGCCTCCGGCGCACTCTCCCGTTTCATCAGTTCATCCATAAAATATGTCCTTTCCACCTTCGCAAACAGCCCTCATTTACCAAACAAATCGCTGTGCGTTCCAGTGCGGGACATCGTCAGCACCAACACATTGTCCTCAATACGGTAGATCAGGAGCCAGTTCGGGAGAATGTGGCATTCCCGATGCCCAGCCCAGTCCCCAGACAGGCTGTGGTCTTTGTTCTTCTCCGGCAGCAATTCACCCTGGGACAATGCTCGGATAATGTCGTCCAATAAGGAAATATCCAGCTTCCGCTTTACAGCCAGCTTGTAATCCTTTTTGAACTGCGTCGTCCAAACAATATCGCGTTTCATCGTTTCAGCTCCCGGAGGGCTTCTTCTACATCGGTATAATGCTTTACACTGGGGTCATGGGCGATCCGTTCCGCCTCCAGCATAGCGGCGATGGTCTCCTTGTTGGGCTGATTGAGCGCAATGTCAAAGGGGATCCGGCCCTCCCGGAGGGACTGTCGGACGAAGATATTAAACGCCGTGGAGAGGTTCATCCCCAATTCCGCAAAGAGAGCGTCGGCCTGGGCTTTCAGGTCGGCGTCCATGCGGATGCTGATATTCGTGGTTGTGCCAGCCATATCATCATCTCCCTTTCAATTTATGCTTATAGTATATGCTATCCGCACAAAAATTGCAATGATTTGCACGAAAATTTCCGGATTGTTATGTACCGCTCCACCCCATCCGCTTCTCCAGCCCCAGTACCCCGGCACAGAACCGCTCCCACGGCTCCAACGTTATCTGTGATGGGTCGCCCTCGCGGATGCGCATGGTGCGGCGGATTTCCTTCGGAATGACGACCCGGCCCAGGTCGTCAATACGCCGCACGATTCCAGTTGCCTTCATATTCAAAACTCCTTTTCTCTTTTGGTAGCTATGTCTGTCTGGCAAAAGGTAGTATACGCAATATTTCCTGTGCAATACTGCCAGCGGCCTTGGGGATGTTTGGAAATCCACATTGGGCGGAGAAAAAACGTTTTGATGCCAATTTCGATTGACAACCGAGGGACTGTGTTATGGTGATCTTTGGAACAAGCAGCGTTTACCAGTAGAGCCGGAGACCAGAAGTGGACGATATTTTGACGGCTAGTGAAGATTGCCACTTGAAAAATTTTTATTTGGACGGGTTCTATACCAAAAAGCGGTATCCTATCGCAAATTCAACAGCTTTAAGGTCTGGGTGTCCTGCTGGCCCTGAAAGTATTTTTCGAGAACGTCCAGAAAAATTTGATTTCCGCTGCACGCGTGGGCAAACAGCGTCATAGACGATTTCAACTTCATGTTATCCGGAATGCCAAACACTTCTCTGGCATTGCTCGTCGTAAGTGCCGTCAACACACCGCAAATCTCCCGGAGATTTGCGCCCAAATATGGGTCCTCCAAAAAAGCCGCCGCTTCCTCCAGGTTTGCGATACCATAAAATTCCGATGTTGGACTTCTTCCCAAACCCTTGAGCTGCGGGAATATATACCACATCCAATGGCTCCTCTTCCGCCCCTTCTTTATTTCGGACAAGGCTGTTTGGTAGTCTCCATGCTGTGCCTTTACGAACCTTTCCAAATTATATTGTGTCTTCGTAATTCTTCCTCCTCCTCTACAAACCCGGTCTGCAAATTGGCTGTCCAAAAACAAGACGGAGTTTCCTTGTCCTGCAAGAAAACTCCGCCTGTTTTATGTGCTTCACAGAAGGTCACGTTCCTTCGCCGCAGGCCGCGTTCAGCAGGCGGATCAACTCTTCCTTGCCTGCGCCCTTTTCCGCGGAAAACGGGACGAGACAGTCCGTCTCTCCCAGCTCCAAGGTCTCCCGAATCAACGCCAAAGCCGGTTCTACCTGGCTCTTTTTCAGCTTATCCAGCTTGTTGGCAACCACGATTTTCGGACAGCCCGTCTCCCGAAACCAGGCGTTCATTGTCACGTCGTCCGCCGTCGGCTTGTGCCGGATGTCAACAATCAAAATGCCTGCGGTGATATGGGCTTCCTGAAAATAGCAGTCCATCAGCCGTCCCCACCGCTCCTTCTCCGCCTTGGACACCTTGGCGTAGCCATAGCCCGGCAGATCTACCAGATACGCCCGCCGGTCCACCAGATAGTAATTCACCTGGGTGGTTTTACCGGGAGACGCCCCCACATAAGCCAGATTTTTCCGGCCCAGCAAGCGGTTGATGACTGAAGATTTTCCCACGTTTGACCGCCCTGCAAATACAAACTGCGGCAAGCCATCCCACAAAAACTGCTCTTTCGATGCGGCGGAGCGTATAAACTCCGCCTTTCCAAAATTCAAACCCATGCACGTTCCCTTTCACTGCCGCAGCGTGTCGCCGGTACTGCTCTCACAGCCGGAGAACACGGACAGCGTCTCCGGGCGTTCCTCCCGGATGACCGGCGCAGCCGGACACAACGCTTCGGCGAACACCTGGTCAACGGTCTCCACCGGAACAAACCGCAGAAATGCCTTAATTTTCTGGTCAATTTCTTCCAAATCCCGAACATTGTCCTTCGGAATTAAAATCGTGCCGATGCCATGACGCTTGGCAGCCATGGTCTTTTCCTTCAGCCCGCCGATGGCCAGAACCCGGCCCCGCAGCGTTACTTCGCCGGTCATGGCGATTCCAGCCCGAACCTTCCGGCCCGTCAGCGCAGAAAGCATGGCCGTGGACACGGCGATTCCGGCAGACGGTCCATCCTTGGGCACCGCGCCTTCGGGAAAATGGACGTGCACATCCTTCGTCTTGTAAAAATCCTTCGGAATTCCAAGCTCTGCCGCACGGCTCCGCAGACAACTCAAGGCCGCCTGGGCGGACTCCTTCATCACGTCGCCCAGGTTTCCGGTCAGTTCCAGCTTGCCTGTGCCGTCCATGACGTTGACTTCCACTTCCAGAATTTCTCCGCCCGATTCCGTCCATGCCAAGCCGTTCACCACGCCGGTTTCCTCCCGGTCCGTGTGAACGGCGGGCGGATACGGCTGGCAGTCCAGCAGCTTGGGCAGGTCTTCGATATTCACCTGAATCCGTTTGATCTCCTCCGACAGCAGCCGCATATCCGTCTTACGGCAAATCGCCGCGATGCGCCGTTCCAATTGACGGACGCCGGATTCCCGGGTATAATCCCGGACGATGATTCGGAAAATATCGTCGCTGATCCGCAGAACCGACTTGCGCAGGCCGTGCTCAGTCAGCTGCTTGGGCAGCAGGTGGCGTTTCGCAATCTGCACCTTTTCCTCGTCGGTGTAGCTGGACAGGCGGATGACCTCCATCCGGTCCAGCAGGGGACGGGGAATGGTGTCCGTCGTATTGGCGGTGGTAATGAACATCACATGGCTCAAGTCTACCGGAATTTCCAGATAGTGATCCCGGAAGGCATAGTTCTGCTCGCTGTCCAGCACTTCCAGCAGCGCGGCGGAAGGGTCGCCCCGGTAATCGCTTCCCAGCTTGTCGATCTCGTCCAGAAGCAGCAGGGGATTCATGGAGCCGCCGCGGGTAATGGCCTCGATCACGCGCCCCGGCATGGACCCTATGTAGGTCCGCCGGTGGCCCCGAATATCCGCTTCATCCCGCACGCCGCCCAGGGACAGGCGGGCCAGCTTCCGGTTTAACGCCTTGGCCACAGAGACGGCAATGGACGTTTTGCCCACGCCCGGCGGCCCTACCAGACACAGAATCTGTCCCTTGCTCTGAGGATTCATCTGCCGCACGGCGATGGTCTCCAAAATTCGCTCTTTGACCTTTTCCATGCCGTAATGATCCCGTTCCAGCACCTTCCGGGCGGCGTCCACGCTGACGCGCTCCCGGGTCTCGGTGTTCCAGGGCAGTTCCAGACAGGTGTCCAGATAGTTCCGAATCACCGACGCCTCCGCGCTCCCGTAGGGCTGCCGCGCCAGCTTCGACACTTCCTTCAAAAGATGGCTGCGGGGTTCCTCCTCCAGCTTGAGTCCCAGGATTTTTTCCCGGTAATCCTCAACTTCATCCTCCTCGTCGCCTTCTCCCAGCTCGTTTTGCAAGACCCGAATCTGCGTCCGCAAAATCTGGTCCCGCTGAGTCCGGACCAGCTGCTCCCGGATCTTGTCCTCCATCTCGTGCTCAAAACCCAAGACGTTGCATTCCCGGGACAAAAAGCCGATCAGCTTCCGCAGACGGGCAAAGGGGGCCAGTTCCTCCAGAATATCCTGTTTATCCGGGTGGCGAAGCGGAATATTCTGGGCGATGAAATCCGCCAGATAGCCCACTTCCCGGCAGTCCATCACGGCGGACGTGACCTCCTCCGGCACGCTTCCCGCCAGCTGGGCATAATCCGCAAACAGGTTCCACGCCTGCCGCAGAAGGGCCTCGGTCCGGGGACTGTGCAGCAGGTTTTCGGAAACCGTCTCCTCCTGCACCTCCTCCACGTTGGCCTGAAGGTAGGGAACCGAGTGCCACAGGCGGCGCAGCCGTGCCCGGCGCAGGCCCTCCACAATGACCCGGACGGAATTGGACGACAGCCGCAGAACCTGCCGGATGTGAGCCACAGTACCCATCTCATACAGGTCGTCTTCCTCCGGCAATTCGATGCCAATTTCCCTCTGGGTGACCAGAAATACATTCTGGTCCGCCTCCATCGCCCGCTCCAAGGCCGCAATGGATATCCGGCGCTCCACGTCAAAAGTCAGGTTCATATGGGGGAATACCGTCAGGCCCCGCAGAGCCAGAACGGGAATATTCATCGTCATCAATTCCATAGGAATGCTTCCTTTCCGGGGAAACCCAAAGATGCGGACCGCTCGCTGTTCGTGGTTTTCAAATCAATTGCTATCCGCATAGTAGTAAAATCTTTTCATAGGAAAAAAACGGACAGAGGAAGGGACCGGCGTCCCTTCCTCCGATTTTTCATGACGCCGACTTTGGTGTAGATTTACGGGATTTCCCGCCCTTGCCGGTGTTCAGCTTAACCGAATAGCTCACCTTATCCGGGTCCCGAACCAGCTCCGGCTGGCCGTTTCCATCCACACAGTCCTTTGTAACCACGGCCTTCACTATGGTCGGGTCCGAGGGAATGTCGTACATGATCTGCGTCAACATCCCCTCCATCACCGCCCGCAGGCCGCGCGCGCCAATGTTGCGCTCAATCGCCTTGTCCGCGATGGCGTCCAGGGCCTCCGGCTGAAATTCCAGGTCTACGTCATCATATTCCAGGAGCTTTTTATACTGCTTCACCAGGGCGTTTTTCGGTTCCTGCAAAATACGCACCAGATCTTCCCGCTTCAGCGCATTGAGCGGCGCAATGATGGGCAGACGGCCCACCAGCTCCGGAATAATGCCGAATTTCAGAAGATCGTGAGGCTGGACCTCATGCAGAACCTGGCTGAGGTCCTTTTCCTTTTTGCCCTGGACATCCGCGCCGAAGCCAATGCTTTTCTTGTCCAGACGCCGTTCGATGATCTTTTCCAGTCCGTCAAACGCGCCGCCGCAGATAAACAGAATATTTTTCGTGTTGATCTGGATGAACTCCTGATGGGGGTGCTTCCGTCCGCCCTGGGGCGGGACGTTGGCCACGGTCCCCTCCACGATTTTCAGCAGCGCCTGCTGCACGCCCTCGCCGGACACGTCCCGGGTGATGGAGGTGTTTTCGCTCTTGCGGGCGATTTTGTCGATCTCATCCACGTAGATGATTCCGTGTTCGGCCCGTTCCACGTCGAAATCGGCGGCCTGAAGCAGACGCAGCAGAATATTTTCCACGTCGTCGCCCACGTAGCCGGCTTCCGTCAAAGTAGTCGCGTCGGCAATGGCGAAGGGCACCCGCAGGATCCGCGCCAGGGTCTGGGCAAACAGCGTTTTGCCGGAACCAGTGGGGCCAAGCATCAGGATGTTGCTCTTTTGCAGCTCTACATCCTCGTCGCCGCCAAAGAAAATGCGCTTATAGTGATTGTAAACCGCGACGGAGAGCGATACTTTGGCATCCTCCTGCCCGATCACATACTGATCCAGGATGTCCCGAATCTCCCGGGGCGTGGGAAGCTGGTCCGGAATATCCTCCATAGGGTCCGGACCCACCGGCTCAAAGCCGTCGTTCAAAATACTCATACAAAGCTGGACGCACTCGTCACAGATGCGCACGCCGGGGCCTTGTATCATACGGTGGACCTGCTGTTCATGCTTGCCGCAGAAGGAACACCGCAGGGGCTTCTTGCCTTCGTCATTCATGGCTCTACCTCTTGTTCTTGCTTTCCGGCGGGCTTACTCCTCCGCCTTTTTCTCACTTTTCTTTGTGAGGACCTTGTCAATCAGACCGAATTCCAGGGCTTCTTCCGCGCTCATAAAATTGTCGCGCTCACAGGCGGCGGTCACTTCCTCAACCGGCCGACCGGTGTTTTCCGAAAGAATCCGGTTCATCCGCTTCTTGATGATCTCCAGACGTTTCAGGTGAATGGCCATATCGGTGATCTGGCCCTGGGTCCCGGCGGAGGGCTGGTGAATCATGATTTCCGCGTTGGGCAGGGCGATGCGCTTGCCCTTGGTCCCGGAGGAGAGCAGGAATGCGCCCATGCTGGCCGCCATGCCGACGCAGATGGTGGATACGTCGCACTTGACGTACTGCATGGTATCATAGATCGCCATGCCGTCGGTGACGGAGCCGCCGGGGCTGTTGATATACAGCTGAATATCCTTGTCGGGGTCCTGGGCCTCCAGGTACAGGAGCTGGGCCACAATCAGGCTGGCCGTCGTGGCGTTGACCTCCTCGCCCAGAAACACAATGCGGTCATTCAGCAGCCGGGAGAAAATGTCGTAAGAGCGTTCACCCCGGTTGGTCTGCTCTACTACATAAGGGACTAAACTCAATTTGAAAACCTCCAGTCTTTTGTAGGCGCGTCGTCCGCCAGGGGCGGACGCACAGCGGCGGCCCGTGAAACCATTTACTCATGATACCATGTACGGTCACGGAAAATGTGTCGAATCTGTAAAATGTGCCGCCGGAATCCTTCGCGCTTATTCGTCAGACTTTTCTGCTTCCGCCGGAGCCTCCTCCTCGGTCTTTTTCTTGCGGGGCTTGCGGGCGGGCTTTTCGCCGCTGGCGGCGTCCGTCTTCTTGGCGGCGGTCTTGCGGGGCTTGCGGGCGGGTTTTTCCTCGTTTTCCGCCGGAGCCTCCCCGCCTTCTTCCGTTTCCTCGGGCTTGGTGGCAATAGCATTTTCCACGACAAGATCAATCGCCCGGCGGCTCTTGACCTGATCGCGAATCTGCTCCTCCTGGAGATACTTCTTCACCGTTTCCAGGTCCATGCCGAACTGATCGGCCATGCGCTGGTATTCGGCGGAAACGTCCTCGTCCGAGGCTTCAATGTTCTCCGCCTTGATAATGGCCATCACGGCCAGGTCCATCCGCACCTGGCGGAGCGCGGGTTCCTTCGCGTCTTCCAAGAGCTTTTCCTCGCTCATGCCGGTCATTTCCATATATTGCTGATAGGGAATTCCCTGCTGGGCAATCTGGGTCTTGAAATTCTGCACAAACTGCCGGGCCTGTCCCTCAACCATCGCGTCGGGAATCTCCGCAGTGATGTTGGCGGCAGCCTGCTCCATCAGCGCGTCCTCAAAGGCGCGGTTCACCTGCTGCTCGCGCTCCTCGCGGATCTTCTTCTCCAGATCGGCCTTCAGCGCGTCCAGGGTGTCGAACTCGGACACATCCTTGGCGAACTCGTCGTCCAGGGCGGGAACTTCCTTCTCCTTGACCTCATGGCACTTTACCTTAAATACAACGGCCTTGCCCGCCAGGTCCGCATGGTAATCCTCGGGGAAGGTGATGTCGATGTCCTTCTCCTCGCCGGCCTTCATGCCGACGACCTGTTCCTCAAAGCCGGGAACAAAGCTGTGGGAACCCAGCTCCAAGCTGTGATTCTCACCCTTGCCGCCGCTGAAAGGCTCGCCGTCCAGATAACCGTCAAAGTCAATCACGGCGGTGTCGCCCTCTTTCGCCTCGCGGTCCACAGATACCAGACGGGTATTGCGGTCTGTCAACGCCTCGAGACGCTGCGCCACATCCTCCGCCGTAACCTCCACTTCGCCCTTGGGGGCGGACAGGCCTTTATATTCGCCCAGAGTCACTTCCGGATACACCGGAGCCGTGGCCTTAAAGGTAAAGCCTTCCCGCGTGCATTCTCCCTCCATCTCCACGGACGGATAACCCACCACCTGAAGCTCCTTTTCCTTGACCGCCGCCTCATAGGCGTCGGGGAATGCAATATTGATGGCCTCGTCAAAGAATACTTCCACGCCATACATTCCCTCCACAATCTTGCGGGGGGCCTTGCCGGGACGGAAGCCGGGGACGCGAATCTTGCCCCGCATTTTCCGGTAAGCCTTTTCCAAAGCGGCTTCAAACTCCGCCGCCTCGACCTCAATTGTCAGTACAACCTGGCTCTTTTTTGCCGTTTCACAGCTTTTTACACGCATGATGTCAACTCCTCCGTTCATCACCGGCAATCCATCCGGTGCCAAGATACGATTTTATCAGAAAAATCTGAAAAAAGCTAGTATTTTTTCCTTTATTCCCAAATTTTTTTCGGGACAAACCCCAAATGGTCCGCAGAAATCAAAGAAAACTCGGTTTTTCCCCGTTTCCCCTCCCACCGGCGACGAATTGCGGGGCCGTGCAGATGGCCGTAACAGCAGGTGAAAACGGGGTATTTCTCCAAAACCGCCAGGATTTCCGGGCACTCGTAGCCCTGGTACAGCGGCGGGTAGTGCAGCACGCACAAGCTGGGACGGCCCTCCGCCGCTTTCAGGGACGCTTCCAGGCGTCCAACCTCCCGGTTCAGCACCTTGACGTTATGGGCGTCCTCCTCCAAAAACCAGCCCCGTGTGCCGCAGACGGCCCAGTCTCCATAGAAAAGGCAGTTATTGTGCAGAATATCGAATGTGCGGATGCCTTTTTCATCAAAAAAGCGATGGAGCTTGGCAGCCGTGGTCCACCAGTAATCGTGGTTTCCCTTTATCAGATATTTTTTGCAGGGGAACTGGTCCAGAAAACGGAAGTCTGCCTCCGCTTCTTCCAGGTCCATACCCCAGGAGGTGTCTCCAGCGAGAATGAGAACATCCCCGGCATTCAGGCCCCCCAGAGCGGCGGCAATTCGGTCCGTGTAATTCTCCCACGCGGGGCCGAATACCTCCATGGATTTGTCTGCCGTCAGGGAGAGGTGTAAATCTCCGATTACATATAAGGCTATTGGGAGTTCCCCCTTTCGTCACAGAAACGCCGGGCCGCTTACGGCATTATTGTTCATCGTCAAAATAAATCCGCTCGCGGCACTTGGGGCAGCTCTGATTCCAGCCGGGTCCCCAGTAGACGATGGCCGCGCTCTTGCCGCAGTGCGGGCAGCGCAGGTAACGCCAGCGGATGAATGCAATCGCCAGCACCGATACGACCAGCGCCACAAGAGACCCCCGCAGAATCATGGGGTTTTTCCGGAACGCCAGGGCAAATCCAAACGCCAAAAGCGCGGCCATGCTCAGGCCAACGACGATTCTGGCATATTTTCTTTTGAGTACCTTCATTGGTTCATCCCCTCCGTATCGTCGTCATAAACAAAGGGTTTCCGGCAGTTGGGACAGTAATCCGTATGGAACACATTCCAGCGGGGCCGCGCATACCGCTTGCCGCAGTTGGGACAGCGGAGGTATTTGGACAGGATCAGACCCGCTCCCACCAGCATCAGCACCGCGCAAATCATCAGCCCGTCCGTCAGCGGCGCAGCCTGGGGGAAACGCTGCGTCAGGCTTCCCAGAGCCAGTACCGCAACGCCGCCGTAAAACAGGCACAGGCAAAGCCTCGCGTGCTTTCGCTTCAGCATCCCTCTCCTCCTTACTGCAAAAATGCCTGGACCACGCGCTCCATCTCCGCCTTTTCCGCCGTCTGGTCAAAGCGGCGCGTTTTCCCTTTCAACGCCGCCAGACGGCTGGGGATTGTTGCCCCCGTAACCGTATGGAGCTGGTCCAGCAGGTCCGTGCCGCAGCCCCGGGGCGTTTCGCCGATGGCGCGGAGAACGTGGTCGCAGAATTTATACGGCGAAGCCGTGGACGCAAACACCGTCAGGGTCTGGTCGCCGCTCTCCTGCCGGTACTGCTCCATGACGTTGGCCGCAACCGCCGTATGGGTGTCGATCAGATAGCCGTAGTCTTTATAATACCGGGCAATCGTGGCGGACGTTTCCGCCTCGCCGCAGGAACCGCCCCAGAACAGGTCTTTCAGCGCGGCCTTGACGGCGGGAGACACCTCATATTCCCCCGCCTTGTTCAGCAGTTCCATGCAGCGGCGGACCTCCGCATCATCTTCGCCGGAGAGGTCGAAGATCAGCCGCTCCAGGTTGCTGGAAACCAGAATGTCCATGGAGGGGCTCATGGTGGTGTAAAAAGGACGGTTACGCACATAGGAACCGGTGCCGAGGAAATGGGTCAGCACATCATTTTTATTCGAGGCGCAAATCAGCCGGCCCAGAGGCACGCCCATGCGTTTGGCGTAATACGCCGCTAAAATGTTGCCGAAATTGCCGGTCGGGACGCAGACGTTGATTTTCTTGCCGTACTGCAAACGGCCGTCCCGCAGAAGATCGCAGTAGGCGGAGACGTAGTAGACCACCTGGGGGAGAATCCGGCCCCAGTTGATGGAGTTTGCAGAGGACAGGAAATAGCCCCGGTCCGCCAGGACTTCCCGCAGTTCCACGTCGGAGAAAATGCGTTTAACGCCTGCCTGCGCGTCGTCAAAATTGCCCCTTACCGCGCAGACGCCGACGTTTTGCCCCTCCTGCGTGACCATCTGGGCCTCCTGCACGGCGGAAACGCCGTCCTTGGGGTAAAACACCATAATTTTCGTCTGGGGCACATCCGCAAAGCCCTCCATGGCGGCCTTTCCGGTATCGCCGGAGGTGGCAACCAGGATACAGGCCGTTTTGTCCTCCCCGGTTTTCCGCAGAGCGGCGGATAAAAGCTGCGGCAGCATTTGCAGGGCCATATCCTTAAATGCAGACGTGGGGCCGTGCCACAACTCCAGGCAGTCCGTATTTTCATTCACCTTTCGGAGCGGCGCAGCGGCGGGATGGTCGAATTTATCCGGGCCGTAAGCGTTTTGGGCAAACGTCCGAAGCTCGTCCTCCGTGTAATCCGTCAGGAACAGGCCCATAACCTTTGCCGCCCGCTCCTGGTAAGACGCGGACGCCAGTCCCCGCAAAAACGCCTCGTCAATTTGCGGAATCGTCTCCGGCGTCAGAAGGCCGCCGTCCCGGGAAAGTCCCTGCTTGACCGCCTCCGCCCCGTCGAGCCGGACGGACTTGTCCCGTGTGCTGTAATACTTCATTGCAATCTCCTCACTCTTTATTCAAATGCATTTTCCAGATATTCAATCCGCAGGTTTCCCGCTTCTTCCTCGTAAACCTCCGCTACGTCGAACCGGGCAAACGCGTCGCTCTCCTGCGCCGCCAGATAGGCCGCGGCGGCTTTGCGCAGGCGTTCCCGCTTCCGTTCGTCCACAAACTCCCGCGGCAGGCCGATAGAGCCCGGCCCCCGGCGTTTGACTTCCACAAAACAAATGGTCCCGCCGTCCTGGACGACCAGATCCAGCTCGCCGTAACGGCAACGCCATTGACGCGCCAAAATGGTACAGCCCCGCTTGGCCAAATACTCCGCGGCCATGGCCTCGCCCTGATCTCCGGCGGCTTTTGCCCGGCTCATGGACGCCGCTCCTCCCACTTTTTCAGAAATGTTTTGCGATGGGCCGGACAGGGGCCATGAAGGTCCAGCATTTCATAATGGTACTTTGTGCCGTAGCCCTTGTGCTTTGCAAAACCGTATTCCGGGTACTGCTTGTCCAGCTGCGCGGATACAAAGCGGTCCCGGCTGACCTTTGCCAGAATCGACGCCGCCGCAATGGAGGCGCTTTTTCCGTCTCCTTTTACAATGGTAGAATGGGGCGTTTTGACGGCATGGCGGCTTCCGTGGTCCCGGTTGCCGTCGATCAGGGCAAAATCCGGCTTTGCCTTCAGGCCGTCGATGGCCAGCTGCATCGCCAGCATCCGGGCATTCAGGATGTCCATTTCGTCGATTTCCGCCGCCTCCACCCGGGCGATGCTCCAAGCCTCGGCCTTTTCCGTGATCTGCTTATATAATTCCTCCCGCTTTTTTTCGGTGAGTTTTTTGGAATCGTCCAGGCCGGGCAATTCCAATTCCCGCGGCAGAATCACCGCAGCCGCGTACACGGGACCCGCCAGGGGACCGGCCCCCGCCTCGTCCACGCCGCAGACGGTTGCTTTTCCGTCCTCCCATTGTTCCCGCTCATAGGTCCAAAGGTCCATGATGTTTCCTCTTTTCTCTTTGCTGATGCAGCCATTTGAAATAGAACAGGTGCAGTCCGCCGAACAGAATCAACGCGCTGAGACACCAGATGTCTCGGACCCGGCCCGGCCACAGGAACTGCCGGAAAACCGGTGCAAACGGAAACGCCGGCACAACCGGCAGAAGAAATACAAACCAGCTTGCGTCCGCGTCCAGCAGCCGGCACGCCAGTGCAAGAACGGTGGTTCCGCCGCAGAATCGCCAATACCATTTGGGCGGCTTGGCGGTTTCGCTCTGGAAAAAGAGAGCCGCGTCTGCCGCCGCCACACTGCACAGCCATACGGCCGAGAGAAAAAATCCGCCGCCGTCCTTGAAAAGCTCCGCAAAAGTTATCACAGCCTGCAAAGCAGCCCAAACCGCTTTCGCACACAGGGACAGCACCTCCCAGCGCGTCATTTCGCTTTCAGACTGCCCTTGAGGCGGCTGTAATAAATCCAATGGCCGATGCAGAATACCAGCACGATATACAGGCTGATCTGACTGCTTGTTTTGACGGACGGCGTATAAACCTGATACAATTCACAGGAAAGCAGCGGGCCATAAGGAACGGCCAGTCCCAAAAGCAACGCTTCCACTGCCCCGCCGGAACCCGACAACTGCGGGTTTCCATAGAACACCCACAGCGTCATACAGATCGCGGCGGCCAGCCAATAACGCGACATTGTGAGAATGCTTTCCAGACTTTTCTCGGTCCATAACAGCCAGTCAATCCGCAGGATACAGGAGAAATAGGCAATGAGCACAAAGACGGCCAGCAATGCCGGAATACCGTCATGGCCCTGACGAAACATCAGGCAGTATGCCGCAATGTGAAACGCAGTCCACAGTAAAAAGGTCTTTGCCATACGTTCGGACATTTGCACGCCCTCCTCCGTCATTCCTCCGGCATCTCGAGTGTAAAGCGTCCCAGCTTGCCGGAGCGGAACTCGTCCAGCAGAATATTTGCCATCCGTTCCGTGTCCACCTCGCCGCCGGAAATCAAAAATCCCCGCCGCCGTCCTGCCGTCTCCAACAGCCGGTAGCCGTATGCGATATCGTTTTCTTCCGCCTCCCGCTCCGGCAGAGCGGAGAGCTTGTAGCCCGTTAAAAGGGCCTCGGGATATGTCTTTTCCAGATAGGACATCAGATGACATCCCAGGGTTTCCATGTCCAGAACCTCGCTCTTGACCGCGCCGGTAAACGCCAGATTCAAGCCAACCCGCTCGTCTTCAAACTTCGGCCACAAAATGCCCGGCGTGTCCAGCAGGTCCATAGACGCATCCACGTTCACCCATTGCTTTCCGCGAGTAACGCCGGGACGGTCCCCCGCCTTGGCGGACTTCTTTTTTGCTACTTTATTGATAAATGTGGACTTGCCCACGTTCGGCACGCCCACCACCATTGCCCGGATAGGCCGGCCAACCTGCCCCTTCTCCTGCCATCTGGCGATTTGATCTTTCAAAACCGTCCGCGCCGCGGCGGTCATCTGGCTCACGCCTGTCCCGGAACGGGAATCCGTGGCAACGGCGCAGATACCCCGTTTTTTCGTAAAGTAACTGCACCAGTCCCGATTTTTCTGGGGGTCCGCCTGATCGGCGCGGTTCAGGATAATCATCCGCGGCTTGCCGGCGCAGATCGCGTCCAGGTCCGGATTGCGGCTGGAAGCCGGAATCCGGGCGTCCACAATCTCAACGACAATATCCACGTGTTTCAAATCGCTCTCGATCTGCCGCCGGGTTTTGGTCATGTGCCCCGGATACCACTGTATCTGCATCCTATCCAATCCCTCCAATCCGTCCGAATTCCCGTTTTCCTGTGGATACGTCCTGCCCTGGGAAAATCAAAAACACGGCCCGTCCAATTACATACCGGGTATCCACCGTACCCAGGCGGGAATCCCGGCTGTCATTGCTGGCGTTGCGGTTGTCGCCCATGACAAAGAGACTCCCCTCCGGCACCCGCAGGGGAAAGACGGTCCCTTCGTTTGTGTAGGTCGGTTCGTTGATGTACAGCTCGTTCAGCCGCTCGCCGTCCACAAACACAGAACCGGTGTTGAAATCAATATCCACCAGCTGGCCTTCCGTAGCGATTACGCGCTTCACGATCGGTTCCGGCATAAACGAATTCTTCCGCAGAATGACAATATCTCCCGGCTGATAGTTGCCGCAGAACATGGAAGTCAGCACCATCAGCCGGTCTCCGTGCTGAAGGGTCGGAAGCATGGAATGGCCGTCCACGCCAATCAAGCGGATTACAAACGTAAATACCAGCACGACCGACAGTACGGAACATACCAGCGTCTGCGCCCATTCGTACAGTTCCCGCCCTTCGCTTTTTTCGCTCTTTTCGTTTGTCATCTTTCTCTCCTGGTCTCTCTCATTTCAGCTTTCCGGCACGACTCCATTCCCGCTGGTTCAACTCTGCCGTCTCGCCCGGCAGCAGCAAAAATACCGCCCGTCCAATCACATACCGCGTATCCACGACGCCTAAGGCCGGGTCGCGGCTGTCGCGGCTGTCGTTGCGGTTGTCGCCCATGATGAATATACAGCCCTCCGGCACCGTCAGGGGAAACTGGGTCCCCTCCATTAAATGGGTTGCCTCCCGGATATAGGGTTCATTCAAAGCCGTGCCGTCCACGTAGACCTCTCCGGCGTCGAAATCGATGTCCACCGTCTGGCCCTCTGTGGCAACGACCCGTTTTACAATCGGCTCGCCGCTCTCAAAGGACGGTTTTGCCGCTATCACAATGTCGCCCGCGTGATACGCGCTGCAAAACAGGTTGTTCAGCACCAGCAGCATATCCCCGTTTTGCAGGGTGTTCCGCATGGAATCGCCGGACACGCCGACAATCCGCACGCCGAACGTAAACAGCAGCACCGCCGCCAGTACCGAGCATACCACTGCCTGTACCCACTCGTAAAGACTCCCGTTTTCCGTTTTTTTGTCCGCCGCCATGGCCATTCCTCCGAACTCCAAAAAGTATGCAACCCAGTATAGCAAAAATGTCCCGGAAGTACAAGGACATTTTCGCGGACTCCCTGGTAACGCGCTTTATCCCGGCCTGCAAGCAAAATTACAATTGTTCCAATTCCCGTTCAATCAGGCAATTGGCGATTTCAAACGCCTGGATTCTCCGGTTTGCCAGCGTGATCTGCGATTGATACCGTTTTACATTCTCTTTGGCCGTAAGTGTCTTTACCGTCTCTCTTAATTTGTGTAACGTGGAGTCAATCTGCCTTTTGGCTTCCAGCAGATCGCTTTTTGCAAAGTCCATTTCCCGTCCCCGCTTACAAATCCAGCTTGCAGCTGCATTTCGGGCAGTAGTCCGGTTTCTTTCCTCGGATGTTGAATTTTTCGCCGCAGTGCGGGCACTTGTAAAACACCAACGCCTGCCCGATTCCCAACAGCATCGCGGCAACGCCGATTCCGGCAATCACATTTCCCAGCATCATTGTGCCGGGGCCTGCGGTTCCCAGAAACATACCAATCAGCACCACAATGCCGCCGCCCCAAATGCCGACGGACATCAGATAATAACTCTTTTTGTAATCCATATAAATCTCCTTTCAAATTTCAAACGCTATTTTTTCGCGTTTACACCGTCGAGGGTTTCCCGGTAGGACGACGCTGCGTCCAGCAGTTCCCCCGCGCTCTCCAAAAGCGCGTCCGTTACCTTAGAGCCTCCCGTAATCCGGGCCAGCTCCTCCTTCCGACGCTCCCGGCTTAGGAGGACAACCTGTGTAAAGGTCCTTCCCTTGCGCTCCCCTTTCTCTACGGAATAATGCGTATCCGCCATCGCCGCAAGCTGGGGAAGGTGCGTTACGCACAAAACCTGTTTCCGGCGGCTTACCTGCGCCAGCTTCTCCGCCACCTTCTGGGCCGCGCGGCCCGACACGCCCGTATCCACCTCGTCGAATACCAGCGTCCCGATGGACTCCTGTTCCGCCAGCACGTTTTTCAGCGCAAGCATAATCCGGGCCAGCTCGCCGCCGGAGGCAATTTTGGCAATCGGCTTCAAATCCTCTCCCGCGTTGGCCGACATCAGAAATCGTATCATGTCGCAGCCGTCAGGAGACGGCTCCTTCTCCGCAAACGAAATCGCAAACCGGACCCGGTTCATATCCAGGTCCCTCAGCTCCTTCTGAATCCGGGCCTCCAACTCCGACGCCGCCTTCTTTCGCGCCTCTGTCAGCGACTTGCCTGCCGTCAAAACTTCCTTCCGGGCTTTTTTCAGCTTTTGCTCCAGTTGTATCAGCGTGTCATCCGCCGTCTCAATGGCGTCCAGCTCTTTTTGACACTTGTCCAGATAGTCCAGCATATCCTGGACCGTCGCGCCATATTTCTTTTTCAACCGGTATAACTGATCGGCGCGGCTTTCTGCCGCGTCCAGTTCTTCCGGTGAAAAGTCAAACGCGCTTCGCAGGTCCCGGACCGTTTCCGCCAGATCGTAAGCCTCGCTTTGCAGCGCGCCCAGACGGTTGTAGACCTCCAACACCTCGTTATCCAGCGTCCGGATGCCCGCCAGAGAGGCTTCCGCATCCCCCAGCTGGCCTACGGCTCCCGCGCTGTCGTCGTCGCCGTTCAGGCAGTAATCCGCGCCGGTCAGGGCCGCCAGATATTTCTCGCCGTTCCGCAGCAGGTTCCGGCGGGCCTCCAATTCCTCCTCCTCGCCGGGCTGAAGCTCCGCCCGCTCCAGCTCGTCAATCTGGAAACGCAGGCTGTCCACCCGGCGGGCCTTCTCCGCTTCGTCCATTTGCAGGGCATTGATTTGATTGCGTAGGTCCGTCATGGCGGTATACGCGTTTCGATATGCCGTAAAGGGGGATTCGGTCCGCCCGAAACGGTCCAGGTACGCGCCGTGCTGCTCCTCGTCCAGAAGCTGGGTTCCGTCGTGCTGGCCGTGGATGTTCAGCAGTTCGCCGCCGATTTGCCGCAGCTGCGCCACGGTTAAGGGGCGGCCGTTTATGCGGCAGGCATTTTTTCCGTCGCCGGAGATTTCCCGCTGCAAGAGCAGGTTTCCGTCCTCGTCGGGGGCAAAGCCGTTTTCGGCCAGTCCCGGCAGGTCTGCCGGAACGCCGGAGAATTCCGCGCTGACAAACGCTTTGGCTGCGCCGGTTCGGATCAAATCGCGGGAGGTACGCCCGCCTAAGACGGCTCCCATGGCGTCGATGACGATGGATTTACCCGCGCCGGTTTCGCCGGTGAGCGCGTTAAATCCCGGACGAAACTGGATGTCCGCTTCTTCAATGACCGCAATATTTTCAATATGCAGCAGTTCCAGCATGGCGTTTCTCTCCCTAATTTAATATGCGCAGCATGAAAAATTCCGTGGGAATTTTTCATGCTTTGCGCGGCCGTTTTGCCGGGATCTTCGGTCCCGGCGGGCCTGGATTATTTTTTGGATGGATTGCGCGTAATCGCGTTTATGAAGGATAGCGGCATATCTCTTGAAATGCGGGCTTCCATAGAACCGGCCGCCGCAAATGCCAATCAGAGCATTGCCTTTAGTTCCTCGCAGAAATCACAGGCGGATTCGGTGTCCTTCATCAGCAAAAAAGCGGTGTCATCCCCCGCCAGAGAACCCACCATATACGGCAGCTCCATATGATCCAACGCCGAGCACGCCGCACTGGCCAGCCCCGGCATGGTCTTGATCACAACAATATTCTGTGCATACGCAATGCTCAAGATACTCTCCCGAAAGATCGTTTGCAGCTTCTCCGCTACATTCAGCTTCGTCCGGTTGCCGGACACCGCATACTTATACATCCCTTGTCCAACCGGCTCCTTGATCAAATGCAGCTGCTTAATGTCCCGGGAAATCGTTGCCTGCGTGCTGTGAATCCCGCGCTCCTCAAGCCGAGCCAAAAGCTGCTCCTGCGTCTCAATGTTTTCCTGGGAAATGATATCCAGAATCATCGTCTGACGGTCATTCTTCATCCTTCCAGTCCTCCCGGCAGCATTTTCTGGGCAAAAATCTCGCAAAAGCTCCGCTCCGACAAACGTACCAGCCGCGTCACATACTTCGACCGCCGCACCTGTATTTTATCGTCTGCCCGAAGGGCAAACGCCCGGCTCTCATCCACAAACAAATACACCGGCTTCCGCCCGTTCCGTTCCAGCTCCACCGTCAGCGTGTGTTCCGGGGAGAGAACATAGGACGAAAAACGCATATTGTGAATGCAGATCGGACAAACCACCAGGGTCTGTGCCACCGGTTCCACCACTGGGCCCCCCGCCGACAGAGAATACGCGGTAGACCCGGTCGGCGTCGCCACGATTACGCCATCTCCGGCAATGTCCGCCAGATGCCGCCCGTCCGAGGATATTTTCAGGTGTATCACGTGGGAAATCGGTCCCTCCCGGATCACCGCGTCATTCAACCCTAAATTCGTATAAATCTGCCGTCCGTCCCGAAATACCGACACGTCCAGCATCATCCGCTGCTCCAGCTCAAAATTCCAGTCCTTCAGCTTCCGCAGGGCGTCCAGCTCTCCGGCCTCCAGCTCTGCCACAAAGCCCAGACCGCCCATATTCACGCCCAAAACCGGCATCTTGTGCAGCGCGGCCAGCTTCGCCAAATGCAGAATCGTACCGTCGCCGCCGAAGGTGATCAGCAGGTCCGCGCCCTTCAGCTCCTGGGGCAGAGACTGCACGTCATAGCCCGCAAACGCCCCCTCCTTCCGGTCCCGGAAAGGCGAACAGACCACCGTCTGAAACCCCAGCTCCCGCAGAATTTTTTCAGCGGCGCGGGTCGCTTTCATGCCCTGGTCCCGGTTCGGATTGGGACAGAGAATGATCTTTTTCGGATTCATTGGACGCTCTCCTCTCCATGTTCCTGCAAGGTTTCATGGGATTCCCGTACCAGAGCCTCCAAGTCAAACACGCCGGCCTGCTCTCCATTCTTCTCAAGAAATCCCAAATATTCAATATTTCCCTCCGGGCCGCGGATGGGCGAATAGGTCAGCCCCCGAACGGCAAAACCCGCCTCCGCCGCGTGGACCAGAAACCGCTCCAAAACCTCCCGGTGGACCGCCGGGTCCCGGACAACGCCTTTCTTGCCCACCTTTTCCCGGCCGGCCTCAAACTGCGGCTTCACCAGCGAAACCACATACCCGCCGTTCCGCAGCAATGCCGCCAGCGGCGGCAGAATCAATTTCAGCGAGATGAAGCTCACGTCCACCGACGCAAAATCCAGCGGCTCCGGCACCTGCTCCCGGCTCAAATACCGGGCGTTTGTCCGTTCCAGACAAATCACCCGACTGTCCGTCCGCAGCTTCCAGGCCAGCTGGCCCCGGCCTACGTCCACGGCGTAAACCTTCGCCGCGCCGTTTTGCAGCATACAGTCCGTAAAACCGCCGGTAGACGCGCCGATGTCGCCGCAGACGGCCCCCTTCAAGCCAATCGGGAAAGCCGTCATGGCCTTTTCCAGTTTCAGACCGCCGCGGCTCACATACCGTAAACCGCCCCGCACCTCAATCGCCGCTTCCGCCGCAATCGCCGTGCCGGGCTTGTCCACCCGGCGGCCTTCCACATATACCTGACCGCTCATAATCACTGCCTGGGCCCGTTGGCGGGACTCCTCAAAGCCCCGCTCCACCAGCAGAACGTCCAGCCGCGTTTTACCGCTCATGCCCCATCGCCTCCCGCACCGCTCCGGCAATGCCGGCGGCATCCAGTTTGAATCGCTGCTCTAATTGTGCCACGCTGCCCTCCGGGGCAAACGTACTGCCCAAATTTTGTAAAATCAAGCGTTTCGGGGCTTGTCCCCCCTCGGCCAGAGCTGCCGCGGCCCGCTGTCCCACGCAGCCCTTGCCAAACGCGTCCTCAACCGCCAGCAGAAGCTCCGCAGTGCAAAGCTCCCGCAAAACCGCAGCGTCCAGGGGGGCGATGCGGTTCAGCTTGACCACCTCCGCCTCTATGCCCTCCTCCGCCAGTAGCGCAGCCGCCTCCAGCACATGGTTGACCAGCATACCGTAAGCCAGCAGCGTTACATCGCCGCCTTTCCGCAGCCGCACGGCGGATTCTTCCGACGTATCCTCCTGGAACGCGCCTTCGCCGCCTCGGGGATACCGCACCGCAGCCGGTCCGGAGATTTCAAACAACGCCTGCCGCAGCATATGCCGCAGTTCCGCAAAGTTCGACGGACAAAGCACAGTAAAGCCAGGAATTCCCGGCAGAAACAGCGGGTCAAAACAGCCGTGATGGGTTTCGCCGTCCGCGCCTACCAATCCCGCCCGGTCCACGCCCAGCACCACATGCAGGCCCTCTAACGCAACGTCGTGAATCAGCATATCATAGCCCCGCTGTAAAAAGGTCGAATATACCGCAAAAACCGGTATCATCCCTTGTGCCGCAAGGCCCGCCGACATCGTTACGCCGTGTCCCTCCGCTATGCCCACGTCAAAAAAGCGGTCTGGATACCGCTTCGCAAATTCCGTCAGCCCGGTGCCGTCCGCCATAGCCGCCGTAATCGCGCAGACCCGCCCGTCCTGCGCGGCGCAGTCCGCCAGCGTCTGTCCAAACACGCTGGAAAAGCTCGCGCCGGACGGCTTTTTCACCAGTCCCGTCGCCGGGTCAAACGGACTGATTCCGTGAAATTTGTCCGGGTTCTTTTCCGCATAGGGATACCCCTTGCCCTTCACGGTATTCACATGCACCAAAACCGGGCAGTGCAGCTCCCGCGCCCAGGTCAGCACATCGCACAGGCGGGGCAGGTCGTGGCCGTCAACGGGACCCAGATACGTGAAGCCCATATCCTCAAACAGCGTGCTGCCGGGCCACAGCGTCCGTTTCAGCCAGGTTTTGACGCCGTGGTTGAAGCGGTACAAGGCATTTTTTTCCGGTGCGCGCCCGAACAGGCTCCGATACCACTTTTTGAAATGATAATAAGCCGGTTTCGACCGCAGCCGTCCCAAATGCCGGGGAATCGCCCCCACATTGCGGCTGATGGACATACCGTTGTCATTCAAAATCACAATGAGGGGTTCGCCGGAGGCCCCGGCGTTGTTCAGCCCCTCGTAGGCAAGGCCGCCTGTCAGCGCGCCGTCGCCAATCAACGCCAAAACGCTGTAATCCTCCTTTTGCAGCGTGCGGGCATGGGCCATGCCCAGGGCCGCCGAAACCGAGTTGGACGCATGGCCCGCTATAAAGGCGTCATGTACGCTCTCCCGGGGCTTGGGGAAGCCCGACAGGCCGTCCAGCTGCCGCAGGCTGCCGAACTGCTCCCGCCGTCCCGTCAAAATCTTATGCACATAGCACTGGTGGCCCACGTCGAAAACCAGCCGGTCCCGCTCCGTGTCAAATACCCGGTGAATGGCTACCGTCAGCTCCACCGCCCCCAGATTCGAGGCCAGATGCCCGCCCGTCTCCGAGACGCTCCTGACAAGAAATTCCCGCAGCTCCTTGCAGAGCTGGGGAAGCGCGTCCCGGGACAGCTTACGCACATCGTTGGGAGAATGAATCGTTTCCAGCAGCATGGCCCGCCTCCTCTCAACGATGGAAAATGTGCAGAACCCGCCCGGCCCAGTAGACCACCTTCGTGCTTTTCTGAATGGCGAAGGTCTTGCCCAACGCCTTGCCGCCGATGGTCAGACCGGAGACCAGGGCCGTCACGCCCACAGAGATCAAAACCGTCCGCAGGTTCAGAGCCTGCTGAAGCTGCGTGACGATCACCGCGCCCGTCGCGCCGCTGACGATGCCGCAGATGTCGCCCACCACGTCGTTGCATACGCTGGAAACCCGCCCCGCATTCCGCAGAAGCATCAGGGATTCCTTCGCGCCCTTTTCCTTGTGGGCGGCCATGGCGTGGAAGGGCTTCGGGTCCGCCGAGGTCACGGCTACGCCGATGATATCAAATAAAATACCCAGCCCGATAAACAGGGCCAGCATCAAAAGAGCGGCCGCCATGCCCGCGCCCTCCAGCATCGATTCCGACGCCAGACTCAGCACGGCCGACAGGGCCACCGCCATCAAAAAGACTGTTAAAGCCCAACGGTATTGGGCGGACATTCCGTTCTTTTTTTTCTGATTCTTCAAGGAAGAAACCTCCATAAAAACCCTCCGCCTATTCCGGCAAAGGCGGAAGGATACCAAACAAGAAAGCTAAGACGGCGGCGGCAGAAAAAGTAAATCTTACGGCTTAGGTACGGGCTGGATTTCCCCACAGCGCACCCCTCGTTGCCGATGGGGGCGGTTTCCCTTTCAGCGCTGCGGCACGGCGTCGCCTGTCCGCGCTGCCCGACTGCCACTTAGTCCGCACTGCAATCCTTTTTCTGCCCCGTCAGGACAGCCTAGGTG
>CAJUTB010000031.1 GCA_910589315.1 uncultured Oscillibacter sp. | reverse complement strand
GTCCTGCTTTTTCCTCCACTCGGCGCTTTCCTATCTTTAGCTACGGAAGTAATAAGCAATATCGGGATAAAACTGCGTATGATGTCCACCCGCCGCTTTAACAATATAAGAACTTATCGGGGGATTTCGCTTCCCGCCGTACCCAGACTGGAAGGAAAGGATTGTGCAGACTTGCCCAGCAGAGAAAACGGCAATGATTTCCAAGAACAAAACGCTTTGAAAGCGGGTGGTTAGCGTCCCGTTAAAAGACCTGCCTTCTGCGCCGGCCAATTCTCTTTCATACTCGATTCTTACCCTTGACAAATCCACCGCCAAGGGGTATGATTACCGCAGAAAATCGTTTACGTTCAGGAGGAACTGCATATGGAAGGGAAAAAAATGAAGCGCATCGGCGTCCTGACCAGCGGCGGCGACGCGCCGGGTATGAACGCGGCAGTTCGGGCGGTTGTTCGGACGGCCAGCAACAACGGGGTAAAATGTGTAGGCATTCGCCGCGGGTGGAGCGGACTTATTACCAGCGATTTTGTCCTGCTGGATTCCTCCAGCGTCAGCCATATCATCAACAAGGGCGGCACCATGCTCTATACGGCCCGCAGCCTGGAATTTATGGAGGAGGAGGGCCGCAACAAGGCTCTTAACACCTGCAAGCTCCTGGGCCTGGACGGCATTGTGGCCATTGGCGGCGACGGTACCTTCCGCGGCGCGCTGGCGATCTCCCGTCAGGCTGAGAAAAACGGCATGCGCCTGCGGGTGGTAGGCGTTCCGGCGACGATTGACAACGATATTGGCTGTTCCCATTATACTATAGGCTTTGACACCGCCTGCAACACGGCCATTGAGTGCATCGATAAGCTGCGGGACACGATGCAGTCCCACGAACGCTGCTCGGTGGTGGAGGTCATGGGCCGTCACGCGGGCTATCTGGCGTTGTATGTCGGCATTGCCATCGGCGCGACGGCGGTGCTGATTCCCGAGCGGGAAGTGGATTTTGATCGGGACATAGTGGAAAAAATCCGCCGGGCGCGTCTGGCAGGCACCACCCATTATATGGTAGTCGTAGCGGAGGGCGCAGGCAGCGCGATAGAGATTGCGGACCGCATTCACCAGGAGACTGGCATTGACCCGCGTGTGACGGTTCTGGGTCACATTCAGCGGGGCGGCGCACCGTCGGCCCGGGACCGCGAGACCGCCAGCCGTATGGGCTACGAAGCGGTGATGTCTCTGCTGGAGGGCGACGAACACAGCATCATCAGCGTACAAAACGGCTGTCTGGTACGGATGGAGATGGAAGAAGCCTTGCAGATGAAGAAGAATTTCCAAATGGAGCGGTATCTGATTCTGGAAGCTCTGACGAACCGTCAGGACCACGACTATTGATCTACATAAAAACCCCCGCAGGCGGCATATCGTCTGCGGGGGTTTTCTATGTCCGGTTCATTCCAGCCGGGGAGTAGGCTGTGCGGTAAAGACCTGCCGGTAACGGCGTTTGAGGATATCGTAGGGACGCTGAAGACTGGCGTCCGGGCGGAACAGTCCCACGACGGCCGACCCAGACCCGGACATAACGGCTCCCAGCGCGCCGAAGCGGAGCATAACCGCTTTAATGTCCTCGATTTCGACCCGCGCCGGGGTGGGCAGGACAAACTTGAACACATTGGACATTCGCCGCGCAATGCCGGGCAAATCCCCCGCCGCCAGTGCGGAAACCATACCGTCAATATCCGGGGTTTCGGGCCACGCGCCGGGCGTGACCCGGGCGAACATCTTCGGCGTAGGCAAATCGAAATCTGGTTTGCAGAGAAGAAAACGGCAGTCCGGCAAGGGCGGCAAATCTGCCAAAACCTCCCCGCGGCCCATAACCAACACCGTGCCGCCCCGCACGCAGAAGGGCACGTCACAGCCCACCTGCAAGCCGATGCGTTCCAGCTCCAGGGAAGGCATTTCCGGGGCGTAGCGGGCTCTCAGAAGCCGCAGCAGGGCCGCCACGTCGGAGCTGCCGCCGCCCAGCCCTGCAAAAGCGGGAATTTGCTTCCACAGGTCCACCGAAAGGCCGGGGGCGGGCCGTCCCAAGGCGTGGAAAAACGCCTCGACAGCCTGCTGCTCCAACGTCTTTTTCCCCTCCGGCAGTGTGATTCCCTCAGCCCGAAGGGCAAAGCCGCCCGCCGCTTCGGAGACGGAGACCTGATCGCAGAGGGAGACGGTCTGCATAACCATATGCATATCATGGTAGCCGTCGGGACGGCGGCGCAGGATATCCAGGGCCAGATTGACTTTCGCCGGTGCAGATTGTGCCATCATAAACGTACAGCCTCCTGAAAAAGCGGCGGAAAATCCGCCGCTTTTTTCACGCAATTTTGGCAAGCCATTTCAAGTCGTACGGCTCGAACACAACGCGCTCATAAGCGGACACGTCCAGGGGCGTGCCGTCCCAGTCGCTGTGAATGTCGCCGTTTTGCTTGATAAGAATGTCATAGAGGATATCATAGGTGACGCCGTTCACCGGGTCTGTCTCGACGACCGTGGAATAGGGAAGCGTCTTGTGATACGTCAGCTCCATGCCGTGGTAATCGAAGTGGAAGCCGCAGCGCATCCGGCAGCCGTCCAGGCCGGTGTAATGGGCAATCTGCTTCAAGTCCTGAAGAATCCGGTCATTTTTCTCCTCATAGAGATTCTCCGGCGTCGTGGCGGTATAGTCAAACCGGAATTGAATCGACGAGCCGGGAACCTTGCGGAAGCGTTCCAGATACGGAATGAGGTTCTTGGCGGGATAATCCTTGTAA
This sequence comes from uncultured Oscillibacter sp., assembly GCA_910589315.1. GTDB lineage: Bacteria > Bacillota > Clostridia > Oscillospirales > Oscillospiraceae > Oscillibacter. Next base: position 28,926 of record CAJUTB010000031.1, on the reverse strand, counting down.
AGCACGCAGTTCACCCGGAAGGGCACCGGCAGACGGGACAGAAGACCGTCGTTGGATTCGACGACAAATTTCTGCATATGCCGGGAAACATTGATGCAGGTGATCTTGTGCTTGTTTTTCTCCGCAAACGCGAGGATGTCGTCCTCGGACTGGTGTTCGGAGACGGGAAGGGTGGTGTTGATATAAACCTTGTGAGTGGTCGGGATTTCATCCAGCATCCTTTGCAGAATTACCAGGTCGGCAAAGGGCTCGCCGCCAGTGAAAACGAAATCACAATAGGGAGTGATGGCGTCCATGCGCCGGATGCTCCGGCAGATATTCTCCGCAGAGAAGCCGGTTAAGTCCGCGTATTCGCCTTTGTTGATGCAGAAGGGGCAATGATTTTTGCAGTCGTAGGGGACAAAGATGGTAACGGTTGCGCCGCCCTTCCGGGTTTTGTAGGGATGTTTCATGATGCGTTCTCGGCCTTTCGTTCAAATGGTGATAGGGTCTATGAAAAACAGCGGGACGCCGTTTCGGTAAAATGGTTACAACGCCTCTATTTTACTGGATTTCTGCCGGAAGGTCAAGAGCAAACGGGAAATTCTTCGCTGAAAATAGAAGCGGTCTGCATAGAAATTCAAAGAGGATGTGATAGGCTTTCCCATATGGTTCCTTTATTTGCACATCAGTCAGGGGAATTCACCCGCGTTTGGATCGCTGCCTGCGGTTCCCGGGAGCCCGTTCAGCGGTTTTTATTCGCCGGGCGGAAGCCGGTTCTCAGGCCTCTTGACGGGTTTTCAAGGTGGAAGCGGCAGCTCAGGAAAGGCCCGGCACAGACCGGACGCACCTTGCACGAAAAGCTCCTTCTTATTTTTTCCCGTGCAGGGCTTTCATGCGCTTCTCGTGGTCCAGGATGCTCTTGCGCATCCGCAGGCTCTGGGGAGTAACTTCCAGCAGTTCGTCATCCGCCAGGAATTCCAGGCACTGTTCCAGGCTCATCTGTTTGGGCGGCACCAGCCGAAGGGCGTCGTCAGAGCCAGAGGCGCGGGTGTTGGTGAGCTGCTTTTTCTTGCACACGTTGACGGTCATATCCTCGCTTCTGGGGGACACGCCGACAATCATGCCGCCGTAGACCGGCACGCCCGCGCCGATAAACAAAGTGCCCCGCTCCTGGGCGTTGAACAGGCCGTAAGTGACGGACTCGCCGGTTTCAAAGGATATCAGGGAGCCGTTGCCCCGGCGGGAGATATCGCCCTTGTAGGGGGCGTAGGAGTCAAAGACAGAGGCCATGATGCCTTCGCCCTTGGTGTCGGTGAGGAAGTCGCTGCGGTAGCCGAACAGGCCCCGGGCGGGAATTAAAAATTCGATCTTCATGCGGCTGCCCACAGGGGTCATGTTCCCCAGGTCGGCCTTGCGCTGGCCCAGCTTTTCAATGACGGCCCCCACGCAGTCCGCAGGCACGTCCACCACCAGGCGTTCGATCGGCTCGCACGTTTTCCCGTCGATCTCCTGGTAGAGCACGCGGGCGGGAGAGACCTGGAATTCGTAGCCCTCCCGGCGCATGGTTTCGATCAGGATGGACAAAGACATCTCGCCCCGTCCCGCCACGTTGAAGGCGGTTTCCTTGTCGGTTTCGGTGACGCGCAGGGAAACGTCCTTCAAGGTTTCCCGGAAAAGGCGGTCCCGAATCTGGCGGGAGGTGACATATTTTCCCTCTTTTCCCGCAAAGGGGGAATCGTTGACGGAAAATGTCATTTCCAGGGTGGGGGCGGAAATTTTAACAAACGGCAGAGCCTCCACCCGGTCGGGGACGCAGATGGTGTCGCCAATGGTGATGTCGGGAATGCCGCTCATGGCAATGATGTTGCCTGCGGTGGACGCCTGAACGGGGTTCCGGGCAAGGCCCTCGAATTCATAAATAGCGGTGGCCTTGGCTTTGCGAAGGACGGCCTCCGGGTCGTGGTAGTTGCAGACGGCGATTTCCTGATTCTGCTTCAAAGAGCCGCGCTCAATCCGGCCAATGGCAATCCGGCCGACGAATTCGTTATAATCGATGGAGGAAACCAGCATTTGGAACGGCTCGTCCACATTGGCCTCGGGGGCGGGGATATACTCCAGGATGGTTTCGAAAAGCGGCTTGAGATCGGTTCCGGCGGTGTCGGGGGAATAGGAGGCGGTGCCCTGCCGTCCGGAACAGAACAACATGGGGGAATCCAGCTGCTCGCTGGTGGCGTCCAGGTCCATCAGAAGCTCCAGAACCTCGTCAACGACCTCGTGGACCCGCTGGTCAGGCCGGTCGATTTTGTTCACGACGACAATGACCCGGTGTCCCAGCTCCAGGGCGCGGCTGAGGACAAAACGCGTCTGGGGCATCGGTCCTTCGGCGGCGTCCACCAGAAGGATGACGCCGTTGACCATTTTCAGGACCCGCTCCACCTCGCCGCCGAAATCGGCGTGGCCCGGGGTGTCGACGACGTTAATTTTGGTGTCGCCGTAGCGGATGGCGGTGTTTTTGGCCAGAATGGTAATGCCGCGCTCCCGCTCCAGGTCGCCGGAGTCCATCACGCGCTCCACCACCTCCTGATTTTCCCGGTAGACGCCGCCCTGCTTGAGCATTTCATCGACCAGAGTGGTTTTGCCGTGGTCCACGTGGGCGATGATGGCGATGTTTCTCAAATGTTCATTCTGCATAAAGGCTCTCCTTTGTTCACGGCGTATTCCGCCTTTTAATCTTACAATCGAAATGATATTATAACCTTGTTTCCCCCGGTTTTCAAGTACAAATTCCGAGGAAACCCAGGGCGGTTTTTGGTTAAAAATGCAGGGGCCGCCTCTCTGGGCGGCCCTTTTCGGCCCCAAACGGGAAACGAATCACCCCTGAATGCTGCGCTCCAGCATCTGCATGAGCTGCGCGGCGTGCTGGTAGGAGCTTTCGCTCAGCTCCCGCAGGAGAAGGCTCAGGCAGGGGTCAACCGCGTCCTCCGCGGAGCGGGCGTAGTTCAGTCCGTTGCAGGCGGCGGCATGGTATCGCTCCCGCAGGGCGGGGCACCAGCGGCCGGTATAAATGCGCTCCGTACTGACGCTGGGGCGGTAACACTCGCCGGTAATCAAATAGTATGCGGCCATGAGCCGCCGGGCGTGGCCGGCCTGGTCCGCGGCGATGTCCCGCAGCCGCTGCCGCGCCCAGGAGGGAGCCTGCCGCACCAGAGCCAGGGTGTACCGCCGGTCGGACTGTTCTTCTTCGATGTAGCCGGTGAGAACGTCCAGCATCTCCGCGGCTTCGGTGCCCATACAGCAGGGATTGGCCTCCGCGCCGGGGAGCTGGCTTTCCTGCCGTGTCAAGGCGGCGGCTGTCTTTGGCGGGGGGGATTCCGCCGGCGGCGTCATGTCGGGATAGGGTTCCAGGTTTGGGGCGACCCGCTGCCAAATGCGGTCATATTGCCGGAAATCGTAGGGTTCGGAGTTATGTACCGTCTGTTCCATGATGAGGACCCTCCTTTTCCTTCCAGTATATGACGGCGGCGAAAATTGCGTGCCTGTTGCGCCTGCAACAGATAAAAAACAGCATTTCGGATAAAATAGTGGAGAAAATCCCAAAAGCCGCGTTGCATTTTCTGCGCGCATCTGATAGAATACCATCGAAAAACCACGCAGCCTGTAAGGAGGATTTTAACATATGCTGGAATTGAAACGCCTTAGCTATGCCGTTGAGGAGGGTGACGGCCGGCTGGGGATTTTGAACGATATTTCCCTCACCGTGGAGGAGGGAAGCCTCGTTGTGTTCACCGGCCCCAACGGCGGCGGCAAAACCACCCTTGCAAAAAGCATCATGGGCCTGGTGCAGCCTACCGCCGGAGAGATTTTCTGGAGCGGCGAGGACATCACCCATCTGGGCATCACGGACCGCGCCCGGCGGGGGATCAGCTACGGATTTCAGCAGCCGCCCCGCTTCAAGGGCCTGACGGTGCGGAAGCTGCTGACCCTGGCCAGCGGGGACGAGCGGTTGTCAAAGGACCGCTGCTGCCAGTATCTCACCCGCGTGGGCCTGTGCGCCAACGACTACCTGGACCGGGAAGTGGATGGCTCTCTCTCCGGCGGCGAGGTCAAGCGGATTGAGATCGCCACGATTCTGGCCCGGCAGGGCAAGCTGATGATTTTCGACGAGCCGGAGGCGGGAATTGACCTGTGGTCCTTTGCCCGGCTGACGGAGACCTTCGAACAGCTTCACGCCGCCGGAGGCGCGACCATGATTATTATTTCCCATCAGGAACGGATTATCTCCCTGGCAGACGAAGTGATTGTCGTCGGGGAAGGGCGGCTGCGGCACCGGGGAGCTCCGGCGGAGATTCTTCCGCAGATTTTAGCGGATACCCTGGGCGGCTGCCCGGTATTGACAAAGGAGGCGAAAGCACAATGATGGACACAGAGATTGACCGCGAGCTTCTGGAAAAAATCGCGGATATGCTGGGCAAGCCTGTGGGCGCGTTCAACATTCGCAAGGACAGCGGCTGCGACGGCCGGCAGTCCACAGAACACATTCAAATCACATCCAAAGAGGACAAGCCGGGAATTGACATTCGGATTCAGCCCGGTACGGTGAACGAAACCTGTCATATTCCAGTCATTATCACCAAATCCGGTCTTTCGGAGACGGTTTATAACGATTTTTACGTAGGCGAAAACTGCAACGTGGAGATTGTGGCAGGCTGTGGGATTCATAACTGCGGCGACCAGGAGTCCCGCCATGACGGCGTGCATACCTTTTATGTAGGGAAACACTCCCATGTCCGCTACACGGAAAAGCACTACGGCGGCGGCACTGGAACCGGCGGGCGGATCATGAACCCCAAGACGGTGGTTTACCTGGAAGAAGGCGCGACGATTCAGATGGAGACCGTCCAGATTCGGGGGATTGATTCCACAAAGCGGGACACGAAGATCATCTGCGGTCCGGGGGCGGAGGCCATTGTGACAGAACGCCTTCTGACGCACGGAGACCAGACGGCGGAGAGCGATATGGAGATTATTCTCGACGGCGAGGACTCCAAGGGCCGGGTGATTTCCCGTTCCGTGGCGCAGGACGGTTCCAGCCAGGTGTTTTATCCCCGTATGGTAGGAAATGCCAAATGTTTTGGCCATGTGCAGTGTGACTCCATCATCATGGGCGGGGCAAAAATCAAGTCGATTCCCGCCATTACGGCAAACTGTACAGAAGCGCAGTTGATTCATGAGGCGGCCATTGGAAAGATCGCGGGCGACCAGCTTTTGAAGCTGGAAACGCTGGGCCTTACGGAAGAAGAAGCGGAGAATTGCATCCTGCAAGGATTTTTGGCATAAAAAAACGAACCCTGTCCATTTAGATGGGGGTTCGTTAAACAAGATTTAACCTGAAGTGCGTACAGGTATTTATCAGATTGGATTTGAAATAAAAGAGGCTGCTGCGGATAGACATTCTCGCAGCAACCTCTTTTTTCGCAGATAAAGGACCATGAACTTTTCAATTACAGACCATCCATTAGAGGAGCGGATTGCCTTCATTTGCCCGGCATCCTTCATTTCAAATATTTCTTTAGCTTATAAGCAACCGCCTGAACATCAATCGGTTTTGCCAGATGATCATTCATGCCGTGCTCCAAACATCTTTGAATATCCTCTGAAAAGGCGTCGGCTGTCATGGCGATAATGGGAATATCAGCGTCCTCGCGTTTCAGCTCCCGGATAGCAGCGGTCGCTTCGTAGCCGTCCATAACGGGCATCCGCACATCCATAAGAATCGCGTCATAATACCCAACTGGGGATTCCTCGAATTTTGCAACGCAGATTTGTCCATTCTCCACCCAATCCAAGTTCAGTTCCAGGCTCGCGAGCATTTCCCTTGCCACTTCCCAGTTCAGCTCATTATCCTCCGCCAATAAAATATGTTTTCCCCGAAGCACCAGATCAACCGACTTTTCGACACCGGCCGTTTCTTTAACGCCTGTACCGGCAAATGTGTTCAATGCGTCGAACAAAGTGGATCGAAACAGAGGCTTGGAAATAAAGCCGGAAATCCCTGCTTCTTTGGCTTCATCTTCCTTCCCGCTCCAATCACAGGCCAAGAGAAACACCGCCGGACCATCTTCCCCGCAGCTCAGCCGGATTTTCCGGGCGGCTTCCATCCCAGTCATGTCCGGCAATTTCCATCCCAAAAGAATCAGCTCATAACGGCCGTCTGCAATCCGTTCCATTGCCTGTTCCGCACGCAGACACCACTGGGCGCGGATGCCGGCGGATTCTAAAACACGGACCGTATTGGCGCATAACCGCTCGTCGCCGTCAACCACTAATACATTCCAGTCCGGAAACACCGTGTTCATCTCCTGTTCCGCCGCCTTTTCCAAATCAAGCACAACATGAAATTCGCTGCCCCGGCCCTGTTCGCTGCGAACGGAAATGTTACCGTCCATCGCGTCTACAATATACTTGGTAATCGTCATTCCCAGCCCGGACCCCTCTGTTTTTCGTACCCGAGTGTTGTCCTCCCGGCTGAAAGATTCAAATATTACCTTTTGATATTCTTTTGACATACCAATTCCCGTATCCTTCACCAGAAAATGGGTGCGGACACGGTCAGGTTCCTCTGGAAGCGTCTCCTGATACACCATCACTTGAATCGAGCCGTTTTCTGGCGTAAATTTGACGGCATTTCCCAGCAGGTTAATCAACACCTGATTCAGCCGCACGCTGTCACAGCGCACGTTTTCCGAAAGGATTTCGTAGGCCGCCGCGTTGAACTGCTGATTTTTCGCCTGGACCTGAGGCTGCATAATATTAACAATGCAGTCCATCACCTCTCTTAACGACATTGGCTCAACGTTCAACGCCATTTTACCGCTTTCAATCTTGGATATATCCAGCACGTCGTTGATCAGCCCCAGCAGATGCTTGCTGGACAGCGCGATTTTATGCAGGTAATCCTGAACCTGCTCCGGATGATTCGCATTATCCATGGCCAGGGATGTCATACCAATAATGGCGTTCATAGGCGTACGGATGTCATGGCTCATGCTGGAAAGGAAGTCCTGTTTTGCCGCGTTGGCATGTTCCGCCTCTTTTCGCGCCTTTTCTGCATCTTTTCGGGCTATATCCATCTCCGTATTCACACGCGTTAATTCCAAAACCTGGTTTTTGAACAGCCTCAAATACTGGAAGAATATGTAGAGAAGCATGGCGATTACCACGAAAGAAGCGGCGTAAACAATGGTAAGCCAGCGGCTGCTCATCCCTGAAATCGACTGATCCAGCCCATCAAAGGGAAGCACCGTCACTAAATACCAATCGCAGTAGGGAAGGCTGGTGCAATACAGGTGGCGGCGCGATTCGCCATTCTTCAGAATAACGGAATAATCTTCGTTCGTGTTTATGGCTGCCATCAGCTGTTCGACGTAGGATGCGGCTTCCGTGTCCTGCCCTTCAAAAATACTGTAAAGCCTGTCGAAATAGTTTTCATGTCCATCGTCCCCAGGGCCAACAACATAGCTGCCATCCTTGCGTATGACAAAAGAATAACTTAGGGAATTATCAGAATTAAGGAAAAGAACTTCGCCCATATATTTGGTGGAAAGTCCGACAACTATGGCTAGACTGCCGCCTCCGCCGGACATGGGATATTCGCAGGGGACGCCGAACAGGATCACGCTCTCCCCGCTGCTGTCAACAGCGGACGCCGTTTTGCGCTCTCCGTTCCGCAGGCTTTCTAAAAACGGTTCCGGGTGCTTGAGTTCCATAGAATCGCCGTAAATCATTTCAATTTCGCCATCGGGCGAATACAGGGCGGCGCATAAAAAATGCCTTGCTTTTGCGCCGTATTCGATTTCTTCCTTTGAACCGTAACCGGATTGTTCGTCTCCTGCTGCAATATGCGCGATGGACTCTGCCATGGTCAGGCGGAGTTCAATGATGGTTTCAAAGTGTAACGATACCTGTTCGTTCATTCCGGCCATGTAAGCGGTACCGATATCCTCAATTGTGTTTTCGCTCATATTATGAATGGACATTCCAAGGAAAGAAAACACAAAGATAGTCAAGCATATAATGACCGCTATGCTGATTTTCAAAAATCGGGGCAAAGCCTTATTTCTCATACTTTTTCAATCTCCATAGGTTCTGGTATTATAAATTGTCCCGACGTTAAACGCGTTCCGTTCCACGCGCCTGGGTCCTCAGCCGGCTTATGGCCTGAAACATTTTGTGGATGTTTACCGGTTTTGCCAGATGCGCATTCATTCCGGCGTCCTTTGCCAGCGCGATGTCTTCTTCAAACGCGTTGGCCGAGAGCGCGATGATGGGCACCGCCGCCGCGTCGGACCGGTTCAGGCCGCGAATCACCCGGGACGCCTCATATCCGCTCATGACCGGCATCATCAAATCCATAAGCACACAGTCAAAAGCCCCCGGTTCCGCCGCCGCGAACGCGTCCACGGCGGCCTTTCCGTCGTTGGCCGTCACGACCTCCATACCTGCGTCCTTGAGAATATATTCCATGATTTCACAGTTGATCTCATTGTCCTCCACCAAAAGCACATGCATCCCGGCAATATTGTCCGGCATATTCCAGGTCTCGTCTGCGGCCTCTCCGCTCCACGCCTCGTCGACCCGAATGGGAAGCGTGATCTGAACGACGCTCCCCTTGCCAATCCGGCTGTCTATCGCAACCGTTCCCTTCATCTGATCGATCAGTTTCTTCACGATGGACATTCCAAGCCCAACGCCGTTATAGTTCGTCCTCGCGTCCTGATGTTCCTGGGTAAACGGCTCAAAGATGTGCTCCTTGAAGTCCTCTCCAATACCAATTCCGGTATCTTTGATGACAAAACGGCAGGTTGCCGTTCCATCCTGGAAGGCAGTTTCCTCCGCTTGGACAAATACGGAGCCGTGGGGCTGGTTATACCGGACGGCGTTGTCCATGACATTCATCAGGATTTGTTTCAAGTAGAGGGGGTTTCCGACGGCTCTCCTGTGCCGCAGGCCGGATGCCTCCAGCTCCAGAAGGATTCCCCGTTCCTCCGCCAGAGGAGAGAGAACCGTGATGCAGTCTTCCAAGGTATCATACAGGTCGAACGGCTTCTCCACCGCCGCAGGCCTTCCGCTCTCCAGCTTGCTGACCTGAAGAACGTCGTTCACCAGAGACAGCAGATGTTCCGTTGACACACGGATTTTCTTCTGGCACGCCAGCTGTTGCTCCGGGTCGTTCTGGCTCTTTTCCAGGATGGCCAGCATTCCCAAAATTCCGTTGATAGGCGTGCGGAGATCGTGGGACATATGGGAAAGGAATTCGCTTTTTGCCGAGTTCGCCTGCCGCACCCGTTCCAAAAGCTCCATGATGGACTGTTCCTGTTTCTTTCGGGTCACCATGGTTTCCGTGATGTCCTGGTGATAGCCGTTCAGGCAGGCTCCCGGCTTTTTGAACGTTTTGTCCGGTACGCCGCCGCAGCGGACGTAAATCTTCCCCAGCGTCGGGTGCTTCCAGGGATAGATCACCTCGGAACGCCCGGTTTCCAGGATTTCTCCCACCGACTCCTGTACCATCTCCACATAGTCCGGCTCAATGCGCTCAAACCAGTGCCGGTAGCACGCTTCCGGCCCAATCGCATCCGATACCCCCAGGAGAATCCGCATGGTTCGGTCTGCGTACATTCTCGGCGGACAGCCCTCCTCCAGCTCAATCGTCCAGATTCCGGTCTTGGCTCCCTCCAAGATGTCCTCAAGGCTCCGCCTTGCTTCCAGCTTATATTTCTCCTCCTGCTCCACAAGGGCGTTGACATCCCGCTGCGCGAAAATCGCGCAGTTCTCCCCCGCTGTTTTCTCGGTGACAGAGAAGTGAATTTCCAGGTGTTTCAGTCCGGAGGAGCAGTCTTTTACCTGGTAGCGGACCGAAAACTTTTTCTTGGTCCGCAGCCGGGCAAGCACATAGCTTTTCTTCGTCACGGTACGAAGCCGCTCCTGGTCCCGCGGGACTACATACTCGGAAATATACCGCTCCATAGCCGCCGTATAACCGTCCTGAAAATAGGCCGCCCAATCCATGCCCATCTGTTCGCTGCTGCGGTAAACCTCACATTCGCCTGTGTCAAAGTTCACCTCGTAAATACCCAGGTAATCCACGCTGAGGGCGTGGAGCACATTATAGCTCCGCTTTTGCAGCTCCCGGACCAGGTTGCGCCGTTTCAGGGAAGATACGATAAAGTATGCCGCGGTTTGGAGCATATTCGACGTGTATTCCAGCGACCTTGCAGGCGGATTGTCCACACCGTAAAAACCGATGATCTTTTTTCCATCATACAGGGGGACCACCACAAGGGAATGAATGCCCTGCCGCTTCAGGTTCTCATACTGAAGCGGGTCCGTCTCCCGGATGTCCTCCAGGCTTTCGATGACAATGTGTTTGCCGACGCTGAACTTGCGATACCAGCTTGCGCACACCTCCGGCGGGACATTTTGGAGGTTTTCCTTTTCCGGCTCCACCCCGCCGGCAACCCATTCGTAGGTGTTGACATCACAGCCGGATTCGTTCTGCTCAAATATATAGGTCCGGTCCCCGTTCATCGCTTTTCCCAGATGCTCCAGCAGCACCGCCAGCGATTGGTCCGGCGTCTCCTCCAGGAGGGCGACGCGAAGGCCCTCGTTGATGACGGCCTCCAAATTCTGAACGCTTCGAATACCGCTGTGCCGCTCACAGGCCCCGGCGGCGGGGGCGTCCGCCCCGGTCCGTTCCCAAAGTCCCCCTGAATAATCCATATGTCTGTCCTCCATATTGACCGCTTCCCGGTCATCGTTACCACAGCAGATTCCAAGGCGCAGAGGCGTGTTTCCGGAAAACGCTGCTGACAATGCAGTATGGCTTCATTTGCTCCCGCAGCTTCACTGCAAAATTAAAAAATCTGTGTCATAATACCATGTCCCCCCTAATCATGTCAATAATATGCAGCAGAAAACCGTGCCCAGCAGGTTACAATGCAAAGCGATTTCTCTTAATAGGGAATTTATGTTAAGTTTTGACGATGGTTTTCCTTAATTTTCCAATTGTTTCGAGAGACGCCCTTACATTATTTTTAGATGTCCATTAAGCGCATTATGTTCAGCCAAACATAATGCGCTAATCGGAAATAGCCAAGGCATTTGGATGCAGCGAAAGCGGCATTCGAAACGCATTGCGGCGGCGTATCAGGAAGCGAGCAAAGATATACCGCCGGAAAAGATCGCCTATGTGGATGAAAGCGGTATGGATACATATTTGTATCGGGAATATGGGTATGTGTCGCAGGGTCAGCAGGCTTTTGGAGTTCTGGTTTTCCAACCAGCTTCTGCCTTCTTTGGAACAAGGAACCGTGATTGTGTTGGATAATGCTTCATTCCATTCCAATAAGCTCCTGATAATTGTTCTCACCATTTCGCAGTCTTGTTTTTCCACAGTCTACTTTGGAGGGAGCATATCGCGGGTTTCCCCCGCCGCCTGGAAACCCGCTCACGGAGTTCCGGCGTCGCTTTGAGACTCCGGCCCGAAGCATTGGAACGGAAATTCCGGGAAGGATAAATCCTCCCGCCGCTCCGCCCGCGCCCGGAGGGCGGCGAAATCAATGCCGGCAATCACCGCACGGCAGCCCTCCCGGTCCCCGTCCTGGGCGGAAATGGCGGGAACGCCCTGCTCCAGCAGGCCGCAGTCATGAGCGAAGCTCCACACCTTTCGCTCAGCTTGCAGGCTGTCGGAACCCGGCAGGGGACAAAAGGCCGCAATGACGCTCACGTTTTCAAATTTTCCCAGTTCTCCGATGTCCTGCCATTGGAGGCTGACGCTCTCATAGTGTCCATCGTCGTACAAGGGAACGGAGAGCGTCGCGTAGTCCCCCGCCCGGTCCTCGCCAAAGGGATATTTTATCGTCAAAAGATTCCCGCTTTTGCTGGACATCGGCATGGACTTGTACTCCATTTCCCCGGGCGTCAAATCCAAAAGCCCTTGCAGCATCGTCCACAGCCCTGCCGTGATCTGGTCCGTCTGCAATGCTTCCCAGGGCATTTCGCAGCAGGCGACGGTCTCCCCTTCCCGGCAGTACAGCCAGCCGTCATACCAGAGATAGTCGCCGCCGTGGGTTCTTTCGCAGTAGGCGAGGGTATACGCCTCCGTCCGGTAGAGGTCTACGTCCGTGGACTCGCCGTGGTCCATCCATGTAATGGTGAACCCGTCCCAGGATTCCTGGGTTTCCTGACGGAATTCCTCCGCAAACGCTTCGTAGACCCGTTTGGTCCGGTCCTGAGAAGCGGTCTGCTCCCCGAAGGGTTCTCCGCCCGGAGTCATGGGAATTGGCGCACAGCCGCAGAGAACCGCCGCAAGCGTCAGACCCGCCAGAAGCAATGCCGTTCGCCGGATATTTTTTCGGTTTTTGGAAAAATGCATGGTAAAGCCTCTTTTCACACAGGAATCGTTTTTACCACCTGTCTGGATGAAATACGCTCTCATCATAGCACAATCCACCATCTGCCGCAAGGCGGAAACTCTTGTCCGCTCCGGGTCCGGCTCGCCGCAGCGGGAAAGCGGAGCGGATTCCGAAAAGAATGGTTGCAAAATGCTGGAAAATGCGGTACGATAAACAAAAATCCGGCAAACTACAAAAGGGGGCAGAGACAGATGAAGGCTTCTCTCGTGATCATGGCGGCGGGCTTAGGCTCCCGCTACGGCGGCAGCAAACAGGTGGACGGCATTGGGCCGCACCATGAAATTTTGATGGAATATTCCATATACGACGCTTTGCAGGCGGGGTTTCACAAGATCGTTTTCATCATCAAGCCGGATATGCACGACTTGATGGACCGCCTCTGCGGCAGCTATCTCCGGCGGAAAACGGCCCTGGACGGCAGCCCGGTAGAGGTCGTTTATGTTGACCAGGACTTCACCTCCATTCCGAAATTCTACGCTGTTCCGCCGGAGCGGACGAAGCCCTTCGGCACCGTCCACGCGCTTTTGTGCGCAGAGGAAGCGGTTCACGAGCCTTGCTGCGTCATCAACGCCGACGATTACTATGGCGCGCACGCTTACAAAGCAATGTACAAGACGCTTCAGCATCTGCCCGCCGAGGGCGAAGCGGCGATGGTTGGATATCTTTTGAAAAACACCGCCAGCCTTTACGGCACGGTTTCCAGAGGCGTCTGTACCTTGGAAAACGGCGAGCTGAAGGCCGTCCGGGAGACGGCTAATATCCAGCTCTATCCCGACGGCGTCCTGAAGGATTTGACGGAAGACCGCCTCCTCTCCCCAGAGACCGTTGTTTCCATGAACTTCTGGGGCTTTATGCCCTCGATTTTCCCGGTCATGCGCGCATATTTCGACGATTTCCTGCGCCGCACCGCCGGGAACGACCTGAAAGCGGAATGTCTCCTTCCGGTCATGGCCGATCACCTGATGAAACACCGACAGCTCTCTATCCGCGTTCTCTCCTCGCCGGACCAGTGGTTCGGCATCACCTACCGGGAGGACCGCGCGCTGGTCACGGAGGCGTTGCAAAAGCTGCATGATTCTGGTGCATACCCGGAGAAGCTGGGCTGATCGCTCTCCGAAAAACACTGCGCGGCAGGAATCGTTTTCCTGCCGCGCAAATTTTTTCAATTTTCTTCCAAGGCTTCCAGCGTTTCCGCCTCTGCTTAGATTTCCAGCAAATACCGCTCGCAGGCGTTGATAATGGTGGTCGGACCGTGATGGAGGACCCGGACGCGCTTGAAGCCGTAATTCATATGCACGTGACCATGGACGAGATATTGCGGCTGATACTTGTCCATCAGCCTGGTCAGACAGGCAAACCCCCGGTGGGCGTAATCGTCCGCGTCGCCATATCCCTGGGCGGGCGAGTGCGTCACCACCAGGTCCACGCCCCCGGCCCGCCAGATTCGGTAGCGGAGCTTCTGAATCCGCCATGCCATCTGCTTTTCGGTATACTGGTGCGGTCCGCCGCTGTACAGCGGGCTTCCCCCCAGACCCAGAATGCGGAGGCCCTTGACCGTCACCAGACGGTCCTCGATGCACTCGCAGCCCTCGGGGGGATTGCGGTCGTATGTCCGGTCGTGGTTGCCGTGAACGTACAGCAGCGGCATTCCGCCCATGGTGACGAGGAAGGAGAGATACTTGGAACTCAAGTCCCCGCAGGAGATAATCAGATCCACGCCGTCCAGGCGGCCGGGCTGATAGTAATCCCAATAATACTCGCTCTCTTGGTCGGAAATCAGCAGTACCTTCACGCAAAACATCCCCAGGAATTTCTTTTTTGTCATTATATCACATTTTCATGCGCTTTGCAATGAAAAACATGGCAAGGCTCCCGAAAAGCGGACCGTTTTGGGGGAAACATCCCCTCCCCCAGCAAAAATTTCTTGACGGGCTTCTGGTTTTGTGCTATGGTTTTCATGTGAAAAAATATAGTATGGCGCAGCTGCATCTATGCAAAATACACAAATTTCTTGTTTGCTCCAGCCCAAAGGAGGAACTATGGTCAAATTTTCCCGGGAACGCCTGATCCTGGCCTGGACGTTTCTTTTCGGCCTTCTAACCCATGGCTACTGCTATTTCAATTTGTCCTACTCCCATGACTCCGTAATGGTCCGCCAGGGGGATGTCCTCATGCAGATCACCGTCGGACGGTTTCTGCACCTGCCCTACGTCCGCTTCCGGGGCGACCTTTACAATCCCGCTCTGGTCGGTGCGCTGTCGCTGCTGTTTTTGGGACTGGCCGTCTGTCTGATGGTCCGCCTGCTGGACATCAAGAACAAGGTCCTTACGGTTCTGGTCACTGGAATTTTAACCGCCAATGTCACCGTTACATTGACAAACGCCTCCTATATTCAGGACGTGGATATGTATATGTTATCCCTTCTCCTGGCAACAGCGGGCGTTTACGTCTGTGCCCGGTTCCGGTATGGATGCTTCCTCGCGCCGGTTTTCTTCTGCCTGTCCCTGGGATTCTATCAAGCCTATTTCCAGGCGGCGGTTTTTCTCGCCATGATCTGCGTTGTAAAACGGATTCTGGACCAGGCGGAAACCCGCGAGATTCTCAAAACCGGACTGCGGCTGGTGGGATCGCTGCTGCTGGGGCTGATTCTTTACAGCGTTGTCCTGCAAATCGTCTTGAAAATCACCCATCTGACCCTTCTTTCCACCTACGGTATGGGCGGCGCGGCAAAATACGATAGCCTTGCGGAAATGCTCCTCTATCTTTTCCGCACTTACAAATTTGTCCTCTCCTACTTCCTGCGCCCCATCGCCCACCTAGGCGGAATAACGGCGGTTTTGAATGTTGGTATACTGACGCTGAGTCTGGCTCTGCTGGGCCTTTTCGTCCGGCAAAAACACATTTATGGCTGGAACCTGTTTTTTCTGGCGGCAGTGCTCTGCTTGATGCCCTTTGGGATAAACGTGGTCTATTTCATCTCCCACGGCGAGGAACATCATTTGATGATCTACGCCTTTTTCCTGGCTTATCTTTTTGCCGTCTTTCTGGCGGACCGTTTTCTGGAAGAACATCCGCTTCCCCGGCTTCGCCGGATCGTGGAATTCGCTTTGCCCTGCGCGCTGGCGTTTCTCCTGTTTGACAACGTGGTTTATGCCAGTCAGGTCTATCTGAAAAAAGACCTGGAATATCAGACCACCGTTTTCACCATGACCCGGATTGTAGACCGTCTGGAACAGCTGGAAGGCTATGTGCCCGGCGAAACGCCGGTGGCCATCGTCGGACAGCTGGAGGACTCTGCCGTCTCCCTTGTCCGCCCCGGCCTTGGGGACCTTTCCGGCGCAACGGGCCTCTGGAAAAATTTTTCCGTCACCTACTACGAAACCTATGCTACATTTTTGCAGCGTATTCTCGGCTATCCGGTCAACATCCTCCCCCAGCAGGAGTCTGCCGGATGGGCGGAACGGGCGAGCGGCCTGCCCGCCTTCCCGGCTCCCGGTTCCTGCGCCATGCTGGATGGAACTGCGGTGCTCAAGCTGTCCTGAACGGGAGAGAGGGTGTTTTTATGGTCTCCATTATTGTCCCCTGCTACAACGAACAAGAGGCCCTGCCGCTTTTTTACAAGGAGGCGTCTGCGGTCCTGCAAACGCTGGAGGGCGGTTATGAGATGGTATTCGTCAACGACGGTTCCTCGGACCGCACGCTGGAAATTCTCCGGGATTTGGCTGGACAGGACGAACACGTCCTCTACCTGTCTTTCTCACGCAACTTCGGCAAGGAATCGGCTATGTACGCCGGGTTCTGTAATGTCCACGGGGATTACGTCGCGGTGATGGACGCCGATTTGCAGCATCCTCCCGCCCTGCTGCCGGAGATGCTGAATATACTGGAAAGCGGCGAATATGACAGCGTTGCCGCCCGCCGCACCTCCCGGACGGGAGAATCCCCCGTCCGCAGCTGGTTTTCCCGGAAGTTCTACAAAATCATCAACAAAATCTCGGACGCGGATCTGGTAGACGGCGTGACGGATTTTCGTCTGATGAAGCGGAGCATGGTGGAGGCCATCGTCGCCATGGACGAATACAACCGCTTTTCCAAGGGTATTTTCGGCTGGATCGGCTTTCGCACCTACTTTTTGCCCTATGAGAATGTAGAACGGGTTGCCGGTACGACGAAATGGAATTTCTGGAAGCTGTTCAAATACGCGGTGGACGGTATTGTGAATTTTTCCCAGGTGCCGTTGAGTCTCGCCTCCTGGTTTGGCATTTTCATGACCTTTTTCGCATTTGTGATGATTGTGTTTATCGTCGTGCGGAAGCTGTTGTTTGGGGACCCGGTGGCAGGCTGGGCGTCCTTGATCTGCGTGATTATTTTTGTGGGCGGTATTCAGCTGTTCTGCCTGGGAATTATAGGGCAGTATATTGCAAAGATTTACATGGAAACCAAAGGCCGCCCCCATTACATTCTGGCAGAGAGCAACATTCAGAACGTGCGGCCGGTTCGGTGAGGAGCTTGGGATGAAAAGCCTGTTTGTGCGGTATCGGGAGCTGGTCTCCTATGTGTTCTGGGGCGGTATGACCACGGTGGTCAATTATGCGGCGTACTTCCTGTTCACCGACGTATTTCACGTTCACTATCTGGTCAGCAACGTCATTGCCTGGGCGGCAGCGGTGGCCTTCGCCTTTCTGGTGAATAAGCTGCTGGTTTTTCAGTCAAAAAGCTGGGCGCGTTCCACCGTTTTCCGGGAACTCTGGCAGTTTCTCTCTGCCCGGATTCTCTCGGGGGTTCTGGAAACGGGGATTTTATGGTTTTTTGTGGACCTCCTTCATTTCAATGACGGCCTTGTGAAAATCGCCGCCAGCGTCCTGGTTGTCATCCTGAATTATGCCTTGAGCAAGTGGATTATTTTTCGGAAAAACGGATAATAACCTAATAAAAATTTTTTCAAATGCCAAAATATACATTTACCTCTCCCAAGGTTTTTAGCGAACCAGATCATTCTGTCCTGCTGGACCCACTATGGTTTACGGACCATAAAGCGACTGTTTTGAAAAACCAAAACATTTTTACGGAATCTCTTGCCAAACTGAGGCAAAACGGGACAACTCCAATTTTAATGGTTCCGCCGTTTTATTTGAAGTGTTTTAATGGAGTCTCAAAAAATGCTTTTCTAGCAAAAAAAGAAAAATTTTATCAAATTTTGCAGGAATTAGAAAGTAAAACCGGGAAAATACCGGTTTTTGATTATGCAGACAGATTTGCTGAAAAAAGAGCGTTTTTCGGTGATTCCACACACTTGAATTTTACCGGAGCAGCGGAGTTTACAAATATTCTCAACAAGGAAGTAATACCTTATTCTCTATCCTGCGAATTTGTGTAAAACTGGATTTAGCAGATTTTTCATTCAAAAAAGCGGCCTGTCAATTACCAACCAGACAGGCCGCTTTTTTCATACTCTCTAAGTGTCCTCTATACTCCTTTGTTATTATATGTCCGAAGTCCAATCCAATTTGCCGGTTTCCAGCGCGCCTTCGTACTTTCCAATTTTGTAATTCAGCCGGTCGAGCGTTTCCGCAATCTGTTTCTGTTGTTCCAGCAGGATTTCCCGCTGCTTGTGCAAAAGCGCGAGACGGTCCGGAATGGTAGCGTCGCCCTCCTGGGTGAGCCGTACATACTCCGCAATCGCCTCCACGGACAGCCCCGCGCTTCTCATGCACAACGCCAGTTCCACCCATCCCAGCTCGCTCTCTCCATAGCTGCGGACCCCGCCAGCCGTCCGCGGGACCGGGGGAATCATGCCGGAGCGTTCGTAATAACGCAGGGTATCCGGGGTAACGCCGTATGTCCGGCTGACTTCTTTAATGGTTATGGCCTCCACCGCCTCTCTGCTCATTTGCCGGGGACCATTCCATTATAAGCGTTGGAGTCCGCTCCAAGTCAAGAGCAAACTTGCGTGTAAAGACATTATTCCTCCGGCAGATTGCAATTTCCCCAGGTTTTCATGCAGTCCATAACCTCCATAAAGCTTCTGCCCAAGCCGGACAGCGTATATTCAACCCGCGGCGGAACCTCCTGAAAATCCTGCCGGATCAAAAATCCATCGGCTTCCAATTCCCGCAGCTGTTTTGTCAGAGATGATTCTGTAATCTCACCGAGCTGACGGCGCAGCGCGCCAAATCTTCGGACATCACAAAACCCAATATAATACAGGATTTCCAGTTTCCACTTGCCTCCCAGAATTTTCTGGATTCTTGACATGGTTTTACAACGTTGAACCGCCATTTCGGTCTTTCTCATTTTACAAAACCTCCTGACAGCATTATATCGCCCTTGTATGCAAAAAACAAGGTACTGCAAAAAAGTACCGTACTTTTCATTTTGAGCCGCCGTGCTATAATGGCACAAAAACAAGGAGGTTCCAATCATGCATTATACCGGAACAATATGGAGGCCGCCCTACGAGGCGTCTTCCCTGCTGCTTGAGGTTACGGCAGGCTGTACCCATCACAAGTGCAAATTCTGCACGCTTTATCACGATTTGCCCTTCCAATTCCGAATGTTGCCTCTTAAGGATATCGAAAGCGATTTGCAGGAGGTCCAGCTTTGGTGTACAGATCCAGTTGCGATGCTGGCGGCCCAGCTGCAAGGAATGCCTGGTCCAGAGCGCATCCGGAGGACCTTTTTGGTCGGAGCAAACCCCTTTGTGCTGACGTATGAGCGGCTTATGACAATTGCCGGGCAAATCCATCAATATATCCCATCTGTTCAAACGATTGGATGTTTCGCGCGAATTACAGATATTACGCGAAAGTCGGATGAAGAACTGGCAGCCCTTCATAAAACCGGTTATGATGGTCTGACCATTGGAATCGAAACGGCTGACGACGAAGCCCTGCGCTTTATGAACAAGGGCTATGCCTCCGCGGATATCGTGACGCAATGCCGCAGGCTGGATCAGGCTGGTATTCAGTACCGTTTCTTCTATTTAGTGGGTATTTCCGGCGCTGGCCGCGGAGAAACCGGGGCGAAAGCAACGGCTGTCGTCTGCAATCAGCTCCATCCAAGGTTGATCGGCGTCAATATGCTGACCATTTATCCGGACTCAGAGCTTTTTCAGGAAATTCAGCGCGGAAAATGGAAGGAAGAACAGGAACTCGAAAAATACAAAGAAATCCGCACACTGCTTGAACACCTGGAGATACCCACTCAATTTGCGGCTCTGGGCGCGTCAAATGCGTTTCAGTTTCAAGGTACATTGCCAAATGATAAAGAAGCGCTCATGGCGGCACTTGACCACATCATAGAGACGGTGCGGGAAGACGACTTACAAGCGTACCGCAAACACCTTCCTCATCTGTAAAAAGCCTTGTTATACGGCCGCCGCCCCAACGTCCCAAGGGGATACACACTGTTACCATTTCTGCCAATTCCAGCCCTGTATCCGCCGAATTTGAACATTTTCAGACACAAATAGGGCCGGCGCATTTCCCGAATCCACTATGGGAAACGCACCGGCCTTGTCCTTATTCAGTTATCTCTCAACGGTCCTTCTTAGAAACTAAGATCATTCCAATACAGACTCCCGTTGAAAATGTCAATGCCCTTTACATAGTTATTGTACGCAACATACGTGGCTTCGCTGTAAAAGGGAATTATATTCCAGTTTTCATACATTTCCTTCTGGATTTCCCCAATCTTCGCAATACGCTCGTCCACGTCCACTGTAGCCGCTGCATCGGCAATCGCTTCATAATACGCATCCGTATTTCCGGGGGCGTTCAGGTCATAGTAGCACGCGTTCAGAATCAGAATCGGCTCCGCCCATTCCAGCCACTCAATTCCGGCGTCATATTCGTCGTTGTTGATGTTCTCATAAATATAGTTCCAGTCCAGGGCTTCGATGTTCATCTTGATGCCGACTTGTTTTAACTGCTCCTGCAATCCCTGGGTAACGATCACATTCGCGCCCGTGGACCAGGAGTAGAAGGTGAATTCCACATTCTTGCCGTCCTTATCAACATAGCCGTCGCCGTCGCTGTCGGCATAGCCTGCATCCGCAAGAATCTGCTTGGCCCGTTCCGGGTCGTTGGCGTAATTTTTCTGGAAGTCATCCTTTGCTTCCTGCGAGAAATTCTGCATGGTATCATAAATCATGGAATACGCCGGAAGCGTTGCGCCATCGGTCAGCTCACACAGAGCTTCCCGGTTAATGCTCAGGGCCACCGCCTGCCGGACTGCCAGATCCGCAAATACGCCCTTGTCCGTATTCATTTCAAAGTAGTCGATGTTCGGATAAGTCTTTTCCGCAACCGTCACGCCTGCTTCGGCATCCAGCTGCTGCTTTCCCTCCATGGTAATACCGTTGATGTAGTCGATGTTTCCGGCCTTCAGTTCCTCAATCGCGGTGAAGTCCTCCATGTTAAACTTGACTTCAATCTTCTTGATGGCCGCCGGACCCTTGTTGTCCACCAGGGGATTGTCCGTTTTATACCCCTCGTTGGCCACCAGCGTCACGCCGGAACCTGGCTCGTAGCTCTCCACGGAATACATTCCGTAAGGAACCGCCTGCCACATCAATTCGTCCTTGCTCAAGGTATCCAGCTGGTCTTTGTCAATCACGCCCATAAACACTTCGCCAAGGTAATAGAGAAGATCGGAACGGAATTCCGACAAATGCAGAATCACCTGTCTGCCGTCCACTTCCATGGACTCAATGTTGCTGTATCCGTCCGCATACACGCTGACTTCCTTGCCCCATTCAATCGAGGCCACCACATCTTCCGGTTCCACCTGTTCGCCGGTGGCGTAATATTTCCCCTCCGGGACTGTCATCGTCAGGGTCAGGCCGTCCTCGCTGGGGGTCAGGTCCGTGCAGATGCCGTCCAGCAGGTCGCCGCCCTCGGGGTCCATGGTAAACAGCGTGTCTGCAATCAGTCCCTGTCCCGAAGACCAGGAATCCTGCTGATACAGGTCCGTTCCGTACCATTCGTCGTCCGCCAGCGTAAAGACCTCTTTTGCCGCGGTTTCCGTACCGCCGCTGTCCCCGCCGCCGGACGGCTCCGAATCGTCCGTGAAGCCGCCGCAGGCTGCAAGGGATAACGCCATCACACCGGCCAGCAGAAATGCAATAACCTTTTCCTTTTTCATAAACCGTTCTCCTTCATTTCACAAGATTCCAACTTCTTTTATGCTTCCATTTTCAGCGGATGTATGCACGCAACCTGATGCCCGTTTCCGACATTCAGGATTTCCGGGTCCTCCTTTTCACATTCCGGCGTTGCATATTTACACCTGGCAAAAAACCGACACCCGGTTCCCAGATTGATCAAGCTCCCCGGATCGCCCTTCATCAGCTCCTTTGCCCGGCCCCGAAGGCGGGGGTCCAGAATCGGCGCGGCGTCCATCAGACCTTTCGTATACGGATGCTTCGGGTGTTCCGTCACCTCGTCCGTCGGCCCGAATTCCACCAGCTTCCCAAGATACATCACGGCAATCTTGTCGCTGATATAGCGGATCACGTTCAGGTCATGGGTGATCACCAAATACGTCAGGTGCATTTTTTCCTGTAAATCCAACAGCAGATTCAAAATCTGCGCCTGGACAGACACATCCAGCGCGCTGGTCGGCTCGTCCAAAATCATGATCTTTGGCGACAGGGCCAGGGCGCGGGCAATGGCAATCCGTTGCAGCTGCCCGCCGGAAAGCTGATGTGGAAAACTGTCCAGATACCGCTGGTCCATTTTCACCATATCCAGAACTTCTTTCGCCTTCTCCCGCGCCTCCGCCCGGGGGACGCCATGAATGATCATGGGCCGCATGATGGAGCTTTCCACCGTCTGGCGGGGATTCAGGTTGGAAGCCGGGTCCTGGAACACCACCGCAATCTCCCGGCGGAGTTTCTTCAGGTCCTTTTTCGTGGGCTTGGAAAGATCCACGCCGTCGATCATCGCGTTTCCGCCGGTCATTTTTGTGAGACTCAAAAGCACCCGGGCCAGGGTGGTCTTTCCGCTTCCGGATTCCCCTACCAGGCCGACGATTTCGCCTTCCTCGATGGAAAAGGAAACCTGATCCACTGCCCGCACAACCCGTCGGCTGGTTTCAAACACGCTCTTGGAAATTCGGAAATGCTTTTCCAGCCGCTCCAATTCGACCATCTTTGCCATCGTTCACGCCTCCTTCCACTTCGAGGGATGCTCCCCCGACACAAGGAAGCACCGGCAGCGGTGGGTTTCGCTGACCATCGTCTCCCCCGGCGTCCGATTCCGGCACAGCTCCGCCGCATAGGGACACCGGTTTGCAAACCGGCACCCCGGCTTTTTGTCCAGAATCCGCGGCACGGAGCCTTCAATGGTTTCCAGCCGTCCCTCCCGTTTGGTCTTTCGCGGCAGGGCCTTCATAAGCAGCGTAGTATAGGGATGCATGGGACGTTCAAAAATCTCAAACACATCCCCGCTCTCCACCACCTCGCCCGCATACATCACCGCGATTTTGTCCGCCGCCTCGGCCACCAGGCCGAAGTTGTGGGTGATCATGAGAATCGCCGTGTTGGATTGTTCCTTCAGCTCTTTGATGATTTCCAGAATCTGCGCCTCAATGGTCACGTCCAGGGCCGTTGTCGGCTCGTCGGCAATCAGGAGCCTGGGATTTCTCGAAAGCATCATGGCAATCATGACCCGCTGGCGCATTCCGCCGGAAAGCTCATGTGGAAAACTGCCGGCCCGCTCCTTGGCATCCGGCATTTTTACATTCTGAAACAATTCAATGGCCCGCCGCATGGCCTCTTGTTTCTCCACCTTGTCCAGCATGATTGCCTCGCCGACCTGATTCCCCACGGTATAAACCGGGTTCAGTGAATCCAGAGGGTTTTGAAAAATCATGCCGATTTCTTTTCCTCGAACGGACTCCATCTCCTTTTCCGAGCAGTCCATAAGGGTTCGGCCGTCAAAGAGAATCTTTCCCTCGATCTTCGCGTTTCCGCCGGAGAGCAGCCGCATGATGCTGTGTGCCACCGTGGATTTCCCGCAGCCGGATTCCCCGACCACCGCAAAAATCTCCCCCGGGCAGATGTCCAGGTTGACGTCATTGACTGCCGACAGGTATCCGCCTTTGATTTTATAATCAATGCTGAGGTGTTTCAGGCTCAATAATGTTTCCTTCATACCGTGCGCCTCCTTCTTATTGCGACTTCATGTGGGGGTCCAGAATATCGCGGAGTCCCTCCCCCAGCAGGTTGAAGCCCAGCACCGTATACACCAGCGCGATTCCAGGGAAAATACTGAGCCATGGCGCGTTCACAATGTATGTAATTCCGATGGACAGGGCCAGTCCCCAGTCCGGCGAGGGGGCCTGGGAGCCAAGGCCCAGAAAGGAGAGCGTAGTCGTGGAAAGAATCGTCGCCGGGAGGCTCATGGAGACCATGACGATCAGCGACGGCACCACATTCGGCAGGATATAGCGGAACATCAAAGAGAAGGAGGACTCCCCAAAGGCCGTTCCCGTTTCCACAAAGGCCATGTTTTTCAAGGACATGGTTTTAGCCCGGACCGGTCTTGCGTAAGAAGCCCAGCTCACCAGAGAAATGGCGATTACGGAGTTGGTGAGGCCCTTTCCAAGCAGCGTGACCACTGCCAGGGCCAGAATGGTGCCCGGAATACACCAGGTAAGGTCCGTCAGAAAGGAAAAGATCCGGTCGATCCACTTCCCGAAATATCCGCAAATCAGGCCCACCGTGACGCCGAGAAGCAGTTCCAGCGTCGCGCCGATGAAGGCCACCCAGAGGGTGATTCGCGTTCCCGCAACCACGCGGGAGAATACATCCCGGCCCAGCTCGTCGGTCCCGAACCAAAACTCCGAGGACGGCGGGGAGAATTTTCCGCCTACCAACTGCTCGGTGTAGCCGTAAGGGGCGATCTGCTCGGCAAAAATCGCAACCAGAAAGACGCTCAAAAGGATTGCAAACCCCACCATGAAGTCTCCATTTTTCAGGCACGCCTGGAGGGTCTCCTTTGCTTTTCCACGTCCGCGCATTATTTGTCACCCCCGCCCATAGAAATCCGAATCCGCGGGTCCAGAATGCCAATGACCAGATCGCTGATCAGGTTGCAGACCACCGTCAGGGCCGCGACGATCAGCAGCACCGCCTGCACCACCGGGAAATCCTGCACAATGATGGAATTCAGCAGCAGGCCGCCCATACCAGGAATGTCGAAAATCTTCTCAATGACAACGGCTCCGGAAATCAGCCAGGGAACGGACATGAACACCTGAACGGTGACAATAATCAGGGCGTTGCGAAGCACGTGCTTCACCATGACGGTCCGTTTGGGAAGGCCCTTCGCCGTGGCCGTAGTTACATATTTTTCATTGAGCACTTCCAGAACCTCCGCCTTTGTCAGACGGATGGTTCCCGCAATGCTGGCCGACACGAGGGCAAATACCGGGAGGATCAGATATTCCGGCCCCTTGAAACCGCTGATTGGCAGTATTTTCAAGCCTACGCTAAACGTCAGAATCAGGAGCGCGCCCAGCCAAAAGGCCGGCATGGCGGTCAAGATCAGGGTAAAGACCACGGTGAAACGGTCAAAGAGTGAATTTTTCTTAATGGCGCAGAGAAGTCCAATAGGCAGTGCAATCAGCATTTCGATCAGCAGCGACCACCCGCAGAGCATGAGGCTTCTTGGGATTCGGTCCTTCAAAAGATCCACAACCGGCACCTTGTACCGGGTGGAGTTTCCAAAATTGTGATCCACTACAATGCCTTTCACCCACCGCATATACTGTTCCGGCAAAGGCAGGTCATAGCCCATTTCATGAGCAAGCTCCGCCTTTTTCTCGACAGATACCTTCCGGTCCACGATCATGTCGACCGGGTTTCCCGGCATCATATACAGCAAGCTGAAAACCAGAATCGACACCGCCACGATCAAAAGAATCCCCTGCAACACCCGCTTGATCAGATATCCTTTCATAATTACCTCCCTTTTTTGTACAGGAACGGCCTTCCCGCCGCCGGTTCTCAGCGGTCAGTCCCTGTACGCTGATAGATTCTGGATCCGCATTTCACCCCCCATGCCGTTCCGTTTTTGATGTAAAACCGCAGCGTTTCCACCCGGTTTTCCGGGTGTTCGTACTCCACCGCTGCGAAACGCGCGTCGTTGCAATAGAGCAGCCGGACTTTTTTTCCGTGGTAATCCGCCGTCAGTTCACCGTCCTCTATGCGGACGGTGCAATGGACCGGAAGCCCTTCCCTGGATAAGAAGTCTCCGCAGAGCATATCCGGCCGGCTGAATTTCCGTCCCGAGGGCATGGCGTAAAAGTGCTTTGTGTCCAAGGGAAGGCCCAGAATATAATTATAGCAGGGCCATTGAAAGGCATCCATGCCCAGATCACCCTCGTTGCAAAGCACGGCCACCGCATATCCGCCCTCTACAAAGCCGCCCTGGGTGGATACGCCATGGAGTCCGCCGGAGTGCTCACATATCATTTTTCCGCCGGTCTGCCATTTTTCCAAGCCCATGCAGTAGAAGGGTCGGGAACGGAGAGGAAATTCTTTTCCATACATCTGCTCCACGGCTTCGGCGGGAAGTATCTGCCGTCCTTCCCATTGTCCGCCGTTCGCCAGCATCTGATAATATTTTGTGATATCCCTTGCGGTGGATTTGACACAGGCGCAGCCCCGAAAAGGCGGCAGTACGGACCAGTTGTCGTCCCAAACCAGGGTTCCGTCCGCATTTCGTTCAAAAAGGCTTGTGATGTTTCCTGCCGCCAGCTTTTTCGCCTCGCTGCAATCCAGGTCAAGAACGGTCCGCGTCATGCCCAGAGGACAGAAGACGCGCTCTTCCAGGAATTTCTCCAAGGAAATTCCCGCCGCCTGGTCCACGATGTAGGAGAGCAGAGCGTAACCTTCGTTGGAATAGCTCATGTATTCTCCCGGCGCGCCCAACGGCTCATAATTTCCCGCCGATATGTAGTCTACAATTTGTTCAATTTTATCCATTTGGTTCGGGGCCGTCCGCAGCATCTCCCGATACCACTCGCTGTCCCGCTCGACGCTGTTTTTTGCAATGGACCATTCTAGCGGCTCCATAGGCGGGAGTCCGGTTCGGTGCATGGCGAGCATTTTTATGGTAACACATTCATCCGCCGTACCGGGAATGTGAAAATTCGGGAAATAGTTTACTACCGGGTCATCAAGGCTCATTTTCCCCTCGGCCTGCAAGATGCAGCAGGCCAGCGCGGTCATGGATTTGCTCATGGAAGCAATGCCGAACACAGTATCGCCGTTTACGCCTTTTTTGTGTTCGATGCTGCGCCAGCCAAAGCCCTTTTCAAAAACGATACCCTCGGGTCCCCGGATACACACCGCCATTCCTGGATATCCACGCTGTTCAAACAATTCTGCGAGGTATTTTTCCAGCTTTTCTACATCTCCCATAAAAAACGTTCCCTCCCTCTGATTTGATCTAATTACGAATTATAAAGGATGTTGTAAATTTATGCAACTGCTTTCTGGAATTTCATCGTTTTGCCGAAGGCGGCATCTTTGCTCTGCCATTTATCAGAAGTCATTTTATATGGAATCTTTGAGCTGTTTTATGGGGAAAGACAGCCAAAAATATTTATTTTTTGTTAGGTCTTGTTCGAAAAATAAACATTGCACAAATTGCGGGTTCGTGCAAAAATAGAGATATGAAACGGTATGAATTGGCAAAAGGACAATGGGAGTGTATAAAAGAACTGTTGCCGCTGGAAAGGGCGGGGAAGCGAGGGTGACCTCGGAAAGATGATCGAAACATACTCAAAGGGATGCTTTGGATCGTCCGCAGCGGAGTACAGTGGCGGGATGACGGCACAATGGACGCCATATTTCGCGCATTGTCCGCAGATGCGGATATGGAAAACCTGAGTTTGGATTCAATCTGCATCAAGGTTTATGAAAGAGCCAATGGAGGAAAAAACGGCATATAAGGCAGTTGGACGAACCAGAGGCGTGTTGAATACAAAGCTGACTGCAATCGTGGATGGGCTGGGGAACCCGGTTGAATTTATGCTGTCTGCGGGGAATGACCATGATTCAATCCACGCTGTTGAACTCTGGAAAAGGTAGAAATCAGCGGAAGCTTTGCATCGCTTCTATCTCTATTTTGTTGATTTAGCACTCTTTCCTTGATTTTTCAAACAAGGCTATTGATCGAACTCAAACGCGCCAGACTTGCAGGCTAAACCCAAAAAAGCAGCGCGTGTTCGTGGCGTCAGCAGCGAGGATACGTTCTTGACGGAGGGAACGATTACTTATGATATCCGCTTTCTGGCATCGGCCCCGGCATCGGTCGGAGGTGAAGCATATGTGCAACTTATCCAGAGATGTTATGGAGAAGAATATGGAAATAGGCATAAAACAGGGTATGGAAAAGGGAAAAGTCGAAGGGATTTTATCTCCGATTCGCAGTTTGTTGCTCAGTATTGGCCGGACTGCTGAGCAGGTAATGGAAGCCCTGCAAATATCAGAAACAGATCGCTCCCACTATGTTGCGCTGCTTAAAAACGCACAACGCTTCAAAAAAAAGCAGCCGCTTTTGGGAATGGAACGACGCATTATCCATCACAATCACGGTTCCTTGTTCCAGAGAAGGCAGAAGCCGGTTGGAAAACCAGAACTCCAAAAGCCTGCTGACCCTGCGACACATACCCATATTCCCGATACAAATATGTATCTATACCGCTTTCATCCATATAGGCGATCTTTTCCGGCGGTATATCTTTGCTCGCTTCCTGATACGCCGCTGCTTTTTGCCGGTCCTGCTCCTGGTAGCCGGTCGTCTTTTTCCTGGTAATCTTATGCTGCCGCAATGCGTTTCGAGTGCCGCTTTCGCTGCATCCAAATGCCTTGGCCATTTCCGATTGCTATGCGTCTGGGTGGGCCGCAATATATGCCTTCAGCTTTTCCGGATCGATCTTTCGGAAACTTCTGTGCAGATCTTTTTCTCCCAATCCCCCGTTTCTTTCAGTTGCTTTTCCCGCTTTCGTATCGTTGATTTGGAAACCTTGAACATTTGATGGTCCGCTTCCAAGCTATGTCCTGCCTGTCGCTATTCTTTTGTGCCTTCCCTATATCTTTTCGGATGGCCCTTGTCCTTATTCTACGCGTTCCCATACCTTTTTCAACTGTTTACTATAAACTCAGAAAAGACATTTGAAAAAACCGCAAAGTATGGGGCATCGACCGTCTGCGAAAATTTTGAATGTAAAATGTGCTTGAGCGAAAAATAATAGCTTGACATTAAGGAAATAATTGCGTATAATAAGCAAAGCTTGGAAGTGATTAAGTTTTCAGGCTGAGATCAGAGAAATCCGGGTGTAGCGCAGTTGGTAGCGCGCTTGGTTCGGGACCAAGAGGCCGTGGGTTCAAATCCCGCCACTCGGACCAACTTGCATTGACAAAAAAGATGCAGACAAAAATCCCGCACTGAAGTGCGGG
>CAJUTB010000030.1 GCA_910589315.1 uncultured Oscillibacter sp. | reverse complement strand
AAGGTCACCCCCATGCTCACCGAGGCTATCCGCGCTGCCAAGGCTGCGAAATAACCACACGTTCACTTTTGCCGGGGCGCATGACGCCGCGGACGGCGTTTGTCAGATGACGCCGTCCTCTCCCAGCGGCATCCATGCCTGCCTCCTTGTTTAAGTGGTTTCCTTACTTCTTCTTCCCATGCGTTCCGGCAAAGTGAATATATAATGCAGAAAATATTTGTCAAAATCACATAAAAGGAGATCTTGATTGAGATGAACGCATATCTTTCCAGCGTGATCGCGCATGTGAAGGAGCGGCACGCGAACGAGCCGGAGTTTGTTCAGACGGTGGAGGAGGTTCTGTCGTCTTTGGAACCGGTCATCGAAAAGCATCCGGAGTACGAAGCGGCGGACCTGCTGACCCGGATGGTGGAACCGGAGCGGATGTTCACCTTCCGCGTCTGCTGGATGGCCGACGACGGCACATGGCATACCAATATTGGCTACCGCTGCCAGTTCAACGGAGCCATCGGTCCCTACAAGGGCGGCCTGCGGTTCCAGAAAAACGTATACCCCGGCATTATCAAATTCCTGGGCTTTGAGCAGGTGTTCAAAAACAGCCTGACCGGCCTGCCCATCGGCGGCGGCAAGGGCGGTTCCGACTTTGACCCGGCGGGCAAGTCCGACGCGGAGATTATGCGCTTCTGCCAGAGCTTCATGCAGGCTCTCTACCGCTATATTGGGCCGGATGTGGATGTCCCGGCGGGGGATATGGGCGTTGGCGCGCGGGAGATCGGCTACCTTTACGGCGAATACCGCCGGTTGAAGGGCGCGTTTGAAAACGGCGTTCTGACCGGCAAGGGCTTCAGCTACGGCGGCTCCCTGATTCGTCCCGAGGCCACCGGCTACGGCGCGGTCTATTACCTGGAAAACGTCCTGAAGCACGAGGGCGAGGATATCAAGGGCAAGACGATTGCCTGCGCGGGCTTCGGCAACGTGACCTGGGGCATCTGCAAAAAGGCTGCGGAACTTGGCGCGAAGGTTGTGACCCTCTCCGGCCCGGACGGCTATGTCTACGACCCCGAGGGCGTGACCACGAAGGAAAAGATTGAGTATCTGGTTGAAATGCGGGCGTCCGGCCGGAACCGGGTGCAGGACTACGCGGACAACTTCCCCGGCGTGGAGTTCTTCCCCGGCGAGAAGCCCTGGGGCGTGAAGGTGAATATCTGCATGCCTTCCGCGATGCAGAATGACGTCCACATGGAGCAGGCGGAGAAGATCGCCTCTGCGGGCGTGAAGTATTACATCGAAGTGGCCAATATGCCCACGACCAACGACGCGCTGAAATTCCTGATGGAGCAGAAAAACATGATCGTGGCCCCCAGCAAGGCCGTGAACGCGGGCGGCGTGGCGACTTCCGCTTTGGAGATGGCTCAGAACAGCGAACGCCTTGTGTGGACGGAAGAAGAAGTTGACAAGCAGCTTCGACAGATCATGGACACGATTTACAGCATGAGCGTGGAGGCCGCGGAGAAATACGGCCTGGGCTACAACCTGGTCGCAGGCGCAAACATCGCCGGTTTCCAGCGCGTGGCGGACGCTATGATGGCGCAGGGCATTTTCTAAGAATAAAAAGGAGGTTATCACATGACGGAAATTCGCTGGCATGGCCGGGGAGGTCTGGGCGCGTTTACGGCGGCGCGGCTGCTGGGCGCAGCGGTATCCCTGCACGAAGGGAAATACGCGCTGGCGTTTCCCTCCTTCGGTCCGGAACGGCGCGGCGCGCCTGTGTTCGCCTACACCCGGATTGACAGCAGTCCTATCACGGACCGCAGCGAGGTTACGGCCTGTGACTGCGCGGTGGTGCTGGACGACACGCTGTTTGGAGACCCGGTGAAAAGCGGCCTGAAGCCCGGCGCGACGGTGATTATCAACACAACCAAGCCGAAGGAGGACTTCCAGATCAACGGCGCGCAGGTGGTTACGGTGGACGCAACCGGTTTGGCCTTGGAAATTCTGGGCCGGCCCATTACAAACGTTCCCCTGCTGGGAGCTTTGGCCGCTGCGACCGGTATCACGGCGGTACAGTCTGTGGAAGCGGCCATTGACGACCAGCTGGCCCCCAAAATTCGGGAGAAAAACAAGATTCTGCTGAATAAGACCTATCAGCTTGTAAAGGAGGCGCAGTAATGGACAGACCCAAGGCCGATTTGAGCTATGTGGTGGAGACCCTTCCTCTTGGCCCTGCGTTTGAGACGGGCCAGCTGCACGATGTCAGCTCCGGTATGCGGACATTCCGGCCGGTGATTGATACGGAAAAATGCGTGAAGTGCCTGCGGTGCTTCCTGGTGTGTCCCGACGGCGCAATTGACAAGTCCGGCGAAACGCTGGAAATCGACTATGACTACTGCAAAGGCTGCGGCGTGTGCCGCCGCGCCTGCAAGCCCGGCGCGATCAGCATGGTAAAGGAGGCGGAGGTATGAGCGGAAAACTGTTTGTGTCCGGCGACGAGGCGGTAGCTCTGGCGGTGCGCCAGACCAAGCCCCATGTCATCGCCGCTTATCCCATCACGCCTCAAACCATCGTGGTGGAGCGTCTGAGCGACTTTGTGGAGGACGGCTCTCTGGAAAGCCAGTATCTGTACGTGGAGTCCGAACACAGCGCAATGTGCGCGTGTCTGGGCGCCAGCGCGATCGGCGCGCGGACCTTCACCGCCACCTCCAGCCAGGGCCTTTTGTACATGGTAGAGGGCCTGCACTATGCCAGCGGCTCCCGTTTCCCCATCGTTATGATGAATGCAAACCGCTCCCTGGCGGCCCCCTGGAGCATTTACAACGACCAGCGGGACTCCCTCTCCGAGCTGGAATGCGGCTGGATTCAGCTCTATGCGGAAAACGCCCAGGAGGCGTATGACACCATTTTGCAGGCGTACCGGATTGCGGAGGACCCGAAGGTCATGCTCCCTGTGATGGTGAACCTGGACGGCTTCGTCCTGACCCATACTTACGAGCTGATTCAAACGGCGGAACAGGAAAAAGTGGACGCCTACATCCCCTACCGGGACTTCTGCAACAAGCTGGACCTGGATCAGCCGAAGGCGACGTGCATCACCGCCGGTCCTCCGTATAACATGGAATTCCGCTATCAGCAGCACCAG
This sequence comes from uncultured Oscillibacter sp., assembly GCA_910589315.1. Lineage (GTDB taxonomy): Bacteria > Bacillota > Clostridia > Oscillospirales > Oscillospiraceae > Oscillibacter. The sequence goes on along the minus strand of CAJUTB010000030.1, from coordinate 29,146 downwards.
GCGACGCTCTGCGCCGCAGAGACCATCCGGGAGGCGGACCGGGAATTCGGCGAGAAGTTCGGACGCTCCTACGGCGGCTTGGTGGAAACGTACCGCTGCGAGGACGCGGAAGCTATCCTGGTAACGCTGGGCAGCGTGGCGGGTACGGTGCGCTGTGTGGTGGACGCTTACCGCGAGGCCGGCAAAAAAGTCGGTCTGCTGAAGATCCGCTGTATGCGTCCCTTCCCGGCGAAGGAAGCCGCGGCGGCGTTGAAGGGCGCGAAGGCCGTGGGCGTGCTGGAAAAGGATGTCAGCTTTGGTTTTGAGGGTGTGGTACATACCAACGTCAACTCCGCTCTGAAAGAGTGGAATGTGACGGTCCCGACGGCCAATTATGTAGGCGGCCTGGGCGGCCGGAGCATCTCCAAGGAAGACATCGGCGGTATTTTCGACGCGCTCCTTTCCGGGAATCTGAACGGCTCCGAGGCGGCGTTTGTAAATTTGAGGAGGGATATTTGTGGCGCTTAATGCAAAAACAATTACAAATCAGGAGCTGTTTTATGGGCATAAGGCGTGCCCCGGCTGCGGCGCGGCGTTGGCGATCCGTCTGGCGTTGAAGGTGCTGGGCGAACGGACCATTGTGGTCATTCCGCCCAACTGTATGTCCACGGTCGGCTACATTTATCCCCATATGCCTGTTTTTGTCAACAGCGTAATTCCTCCTTTTGCCGGAACGGCGGCAGTGATGAGCGGTGTTCTCGCAGGCGCGGAGGCCCAGGGACTGAAGGATTACCATGTGGTCGGCTTCGCCGGAGACGGCGGCACGGCGGACATTGGCTTGCAGGCTCTCTCCGGCATGATCGACCGCAATGACCGGGCCATTTTCATTTGCTACGACAATGAGGCGTATATGAATACCGGCGTGCAGAAAAGCGGCCTGACGCCCTACGGCATGAAGACCACCAACACCCCCGCGGGCAAGCGGATTCACGGCAGTCAGAGCAGCAAGAAGCGGATGTTTGAGATCGTAGCGGCCCACGGCATTCCCTACGCGGCCACCGCCAGCGTCGGCTATCCGGAGGATTTCCTGGCGAAAGTAGAGAAGGCCATGAACACCGATGGCACATCTTATATTCACGTCATGGCTCCCTGCCCCACGGGCTGGGGCACCGAGTCCGATGTGACCGTGGATATCGGCAAGGAGGCCGTGGACTGCGGTCTTTGGTATCTGGCGGAATACGAGGGCGGCGAATTCAAACTCAACCGCGACCCGAAGGAGTTCGCCTCTGCGGAAGCGTATCTGAAAGCCCAGTCCCGGTTCTCCGCGCTGGACGAAACGGATTTTGCGCGCATTCTTCAGGAGCGTGACGATGCTTGGGCCAGAATGCGCAGGGATTGGAAGAAGTAACCCGCGCCGGCCTGCGGCGCGCCATGCAGGACGGCGGTTCCGCCGGACGCGCCGCAGGATTTGCTTTCCACCCGGACTGCGAAAACGGTTTGAGAAAGGAAGAATGAAGATGAGACGAGAGCTGCCTGTTTCCGAATTGGTGAAGACCTATCCCGCTTCCGGCATCCGCAAGATGTTCAATATCGCTGCGGAGTATGACAATCTGGTGAACCTGACGCTGGGCGAGCCGAATTTCGACACGCCGGATTATATCAAAGAGGCGGCGAAAAAGGCGTTGGACGAGGGGTGGACACACTATTCGGTGAATGTGGGCCTGCCTGTTTTGCGGGAGGCCGTTGCCGAACGCTACCGGAAAACGCACTGGGATGGCTACACGAAGGATAACGTAATTATCTCCGTCGGTGCGCTGGAAGGGCTGACGCTTTCCCTGTTTGCGCTGGTCAATCCCGGGGAGGAGGTCATTGTTCCGGACCCCTGTTTCCCGAATTATTATGGTCAGATTCTGCTCACCGGGGCGAGAGCGGTGCCGGTGCCGGTTTATGAGGAAAACGACTATCGCCTTCAGGCGGCGGATGTGGCAAAGGCCATTACCCCCAAGACCCGCGGCATTATTATCAATTCTCCCAGCAATCCCCTGGGGTCTGTGATGACGAAGGAGGACATAGAGGGAATTGCAGGGCTGGCGTTGGAGCATAATCTATATGTGTTCTCCGACGAGCCGTATGACCAGATTATCTATGAGGCGGAAAAGCCGTTCAGCATTGCGGAGATCGACGCAGTGCGTCCGCAGGTGATTGTGTTGAACAGCTTCTCCAAGTCCTATGCCATGACTGGCTGGCGGGTGGGCTATCTGCTGGCGGATGCCTCCTTAGTGCCGAATATGGCAAAGATACAGGAGGGCATCGTGTCCTGTGTGCCTGCGTTCTCCCAAATTGCCGCTGCGGAGGCGTTGAAAAGTACAGAGTGCGTCCAGCAGATGCGGGACGAGTACGCAAGACGCCGCGACATTCTGATTGACGGCATTAACGCGATTCCTGGTTTCTCCTGCAAGAAATCTCCCGGCAGTTTTTATGCCTTTGTGAACATCAAGGCGTTTGGCAAGAGTTCCGAGGAGTTTGCTGAGGAGCTGATTCGTAATGCGGGTGTCGTGACGGTGCCCGGTTCGGCCTTCGGCAAGATGGGAGAGGGGTATCTCCGCCTTGTGTTCGCCAACTCCGATGAAAACCTCCGTGAAGGCGTCCGGCGTATCAGCAACTATGTGAAAAAGGCTTATCCGAATATCCAGGCGTAAAAGTCCTGTGTTGGAGGACAAATGCCTGTGTATCCAACGGAAGAAATTACCGATTTCCATATGTTGAAGTTAAAAAGACTTGGAGACTTCTGTAGGGAGACTCTGGGGGATTACGCTGCCGCTACCAAGGAGTGAAGCGCATATGGATATCAAAAAATACGAAGTGCTGCTCAACGTTATCGACCGGGGCAGTCTGGTAAGGGCATGTGAGGATTCCGGCTACACGCAGTCCGGCATTACGCATATGATGAACAGCTTAGAGCAGGAGGTAGGATTTCCGATCCTTCTGCGGACAAACAAGGGGGTACAAATTACACCCGCGGGAGAGCAGGTGTTGTCGGCAATTCGGGAATTGGTTCATATGAACGAGCGGCTGGAGCAGGAATTTGATCTGATTCGCGGACTGGAAACCGGCAAGCTCCGAATCGGCTGTTATCCTACGGTAGCCTGTTCCTGGATGCCAAGACTGCTCCGGGTTTTTCGGGAACGGTATCCAAATATTCAGATTGAGCTGATTGAAGAAGGCAGTATTTCCCGTCTGGAAGGGTGGCTGTCATCGGGGACGATTGACGTTGCCTTTTTCAGCCGCCAGCCCCGGCACGCTTATGAGTGGGTCAATTTGAAAAAAGACCCCTATTTGGCGCTTATGCCGGAGGGACACCCTCTGGCAGGGCGGGCGTATGTGACACCAGAGGAGCTGATGGAGGAATCCTTCTTCATGCAACGGTGTTTAGATGGGATGGACCAGGATATCCGGCGCTATTTTGAGAAAAACGGCGTTCCCATCCGGTCTGGAATTACGTCAAATTCTGACTATACCATCTTGTTCCTGGTGGAACAGGGGCTGGGTGTGGCGGTGCTGCCGTCTTTGATTTTGGAGCAGCTGTCTGAGAGCAGCCGGCATCTGGTCTCAAAACCCCTTTGCCCGCCGGCTTATCGGGAATTGGGGTTTGCAGTGCGGTCATTCCGGGACAGTTCTCCGGCTATGGCCCGGTTTACCCAATGCGTAAAGGAAGTTTTGCAGCAGGAAAACGAGATGAAGTGATGAGAAATGGGTGGAATGGCCCGATAAGATTGGTGAAATTTTAACGAAGATTCGATCGCTGCATATTCAGTATTCCGAAATCTGGTTTTACTATTTTACTGAAATTGGTTATCATGGGAACAAGGGATAAACTCGAGAGCCGCCGGAGAATTTTCTGCCATCATTTTGCCGTGTTCTTGTGAATTCCAGCCATAGACGGTTTTATAGGGTCATGGTAAAGTAAAAACAGAGCAAAGGCAAAGGCGCCTGTGGGTTTTGCAGCCCCGGAGCGCCTTTGCTTGTTTTTCTTTCAGCACAGCAGAACCATTTAAGAGTGGCTTCTTGAGAATGAGTGGCGGGCAATTGAAATACATGGAAATATATCTGCAAAAATGGAATTATATCTTCCGTATAATCTGATATGAAGTTTCGTAATATTAGGTTACTGTAAAAGAGAGTGCAGATTTTTTGGATGATTTTCTGGAAGATTTGACATAAATGACCAAAATAATCGAAAAAATCTTGACACAAATTGAACGTTTTGCTATAATCCATTTCAGAAAAAGTGAAATTTACAGATCGAATTTGAACTATATAATTCCGAAATATAAAATTATATAAATCTTAAAATGGGACCGAGAGATAGGTTGACGGACGGATGGAGGAATGTGGGTTGACCACATCACGGATTTTCAGCTGGTCAGAAGGTTTATCCGTGTGTGTCATGATAGAGGAAGCAATGAGTGATTATGAGGAGGAGAAAAAATGAAAAACGAAAAAGCGAACAGTCCGGAACGGGAAGCGACGCTGGGTGCATCTTTGCTGATGCTGCTGGTATGCGTAATCATCCTGTCGGTGGGAATCATCGGCTTGGGACAGGATGTGCAGGTCCCCCTCTCCCTGTGTACAGGCGCAATGCTGATTTATGCCTCGTTTTATCTGCGCATCAAATGGGCCGATTCTGCAAAAGCCATGGTGGACAGTATTGCCACTGCACTTGAGGTTATGATGATCATTCTGCTGATCGGTGCGACCATCGGCACTTGGATTGCCTCCGGTACGGTGCCAATTATCATTGTTTACGGCCTGCACGTGTTCTCGCCTAAGTTCTTCCTGGTGTCCATCCTGATTATCTGCTCGATTCTGTCCGTGGTGACCGGGTCTTCCTGGACGACGATGGGCACTGTGGGTATTGCGTTTATGGCCGTGGGTGAGGGCTTGGGTTTGAATCCCGCCATTACCGCCGGCTGCATTGCCAGCGGTGCGTTCTTCGGTGACAAGATCTCCCCGATGTCCGATTCGACCAACTACGCAGCTGCTGTGGCAAAGACGGACCTTTACAAGCACGTGTTTTCCATGATTTACACCACGGGTCCGGCGTTGATTGTCAGTGCGGTCATCTTCACAGTTATGGGCCTGTCTCATGGCGGCAGCGGCGATTCTGAGGTTATCAACGAAATGATCAACGGACTGAACGGCGCGTATAATATGACCCCCGCTCTGCTGATTCCGCTGGTGGTCATGATTATTTTGATCATTCTGAAGGTGCCCGCAATTGCCTGTATGCTGATCTGTGCCCTGACAGGTGTTGTGTTTGCAATGATCTTCCAAGGGGCGAGCCTGGAGGGTGCGCTTGGTAACTTTATGTCCGGTTTTGTCGGTAATACCGGCGTAGCCAACGTCGACCGTCTGCTGACCCGTGGCGGCATGAGTTCCATGTATGGCACTCTTGGTATCATGATCTGGTCCTTGGCTCTTGCCGGTATGCTGGCCCGCTGTGGTGTTGTCAGATGCCTGATGCAGAAGGCGGAACGGTTCACTGGTAACCGCGTTGGCCTGATTGTCACCCACGTGATCAGCGGTTTTGCCCTGAGCTTTATCGCTGCGGACCCCTACATGGCAATGGTTCTGCCCGCCGAGGCGTTTGGTGAGAAATACGATGAGCTGGGACTGGACCGGAGCGTCTGCTCCCGTACCTGCGAGGACAGCGGTACGCTGGTTTGTCCCATGGTTCCCTGGGGCACCAGCGGCGTCTACACCGCCGTTACGCTGGGCGTTGCAACAACGGCCTATCTGCCCTTCTATCTAATGGGTTTCCTTACCCCGCTGTTCTCCATTGTCTGCGCTGTGAGCGGCTTTGGTATGATTAAGGCGAAGAAGGAAGAAGCTGTCAAGTAACATAAATCGTATAAGAGAGCTCAATAATATGCAACTCCGGGGCATACCGGACGGAATGCCGTCCGGTATGCCTTTCCAACAAAGTGAAATTCCAATGTAAAAAATGAAATAGGAAACAAAGAATATGGAGGATGGAATTATGAGTGAGAGATTTGAAGGCCGGGTAGCAGTAGTCACCGGCGCTGCGGGCGGTATTGGCGCGGTCATTGCGAGAAAACTGGCGGAGTATGGGGCGGATATTGTTATAGCCGATATCAAAATTGACGAGGAGTCGGAAGTTTTCCAGGATATTCGCAAGATGGGCCGCAAGGTGATGGGGATTTGTGTGGACATCACTAATGTAGCGGCTGTGGAAGACGCGGTTTCCAAAATTGTGGCGGAGATGGGGAAGGTGGATTTCCTGATCAATAACGCGGGCGTGTATCCATCCAAGCCGATTTTGGAGATGGACGAAAAGCTGTATGATTTTGTGATGGACGTGAACCTCAAAGGGATGTTTTTCATGACCCAGAACGTGGTGAAACAGTCCATGCTGGTGAACAAGTTCGGGCGGATTGTAAATATCAGCTCCATTGATGGTAAGAAGCCTGCGCCTGGCGTCAGCGTGTACGGTGCGGCGAAGGCAGGCGTCATTGCTCTGACAAATTCCTTTGCGCTGGAGCTTTCCGGTACCGGGATCAATTCTAACTGTGTGGCGCCCGGCTGGGTGGAATCTCAAGCGGTACTGTCTTCCGACCGGTGGAAAAGTTTTCTGCACCTGATTCCCGCCGGACGGCTGGGTAAACTTAGCGAGATTGCGGAGGCGGTTTGCTTCCTGTGTGATGACAAGGTTTCCTTTATCAATGGCGAAACGCTGGATGTAAACGGCGGCCAGATCATGGACTGATTCCCGGCGAAACGAGGCCCTCTGTTGTAGAATAATGCTGCAACAGGGGGCCTTTTTGATGAAAATTCCAACTGGATTGAGAGAGCCGCGCTTTGAGACGCGGCGGAAAGGCGGGAATATCGTTAATGGATGCAGAGAAGAAAAAAATCCTGGAGTCTGTACCTGAGATGGATACCAGTTTTATCCGGCAGGCGCGGGAGGAGGCCCGGACGATTCCAGTTCCCCAAAGCGGCTGGTGCAGGGCGACGGGCTTTACCTCAGAAAAAGCGTATAAAAGTGTGATGGCGGCAAAGGGCGGCATCATGTATCATACCCATTTCTGCTTCCCAAATCGAGAGGCCATGGGGAGAGATTTGCCTGCTTTACAGGAGCTGCTGAAGAAAGAAGGACTTGTCCTGGACCGGTTCGGCGTATCGCTGGACCCGTCCATGGCTATGCCGCCGGAGCTGCGCCGGAAAAGTGGAGAAAAGGCGGGACTGTATCTCCAAGTGCAGGAAGATTGGAACGAGTTGGCGTTGGTTTCCTTTTCCCAGCCGCATTTGGGGGATAACATGATTGGAAGCCCGGCTTCATATGATTCCTGCTGCAAGGCGCTGCGGGCAGGAATTACAACGATGGGCAATATCTCCCAGTTTTTCGGCTGGGATTATCCAGAGTTTCAGGATGTGGAAGCGCGGACCCGCAGCACGGTCATGGCAATGGCTGTCATGGGTGAGCATGTGGCGGACGGCGCACTGATTCACTCAAATCTGGATGACGGTTACGGCGATAAATGCGGGGATATGGGGCAGTTGATTGGAATGGCTCTGTTGGAGAAGTACATCGCAGAGGATTTGCTGGGCGCAAAGGTGGCGCACTCTTTTGGCGATATGTTCCATTCGCCGTATAAACGCCTGGTATTTTTGTCGGCGCTGAAGCAAATCCATGGAGACGGTGTGTTTGGTTCTATGGTGTTTGCTAACAAATTGGGACGGGAAAAGCGGAAACTTGATCTGAATGACGCGCATCTGTGTACATGTATGCTGTATGACATGGCGGGGCAGGCCCACTATCAAACCGGCCACGCAGTAACGGTAATGGCGGACCGGGGTCTGGATGATCAGGTAACGAATGAGGAGATTGTTCGGAAGCTGTGCCTTGCAAAGCAGCTGGAAGCGTATTTGCCGGAGGTGTTGAAGACGATTCATTTTGCTGCGATTGATACAGAGGCGGCGCGTTTAACCGCACGGGGGCGGAAGCTGCGGGATAATATTCTTTCGTATCTTTCCAACTTCATAGATATAACAAATCCATACAGTGTGATGCTGGCGGTGAAGAAGGTGGGAGTGAAGGCATTGGTGGAGGAACTGTCCGACAAAACGACAGAGAGTCTTCCGGCGGATTACGGCCTATATGGACATTGACCGCACACAACGGAGGGTGGCGGCATGAAGTATGCAACTTTGATTGATTTTGGCAGCACCTATACAAAGGTGGCCTGCGTCCATCTCCCGGAACGCAGAGTGCTTATGACAGACCGGTTTCCGTCGACGGTGCATATTGATGCCCGGATTGGGCTGCATCAGTGTTTCGATGCAGTTGCGCGAGCCGTTGGTCATGTGGCCTTGCAGGAATCGCTGAAACTTTCCAGCAGCAGTGCGGCGGGCGGTCTGCGAATGGCGGTGGTTGGGCTGACGCGCTCTTTAAGCATTATGGCGGGGCGGAACGCAGCGTTTGGAGCGGGCGCGAAGATATTGGCAAATTACTCCGGCTGGCTGACGCCGGAAGACGCCGTTTCCCTGGAAAAGACGAATGTGGAAATTGTACTGCTGTGCGGCGGATACGAAAAGGGAAACCGCACAATGATTCTCCACAATGCAGAGGTTCTGAGCGCATCGGACCTGCAAGTCCCAGTAATTTATGCAGGAAACTCAGACGCAGGCCAAATGGCGCGGGAAATCTTTTGCCGGGGCGGCAAGGAATGTTTTCTGGTGGACAATATCATCCCAGCGGTGGGTGAGATGAACACGGGACCGGCGGAGGCGGTAATCCGAAATATTTTCATGAAACGGATTACCAATATGATCGGTATGGACCGGGTTCGGGAGGAAATCGGGGAAATATTGATGCCCACGCCAGCGGCGGTGCTGGCGGCGGGAAAGCTGCTCTCCGAAGGTACGGAAACAGATGCGGGCCTGGGTGGAATGATGATGGTGGATGTAGGCGGCGCAACGACGGATGTATATTCGTTTATCAAAAACAAGGGTTACAATTATGCCCGGATGGTTGGAGCGGCGGAGCCGTTTGCCAAGCGTACAGTGGAAGGCGACATGGGAATGCGGGAGTCTTCGGTGTGCGTTTTGGAGGAGGCGGGTGCAGAGGCTATGGCCCAGCGGGCGGATGTGTCTACTGCAACGCTACGGGCGTCCGTTGAAAAACGGCTTTTGGATACCAGCTTTCTGGCAGACACGCCGGAGGAGCTGCGGATTGATCAGGAAATAGCCAGTCAAGCGATTTCGATTTCAGTGCGCCGTCATGCGGGCCGGATTGAAAAGGTGCATTCGAAAGGCGTTCGGGAAATCCAGCGGGGCAAAAACCTGACAAATGTGGAAACCATCATCGGCACCGGCGGAATTCTGGTCAATGGAACAGATCCCGATGGCCTGCTGCAATGTGCAGTTTTGCAGGAGTGTGAAGGGGAGGAAATTCTGATTCCCCGAAAAGTGCGGACCTTGGTGGACCGTGATTATGTGTTTTACGCAGCGGGACTGCTTCAGGAGTACGACAAGGCTGCGGCTTTGGGGATTATGAAGGCCAGTCTGTCGGAAACCGGCTGAATAAGATGTTGATTTCCGGCAGGGGAGGCTTTTGTGAATGAGATGAATAGGAGGACGGCGGAGTTATGGAACTGAAAGTAAACAGACGGTTCAACGAAAAGGAACTTCCGGATATGAAGACCCTTCTCAGCGAGGGTGAGAAGATTGCCAAAACGGTTACGATTGGCGAGAGCCTGTTCATGAAGACCTATGGCGTCCGGTCGGAGGCGGAATATAAGCGGAAGATGATGCAGACCGGCCATGTGATGAAACATACCCATATAGGCTGGAACTCGGTGTCTGCGACGGCGGAAGGCTTTCAGAAAATTTACGAAGCGCTGAAGGAGAGCGGATCCTATGTAGACCGGTTCGGCGTGTGTCTGGATGGTTCCATGGGTGTGCCTGCGGAGTACCGGGACCGGATTCAGGTGGGAACTGGTCAGGTTTACAAAACGCCGGAGGAGTGGAAAATTTTGAGCCGGCAGGTGCCGGTTCAGGTTCATATGGGCGACCATATGATTGGCTCTTTGAACTCCGTGGAGAATTGTGTGAATGCCTTGAGTGCCGGTGTGACTACGATTGGTAATATTTCACACTATTATAGCTACGAGTATCCTGGCTTGGATATGGAATATGACCGTACGATCAAAGCCTGTGAGGCGATTGCCGTTATGGGATATTTCCGGGAGCAGGGGGCGGCCATTCATTCCAATTTGGATGACGGTATGGGGTCCCAGTTCCACGACCTGGCAAATCTGGCCGGATGGGCACGGCTGGAACGGTACATCGTGGAAGATTTGCTGGGCGGCGGTATGAACTTTTGCTTTGGCAACCTGTTCAGCGACCCGATACTGCGGATTATTTTCAACAAAGCCATGTGGAATATCAACACCCATCAGACGCCTGGTTCCATGATCTACGGAAACACCATTGATTTTGGTACAGATATTCCCCGAAACTATGGTGCGCTGTCCTCCTTTGCTTTGGCGGATGTGATTGGGCAGATGAAATACCCCACAGGCCATGCTGTGTGTGCAATTCCGGTGACAGAGGCGATTCGCGTTCCTTCGGCCGAGGAGATCATTGAATCTCATCATACACTGGATATCATGATGGAAAAGGCACGCTACTACATGGATTATATCGACTTTGGCCGTGTGGAGGCCGAAGCGAAGCTGCTGAATGTCAGCGGCAATGTGTTTTTTGAACGGGTGATGAACGCCTTGGACGATCTGGGGGTAGACATCACCCATGCGGGACAGATCATGGCGGTTTTGAAGGGGATTGGCGCCGAGCAGCTGGAAATCAATTTCGGCGTGGGAAGGAAAGACGAGCTGGCCATGCGCGGCCGGGAACCGGTCCGGCCCACCAACATTATTCAGACGATCAGTGCCACGGGCGAACAGCTGATTGCCCGAATGCCAGAGCTGGCGGAAAAGCCCTTGGAGGGTGTTAACGTGGTTATTGGTGCGACAGATATTCATGTATTTGGAAAAGAGGTCATCAAGAAAATTCTGCGTGTTGCGGGCGCGAATGTTTATGATTTGGGTGATGCGACTCCTGTGGAGGAATTTGCCGATACACTGATTGAAACGGAGAGTAAAATTCTGGTGGTCAGCACATACAATGGCATGGCGTACAGTTTTGCAGATGCAATGGTGAAGAAGTTGAAAGAGCTGCATTTGGACGATGTGAAATTCCTCATGGGCGGACGGCTTAACGAGGCGATGGAAGGCAAAGATCTGCCGGAGGATGTATCTGGCCGCCTAGCGGAAATGGGTGTTAATGTGGACAACAATGCGGAAACGATTGTTGAGACCATCCGGCGGTACAGCGCATGAGAGGGGAGTAAGCGGCAGACAGATCCAATAATTCCAAATATTGAAATTAGATGTATATCGATTTTGGAATTTTTAATGCCGTTTTGCTTGACATGGACGCGTTTGGAAGTTATGATAAAAAGAGAATGTCTTCTTCGTAAGAGGACCGTAGAATCATCCCTGCGGAACTGCTTGCGGGCGGCACGGAACCTCTAATTTTCAAAAAAGGAAAGAGAGTGATCATATGGCAAAGGTATCGATTGTAAAAACGGAAAACCATAGCTATGAGGCCATCAAACAGGCAGTTGACCAGGTTATCCGGGACATTGGCGGCCTGGAAGATATCATCAAGCCCGGTGATAAGGTTATTATCAAGCCGAACCTGGTGGCGTGCCCCACGGACCGCCTGTCCGGCGGTGTGACCCGCTGGGAAGTCTGCCTGGCCATTTATGAGGCCGTGAAGGCTGTGGGCGCAATTCCTGTGATTGCGGAGTCTTCCGCCGCGGGTGCGGATACGGAGCTGACAATCGCCAAATGTGGTTATCAGGAATTGCGGGACAAGGGTATCCCGGTAATCGACTTGAAGAACAAGGAAAACGCCCGGTGCACTATGGATGTGGAAGACGGCGTAGTCTTTGAGAAGATCAACACATGGGAGATGGTCCGAGATGCGGACGCCATTATCACCGTTCCGGTGATGAAAACCCACGACCAGACGGAAATCACACTGGGCTTGAAAAACCTGAAGGGCCTGCTGATTGATACGCAGAAGAAGGATTTCCATAAGAAGGGCTTGATTGAGGGCGTTGTAGACTGGTGCAAGACTCTGAAACCCTGCCTGGAAATTATCGACGGTACATATGGACAGCAGGGACTTGGTCCGATTTTTGGCGAGACAAAGGAAATGAATCTGATCATCGGCTCAAAGGACCTGGTAGCCTGCGAGGCCGTAACGGGCAAAATCATGGGCTATGAGCCGGAGGAAGTCATGATCACCAAGGCTTCCCACCAGCGCGGCATGGGCGAGATGGACCTGAGCAAGATCGAAGTCGTAGGCAAGCAGATTGCGGAAGTGGCGAGCCGTTTCAAGCGGTCCAGCGAGGTGACGATTGAGGGAATCCCCGATACGTTCAATCTGATTTTCAGCAAGGACGCCTGCACCGGCTGCCATAATACGGTAATCAGTGCTCTAATGGATATGAAGGCCCAGGAGCTGTTCCCGTATCTGGAGGGGATGAACGTCTGTGTAGGTCCCTGTACAAAAGAGCATCTGCCCGCAGACGCCACGGCGGAGAATACCGTCTGCGTGGGGATTTGCTGCAAGAAGCTGGCGGATGAAATGGGCTTCCGCTGGGTGGTGGGCTGCCCGCCGGGAAATGCGGATGTAGTCAAGGGAATTTTGGGCGACCGGAAGGAATATGGAGTGCGGTATAATTGATTTCCGGGAATACCTAAGCGTGAAACGCGCATAAGACAACGGAGCCGGGCTTCTTCGGAAGCCCGGCTTTTGTTGGAAACGGCAAAAATGCTGCCCAAAATTTATGCAGAAACGTCGAAAACCTGTGTGGCTGGCCTCTGGCTTTTTGAGCCTGAATGCGGTATACTACTATAATTAGATTTATTTTATACGAGGGTTATTGGTTTTCAACGGTGGGCGTGATTTCCAGACAATTTGACAAAAGGAGGCGTCTCCATGACAAAACAGGAGGAAAAACAGAAACTGCGGCAAACGGTCCGGCGATTGGAAGCGGAACTCCCCCCTTCCTATCAGACGAAATCCAGCGCGGCCATTGCAGCGCGTCTGCGGTCCATGCCCGCGTATCAGGCTGCGGAGACGGTGTTTTGCTTTGTGGGCGTGGGGGCGGAGGTTGACACGCGGCCCCTCCTGAAAGACGCCCTAGCCACCGGGAAACGGCTCTGTGTACCGCTTTGCACCGGACCGGGGCGGATGGAGCTGCGGCAGATCGCCGACCTTGCACAGCTGGTCCCAGGGGCCTACGGCATCCCTGCGCCGCTGGAAAGCTGTCCTGCCGTTCCCGTGGACGGCGTGGATTTTGCGGTGATCCCCTGCCTGACGTGCAGTCACAGCGGACGGCGTCTGGGCCGGGGCGGCGGGTACTACGACCGCTTTTTGAGCCAGTATCGGGGCGGCGCGGTTCTGCTGTGCCGGGAGCGGCTTATCCGGGAGGAAATCCCCGTGGAGTCCCATGATCTGCCGGTCCCCTGGGTTCTGACCGAACGGTCCTTGTACGAGGACGGCGTGCCGGCTCGTCTGGGATGAAGGCAAGTTTGAGAGCAAGCGAGGAAACGATATGACAAGAATCTATCTCATCCGCCATGCGGAAGCGGAAGGCAATTTATACCGCATCGCCCAAGGCCAGCATGACAGCAACCTCACCGACCGGGGCTGGCGGCAGGTCCGCGCTTTGGAGAAGCGGTTTGAAAGCGTCCGCGTCGACGCCGTGTATTCCAGCGACCTGTACCGCACCTGCGCCACGGCGTCTGCGCTGTACCGGCCGAAGAATCTGCCGCTTCAGCGGCGGAAGGATCTGCGGGAAATTTACGTCGGCGCATGGGAACAGCGGACCTGGGGCGACATAGCCCGAACCGAGGCTCAGGCTATGGACGATTTCGGAAGCCGTATGGACCGCTGGAAAATTCCCGGCGCGGAAACGCCGGGGGAAGTTCTGACCAGAATCCGGGCGGCCGTGGAGGAAATCGCGGCGGAGAACCCAGGGCGGACGGTGGCCGTGTTCTGCCACGGCTACGCCATCCGCCTGCTGCTGGCAAACCTCCAGGGCTATACCCTGGCGGAAACCGGCGGGAAACAGCCCACCGGCGACAACACCGCCGTGTCTTTGCTGGAAGCGGAAAACGGTACGATGCGCATTGTGTTTCAAAACGACAGCCAGCACTTGCAGACGCCGGAATATCTGGCGGGAGAGAAGGTTCGGAAACGGGCGACGGCCCTGGAACCGGGACTGTGGTTCGCGCCGCTGACGCTGCCGGAACACGCCGGACTGTTGCAGGAAGCCGCCGGGGCCGCGTGGGGAGAGGGCGGAGAAGCCCGTCTGCTGCCCAGTGGGGCGGACTGCGCTGCTATGGTTGGATATTTGGACGAGGAGCCGGTGGGTGTGCTTCAGCTGGGGCCGGAGCCGGGACGTATTTTCCTCGCGTACATCCGGGCGGAGCGCCGGAAGCGGGGCTTCGGCGTGCAGCTGATCGGGCAGGCCGTCCAGCACACGCGGGCCGGAGGTGGCGAACGCCTTTGGGCCGCATTGCCGCCGCAGTCGGAGGCAGAGCCGTTTTTCCGGGACTGCGGCTTCCGGCCTGCGGAACAGACCGCCGGCGGATACATGGTTTTTGTGAAGAATATCGGCTTTGACCGGGAGATTTTGGGGAAATCGTGAACGTTTTGAGAACCTTTGCCGTTTCCAGGGAGTTTCGGGGACATTCGTCAAGGAAGGCGTTGACAACCCTGGTATGATTTTCTTAAATAGTCTCACGGCGTTCATAAAGGGAGCAGCTTGCGTGAGAGAACGCAGTGCGGCCCGTCGTTGCGGCGGTGAAACATCCGCCCGGGCACACTGAAAAAAGCGAGACTTTATCCGAAACTGCCGCTGTTGTTTCAACAGCGGCGGCGCGGCATAAGGTCTCGCTGATTTTTTGGAAAGCGGTGGTTTTTTATGGAAATCTGGATCGCGGCGCTGCTGTTTCTCCTGGGCCTGGTACTCATTATCAAAGGGGGGGACTGGTTCTTAAATGGAGCTGTCTGGATTGCCGAGGCGACGGGCGTGCCGCGGTTTATCATTGGCGCGACGGTGGTTTCCCTGGCGACGACCCTGCCGGAACTGACGGTCTCCCTCACCGGCGTGCTGCAAGGGGAGGTCGACCTGGCCGTTGGCAACGCCGTTGGGTCCGTGACGGCAAACCTGGGCCTGATTCTGGGAATCTCCCTGGTGTGCATCCCGTCGCGGGTGAGCCGGAAACAATTTGAATTCAAGGCGTTTTTGATGGTCTGCGCCGCCGCGCTGCTGCTGGCGCTGTGCCGGAGCGGCGTGCTGACGCTGCTGTCGGGCCTGCTGCTGTTCGTGATCTTCGGGCTGTATCTTTGGAGCAACCTCCGGGACGCCCGGTCGGGCATGGCGGAAAACCGTCCCGCCAGAGGCCGCACGGTCTCCCGGCGGCAGATGGCCGGAAAGCTGGGGCTGTTTGCCCTTGGCATTGCGGCGATTGTGATTGGTTCCCGCTTGCTGATCGACTACGGCAGTGAGCTGGCCCTTTTGATGGGCGTGCCGTCCAGCATTATCGGCGTAACAATGGTGGCTGTCGGCACGTCCCTGCCGGAGCTGGTGACGACCCTGACGGCCATTGCGAAAAAAGAGGCGTCCATGTCCGTGGGAAATATCATCGGCGCGAATGTCATTGATTTGACCATGATTCTCCCGGCCTGCACGGCGGTTTCCGGCGGACAGCTCACCATCGGCGGGCAGACGACGGCCCTGGACCTGCCGGTGTGCCTGCTGCTGTGCTGCGCAGCGGTTCTGCCGCCGCTGCTGATGGAGCGTTTTTATCGCTGGCAGGGCGTGATTATGCTGGGCATGTATGCTGGATACGTCGTGACGCTGGTGACTTGAAAGACATCTTCCGGAAACCGGCAGTTTATACAAAAAATCCCTTTACAACGCGTGATTCTTTGCTATAATAAGGACAGCGGAAACCGCGAAACGGGCGCAGCCCAAACAAGCAGGAGGATAATACTATGAAGATGACATTCCGTTGGTATGGCTCCAAAAACGACAACATTACCCTGAAGCAGGTCCGGCAGATTCCCGGCATGAGCGGCCTGATGGGCGTCCTGGATGACAAGGCCGCAGGCGAGGTCTGGACTGAGGAGGAGATCAAGGCTTATATCGACGAGGTTCATGCCGCCGGTTTAGAGTGCGAAGTGATTGAATCCGTCAATGTCCATGAGGACATCAAAATGGGCCTGCCCACCCGTGACCAGTATATTGAAAATTACTGCATCACCATCCGCAATTTGGCGAAATACGGCGTGAAGGTGATTGTCTATAACTTCATGCCCGTCTTTGACTGGCTGCGCACGGACCTTGCCCGTCTGATTCCAGAGGACGGGTCCAACAGTCTGTATTTTGACGAGGCGGAGCTGGGCGATATGGGACCGCTGGAAATCGTGCGCAACACGATTGAAAACTGCAACGGCTTCACCCTCCCCGGCTGGGAGCCGAACCGTCTGGCGGAGCTGGAAACCACGCTGGAGCGATACAAGAGCATAACCGCCGACGACCTGCGGGCAAATTACAAATATTTCCTGGACGGCATTATCCCGACCTGCGAGGAGTGCGGCGTGGTGATGGCGTGTCATCCGGACGACCCGGCCTGGCCGATTTTCGGTCTGCCCCGCATTGCCCACAGCCAGGAGGACTATGACAAGATCGTAGCCCTGCGGGATTCGCCCT
This sequence comes from uncultured Oscillibacter sp., assembly GCA_910589315.1. GTDB lineage: Bacteria > Bacillota > Clostridia > Oscillospirales > Oscillospiraceae > Oscillibacter. Next base: position 12,285 of record CAJUTB010000030.1, on the reverse strand, counting down.
GCAATACGCTGTGTCTCTGCACAGGGTCCCTGGGGTCCAACCCGGAGAACGACATTCCAGCCATCATCCGGCACTTTGGCGAAATGGGCCGGATCGGCTGCCTGCACGTGCGGAACGTGAAGTATCTGGGACACCACAAGTTCCGGGAGGCGGCGCACCTGTCCTCGGACGGCGATCTGGATTTGTTCGAGATCATGAAGGCCGTCTATGACACCTGCCCGGATACGTATATCCGTCCGGACCATGGCCGCATGATCTGGGACGAAGTGGGCCGTCCGGGCTACGGCCTGTATGACCGGGCCTTGGGCGCAACCTATATCAACGGTTTGTGGGAAGCAATCCATAAGATGTCCAAGTAATCCAAATAAAAATAGGACAATCTGTCAATAAGAAAGCCAATACCCGCTGAAAAACTTGTGTTTCAGCGGGTATTGCTGTATAATGAACGCGCCGAAAGACGAAATTTCAGGAGGCTGTTGGAATGGTGCATTTGGTATATTGCGATAATGCGGGCAAAAAGGGCGAAAAAGTATTGGATAAGATTTTGGCGGGAACAAAGACCATGGTTGTGCGCGGAGCGGCGGGAAGAAAAATTCCCCATAGCAGAGTTTTTGCGGGAGAACGGCTTTACTTCATGGAGAAGGGAAGCGCGGCCATAACGGCAGCCGCCGCGGTAAAGGACGTTCAGAATTATGTGAAACTGTCGGATGAAGATATTACAAAGACCCTTGCGGATCATCAGGACAAGCTGAACTTGTCCGAGAAGCAAAAGGTACGGTGGCATAAAAAGTGCCTGTGTCTCGTGGAATTTGAAAACGTTGAAAAAATAACGCCCCTTGCGTTTGAACATCAAGGGAATATGGACGATTGGCTGATAATCGAAAAGATTGAGGATGTCGTTGCGGGGACAAGCATTCCTTATGATTACGGGAAATCAAAATTTTAAGGAAACAGTTTCCAATTTATTGCACAGCCCCGCAGACACGTTCGCAGAAAGCGTCTGCGGGGGGGGTATCCGAATAAAAAGGGCAAGACAAACCGGCGCGGTCTGTCTTGCCTTTCCCTTCTTTAGAATCGTGTCACATAAAATAATCCTGCATCAACGCTTTTTTCAGCACTTCCAGTTTATCCAAACTTTGCTGCATTGTCAACTTTGATCTGTTGGTCTGTTTGACAAAAGCACCAAACTCATTTTGTAACATAATAGAAACATCAAAAATTCGGCATTTTTTGAGCGCAAAGATTTTTAATTCTGCAAAAGTAGTTCCTGATGCAATACTGTTATAGTCAGTCGTGATCCTATCTTTCAAAGTGTAAAGCAGAAAAACAGGATCATAGCTGCTGTCAATTGCGTGTACCCACAGGACACGGCCATCTTTGAAGTAAAAAGGCTTGTCTGTATCAACCACCCAAATCCGTCCATCTGAGCAGATAGACGGCATTAACAGATCTCCAATCTGAGGAGCACCAGTAGCTTCGCAAAGGTCCACATAGTGTTTCTTTGTAATAAACAATTCAGGGGTAATCTGTCTTCCTTCGGCCAGTGCGCCTACCTCTGTCCCACGATAAAATGGGATACCATTCTCCTGTAATTCTTCAACAAATACTCGCTTGCTGGAACCTACTTCGGCTATCTCTTCAAGGCACCGAGTTCTCCAACCCTTGGGATTAGTTAAACAATCTCCAAACATCTCCACAAACCTTGCCTTGACCAGTTCGTCCAGTTTGGCAAGTTGCTGTTTGCGGAGGGAGATTAGATTGGTGAGTTTATCCAGTACTGCAATAATTTGTTGTTGTTCTTCCAGTGTGGGTAATTTAATCTCAATATTCAAAAGGTTTGCTTTAGTAAGGCTTGGAATCGTAACTGTAGTATTGAGTCTTTCAAAATCGAATATTTCGCAAAAATAGTAAAGATACTTGGGCAATAATACATCTCGTTTGGCACTTAAACCAAAGGCTGTATCTACATTCCAAAACGGCCTATCGACAAAAATAGGTTTATTGATACTTCCCTTTCGCCCGATAATTACTGTTTCGCCATCGCAGATAAAATCATCTGCATATCCCATAATTCCGCCACTGCCATATATGGGATATTTGCCGCTTGGATTTTCAACTTGCTTTTGATTTCTGCCATTTATAATAGTCAGAACTTCGGAGAATCTCGCCATCATACCATTCCCCCTTTATTAGAGGAAGGAATTACCTCCCTTTGTTCCCAGGCGGCGGGCCGAATTGATCGGTCAGCGCGTCTAGGGCCGCGCTGGTTTTGTCCATCGCGTGGGGGAGCTGGGTCAGGCTCACTTCGATTTTCCGCAGCTCCGCCGTCATATGACTGGAGCCCGTCTCAAAGGTGCTCATCAATGCCTGATACTGGGTCCGAAAGGTGTCCACCGTCTGCCGGATGCGTTTCTGAGCGGCGGCTTCCAGGTCGTCGGCCCGCTTGCGGGCCTCGCACTCAATGGCCCCCAGACGTTCCCGAAACTGGGCGTAGGCCAGGGCGTCGGGACGCAGCTTCTCCACCTCGTCCCGCAGGCGGGCGGTTTCGCTCTCCAAGGGGCGCAGGGGTTCCAGCTTTTTCCGGTGCGCGGACTCCGCCCGTAAGTCCGACTGGAGGCGGTCCCGCTCATCCGTCAGCTTTTCCAGCTGACGCTGTAATTCTTCAATCTGATCTTCCAGACTGGCATTTTTCGTCCGCAGGGAATGGTTTTCCTCCTGCAATTCCCGCTGAACTGCGGCGGCCTTTTCGGAGGCTTGCTCTATGTAGTGCACAACATCCTGTTTGTCAAAGCCGCCGAAGGGTACGCTTTTGAATGAATAACTGTCCATAGGCACACCGCTTTCTCCAAACTTCCCTGTTATTTTAACACACCCCACGGCAATTTACAAGGCGTTCGGAAAGGCTTTTCGCAGGAACCGGTTTTGGAAGCGTGCCAGGGGCGGCCCGCCCCCCGGAGGAACGGGCCGCCGGGGCTTTTGTCAGCAGCAGCCGCAGCCGGTGCAGCTGTCGGCGCAGGCGATGGTCGGTTCGCCGGCGGTCATGGTGACGCCGTAGCGGACGGGGACGGTCACGCAGATCTGCTGGGTCATGGTGACGGTGACGCTGGTGCCGCTGGCGTCCGTGACGCAGGTGGCGCAGGGAGAGCCTTGGCAGGCTACGGTAACGGCTCCTACCGCCGCGGTGGGGGTTAACGTCATGGGCGCGCTGACGTCGACGCATTGAGTACTTACTTTATTGCAGCCGTTCATCGGGCAGCTTTCTTCTGTCGGATACGGCAGAATCGTTTCATGCTCATAGGCTTCGTTGATTCGCAAAATAATCCCTCGTTTCCTGGAAGTGATACCCTCCTGCGGGTATCTGAAATATCCTATGCCGGAGAGACGGGTTTGGTCCCTGGACCTGTATGGGTGGAATCTGCTTTTATTCATGAAAGTATTGACTTTCTCCAATCTGTCAAGTATGATAGGGAACAGCGCAAAAAGGGCGGGAATTTACCGCTCATGCGGGATATGCAAGGAAAAGAGAGGATCGATGTTATCATGAAACGGGAAGGGTTTCAATCCCGGCTGGGATTTCTGCTGGTGAGCGCGGGATGCGCCGTCGGCATCGGCAACGTGTGGAAGTTCCCCTATGTCACAGGAGCCAACGGCGGCGGCGTTTTTGTGCTGTTTTATTTGCTGTTTCTGATCATCATGGGCGTGCCCGTGCTGACGATGGAACTGGCAGTGGGCCGCGCCAGCCGGAAAAGCGCGGTTCTGGGCTACCGGACCCTGGAACCGGCCGGGAGCAAATGGCACATTCACGGCTGGTTCTGTGTAGCGGGCTGCTGTCTTTTAATGATGTACTATACCACTGTCTCCGGCTGGATGCTGGGCTATTTCTTCAAGTTTGCCGCCGGGTCCTTCACCGGCCTTGCCGGCGACGCGGTGGACGGCGTGTTCTTCAATATGCAGGGCAGTGCGGGAGAGATGTCGGCCTGGATGGTGATTACCGTGCTGGCGGGCTTCCTGGTTTGCAGCTTCGGACTCCAAAAGGGCCTGGAGCGGATCACAAAGGTCATGATGATCGGCCTCCTGGGTCTGATCTCTGTTCTGGCGGTTCACAGCCTGATGCTGCCCGGCGGCATGGAGGGCGTCAAGTTCTATCTCCTGCCGGACTTTGGCCGCGCTATGAAGGCGGGCCTGGGCAACGTCGTTACCGCCGCTATGAATCAGGCGTTTTTCACCCTCAGTCTTGGAATCGCCGCAATGGAGGTTTTCGGCAGCTATATGAAGCGGGAACATACCCTCACCAGCGAGGCTGTCCGCATCTGCTCTTTGGATACCTTCGTGGCTCTGATGGCGGGCCTGATCATTTTCCCGGCCTGCTTTTCCTTCGGCGTGGAACCCGACCAGGGACCGTCTCTGATCTTTATGACTCTGCCGCGGGTGTTCGTGAATATGGCGGGGGGCCGCCTCTGGGGAACGCTGTTCTTCCTGTTCATGACCTTCGCCAGCTTCTCCACCGTGATTGCGGTGTTTGAGAACCTGCAAGCAAACTGCATTGACAACTTTGGCTGGTCCCGGCGGAAATCCGCTGTATGGAACTGCGTCTTTATCCTCATTGCCAGTATGCCCTGCGTTCTGGGCTATAACGTTTGGAGCGGCGTACATCTCATCGGCGGACGGGACGTGCTGGACAGCGAAGATTTTATCGTCAGCAACCTGCTTTTACCCCTGGGTTCCTTGGTCTACCTGCTGTTCTGCGTCACGAAATACGGCTGGGGATATGACAAGTTCCTGGAAGAAGCCAACGCCGGCGAGGGCCTCAAGATGCCCCGCGGGCTGAAGGCGTATTTCCAATTCATCTTACCGGTATTGATTTTGATCATTCTGATTCAGGGCCTGGTGCCGAAGGAGTGGCTGAAGCAAGTATTTGGTTAAGGTTTCTCCGGACCTCTTGGCAATAAGATATAAGAAGTTATAATCAGAGATTCAAAACTGGCGGCGGAAAGAAACTCTGCATACCAAAGGTGCAATGCCCAAAGAAAACGTAAAAATTATGGGAAAAGCCTCTTGAAAAAGAGGCGGGACTATGGTATGATTGATTCTCGTAAATAAATCCTCATGTACTGCATGATGAAAAACTTTGGAGGTTCCTTCTTATGAGCATCAAACTGCTTGTCACCATTCCTCAGCTGCTGTGCGGTCTGGCTATCATCTTAATCGTGCTGTTCCAGTCCGGCAAGAGCGCGGGCCTGTCGGGAGCCATCGGCGGTGTGGCGGATTCCTTCCTGGCGAAGAACAAGGCCAAAACCATGGACGCGAAACTTGCCCGCGCTACCAAGTGGGTGGGAGCTGCGTTCCTGATTCTCACCCTGATTTTGCTGATTCTTGGCTGATATGCAAAAAACGCTTTCCGGTTTGCCGGAAAGCGTTTCTTTTTTGCATTTTTTCTGTATTTTTTCGCCAAAAAGCGGAAACGAACGTTTGCATTTTGGGATTTTATGTGGTATAATATAACTATCTGTCCGCTTTAGCGGCGTAAACTATCCCCGCTACGCGGGAAGGAGGCTTGATTTATGGTAAAGCTCACGTATATGCAGCAGAAAATCTATGATTATATCGCAGCCGCCATTCAAGAGCAGGGGTATCCCCCTTCTGTGCGTGAAATTGGCAGCGCAGTGGGCCTGCGGTCCCCCTCCACCGTTCATTTCCACCTCAAACACATGGCGGCGGCGGGGGTGATCACCAAGGGGGCCGGAAAAGGCCGTGCCATTACCCTGGTGGAACCGCCGGTGCGGAACCGGGTGCCGATTGTCGGCAATGTTGCCGCCGGAAGTCCGATTCTGGCGGAAGAATGCGTTGAGGATTATCTTACCTTTGACACCGGCGCACGGCCGGACGAGACGTTCGCCCTGCGGGTTCGGGGAGAGTCTATGCTGAAGGCGGGCATCCTGCCCGGCGACCTGGTGGTAGTCCGCCGCCAGCAGACCGCCCAGCACGGCGAGATTGTCGTTGCCATGATTGACAACGAAGCAACCGTCAAGCGGCTGTCCCTGCGGGGCGGCGAAATCTGGCTGCTGCCGGAAAACGACGAGTATTCCCCCATTGACGGCTCGGAGGCGCAGATTCTTGGAAAAGTGACCGCTGTGGTCCGTCAATACTAATCCTCGCGCGCTTTTTATTAACGGCGTTCTTTCATTCGGAACCGCCGGAACGAAGGAGAACATTGCATGAACAAATATTACGTCACCACGCCGATTTATTATCCGTCGGACAAGCTCCACATTGGCCATACCTACTGTACCGTTGCCGCCGACACGGTGGCCCGTTACCACCGCCTGCGGGGCGAGGAAGTGATGTTTCTCACCGGTACGGACGAGCATGGGCAGAAAATCGAGGACAAGGCCAGAGAAGCTGGAACAACGCCCAAAGAGTTCGTTGACCGGATCGTAGAAGGTCCGCGGGGCGTGCTGGACCTCTGGAAGCTGATGAACGTCTCAAACGACCGCTTCCTCCGCACAACCGACGGGTATCATGTGGAATCCGTACAGAAGATTTTCAAGCAGATGCACGAAAACGGCGACATCTACAAGGGCACTTACAAGGGCAAATACTGCAAGCCCTGTGAGTCTTTCTGGACGGATAGCCAGCTGGTGGACGGAAAGTGCCCCGACTGCGGGCGGGAAGTGCAGGACGCGGAGGAGGAAGCCTATTTCTTCCGCCTGTCCAAGTACGCCAGCCGGGTGCGTCAGCTCCTGGAGGACACCGATTTCCTTCAGCCACGGAGCCGGGTGAATGAGATGGTGAAAAATTTCATTGAGCCGGGCCTGGAGGATCTCTGCGTGTCCCGGACCAGCTTCAGCTGGGGAATCCCAGTGGACTTTGACCCAGGTCATGTGGTGTATGTGTGGGTGGATGCGCTGTCGAATTATATTACCGCGCTGGGATATCTCAACGATACCTATCACGACTATGAGAAGTGGTGGCCTGCGAATGTGCATATTGTGGGAAAGGAAATCGTGCGGTTCCACTCGATTATCTGGCCCGCTATGCTCATGAGCCTGAATCTGCCGCTGCCAAAGCACGTCTTTGGACACGGCTGGCTGCTGCTGGACGGCGGCAAGATGTCCAAGTCCAAGGGCAACGTAGTGGACCCCTATATCCTGGCGGAACAGTTCGGCGTGGACGCGCTGCGCTTCTTCCTCATGCGGACCTTCCCCTTCGGTTCCGACGGCAACTTCTCGAATGAATTGCTCATTCAAACGATCAACACCGACCTTGCCAACGACCTGGGCAACCTGGTTTCCCGGACGACCGCCATGGTGGGCAAATACTTCAAAGACACGCTGCCGGAGGAGCACCAGTATCAAAGCGATATGGACGACGGTCTGAAAACCATGGTTTGCGGACTGAGGGAACAGTACGAGGCGGCCATGGACAGCTTTGCGCCTCATACGGCGTTGGCAGAGGTCTTCAAGGCGGTCCAGCGGGCCAACAAATATATCGACGAAAACGCGCCGTGGAAGCTGTCGAAAAACCCGGAGGATGCGCCGCGGCTGGCCTGCGTGCTCTACAATCTGCTGGAGACGGCCCGTGTGTGCGGCATTCTTCTGACGCCCTTCATGCCGGAAAGCATGGAAAAGCTGCTGACGCAGACCGGCGCGGACGCTGCGGCGCGGACTTGGAAGAGCGCGGCCCAATGGGGCGTGCTGCCCAAAACCGTCACGGTCCAGCGGGGCGATATCCTGTTCCCGCGTATCGACATGGACGCGGCCCTGCAAGCCTTGGAGGACGCGAAGCAGGCGGCCTTGCGGGAGGCTTCCGGCATCGAGGTCGAACCGCAGCTGGAAGAAAAAGTCGACTTCGAGACCTTCTGCAAATCCGATTTCCGGGTAGTGAAAGTCAAATCCTGCGAGGCGGTGAAAAAGAGCGCGAAACTGCTGAAATTTATCCTGGACGACGGTACGGGCGTGGACCGTCAGATCCTGTCGGGCATTCACGCATGGTATGAACCGGAGGAGCTGGTGGGCAAGACGCTGATTGCAATTGTCAACCTGCCGCCGCGTAAAATGATGGGCTTGGAGAGCAACGGTATGTTGATCTCCGCCATCCATACAGAAAAGGGTGAGGAAGCGTTGCACTTGCTGATGGTGGACGACGCAATCCCGGCGGGTGCGAAGCTCTGTTAACGGGGTCCAGGGGGGCTTGGCCTCCCTGGCGGGAGTCCAGAGGGCTGCGCCCTTTGGCTGTACAAAAAGCGTGGAAATCGTTTGATTTCCGCGCTTTTTGTGCAGGATTTCCAGCAATCCCCTCAGAATCGAATCCCTCTCCGAGGAAAATCACCGGCAAAGGCCTTTCTCCCGGCTTTGGACAGCGTACCGTCTTCCAAAACCGGGGGAATTTTTTTTGCCTGAAAAGTACAGAAGCCTTCCTTTCACACCCCATAAAAGAGTGGAATTCTCTGGAAGTAAAAACAGAGGCCCGGGGGCCTCTGCCAGAATCATTCAAGTGACTGCCGCAAATCCCCGTTTATGTAAAGATATTCCGCCTGACACTGGGCGTCTATAAGGGCTTTCCTCAGTTCTTCCAACGCTTTCACAGCGTCTGTCACGGCATTGAACAACACCAGATATTCTTTCGGGAGCGCGTTCATTTTGCATCATCCTTTCCGTTTCATTCGTCGAAAATTTGTTGTTTCCACCTGCTGCATTTTCGAGGGCAAACACTAAATGTAGCGGGTTTCTGTCTGTATCATACACAATTCGACGAGTCATTTGCTGTCCGATTTTGTCGAGAGAATCCGAAAACTGAAAATATTTTCGGATATTGGCGGTTTCGTGCGGATATCGGATAATTTTTCCAGGCTTTTTGGGGTTTTCCAGGTTAAAAATTCCATTTTTCGGTAAGAGCCTAAAACGGGGATTTTCGTCGGAATTGTATGGAAGCTGAAGAATTCAAACTGGGGATTCTTGGGAAATTGGGCAATTCGCCCAAGAGGTATTTTTCCGACAAAAACCGTCACAGCTTGACGGCAGGGAAACGGATAGGGTATTCTTATACATATATTTTCCAAAAGAGCGTACAGACGGAATTTTTACGGCGGGAGGGACGGATTATGCCGGATATGGATAACCGAACGAGACGGGCCTTGGACAGCGCACTGCGGACGCTGCTGGAACGCAAGCCCCTGGCCCAGATACGGGTACGGGAGCTGACCGAATTGTGTGGGCTGCGGCGGCAGTCCTTCTATTACCACTTCAAAGACGTATACGAATTATTTGACTGGTCCCTTCAGCGGGAACGGGAAACGCTGCTGCGCCGCCGGGAGGACTGTCTGACCTGGGAACAGGCCCTGCGGGACCTTTTGGAGCATCTCACGGAAAACCGGGCCTATTACCGTGCCATTCTGGACAATCAGGGCCGTAAAGGTCTGCGGACAGTGTTTGAGCTGTCGGAGATGCTGGCGCAGGCGTTTTCGTATTATTGGAGCCGGTGCGGGTTGCTGCCGGACCCAGCGGCGGAACAAATGCAGATGCAGTGCGGAGAGACCGTTTTGCTGTCGCTGCTGGAAAACTGGCTGCGGGGGGAGCTGGAGCTGGAGCCGGAGGCCATGCTTTCCATGGTGTCCAAGGCGGTGGATCAAAGCATAGCGGGGGCAACGCTGCGGACGCTGCGGGAACAAGGGGACCTGTGGGCCTATTAGGAATGGGAGAATTGGAAAAGCGTTTGGGACGGGGGCAATGGCCTTCGTCCTTTTTTTGACAATTGTTACAATTATGTCCAAATTCAGACGTTTTTTGCACAAGTGTCTCTTTGGCAAAAGGGAAGTCCATTTTATAATGTGGGCGTAACAGGAGTGATCGACATGAAAAAGATCTGCTACACGGTGATTCTACAAAGCCAGCTGGGTCCGCGGGCGGGGGAGCTTCTGCTTCAGGAGGACGAGGCGACGGGGGCGGTCTCCGGAGAGCTTTGCCTGCTGGGACGGCGGAACCGGTTGTCCGGCAGCGTGCTGCAAAATGGGAAATACCTGATTTCCGGCGCGCTGCGCTCTCAGGTGGACAAGGAGCCGTACGACGCAATTTTTACCGTGCGGCAGGGCCGCCTAGCGGGCGGACTGGTGACGCGGCATGGGTGCTGGGACTTGACGGGCGTGGAGCTTTCGGCTGCGCCGCCGGTGCGGACAGCGACGTAAGCTCTGTGCGAATGAAGAAGGAAACAGGCGAATTTTTCCAAAAGTTCGCCGTGTTTGCTATGCGTTCGTAACGAAAGAGACGAGACACTTCCTGCTGACATGGATAATTGACAAAGGAGAATGGACAATGAGCCCGCTTTTCGGAAACGTTGTCCATTATCCATTACCAATTGTCTGTTTTTTAGCTGGAATTCTGAGAAGGGGGGGCATGGGCCATGGAGAAAAACCGCCGTCCGGATGAAGCGGCCCTGCGACGTCTCCTGGAACGGGAACCGCATGGGCCGGAAGGACTGATTCTGCGTTTGGCATGGCTGGAGGGCCTGACCCGGGAGGAAATTGCCGGTTTGACGTGGAAACAGGTTTCCTTTTTGGACAACCGCCTGGAACTGCCGGACCGGATGGTCCCTTTGGATGCGGAACTGCGGCCCTATCTCTGGCGGCTGCGGGAGGTCCGGGCCGCGGAGGATCCGGAAGGAGTCGACGGACAGGCGGTGGCGCTGTCGTCCAGAGGACGCGCGCCCCTGCGCCCGGAGTCCATCTCCCGGCTGGCCCGCACGGCCCTGGACCGGGGCGGACAGGAGAATATCCGGCTGCTGGACCTGCGCTATGACTGGATTTCCCGGCAGCTGGAAACCCAGGACTGGCCCGAGGTGGCCCGTATCAGCGGTGTGGAAGTGGCGACGCTGCAAATCCGCTTTGCCGGGTGCGTGCCGGGCGGCAGAGACGCGCCGTCGGGACAGGTGGACGAATTCAAGCTGTGGAAAGTGCTGCAAAAGGAGCGGAATTCTCCGGCGGGTCTGGCTTTATGGATGGCGTGGCAGTTGGGCTTACAGGCTCAGGAGATGACGTCCCTGACCTGGGAACAGGTGGATTTGGAGGGAAACCGGCTGTGCCTGGGAGACCGGGAGGTTACACTTACAAGCGCCGTCCGGCGGCTGCTGGAGGACACGAAGCTGCGCCGTGAGGCGGAAGATGATCCCCATGTTTTGCTGACCGAACGCTCCCGAAAGCCAATTGATCTGCCGCGACTGTCCCGGATGACCCGGGCGGCGTTGATCCGGGGCGGTCTGGAACGAATTGCCCTGCGGGATCTGCGCAAGGACGACAGCCGGGAGGAGGAGGAAAAAATCCTTCAGCGGACGCTGGAGCAGGGCGTTTTGTCCCGGAAGGACGTGACGGAGCTGCTGGGGCTGTCCAAGACGGCTGCATATGGCCGTCTGCGGCGTTTGGTGGAGCGGAGACGGTTAGTGCGCATTGGCGGGAAATATTACCTGCCGGGGACGGCCGTGCCCCCGGAACGCCATTTGGAGCTGATACGGGCTTATTTGGAGCGTGCGGGCTTCGCCTACCGGCAGGACATTGTAGAGCTGCTGCGCATTCAGCCAAAACAATGCACCTTGGTCCTGCGGCATCTGGTAAGCGCGGGAGAGCTGGTGCAGATTGGCCAAAAATATTATCTTCCGCAGAACGAGGAGCGGAAGGTGGAATAAAACGGAAGACAGCGGAAGCCGTCTTCCGTTTTGTCTTTTTAATAAGCGGATAAATACATATGTTCTAATTTTGCGGATTTTGTTCGATTTTGTGTGATTGTTATTCCCTTCTGACAAAACGGGGCTGCGGATGATACGGAGATTTTCAGTTGCGTTAAAAGGGCCGAAAAAGCCTAGACAGGGGGAAATTTTGGAGTTAAATTGCATTTGCGAGCGGCGCTTGGACTTTCGCAGCGGCCTGCCCGGAATCGGGGTTGGCTAGCCGTCGAAACCAGAACGGCGGGCCAGTACGAGGGGCCGGGCGCAGACTCGTAATTTTAGAAGGAGGAATGTTCCATGAAGAAATTCCTGTCCCTGGCTCTGGCATTGATCATGACCCTTTCCCTGGTTACGATCAGCGCCGGCGCCACCGAGTACAAAGATTTCACCGACAAGGATGAAATCCAGTACGAGGAAGCGGTCGCGGTTCTGAACCGGCTCGGTATTATCACCGGCTATTCTGAAGGCGACTTCCGTCCCGAGGGTGAGCTGACCCGCGGCGCGGCTGCAAAGATCATCGTGTCTTTGCTAATCGGCCCCGAGGCCGCCGAGGCTCTCCCCACCACCAACAGCCCC
>CAJUTB010000029.1 GCA_910589315.1 uncultured Oscillibacter sp. | reverse complement strand
AAATCATGTAGGCCCCTAAAGGGTCTCGAGGGTTCGAATCCCTCCTTCTCCGCCAACTTGCATTGACAAAAAGATGCAGGCAAAACTCCCGCACAAAAGTGCGGGAGTTTTGCACATAAACCCGAAAATCCAAAGTAATCAAGAACAATTTTCTCACATTAAAAAATCAGGGGGCGTAAAATAAAAATAACGCGCCGGAGATGCAAATTCGCCGGATTTGGGAGTTTTTGAGGATACGCATGACTCGAACTCACCAGCGCTCAAAACAACGAAAAGGCCGTCCACAGCCTGCCAATTTTAAGGCAGACCAGTGAACGGCTTTTTTCGTTTTCCCTGTTCACATTGGTGATGATGATTGCTTTGTCTCTCAATCATTCATTTTCCGGGGGCGGGATGCACAGGACGCTAAATCGCTTGCCCACATTCACCCCAGCCACAGGGATATTGTTCATTGGCGTTCCTCCTTGTGCGGGTACTGCTTTATCCATCTGCAAGAACCAACAGGCGCGTTTTTGACATGAGTAAGCGGCGGGGCCGCACCCTGCCAGAGCCGAATCATTAACGTTCTTGCAGGATGAACGGGCGGTCTGCTTCAAGAGTAATTTCTTTTGGGAAACCTAGTAAGCAATGAGTGGCGATATCCATTCGGATAAAATCACTCGCTTGTTGGGGACCCCCCAAAAGTGGAGGAGACGACCGCCCTTTCATTGACGTTCTCTTTTTTCTTATACATTTATACAGAAAGGCCGAATGCAAAGGATAGGATTTTGTCATGTAAACATGGCGTCGGGAATGAACGTCGACAGCGTTGGGAAGAAAATAAACAGCAGCGTTACAATAGTCATAACAATCAAATAGGGCATTGCCCCTTTGAAAATTCCCATAACGTCCACCTCTTTGGGCGCCACAGCCTTGACGGAATACACACACAGGCCAACCGGAGGCGTCAAGCCGCCCATATGCAGAGCCAAAATCGCAACCATATCGAATTGGATCGGATCAATGCCCAAGGCTACCGCCGCAGGATAAAACACAGGAATCGTCAGCGCGATGCTGGAATAGGCGTCCAGGAAACAGCCCAAAATCAGAAATACGATGACTGCGCCGAACAGGAACAAAATCGGGCTAAGGTTCGCGCCGGTGACCAGATTGGTCAAAGCCTGCGCCAGCCCGGACACGGTCATGAATTTGGCAAACATACCGGAACACGCCAGAATCAAAAACAGCATCGTCATGTTTTCCACGGTTTCCATAATAGCGATGACAATTTTTCTGATAGGCGTACGCTTGATGACGCCCATTGCAAAAAAGACCAGACAACCGATTGCGCCTGCTTCCGCAGAACTGCAAATGCCGAAGAAGATACCGCCGATTATGACTACCGCAACAATTGCAATCGGAATGAGGTCTTTGAGTGAAACCAGTTTTTCTTTCCAGGAATAATCCTGCTTGATTCGCGGAAAAAGGTTCGGCTTCACAATCGCCGTGCCGACTGTGAAAAGAGAAAAACCAATCGCCAATGCCAAACCGGGCGAAATTGCAGCCATCAAAAGCCGTCCGATGGAATCGCCGGAAAGTGCGCCGTAGATAACGATTAGAATACTGGGCGGAATAAACTGCCCGATATTTCCAGAGGCGGCAATGAGACCATAGCTGAGGTTTGTATCATACCCGTAGCGTTTCATTTCCGGCGCAGCGATTTTGGCAAACACCGAACCCGTTACCAGCGCGGAACCATTCAGCGTGCCGAAAGCGGTGCAGCCCAAGGTCGTTGCAACGCCTAAGCCGCCGGGGATTTTACCCAGCCATTTTGCCAAGGTATCGTAACACTCCGTACTGATTCCTATACCAGTAGCCAGCATTCCCATTAGAATGAACAACGGTATAACGGCATAGTCAAACGTTGCAATTCCACTGTATGCCTGCATACCCACCATAGCAACCGCCTTATCAAACCCCAGGCAGGCAACCAGTCCGAAAAAGCCGACGCTGCCCAGCGCAACGGCAATATGGATGCCGGAGAGGACCAGCGCGATCAAAACAACCATACCGATTAATGCAATTGCGATATTTGCGCTCACTGTGCCTCACCGCCTTCCTTTTGATTCGTTGGAGCGTCAAAATTTCCAAGCTCGTCTTCTGTGGGAAGTTCCGATTTGATTAAAATAGGCGCGTAACGGTCAGGATTCGCAATGCCAAGCCCACAGTATACCGTCATAAACAAGGCTTGAATGGTCAACAGAACCCAGCCCAAAAAGGCTCCGAATTTTCCAATGAATACATATACCGTAACCGCGGCGACCGATTTTTCTTTTATCGTCCAGGAGGACCAGAATACGTCCCAGGACGCTTTGATCATCACGGCAAACAAAATCGTAGCCAGGAGGTAAATCAAAAAGCTGGCAATGTGCTTGGCCCGGCCATGTAGCTTGTCATAAACTGCGCCGAGCTGCATATGCTGGCCTTTCAAAAGCGTGTAGCCCATTCCGGCATACGCCACCCAGGCCATCAGCATCGTAGCGGTTTCCGTAGCTCCTTTGATGGGGGAATTGAATACATACCGCATAAAAACGTCGCAGGCAATCAAAAGCATATTAAACAGCATGACCGCTGCGGAAATCCAGGCAAAGAAACGCATCAGAAGCTCTGGAATTTCGTACAGCGTCTTCTGTTTTCTTTTCGTTGTCATAAAGAGTTCCTCCTAAATTTTTCGCACGCCGCCCGGAAACCCGGGCGGCGTATGCAGGCGGATCACTGCTTATAGGGGGTGGTGTCGAAGGCCCAGGTATAGCCTAAATCTTCACCGGCCTGGAGATAGGCGGCCATGATTGCCGCGCCGTCATAACCCAGGTTCGTTACTTCATCAATCCACATCTGAAGCGTGTCCTTGTACTCCAGAGCGGTCTTGGCCCAATCGCTTTTTTCCTGGTCGGCCAAAGGAGAAATCGTCACCTTGTTGGCTTCCATCTCCGAAACCCAGGCGGACATCTGCTCCGCTTCCCACTTCTGGAACTCTGCCATTGCGTCGTCCGCACAGGACTGGAACAGTTCCTTGGTGTTTTCATCCAGAGAATCCCAAACCGATTTGTTGATGCAGATCGTATCATTATTCCGGGCGCCCAGGCCCACTTCCAGACAGTAATTTTCAACTTCATACAGCTTATAATCGCAGTAAATACTGTCATAGACAAAGGAGCCGGTAGCCACGCCGGTTTTGATGGTCTGATAGAGGTCTGCGGCGGGAGCGTTTACAGGCACTGCGCCAACAGACTCAAACCAAGGAATATAATACACGCCGCCAAGCGTCATCTTCATGCCGTTCAATTGAGAAACGGATGTAATCTGCTCCTTGGAATACAGCTTATAGGGTTCATTGCCTTTCCAGCCAAGATTCACCACGCCATTGTTTTCATACTCCGTGTAGAATTCCGGGAACGCCTCGCCAACCTTATACATCAGCTGGGCGGCAAGCTCCGGGTCACTGGGAGCAAAGGGCACGCAGTAGGTGATTTGGGACAGGGGCAGCTGGCTGGGCGTATACAGCGTGCAGACAGTTCCAAGATCCGCAATGCCATTGCCAATGGTGCTCAGGTTATCGGTGGCCTTGCCTAACAGTGCGTCGTACTGTACGTTAAATGTGATTGCGCCGCCGGAACGCTCCGTCACCAAATCGGTGAAAAGCTGAATATCGTGAGCTTTGGCGGTGTCGGCAGAATCCAGAGCCGCGACCGTCAGGCTCATCGTCGGATAGCCGGAATCGCCGCTGGTATCACTGCCGCCCACAGCATCGCCCGAGGTATCCTCCGCCGGTGGGGTTGTATCGCCGTTTTCACCGCTGCAAGCAGCCAGCAGCAACAGAAGCATGACGCTCATCAGAGTACAAATCATTTTTTTCATTCGAATCTTTCCTCCCTGCTTTTCTGCAAATCAATAGACGCCGTACTTGTAAACGCGGTCGGGAACGTCCTTATTGAGCTTGTCCTCGTCGATGAAGGCCACGGCGCGGACAATGGTGCCGTCGCCCATATACCAGCGGAGTGGGAAGGCGCAGAACATGAAACGCTGGCCCTTGACCTTCTCAATATCGCCGCCCAGATTCTCAATGCCCATCACATTGTTGCGAAGGAGAATATCGTGGACCGGTTCCCACTCGGGGAAATCTTCCAGCGGAGAGTGCCCGAATTCCTTGATATACTGCTCCACAATACGGGGCACATAGGGGCCGGGACCGTGTTCCGCCGCATAGGTGTAAAGGATGTGGTCCAACGCCTGAAGGTCAAAGCCAACGCCTTTTACCTTGTGGTCCACAAACCAGTGCGCGCCTTCAATGGCGAGGCCGGGACTGTATGCGAAATAGTCGTCGTTTTCGCCCCAGCGTTTGTTCATGCCGGTGCAGATCAGAACCCAGTCGCCCTCTTTGATGCCGCCCTCGACTTTTTCAGCCGCCTTTTCGATGTCCTCCACCGTGATCAGCTGCCAATGGGTCTTGGGGATGTCCAGGCAGACGGCTTCGCCATAGTAGTTTTCCAGGGGCAGCTCATGCGTATACGGAGCTTCCGGAATCACGTGAGAGGGCGAGTCCGCGTGCGTGGAATTGTGCATATGGAAATCGTTGAACGTTTGCAGCAGCCGGTAATGCATCGGCATATGCTGCACCCGGTCAATGTGGAAGTCTCCGTTTGACGGCCACAGCGGATTTCCCCGTCCGAACGGGTGCGACAGATCTACTAATACTTGCTTGCCCATGTTTTTCTTCTCCTTTAATCATGATCTTGTTTTGATATCCGAACAGCTTCGCTCACAGGCGGCCCAGGGAACGGATAACGGAAATCAACCCGCGGGTCAGCTCTGCGTTAGACTGCTCAATCTGTTCTTTGCTCCATGTCTGAAAGCCCTCGCCGCTCTTAAAGCCCAGCTTGCCGTCCTCCATCAGGCGAACCAGCAGCTTGGAGGGTTCGGTGGAGCTTTCAATGTGGGGGAACAGGTATTTGTGAATGGAATAGGTCAGATCCGTTCCGCCCCGGTCGATGACCTCCATCGGACCGGATACGCCCAGACGCATACCAAAGCCGTATTTGATGGCGTTGTCCACGTCTTCCGGGTCTGCGATGCCGTTTTCCACAATAGAGATGGCTTCCCGGAACAATGCGTGCTGCATCCGGTTGGCAAGGAACCCGGGAACGTCTTTTTTCACAACCACCGGCATTTTCCCGGCGTTTCTGAAAATAGCGCACATCTCCTCAATTACGGCTGGAGCCGCATACTTGGTATTGATGACCTCCACCAGCGGAATCAGATAAGCCGGATTCCAGAAATGCGTACCAATAATCCGTTCTTTATGAACCGATTTTTCCGCAATTTCCGTAACGCTGATGGCAGATGTGTTGGTAGCCAGAATGGTAGAGGGCGGACAAAGCGCGTCCAGCTGCTGGAAGTAATCCTGCTTTACCGCCAGGTTTTCCACAATGCACTCAATGAATACCTGGGCAAACCGGGCGGCTTCCTCCATGCTCTCGGTAAAGGACACGCGGGAGATAACCGGCTGAATCTCCTCCTCCCGCAAAACCCCTTCTTCCTTCAAAATGGAAAGGTTTGCGGTCATTGTTTCCACGGGACGGGCACGCTCCTTGTCGTCATAGACATAGATCAGCATAACCTCATGCCCAGCAGCAGCAAACATCTGTGCAATGCCGATGCCCATAGTCCCAGCTCCCAGAATTGCAATTCGTTTCTTTGCGGCCATAAATGCGCTTCCTAACTGCATCAATAGACGCCGTACTTGTAAACGCGGTCGGGAACGTCCTTGTTGAGCTTGTCCTCGTCGATGAAGGCCACGGCGCGGACAATGGTGCCGTCGCCCATATACCAGCGGAGTGGGAAGGCGCAGAACATGAAACGCTGGCCCTTGACCTTCTCAATATCGCCGCCCAGATTCTCAATGCCCATCACATTGTTGCGAAGGAGAATATCGTGGACCGGTTCCCACTCGGGGAAATCTTCCAGCGGAGAGTGCCCGAATTCCTTGATATACTGCTCCACAATACGGGGCACATAGGGGCCGGGACCGTGTTCCGCCGCATAGGTGTAAAGGATGTGGTCCAACGCCTGAAGGTCAAAGCCAACGCCTTTTACCTTGTGGTCCACAAACCAGTGCGCGCCTTCAATGGCGAGGCCGGGACTGTATGCGAAATAGTCGTCGTTTTCGCCCCAGCGTTTGTTCATGCCGGTGCAGATCAGAACCCAGTCGCCCTCTTTGATGCCGCCCTCGACTTTTTCAGCCGCCTTTTCGATGTCCTCCACCGTGATCAGCTGCCAATGGGTCTTGGGGATGTCCAGGCAGACGGCTTCGCCATAGTAGTTTTCCAGGGGCAGCTCATGCGTATACGGAGCTTCCGGAATCACGTGAGAGGGCGAGTCCGCGTGCGTGGAATTGTGCATATGGAAATCGTTGAACGTTTGCAGCAGCCGGTAATGCATCGGCATATGCTGCACCCGGTCAATGTGGAAGTCTCCGTTTGACGGCCACAGCGGATTTCCCCGTCCGAACGGGTGCGACAGATCTACTAATACTTGCTTGCCCATGTTTTTCTTCTCCTTTTTGATAGATGGGATTTCCCGCGCCTGCCGGGATATGTATGTCAATATATGAAGCAATTTTTGTGCCAATTCGTTCCGGAACACCTCGCACCCGGTTTTTGTCAAATGTACCAGAAAAATCTGCGACAACTAACAAATTTTGTTGCAATTTGGAATGTACTGTTGCATTTTAGAAACGATAATGGAATTTGTTGCATAAGAGAAACAAAAGAATTTGACACAGGAATTAGATGTGCTATAATAATCAGCATTAAAATGACAGATAGAATTGGGATACGGTGTTGGATACAGCAGCCCAAAACCTGCAGTTGGGGGAGGTGTCATATGGATCAGCATTTAACAATTCGAAACGTACGCGCCATG
Source organism: uncultured Oscillibacter sp. (assembly GCA_910589315.1). GTDB lineage: Bacteria > Bacillota > Clostridia > Oscillospirales > Oscillospiraceae > Oscillibacter. The sequence goes on along the minus strand of CAJUTB010000029.1, from coordinate 25,658 downwards.
CTGCGGCAGGTAATCGATCATCCTGATTCCATCGAAGCGGCAAAGTATTTGGAGGAAATTGACCGGAAACTGGAAATTTTTCACGATACCGGCGTTGACTTCAAGGAAATCGTAGACAATCTGAACGACAGCATTCTGATTACCGACGCACAAGGGATCGTTATATATATCAACCCCGCCTATACCCGCAATACCGGCATTACCGGCGAAGATGTTCTGGGGAAAAATATTCATACGCTGATCGGCCCGGATAAACTCATCACTGGCGGGGCGGTTATCAGCGTGCTGGAAAGCAAAAAAAGCGCGCTGCGTCTTTCCACCACATATAAAACCGGCGCGCCGCTGGTTGGCTATGTATCCGGCACGCCGGTTTTTGACGATTCCGGCACGCTGCGGCAGGTGATCGCATGCAGCCGCCCGATTATTACGCTGCGCTCCTTGCAGGAGGATTTTTCGGGATTTCTCCGGGAAGTCAACCTCCTGCCCAGCGGCGCGAAGCGTCCAAAAGCAGAAATTCGCTCCGGTGAGAGCCTGCTGGAACGGTATCCTTCTATGAAAGACATCTGCACGTTAATCCACCGCGTCGCCCCCACAGACGCAACCATCCTAATTACCGGCGAATCCGGCGTGGGCAAAGAGGTTGTGGCGGATGAAATCTACCGTTGCAGCCAGCGGAAAGATAAGCCCTATGTCAAGCTCAACTGCACCTCCATTCCCAGCCATCTGCTGGAATCAGAGTTGTTTGGATATGAAAAAGGTTCCTTCACCGGCGCAAGCCCCAAGGGAAAAATTGGTCTTTTCGAGTCCGCCAACGGCGGTACGCTGCTGCTGGACGAGATTGGAGATATGCCTATGGACTTGCAGGTAAAGCTGCTGCGGGCCATCCAATCGCAGGAAATTACCCGGATTGGGGGAACAAAGCCGATCAAATTGGACATCCGCTTCCTTGCCCTGACCAACGCTGATCTGAAAAAGAAAGTGGATGAAAAATCCTTCCGGCAGGACTTGTATTTCCGCCTGAATGTAATTCCTCTGCCTGTGCCGCCGCTGCGGGAGCGGCTTCAGGACTTGGAGCCGCTGTGTCAGTATTTCATTGGCCGCTTTTCCGAGAAATACCACCATTCGTTCCGTCTGACCGCCCAGCAAATGGATTATATGAAACAATATACCTGGCCGGGAAATATCCGAGAGCTGCAAAACATCATTGAATATATGATTGTATTCAGCGCCGGGATTGGTCAAATCGAAGACGAGGTGCTGAAAGGGCTTCTGGATATAACTGAAGAAGTCCATTCCTCGGCAGCTAACCAGCCGCTGCGAAGAATGCCCATTGCGTTGCCGGAACCGCCTTTGCTTGATGCAAAAGAGGAAATTGATTTCGCCCAGGCAGTGGCCAATTTTGAAAAGCAGCTGCTGGAGCAGGTTCTTCAAAGTTCGGCCAATCTTCGGGAGGCTGGAAAACGACTGAACCTCAACGCCTCCACAATCAGCCGTAAGATTAAACAGTATCATATTGATTATGTGCGCAAACGCACTTAATGCGTGTCAAAAAGCCGCTGAACCGTTCTCAGGTTCAGCGGCTTTTTGTGCGGGACAGCGTTACTTGGAATCCGGCAGTTCGAGCAGGACAGCGGTGCCCATACCGCCTCCGGCGCAGAGCGTCGCAAGGCCATAGCGTTCGCCCCGGCGTTTCATTTCATAAAAGAGAGAAACCACCAGGCGCGCTCCGGTTGCGCCAACGGGATGCCCCAGGGAAATACCGCTGCCGTTGACATTCAGCCGGTCTTCGGCAATTCCCAATTCGCGCTGGCAGGCAATACATTGCGCGGCAAAGGCTTCGTTAATCTCAAACAATCCAATGTCCTCCACCCGCAGGTTTGCCTTTGCGAGCGTTTTCTGTGTCGCGCTGATCGGACCGATGCCCATATAATCCGGCGAAACACCGGTTGTAGCCGTTGCGACGATTTTTGCCAAAATGGGAATCCCATGCTTCTTGGCGAAGGACTCCTCCATCAGCAGAACACCGGACGCAGCGTCGTTCATACCGGAGGAATTGCCCGCAGTCACTTTTCCACCTTCCAGAAAGGCTGGCTTCAGGCGGCTTAACTTTTCGAAGGTCGTATCACGCTTGGGATATTCGTCCGCTGTAACGACGGTATCCCCCCGCCGGGAGGGAACGGTTATCGGGACAATTTCCTCCTGAAACTTTCCCCCATCGACAGCCGCCGCCGCACGCTGCTGGGAACGCAGCGCATAGCGGTCCATATCCTCGCGGCTCACCTGATATTTTTCCGCCACATTTTCAGCTGTAATTCCCATCGCCGGGCCAACGCCCAGATTGGTCAAGGAATCCCACATGGAATCCCGTAGTTCCATGTGTCCGTATTTCTTTCCATAGCGGGCATCGAATACCATATGCGGAGCCGCGCTCATGCAGTCTGCGCCGCCAGCCATGATACATTCCGCCTCACCGGCCATGATCTGATAATAGCCCATTTGGATAGAGGACATGGATGAGGTGCAGTTGCGGTGGACGGTAATACCGGGAACTGTCTCCGGCAGTCCCGCCTTGACAGCGGCAACGCGGGCCAAATTGTTTTCAAGATAGGTACGCTGATAGTTGCAGCCCCAGATAACATCCTCAATCCAAGCGGGGTCTGTTCCGGAACGCTTGATCAATTCCTGCATCACAGGGATCGAGAGGGACAGGGCCGTTAAGGTTTTGAACTGTCCGCCGATGGCGCCGATTGGCGTGCGGCATCCTGCGGTAATCACAACGCTTCTCATAGATTTCGCTCCCTTTCAAAATATGTGTTTTCTATTTAGAAGCAAAATATATGCCAAAAAGAAAACAAACCAATTCGGCAGGCTTGCTTATCTCGCAAGAAAGCGTTGATAAATTTTATAGCAGGTGTGCAACAAATTGTGTCAAAGCGGCAACCTTGTTTCTAAAATGCAACAAAAAGAGCCTTAAACGATCCCAATTTGATCGTTTGCGGTCCATTCGGTTGGACGGAAGCAATGGCATAAAAATTGCTATAAAACCTAAGCAAGCAACTGTCGGCCACCAATCAACAAGGAGGAATTTTTATTATGGACCGCAGCAGAACCATTATTACCGTCGCAACAACCGGGGCGCATCCCAAAAAAGCAGATAACCCCAACGTTCCAATTACACCCGGCGAAATCTCAGAAGATATTTACGCCTGCTGGAAGGCAGGCGCAGCTATTGCGCATATACATATGCGGGATGAGCAGGAAAATGGCTCCATGAACAAGGAAAAGTTTCGGGAAACGGTGGATTTACTCCGTAAAAATCATCCGGATTGCGATATTATTTTGAATATGACCACCTCCGGCGCATTGGGCGTGACGGACGAAGAACGTATGGCCCATGTTCAGGAACTGCGGCCGGAAATGGCGTCGTTCGATTGCGGTTCTATGAACTGGCTCCACACCAATGTTTTTCTGAATGAACCAAAATTTTTGGAGCAGTTAGGGAAAAATATGCAGGCATGGGGTGTGAAGCCTGAAATTGAGGCGTTTGATCCTGGTATGATTGCCAATGCGGCTTACTATTTGAAAAAAGGCATACTGAAAGCTCCGCTCCACTTCCAATTCTGCATGGGTTGTGCCAACGGTATCCCAGGCACAATGAAAAATTTAATTTTTATGAAAGAAACTATGGAGGAATTATGTCCGGGTTCTACTTGGAGCTGTTTTGGAGTAGGTCATTCAGCTCTGACGGTTTTATATGGCGCAGTAGCCTTGGATGGACACATCCGGGTCGGTATGGAAGACAATGTTTTTTACGGAAAAGGACAACTGGCTCGCAGCAATGCGCAGTTTGTAGAACGTGCAAAGCGTGTGATTGAGGAATTTGGCAAAAAGGCGGCTACGCCTGATGAAGCTCGTGAGATTCTTGGATTAAAATGAGGCCTGCATAGAGCAGCTTTTCTGATTTCATGGCCTGGGGATTTAAGATGATTGACTTTTATTAGGAACATGAAAACACAAGAGCTACAGGCAATGAATGACCCTACCCAATCTGAACAACTGACAGTTATTTGTTCAGGTTGGGTAGGGTCATTCTTGGCTCCGTGATGCTCCGCCCGATGCGTTTAACGTAGGAGATACGGAGGTCCCGCACCTCGGCGGTGTCCTGAAATTTCTTGTTGTGATAGGCTCCACCCCGGCTGGTGTCTTGTACACCCGTTTGGAGGCTGTAAAGATGGGCCATTTTGTGAAGAACTGTTGCTGTCACATTTTCAGCCGACCTGTAATCGGCTGCGGCAATTTCGGCTGGCCTCCCTGCGTACAGAGCGGATTTTGCAGCAGCACAGGATGGCTTTCGCCTTGGACCACATTTTCTCCATAGGGTTGCGATCAGGGCTATAGGGCGGAAGGTACAGCGCCACTGTCAACCTTGGTGATTTTTTTGATAGTTGCTATAAAAATCTCCATCAAAAGAACATCTGCCCAGCGGCAGAAAAGAAAAAACCGCTGTTAGGCAGCTCCTTTTCCATGCGCAAAATTATTTCCTGCGGCAATTCAGTCGAAAACCGCCGCTTTTTCTTGCAAAAAGAGAAAGAAGTATGGTATACTGAAAAATAACTTTTTCAGGGGCCGGGAGGATGGACTATGATTCGCATTAGCAAGGAAAACTATTACCTGGATATTGCGGAAACCGTCTTGGCGCGAGCAACGTGCCTGCGCCGGGTCTATGGTGCGATTATCGTGAAAAATGACGAGATTATTTCCACCGGCTACAACGGCGCGCCCCGGGGCCGTGCCAACTGCGTGGATATGGGCTGGTGTTCCCGCGAGGCGATGCAGGTCCCCAGGGGCCAGCGTTACGAGCTTTGCCGCAGCGTCCACGCGGAGGCCAACGCCATTATTTCCGCCTCCCGGCGGGATATGGTGGGCGGAACGCTCTACCTGGTGGGCCGGGACGCCCAGACGGGCGGACTGCTTCCCGACGCTGATTCCTGCTCCATGTGCCGCCGTCTGGTGATCAATGCGGGCCTGGAACGGGTAGTCATTCGCCGCAGCCGGACGGAATTTGAAATCATTTCCGTCGCAGACTGGGTGGCGGAGGACGATGCCCCTGCAAATCCGCAGTCATGCTGAACCGGTCCGGCTGCACCGGAAGAAAGGGAGGGTCTTTTTGAAAGCAGGACTTGTCACCTTTTATCACATTCACCATTACGGCGCGCTGCTTCAGGCGGCGGCGACCCAGCGGGCTGTGGAAGCCCTGGGCTGGGAATGCGAGATTGTTGATTATTATGTCAATCAGGACAACCGCCTTTTTCAGCCCGCCACCAGTCCGGGCCGCGCCGCCGCCGACGCACATACCGCCCTGCATTTCCCGGCTCTGCGGCAGCGGCAGCGGCGGTTTGAGGAATTTGCCCGGCGGCAGCTGCGTATTACCCCCCGCCGGTTTCTGTCCCTGGAGGAGCTGCGGCAGTCCGCGCCTTTGTATGACGTGCTGATCTCCGGCAGCGACCAGATCTGGAACCCGAAAATTTTCCCAGACGGACGCTTCGACCCGGTGTTTTTCGGCGCGTTTTCCGACTGCCGGAAAATTGCCTATGCACCCTCCTTCGGCATCCCCCGCATTCCGGAGGAGATGGAACAGGAGCTGAAGGACTATCTTGCCGGTTTCTCCCATCTTTCGGTACGGGAGGAGCCGGGCCGGGAAATCACGGAACAGATCGCAGGCCGTTCCGCCGCCGTGGTGCTGGACCCCACCCTGCTCCTGACCGCAGAGGACTGGGCCGCCGCCTCTTCGGACGCCGGGATTTCAGGGGAGTATATCCTTTGCTATTGTGTCAGCAAGCTGGGACCGCTGGTTCCTTATGTCCAGCGTCTGGCGGAAAAAACCGGTTTGCCGGTGGTGCAGCTCTGCGGCGCACGGCGGAAGGCGTATGCCAAGGCCCGTCTGGTTTTGGACGCAGGTCCGGCGGAATTCCTGCGGCTGTTCCAAAACGCCGCCTACGTCTGTACGAACTCATTCCATGGAACGGTGTTTGCCGTGCAGTTTCAAAGACCGTTTTTCTCCGCCGTGGGACCCGCGGAGCTGGCGGAGCCGGAACGTTCCCGCACCTTCAGCCTTCTGCGGCGGCTGGAGCTTTCCAGCCGTATTGTCGGCAAAGGCGACACGGCCGCCCTGGACGCGGAAATTGACTGGACCACGGCGTCCGAACGCCTGAGTAGGGCGCGGCAGGACTCCCTGTCGTATCTCCGGGCGGCCCTGGATAATGCGCCCAGTCCGCTTTCCGGCCCGCCGGAACCGGACCGGAAGTCCAGACCGCAGACCGTCCGCACAGACGGCGAGACCCGGACGCCGCCGGTCCTGGTGGACCATATGCACTGCACAGGCTGTTCCGCTTGCCGGAACGTCTGCCCCAGAGACGCGATTTCCATGGAACGGGATCGGGAGGGCTTTGCCTACCCAGTGATTGATCTGGACAAGTGCATCCGTTGCGGACGCTGTACCGCCGTCTGTCCCATGCTTCATACGCGGGAGAAAAAACCATTGCCTGCCGTGTTTGCGGCGTGGAACAAGGACGCCGGCATCCGGCGGGATTCCACCTCCGGCGGCGTGTTCTCCGCCTTGGCGGATTATGTGCTGGAAGGGGGCGGCGTGGTGTTCGGCGCGGCCCTGGACGGACGGCAGCGGTTAAGTCATATTGCCTGTTTCCGCCGGGAGGACCTGTGGCGGCTGCGGGGCGCGAAATATGTTCAGAGCGATTTGGGCGATACGTTCCGGGAAGTGAAAAAGTGCCTGGAGAGCCGTCCGGCGCTGTTTTCCGGGACCCCTTGCCAAGTGGATGGACTGTATCGCTTTCTGGGCGGCCGTCCGGAAAATCTGACTACCTGCGACGTTGTGTGCCAGGGCGTGCCGTCGCCGGGCGTCTGGGAGGATATGGCGCGGCTGATCGAGTCCCGGCGGGGCCGGGAGCTGCAAACTGTGCGGTTCCGCAATAAGGTGGACGGCTGGAAAAACAGCCATTTTACCACCGTTTTTGATGACGGCGGCGTATGCACCGTTCCGCTGTTTCAGACCGAATATGGACGGGCCTTCGGACGGGCTTTGTTCCTGCGGCCTTGTTGCTACCGGTGTCCTTACGCGAGCTTGAGCCGCGTGGGAGACTTTACGCTGGGCGATTTCTGGGGCCTGCCCCCGGACGAGCTTCCGGAACAGCAGCAGCGGGGCATCAGCCTGCTTTTGGTGAATACAGAGCATGGAAGCCACATTTTCGACCGGCTTCCCCTGAGCCGTCAAGCCTATCCGGCGGAACGGGCGGTGGCGGGAAACCCGCGTCTGGCGGGTCCGATTGAGCAGCCGGGAGACCGAAGCGCGTTTTTTGCCGCCTACGCGCTGGAACCCTTTGAAACCGTTGTACGGAAGTTCTGCGCACTGCCGCCGCTGCCGGTGCGGGCGGCGGGACGGATCCTGTCGCCGGAGGCAAAAGCGCGGATTCGGAAACTGCTGCGGTAACTGTTGCAAATACCATTTTGTTTGCTGGCAAAATTTGATAGGATACCGTGGAAAGACCGGCGCAGACTAAGACTGCCGGAAGAAGGAACGAAAGGAGCAGCTTTGCTATGAAAAAGTATGAGTGCAAGCCCTGCGGCTATATTTACGACGAGGCGGAGGGCGATCCCGAAAACGGCGTCGCCCCCGGCACGAAATGGGAGGACCTGCCGGAAGATTGGGTCTGCCCGCTGTGCGGCATGGGTAAGGACGAATTCGAGGAAGTGTAAAAAAACAGGTTCCGCCAATAGGCGGAACCTGTTTTTTTATGGAGGCCGGACCTTGTCCCGGTCTGTTTTTCCGGAAGGGGAACTCTTTGCAAAACGGGCGGACCCAAAAGTCCGCCCGTAGGTTTTGCGGGGAAGTTACCAGTCGTGATAAGCGCGGGACTGATCCTCCGTCATGGCAAAATAGTCGTAGCTGATGACGCTGCCGGTGTCGCCCCAGGTGGTGTCAATGTGATACTCAACGCCGTCCAGCGTGGCCACCGTCCAAATGTGGGTGTCATTGGCCAGGGCTCCGCACGCAATGCCTTCCAGCTTCAAAAGCAGGTTGTACGCCCCGGTGTAGCCGTCGCAGACAGCCAAGCCGTTTTCAAACAGATTATAAGGAATATGGCTGATGGAATCGTCCCCGGCGCGGAAATCATAGGCGCAGTTGTCACAAATCCACTGATAATAGACCCGCGCCTTTTCCAGCTCCGTCATGGACGCGTTGATCAGCCCGCTTTCCCACATCGCGTCGTGAACGGCCGCCGCGGCATTCATCGTGGATTCCCGGTAGGCTTCCAGGCGGTTCCCCGCGCCGGCGGCGGAAAAGTTCAGCGTCACCTCGCCGGTGGTGGTGTAAGAGCAGGTGACGGTGTTATAGCTCTGTTCGCAGTATACCTTAATGACAGCGAGGGTTTCCTCCATCAGCTTCCGGGCCTTCGCAAAGGCGACGCCCGGATAGTGCAGGATTAACTGACTGCTGTCGTTGGCAAGCATGTAACGGATGGATTCGTCCATCTCCTCCCAAGTGGAGGGAGAGGCAATGTAAGTACCAGGCTCCACCAGATCGGAGAGCGAAACGCCCTCCGCACTGGAAACTGCGGACAAATCCCATTCGGGCGTGACCCGAAGGGCCGGGTCCACCATCCGGGTGAGCATGGCCGCCGCTGCGCCTCGGGTGATGAGGGCGTTGGGCAGGAAGGAACCCGTTGCGTCGCTGCCGGCGGAAATGCCCTTCCGGTACAGGGAGAGAATGTCCTGATAATAGGGCGTATAGGCATCTACATCGGTGACAAAGCGGCGGCTGGCATACGCCTGCGTCACCAGACTGTCATGAACGGCAGGCAGGGCCGTTTCCGGCAGGACCGAGGCCAGGACGTGGGCCACCTGGGCGCGGGTGGCGGGCTGAAAAAGCTGTCCGTCCAGCTCGGAACCCAGAACGTTTTCCGCCTGCAAATAGAGGAGACAGGGTTCTGCGGCAGTTGCGCCGGTATAAGCGGCGGGACCGGTTTCCGCGTTTCCGGTGCGGTAGAGACTGCGGATGCGGGCGGCGAAAATCACGATCTGGCCGACGGTCATGGAGTCGTCCAGGCCGAAGATACCGTCGGCTTTGCCGTTGGAGAGTCCGTATTCATAGAGGGCCGCAACGTTGTCATAAAAGACGGAACCGGGGGCCAGGTCGGAAAACTGGCCGGTATAAGTCTGCTGGCGGGTAAAGTTCTCCGTGCTGTCGGAGACGGCGTAGGCCGGGACCGTCAGCAGCAGGCACAGGGCCAGGAGAAGGGCGGGGAATTGTTTTTTCATGCAGGGCTCCTTTCCGAGCGGATCAGTTGGGGACGTTCAAATCTTCGGGAAGGCGGTCTTCCACATAGGGATTCAGGTGCTGGTTGACCACGGCGAGGGTTTCGGACAGGTCCAGATAAATATAAGGGGATTTCCAGTTTCCGGGGAGGGTGGAGAAATCGATGCCGTCCGAACCGATGGAAATCGCTTCGCCGCCCAGCCAGGCGAGGTTGCCAAGATTGAGGTCGGTTTCTACATACTGCTGGAAAATCTTCACAAAGTCATCCAGCTTTGTGAGGCTGGCGGGGGTGAGGATTTTTTTGGCTACGGCCTTCAGAAAATCCTGCTGGGTCTGCATCCGGCCGATGTCTTCGCTTCCGTAGCCGGAACCGTCGTTGTTGTGGCGGAAGCGGACGACCTTCAACGCCTCCGCGCCGGTAAGATGCCGCATCCCCTTGGAAAAATGGATGGAGAGATTTTGGACGGGGTCGTCATAGTCCATGTTGATGGGAATGTAAAAGTCCACGCCGTCAATGGCGTCCACCAGGGCGCGGAAGCCCCGCAGGTCCACGGAAACGGTATAGTCCACCGGAATTCCCAGCTGGTCCGATATCACATCCGCCAGCAGCTCCATGCCGCCCAAGGCGTAAGCGGCGTTGATCTTGTAGTTTTTGCCGTTGATGCGGGCCTTCGTGTCCCGCGGGATGCTGACGCCGTAAATGGAGCCGTTGGCGGCGTCTACGGCGACGAGAATATTGGTGTCGCTGTTGCCGCCGCCGCCGTCGGTACCGGCGACGAGAATGGTGTAAAAGGAATCCTTTCGCTCGTAGTGGGAACGGAGAGCCTCCGCTTCCTTGTCCGTCAGGTCTTCCGAGGGGTTTTGCGTATGGCCGCCTTGGACCGGCACAACGTCCGGCCTGCCGCCGGGTTTTTGCTCCAGGGGACGGAAAAACGCGTGGACGCCGGCGTATCCGGCGGCGAGGAGAACAAGAAGCGCCAGCGGGAAAATCCAGCGGCGGCTGCGGCGTTTCCGGCGTTTGAGCCGGCGGGCTTTTGCCATGGGAATACCTCCATGCGCGGTTCAGGGCGCGATTATTAAAATGCTGCAAAGGGTCAAAATTGCTTTTATTATAAAGCCTGTCCGCGAAAAAGACAAGAGGGAAACCATGAACGAAATGAAAAAATAGCGGCAAACGCCGCTATTTCTTCTCTGCCTGGTCCGCTGCAAGCTGTTCCAAAAGCGTTTTGATGTCGGCCAGAAGCTGATTCTGGTAGGACAGGGCGCAGCGGACATAATGTAAAGTGGGTTCCTGGTTCTGGCCCGCCGGCGGCCCCTCTACGGGATGCGGCCAGCGGCGGACCTCCGGTTCCTTGAAAGCCGGTACGCCCGCACGGGGCGCGGCCTTGGGACTGGACCGCGCCGGGCGGCTCCTGCCGCAGTTTCGGTTTGCCATGCCGTTCCTCCTTGTGCCGCGTCAGTCGCCGCGGTATTTTTTCCGGGTGGCGATGCCGCCCCGAATGTGCCGCTGGGCCTTGTTTACGTCCAGCACTTCCTTGACTTGCAGATACAACGGGCGGTTGAACAACGGCAGCCGCTCGGAGATGTCTTTATGCACCGTACTTTTACTGATCCCGAATTTCTGCGCGGCGGCGCGGACCGTGGTCCGATTCTCTATAATGTAGAGAGCCAGGCGCTCCGCCCGCTCCTCCATGTTTCCCTTCAAAACACCTTCACTCCCCGCCTCTTGTTGCTCCATCCTATGCGGCGGAATCCGGGATTATGTGCGGAATTTCAGAGAAGCGCGGAATTTGCGGCAAATTTGGGATTGCTTTTTTGGAAAATTTCCGGTAAAATAAAAATCGGTATTCTGTTTGAGAAAAGTGAGGTTGTACCAATGAATTTGAAAGAAGTTGGCGAGCTTCGCCGCCGTTTCCGGCCGGAAAAGAACGCCATAAGCCGTATTTACGGCTGTTATGTCAACAGCAGCCGGAACGTGATTTCCTACCTGGACGAATCCCTGGGCAATATGCCCCAGGAGGAGGCGGAAAAATATCTGGGCCTCCTGAAAAAATCCCTCTCCGGGGGCCTGGGACGAAACCTGATCGACATTACCTTTACCAACGAGCAGGTCATGGACAGCGACGAACACCGCCTCCTGATGGCCCTGCGGGATTCGGAACTCCAAAACGGCGAGGTCCGAAACGAATTCTATCAAAAAATCATTGACTCCCTGGACATGGATGGAGCGAACTACTTAATTCTCCTGTCCCACGACGCTTACGACGTGCCCCGCCGGGCGCGGGACGGTGCGCCGGAGGACTCCGAGACGGTTTTTTCTTACATCCTATGCAGCGTCTGCCCTGTGAAGGACGGGAAACAGGAGCTGGGCTATTTCCCCGGCGACAACGGCTTCCACAACTGCACCGCCGGGCAGGTGGTCTCCGCGCCGGAGCTGGGCTTCCTGTTCCCGGCCTTCGACGACCGGGCCGCGAACATCTACAACGCGCTTTTTTACACCCGCAAGCCGGAGGAGCTGCATCATGAGGTGATCGACGCGCTGTTCCGGACCGAGCCGCCCATGACGGCGGTGGAACAGAAGGAGGCGTTTCAAACGGCTCTCTGCGACGCGCTGGAAGGGGCTTGCAGCCTGGACGTGGCCTGGACGCTGCACGAACAGCTCCGGTCGCGGATTGAGGAGCATCAGGCCAGCAAGGAGTCCGACGCTCTGGAAGTCACCAGCCAGGAGCTGGGGAAGGTGCTGCGGGACTGCGGCGTCCCGGAAGAACAGGTTTCCGTATTCCAGGAAAAATGCAGCGAACACTTTGGCAGCGGCGCGGTCATGAACCCGCTGAATCTGATCGACAGCAAGAAATATGAGATCAAAACGGATGAAGTCACGATCACCATGGACCCGGAGTGCAGTTATGCGGTGACAGCCCGGGTGATCGACGGGAAAAAATACCTGCTGATTCCCGCAGACGAGGGCGTGGAGGTCAATGGACTGCCGGTGGAGATCCGGGAGGAGACGCCGGAGGAAGCGGAGGAGAAGCCGGAGTGAAAAACGCAGGGGAATCCATTGGGATTCCCCTGTGTTCTGCGTGGATGGAAATCAATCGGTCAAGTTCGTTCCGTCGTATTCAAAAACGGAAATATAGGGCTCGCCCTCCGTTCCGGCTTCGGCAGCGGAATTGTAAGTGATGCCGTTTTCTTGACAGGATGTGTCAATCTCCCAGCTTTCCAGGGTGCCGCTGACCTTGATATCCACCGCAGTATTGTCGTCTGTGGTTACGGTCGTGCTGTAAACGCCGTCCTGTTCAATGGCGTCGGTGATGTCGGTTTCGTTGTCCCCAACGGTCAAAACGAGCCGTCCGTCCTGCAGCTCGGCATCGGCGCGGACGCCGGTAACAGTGACAATGTGTCCGGCATCGTCCTCCAGAATCAGATTGGAGTCGTCCTGGAATACGATGCGGAGATTTTCAAACAGTTCGCCATTGGTGGCGGCGTTGGCCGTGACGGCCAGGGCGACGGTCAGCATGGCGGCAATGGCAGCGGCGCGGAGAATTTTCGGCAGGCGGCGGGTTTTGGTCTGTTCGTTCATCTTCATAAGAACCTCCTTCTTGGCCTCGTCGGAGGCGCGCAGCCGGGAAAATGTCTCGCGGTAAAGTTTTTCGTTGATCATTGGCCTTCAGCCTCCTGTAATTGAATAAGCAGCTGTCCTCTGGCCCGCATGAGCCAGGTCTGGACGGTGGACGTTTTGGCGTGCATCAGCTCCGCAATGTCCTGCACAGGGTAGCCCTCGTAGTAATGCAGATAAATAGCGGCGCGGTACTTGGGCGGCAGCGACATCACCTGCCGGAACAAATCGGACTGAGCGGGTTCGTCAAAGACGGCGGCTTCTTCCGCGTCCTCCAAGGGGGCGGTTCGTTTCCGCCAGGGGGAACGGAGAATGTGCTTGCACTCGTTGGAGGCAACCCGCAAAAGCCAGTGTTTTTCGTGTTCCGGCGAGGCGAACGGCTTGGTTTCCAAGCAGCGTTTGAGCAGCGTTTCCTGCATCACGTCTTCTGCGTCGGCGCGGTTTTTCAAATAGCTGTATGCCAGGCGGAACACCGTGTCGCCGCAGCGGTCTACAATCTCCTGGAACTGTTCGTCCGTCAAAGTGTCTCACCTCGGTTTTGGTTGGTTTTGAAAGGCCCTTCTGTTAGGGATATCCCTCAGCGGGGGAAAATATCTCACCGTTTGAAAAATTTTGTGGGGATTGAAGAAAATGCCGGCTCCATTTCGTAAAAGAAACAGCGTTTGTTTGACAAGGAGGCCGGCATGACTATTTTCACTCTAAAAATGACCGCCGCCGGGCTGATGTTCCTGGACCACATTGGATTGTACTTCCCAGGCGCGCCGGTATGGCTGCGCTGGCTGGGGCGGGGAGCGTACCCGCTGTTTCTGTTCTGCATGGCCCAGGGGTACGGGCACACCCGGAACCGCAAACGCTACCTTCTGCGGCTGTACGTCATGAGTCTGTTTATGACGGCGTTGGGCTATGGCCTGGACACCTGCTTTCCCACGGAAAACGGCTATGGGAACCATAATATTTTTGTGCCGTTGTTTCTCACGGGCCTGCTGATCAGCGCGATTGAGCTGTATCAGCGGGACCGCTGCCGGGGAACGCTGCTTCTGGGAGGAATCGCCGCTTCTCAGATTTTCTACCTGTTTTTGCCCGTACTCGTCCCCGCCTTCCGGGACCTGAGCGGCGATGTGCTGACGGGCATTGTGCCGAATCTGGCGGTAAACGAATTCGGCTTTGCATTCATCGCCCTGGGACTGGCCTTCTACTTCCTCCGGGATCGCCGGGAGGCCCTTTGCGCCGTATACCTGATCTTCTGCATTTACCAATTCAGCGAGGAAATGGCGCAGTACGGCGGGGCGGTGCAATGGATGATGGTAATGGCAATGCCGCTGATTTTCCGCTATAACGGCGAAAAGGGACCGGGTTGGAAATGGTTTTTCTACATCTTCTACCCTGCACATACCTGCGCGCTGTTCTTCCTCTCCAACTTCTCTTAACAAAACAAGGGCGTCATGCAAGCATGACGCCCTTGTTAAAGTTTGGGTCAAGCCTCTCGTGCCCCGAAGGGGTATTTCAAAGGCTTGCAGGGGTCCAGGGGGCTGGTCCCCTGGAGGCTTATTGCTCCGCCATTGCCTTTGCGTCGGCAATTGCCTTTTCCTGGGCTGCGGGGGGGCAGTCCTGATAGCGGATAAAGTGGAACGTAAAGCTGCCGCGGCTCTGGGTCATTGCCCGCAGGTCAATTGCATAGGTGCCCATTTCCGCCATGGGAACTTCGGCGGTAATCACCTGCGTACCGTCGCCCATGGGGTCCATGCCCATAGGCGTGCCGCGCCGCTTGGAAATGTCGCCCATGACATCGCCAGTGTAGTTCTCCGGTACTGTAACCTTCAGCTCGCCAATCGGTTCCAGGAGGACCGGGTTGGCTTCCGGCATCGCCGCCTTGTACGCAAGCTGCGCGGCGGTCTTGAACGCAATTTCAGAGGAGTCCACCGGGTGATACGAACCGTCATAAAGCACGGCCTTCAAATTCACCAGGGGATAGCCCGCCAGAGGACCGTGGAGGCAGGATTCCCGCAGGCCCTTTTCAACGGCGGGGAAGAAGTTCCGGGGCACGGAGCCGCCGAACACTTCCTCGGCAAAAACCATTTCTTCCTGGTCGGGGTTGTACTCAAACCGCACCCAGACATCGCCAAACTGGCCGCTGCCGCCGGTCTGCTTCTTGTGGCGGCCTTGCTTCTGAACAGTCTTGCGAATCTTCTCCCGGTAAGGCACACGGGTGGGCTTCAGCTCGGCTTCCACATTAAAGCGGCTCTTGAGCTTGCTGACCAAAACGTCTATCTGCATATCGCCTGCGCCGGAGAGGACCATCTGACGGGTCTCGGCGTTGTTGACAACCGAGAACGTGGGGTCTTCTTCGTTGAGCTGTGCAAGACCCTGGGCGATCTTGTCCTCCTGACCGCGGGTCTTGGGGACGATAGCGACGGAATAGCAGGGCTCTGCGAAGGGGATCGGTTTGAGGCTGACCACCTTGCGCTCGTCGCAGAGGGTGTCGCCGGTTTTGATGTCCATCTTGGCAATCGCGCCGATATCGCCGCAGGTGAGTTCCTTCGCGTCCATATTCTTCTTGCCGCGGAATGTATAGAGACGGCCCAGCTTGACCTTTTCTCCGGTACGGGCGTTGACCATCGGCAGATCCGGCGTGATGACGCCGGAGAGAACCTTCACAAAGGAATACTTGCCGTAGCGGTCGGAAATGGTCTTGAAGACAAAGGCCGTGGGCACGCCGCCGGGAGAAACCACAAATTCCTCGGTTTCGCCGTCGGACTTGGTGGCCTTGTGATAATTGCCTTCCACGGGGTTGGGCAGAAGGTCAACAATATTATCCATCAGCATGAGGGAACCCATGCAGTTGATCGCAGAGCCGCAGAGGACGGGGAACAGGCTCAGTTCCCGCACGCCCTGGCGCAGGCCCTGAATCATTTCCGCATAGGTAAAATCCTCGCCGCCGAAGAACTTTTCCATAAATTCCTCGCTGGTCTCCGCGACGGATTCCTTGAGGGCGTCGTTAAACTCGGTGACAACGCTGGCCTTGTCCTCCGGCAATTCGATTTCCACGCGCTTGAGGTTCTGCATCTCATAAGCGCGCTTGTTCAGCACGTCGATAATGCCGGTGACGTGACGGCTGTCATCCCAGATAGGAACCACCAGCGGGGCGACGTTCTTGCCGAAACGCTCCCGGAGGGCGTCAAAGGTGGCGTTGTAGTCGCTGTTTTCCTCGTCGGTCTTGGAGATATAGATAAAACGGGGCATATTGCGCTCCTCGCAATACTTCCAAGCCTTTTCCAGGCCCACGGAAACGCCGTCCTTGGCGGAACAGACGATGATGGCGGCGTCCGCGGCGCGAAGGGCGGCCATGGCTTCTCCGGTGAAATCAAATGCGCCGGGGGTGTCCAGCACGTTGATGCGGCAGCCCTTATACTCAAGCGGAGCGATGGAGGTAGACAGGGAAATCTGGCGTTTGGTCTCCTCCGGATCGTAGTCACACACGGTATTTCCGTCGGCATTGCGGCCCATGCGGTCGATGGCTCCAGTCATAAAGAGGAGGCTTTCCGCCAGGGCGGTTTTTCCACTGCCGCTGTGGCCCAGCAGGCAGACGTTACGGATGTTCTGTACTGAATAGCTCATGGTCTTACCACTCCTTATCGTTTGCGGACTATGCGGCCCAATGCCGCAAGCGTCTAACATATGAATTATACAACATACTACCGGTTAATACAACTACAATTTTGGCACTTTCCACATTTTTGCACAGGTGCGCTAAATGTGCGGAGAAAAATTAGCAATTCTGTCAGTTGTGCCGCGACTGTGGAAGTGGTAGATTGTAGGGGCCGGGCGTTGTCCCGAGGCGTTCTCCCGGAGGGGATTGAGCCCCGCCGGATAAGAGGACGCAGAGGTCCGCCTCTGGAAGTCCAAAAAATGGTTATTCTTTTTATTCAAAAGGAGGGGCGGTTTCATGAAGCGAAAACCTCTGGATAATCCGAAGCTGCTGGCCCAGTGCGAGCGCGTCAAAGGGCTGATTCAAGAAACGGCCCGCGTGCGGGCCGGGCTGGAAAGGGACTATTTTGTCAGGTGGCATCACTACCAGCTCAACCCAACCGTTTCTCTGGAGGAAATTGACGCGGTGGAACAGGAACACGGCGTGGAGCTTCCCGAGGGCCTTGTGTACTGGCTCAACCAAGTTGGTAACGGCGGCGCAGGTCCCGGAACAGGGTTTCACTATTCCATCCTTCCCCAAAAAGAACCGCCTGGAACTATTCACGGCCCTCTTTGGAAGCCGCGGCCCTGGATTGTCAACAGGGCGTCCGAGCAGCTTTGCGAGACAATGACTACTGAGGAGTGGAAAACCCGTTTTGACCGCAGCGGGGAATATCGGTTGGACCCCTGGGAACGGAGCGACCCACGAAGCCGGGACGACGGGACCTTCGTGTTAAGCGGAATGGACACCACGTATCTGGCCCATTTGATCGTGGTTGGCCCGGAGCGGGGCAAGGTCGTCTACATGGACTATGACTACGACTGCCCGCCCATGTGGCCCAAGGGCAGCGCGTATTTTTTGGATTGGTGCGAAAACTGGTTTCGGGAGCTGGCCTCCGGCTACGACATCGACCCGACATGGAAATTCATGTGGCAGCAGCCCGGAGACGAAAACGCTCTTCGCCGCGCCTATCAAACCGCACCGAACAAAGAATACCGGGACGAAGTGCTGTGGAGCTTCCGGAAATTCCCGAAATTGTCTGAGGAAACCATGGAATTTTTGCAGGGAATTTCAGACCCGGAACACCGGGAGTTTCTGGAAAATCTCTTGAAAAAATATGCTGGGAAAAGGGACCGCGCATAAACCGGTTTCTCTGGGAAATCCTAACCGCAAAGCGGCGCGCTGCCGCCCAAACCGTAGAAAAGAGGAACCGGTTATGGATTTGTCTCCCAAGGACTACCAAAACTACGTGAAAGAGCACGCTCAAAAGTCGCCGATTGTGAAAGACGTTGTTTTTGCGTTCGTCATCGGCGGCGCGATCTGCGTGCTGGGACAGCTGATACAAAACGGCTGGGCCGCCCTGGGCCTGAACAAAGAGGAGGCCGGAACCGCCGCCTCCTGCACGCTGGTATTTGCCTCCGCACTGCTCACGGGCCTGAACCTGTATCATAGAATTGCCCGCTACGGCGGCGCGGGCACGCTGGTGCCCATCACAGGCTTTGCCAATGCGGTCGTCTCTCCGGCGATTGACTTCAAAAGCGAGGGTTTTATTACGGGCATGGCCGCCAAGATGTTTACGGTGGCCGGACCGGTGATTGTCTTTGGCACCCTGGCTTCTGTGCTGTTCGGCCTGATTTTGCAGATTTTTCAGCTGGCATGAAAAACCAGCGGCGGATTTGTACCGCCGCTGGTTTTCTGTTTTAAGCAAACAGCGCGTTGAATTTCTCAACCGCGCCGTCGGCGTCGTCGCAGACGGCCAGCATCACATAATTCCCGTTGGATACAATCCGGGAATTATTCTCCCAGGCTTCCGTGGTCGCCGGGTAGAACGCGCCGCCGGGGCTGTTTCCGTCGCCAACCTGGTAGTCAATCCGGGCCTGGAAAATGTCCTCCACGGTTTTCACATCGTCCGCGTTTTCCACTTCCACCAGCGCGATCTCGCACGCTACGGAGGTAATATCCGCCATGTAAACGGCGGACTGCTTGGCGGCTACGTCGGACAGTCCGGGATAAAAGTTATCCAGCATCTCCCCTTCGAGCAGCGACATGGAGGGCCATTCTCCCTCGGAGACCAGCGTTTCATAAAACGCGGACAGGTCCGCGTCCTTGGAGGCGGGGGGCGCGTCGTTCTTTCCGCCGCAGGCGGCCAGGGACAGGACGAGGGTCAGTGCGAATAAAAGAGCCGTTAATTTTTTCATGATCGTTCTCCTTGTTGATATTCTTGGGAATCGCTTCTGGTAGTTTGACGCAGAAGGGGGCAAAATAGTTCCCGCCCGGTGAAAAAATTTTTTCACCGGGCGGGAATGGATACGTTTTAGAAAAGACGGTTTGCTTTGCCATTGAAATTCAGCAAGTTTCGGTTTTTGCACTGCGCCATTTCAGGACAGCGGCTGGAATGACATCCGCTGCATTTCCCGTTTCATTGCAAACGCCGCCCCTTGCTGTAAATCTCATCGAAATGCGTGGCTGCTTATGCTTCGTTTTCCAGCTGGAAAGCCGAATGGACAAAGGCGTCCACTTCTTCCAGCGTGTCAAAGCAGGCAATGGCCACCTGATTCCCCATAGTGCCCGCCAGGGCGTCGGGCATCCGGGTAAAGAGCCGGGCGTGTCCGCCGCACCGCGCTTCCAGCTGGGGCAGGGTGAGAACGTAGTTGTTTTCGTCCCGGCGTCCGGCGTAGATGCAGTAGCTGTGGGGGCCGTCGTAGGTGTGGCGCACCTCGTCAAAGGCAACCATGTCCGCCCAGATCTGGTACACGTCGGCGCTCTGGCTGAAGTTCAGCATATCCGGCGTGAAGCCGCCCGCCGGACGCATATTGACCTCTAAAGCCACAATGTCGCCCGTCCGGCCCAGGCCCGGCTTGTCCGCGGTGAGGCGGAAGAATTCCAAGTGGAAAAACCGGCTGGACGCCTGAAAGGCTTTCAGCGTCGCCCGCCCTGCGGCCTCCACGTCGGCGGGGACCTCTTTATCTACATAATAATACGTCGGCACGCCCTCGTTTACCATATCCATAATGGAATTCCGGGTGATATGGCTGGCGGCGAACAGAACGTCGCCCTTGGAGTTGCAAACGCCGTCGTAGGTCGTCACGACGCCGGGGACGTATTCTTCCATCAGGTAGAGAACGGGCGGCAGCTCCTGGAAAAACGCCCTCATTTCTTCGTCGGATTTCAGCTTATAGGTGGCGATAGCCCCAACGCCGTTATCCGGCTTTACGATCACAGGATAGCCAACTTCATGGGCAAAGGACAAGCCGTTTTCTAGGGTTGTGACCGGCGCGCAGCGGGCGCAGGGCAGACCGGCCTTGCGGTAAAATTCCTTCATGGCAAGCTTCGACTTGTAACGCGCAATCTGATCGGATTTCAGGCCGGTGGTAATGTTGAAATCGGTCCGCAGGGCGGCGTCCAGCTCCAGCCAGTATTCGTTGTTGCTCTCCACCCAGTCGATTTTGCCGTATTGTCCGGTGTAGTACCCCAGGGCGCGGAGGACCTGATCATAGTCCTCCAGGCTGTCAACGCGGTAATATTCCGTCAGGGCGCGTTTTAAGTCCGGATGGAGGTAGTCATAGGGCGCGTCGCCAACGCCCAGCACATTGACGCCATTTTCCCGCAGACGGATGCAGAACCAGCGGTAAGCCTCTGGAAAATTTGGCGAAAGAAACACAAAATTCATGAAAACCCCTCCTGAAAAGCACATACGGCGTTGCCGCGCCCTCCCAGGCGCGGTTGATTTAACGCTTTATGGCAATGAATTATAGAGCAATTCCTCCCAAAATGCAAGGTTTTTTTCCAGGCGAAACGCCCCGCGGTCAGTCGGCAATCCAGTTGGCCCGGCAATCGCCGCCGCGGTCCACATAGGCGATGGAAAGTTCCGCGCCCGGCTGGGCGGCCGCCACCGCCAAAGCCTGCCGCAGAGGAAGAAGCATGGAGAGTTCCTCCGTCAGACCATAGGAGTGGAGGCGCAGCGTCAATGCCGTTACGGATGTGCCGGTCAGGGTGATTTCCGCCGCACTGCCGCCGGAAATGCGAATGGGGATTCCCCCGGACTGATAGGCAAAACGCAGGCTGGTCACGGCGCCGGTCTGGCGGATGCTCTGCAAATACAGCGCGGCAGAGCCGCCAACTGAACCGGTAAGACCATTCAAAATCCCTCCCGCGCCCAGGGCCGCTTCCCGCAGCGTTGGAATCTCGTCTTCGGCTTTGATGGTCAGCGTCGGCTCGCTGCCGCTCTGGTAGTAAACCGTTTTGTTCGCCAGAATACGCAGGGAACGGTCGCCGTCCATGATGGTCTCGGTGCCGCTGGCGTCCAGATAGCGGGTCCGGCTGCGGGGATTGAACCCCAACGCCGTCAGTAGCCAATCCGTGTCGCTCAGGGGGTCCCCAACGCTCAAAACCGGCAGGGACGGCGGCTCTTCCAGAAACAGAGAATTGGGCCGCAGGCTCTCCGCGCCCAGATCCTGGGCGAAATAGGCCCCGCCCAGCTCGTACTGTCCCACCACCTGCTCGACACTGCTGGAAGAAAGAGCGGTGGGACAGCGGTAATATGCGCCGGAGCCGTCCCAGAGATAGAGCAGTGCCGCGCCGCCGGGCTGCCCGGAAATCACCAGACAGCGGGCGGAAAGCTCCTCCGAGACATTTTCCGCGCCGTTGAGCAGGCCGGACAGAACCGAGAGGGGAAGCGGTTCCAGAAAGTCGTAATAAATGGAGGGGGCGTCCAAAGCGGCAAAAAAGGCGGCGTCGCCGCAGAGCGAAAAGCTCTGGGCAGAACCCAACGCCTCCGCCAGACTGCGGCCCAGGGGATTGTCAAAGGTTTCGCTGGTGGTGGAGAGGGTGAGACTTCCATAACGGCCGTAAACGCCCGTGACGGCAACCCGCACAGGCGCAGAAAGCACAGGCGTCCGGACCGCCGCGCCGTTGTCCGCAGGAACCGGACTGGGGGCGAGGGAGGCGGCGTCCAGACCCAGGTTGTAAAGCTGCGTTTGAACAAACAGGATAACGGCCAGAACAAAGAGTCCGGTAATCAGAATGTTCTGTACGAAATCCCGGCTTTTTTCTGAATTCATAGGCGGTTTTCCCCGGACTCTCCGGACGTATTCTCCGAGTCTTCCCGGATCATTTGCGACAGCATCCGGCCCAGCAGGCGGTTTTCCATGGACTTCCCGGACTTGCCCTTGGAGGTTTCCCAGATAATTTCAGACATGAATTGAACCAGCAGAACCGTCAGCACAACGGACAGCACCGGAATACACAGCGGCAGTGGAAGCGACCAGTATTTCGCCAGGGGACCCGTTTTGGTCCAGTCGTTTTCCCGGCTGCGATGGTGCATCTGCCGCCGCTGTTCCCGCTGATGCAGTTCGTTTTGGAGTTCTTCCGTGATGGGAAAAACCCGGTCGGCCTGAATATCTCCGATTTTCATGCCGTTGCGCCTCCTCTCTCCTGTCCGATGGGCAGAACCAGCCGGACTGTGGTGCCCGGCCCCTCGTGGCCGACGATGGAAATGGTCCCCTGGTGCCGCTCCACGATCTCCCGGGCGATGGAGAGTCCCAAACCCGTGCCGCCGGATTCCCGGGAACGGGCCTTGTCCACCCGGTAAAAGCGGTCGAAGATGTGTTCCCGGTCCTTTTCCGGAATGCCAATGCCGTTGTCCCAAACCTCCATCCAGACGGTGTCCTCGGTGGAACCGGCGGTGATGCGGATGGTACCGCCGTCGGGGGTGTATTTGATGGCGTTGCCCAAAATGTTCATCATCACCTGTTCCAGACGGCTTCGGTCCCCGACTACAAGCGGCAGGGGTTCCATGTCGCCGTAGGTCAGCGTATGGCCGTGCTGCTGCGCGCTCAGTGCGCTGGAACGCGCCACACTCTCAATGGCCTCCCCGAAGGGGAAACGGGACAATACCAGTTCCGCCCCGCCCCGGTCCAGCCGGGAGAGGGTGAGGAGGTCCTGCACAATATGGGTCATGCGGTCGGTTTCGTTGATGATGATGTCCAGAAAGCTGTTGGCGGTATTCTGGGGAATGGCGCCTTCTGCGTCCCGGAGGGTTTCCGCATAGCTGCGGACGTTGGTTAAAGGCGTCCGCAGCTCATGGGATACGTTGGCGACGAATTCCTTCCGGCGTTCCTCGTTCCGGTGCTGCTCGGTGACATCGTGCAGGACGATCAGCACGCCGCCCCGCTCCTGGTCGGAGAAGGGGGCGAGAAACACTTCCAGGGTCCGGTCCTTCACCAGCAGTTCGCTTTCGGCATAGTTGGGCCGCTGAAGCGCGAGCATCTGCTGAAAGGGATACAGGCTCCCGAACAGCTCGTCGTACGTGCAGGAGGCCTCCACGGTGCGGTGGAGCATATCGGTTGCGGCAGGGTTGCAGTGAATGAGCCTGCCCGCATGGTCGAAGGCTACCACGCCGTCGGTCATGTGAAGAAAGAGGGTGTCCAGCTTGTTCCGTTCGTTCTCCACCGCCGCCAGGGTGGCTTGCAGGACGCCCGCCATTTCGTTAAATGTGCCGGTCAAAATGCCGATTTCGTCGGTGGACTCCACCGGCAGCGCGCTGTTGAAATTGCCGGAAGCGACCCGTTCCGCGCCGGCGGTGAGCTTTTCGATGGGACCAACCATCGTCTTGGACAGCAGAAAGCTCAGGAGGACGGAAATCAGCAGGCCGATGACCAGAGCCTGCATGATGATCATAAAGAGCTGTCCGTTCAGGCCGGAAACGGTTTCCCGGCTGTCGAGAATGTAAATGATAAAGGCGTTGGAGCCGCCGAGAATCGGGATTGCCGCGTCCATGTAATCGGAGGTGATGTCGCTCATGTCCCCGACGGTGGTTTCGTCCTTCTGGGCAACGGCGTTGCGGGCGGTGAGCAGATTCGGACTCTGTTCCCGCGGAAGGGCGTTTTCGTCGGCGGAACCGGCCAGATAGGCCCCGGTCACGCCGTCCAATACAAAATAGTTCCGGGTGCGGTAATCGATGCCCAGCTTTCCGGCAGTCACGTCCAGCATATCGCGGATACGGGTGGCCCCGTCGGCCTGGGCGGCCTCGCTGCGGAGGGACGCCACAAACTCCGGCTGGTTCGCGCCGAATACGCTGTCGATCTGCTGATAGAAGGTGTCGGTGAAGAAGCCGGAGACGCTGATGGTCAGAAACGCTCCCACGACGGCCATCAGGGAGGTAATCAAAAGGAGCAGAATCAGCGACAGCTTCATATGCAGGCTGCGAAACAAGGGGGCACCTTCTTTCCAAGTTCCAATTTCAGGGGGCGGGGTTTCTCCGCGTATTTTTGGGGTGGTTCCGGTTTGTCCGGACACAGGCATTCTTCCCGGAATTCCCAGGAACAGACATTCCCGCGCCGCTGGTTTTACACGCGGCTATTTCGTGCGGTCTTTTCCGGAATCCCCGGCCGGGTCTTCAATTTCCTTTTTCTGAATCAGAATCCAACGTTCCCGTTCGAGGCCGAACCGCCGGAATGCGTTGCCGACGGTTTCGCCGTAGATCTTTCGGACCTGGCCGCCTCGTTTGTGTTTGATTTCAAATTCCCACATCGTTCCCACCTCGTTTCAATTCACCGCAAAGTAGTAGCCCGCGCCGCGGCGGGTCAGGATATACTGGGGATTGGCCGGATCGGCCTCGATTTTCTCCCGCAGCCGCCGGACGGTCACGTCCACCGTCCGCACATCGTCGCCCACATAGCCGTAGTTCCAGACCTGTTCCATCAAATCCACCCGGGAATAGACCTTGTTCGGGTGGCTGGCCAGGAAGGTCAGCAGTTCGTATTCCCGCTGGGTCAGGCTGATGACCTTCCCCGCCCGGAAAACCTGGTGGCTGTCGGTGTTGATGGACAAATCCCCGGAAACCGGCATCGCGCTGTCCGCCGCGGCGGCAGAGGCCCGCTGGGGCATGGCGTTGCGGCGGATGTTGGCCTCCACCCGGGCCACGACCTCCCGCATGGAAAAGGGCTTTGTGATATAATCGTCCGCGCCGATTTCCAGGCCCTTGACCTTGTCGTCTTCCTCCTCCCGGGCCGTCAGGAGGATAATCGGGACGTTGTTTCCCTCTTTCCGCAGAATCTCGCACACGTCAAAGCCGATCATCTTGGGAAGCATGATGTCCAGCAGAATCAAATCCGGATTTTCCTCCCGCGCTTTGGCAAGGCCCTCCTCGCCGTCGTAGGCGGCGCTGACGCGGTAGTTTTTCAGTTCCAGGTTAAAGCGCAGAATGTCCGCGATGCTTTTTTCGTCCTCTACGACCAAAACCAGCTTTTGGGCCTCGGTTTTTTCGTTGGGCATATGCATCCACCCTCTTTTCTCCATTTATAAATTCAGCAGCACTTTTGCTTTCAAAACCGCGGCAACGGTTTTGGCGTCTTCCAGCTCGCCGGTGAGGCAGCGGTGGACCATTTCGTCAAAGGGCACCCGCTCCACCTGCAAGAATTCGTCCGGGTCCAGGTGCTGGGCCTCCAGCTTCAGTCCCCGCGCCAGAAACAGGTACAGCGTTTCGCCGTAGCAGCCCGGCGAGGGGAGAATGTGTCCCAGCGGCTGGAAAATTTCCGGCACGGCGCCGGTTTCCTCCCAAAGCTCCCGCAGGCCGCCGGCGGCGGGGTCCTCGCCGGGGTCCAGCTTTCCGGCGGGGATTTCCAGCAGCGTCCGGCCAAATACGTAGCGGTACTGCCGGACGGCCAGGACGTTGTTTTCATGGTCCAGGGGCAGGACGGCTACGCCGCCGCTGTGGTCCACCACTTCCCGGCTGGCGGTGTGGCCGTTGGGCAGCCGCACCTGATCCACGTGAACGGTTACAATGTTTCCCTGGAATTTATCGTCGCGGCAGATAAATTCCTCATCCAGACGATCATACATATTCCTCACGCTTTCCACGGGTCCCAAAGGGCGGCACGCGTTCCGTCCGCCCCGGCCCATTTCCTGATAGTTCATGGTTTGTTATCCATTGCTAATTTCCATTATTATAGCACGCTTTTTCCAAAATGAAAATCCCAATTTCCATTTGTGTTTATTACGCGTATTCCTAAAATCTAAGTATATAC